>NZ_WKCB01000043.1 GCF_021606685.1 Pseudomonas syringae
TGGTGGTGCTGTTGCTGCGCCAAGGGGCATTTGGCGCCGCACAGCCGGCCTGACCTTGAAATGCATTCAAAATGTGGGAGGGGGCTTGCCCCCGATAGCGGCGGATCAGCCAGGACTTGTTGTGCCTGACACACTGTAATCGGGGGCAAGCCCCCTCCCACATTTTGAACTGTGATGATTCTAGAGCATGCGCTCAAGGCCGACGCTGGTGGCGAACCAGGCATTGAACCTGCGCCACCAACTGCCCGGCTCACGGGTCAGGGTGTGCAACTGGCCGTTGTCCTCGGTTACCCACACCACTTGGCCATCCTGCAGTTTCGCTTCGTAGCTCAAGGCCGGGGCCATGCCTTGCAGCGCCAGGTTGCGCACGTGCTCGGCCAGCTCGGGGCTGTCGACCAGCACGCCGACTTCGGTGTTCCACAGTACCGAGCGTGGGTCGAAGTTGAAGGAGCCGATAAACGACTTCGTGCGATCGAAGATCATTGCCTTGCTGTGCAGGCTCGAGTCCGAGCCCCGGAAGGTGCCGCGCCGGAACAGGTGCGGTCCACTGCCGGCGCTGGGGTCGCCCGGCTGGCGGCGCAGTTCGTAGAGTTTTACCCCGTGCTCCAGCAGCGCCTTGCGATAGGGCGCATAACCGCCGTGCACGGCGGGCACGTCGGTGGCTTCCAGAGCGTTGGTCAGCAGGCTCACCGACACGCCGGCGTCGGCGCGCCCCGTCAGGTACACCAGCCCAGGCTGCCCCGGTACGAAATACGCCGAGATCATCATCAGCTCATGGCTGACGCCCTCCAACTCCGGGGCCAACTGGGTGGTCAGCAGCAGCCGAGGGTCCGGGTCGGCCTTGGACAGCACCTTGCTCGGCGCGTCCCACAGTGCCTGGTTCCAGGCCCAGATCAGCTCGCGGCGCCAGGTGTCCATGCGCGGCTGGGTCTGGTAGGTGCGCAGGCGGTTGTACAGCGCGTGGTTCTGCTGGCGTGAGTCGGCCAGCGAGGCTTGCAGGCGCACGCGGGCGGCGGCCAGGTCGCCTTTGGACGGGGTGATGGAAACGAAGTCATCAATGGGTTTGCTCAGGGCGCTGTTCCAGTACTGGTCGAAACTGTGGCCGAGCTGCTCGGCCACCGGGCCCACGCTGAGCATGTCGATATCGGTGAAGTTCAGGTTGGGCTCGGCGTCGAAGTATTCATCCCCCAGATTACGCCCGCCGACGATGGCCACGCTGTTGTCCGCCAGCCACAACTTGTTGTGCATGCGCCGGTGTTGCAGCGACAGGTTGAACAAGCGCCCCATGGCCCGCGTCACGCCGGTGCTGCGGCCCAGGTGCAGGGGGTTGAACAGGCGAATCTCGATGTGCGGGTGAGCGGCGAGGGTGGCGATGATCTGGTCAAGGCCGTCGCTGGTGGTGTCGTCCAGCAGGATGCGCACGCGCACGCCACGGTCGGCGGCCTTGAGCAGTTCGTCCACCAGCATGCGTGTACTGATGCCGTCATGCACGATGTAGTACTGCAGGTCGAGGCTGGTCTGGGCGTTGCGGATCAGCTCGGCGCGGGCCATGAAGGCTTCGCTGCTGTTGGGCAGCAGGCGAAAGCCGGAGCGGCCTTGATAGGGCGCGGCCTGGGCCTGGATCGAACGGCCGAACGATGATTGCGCGGCGGGCAGCGCGTCGCTGGGGATGCGCGGTGTCGGCGTGGTGGCGCAACCGCCCAGGGCCAGGGCTCCCAACAGGAAAAACGGTAAAAGCCGTTGAATCATCAAGGGAGTCGCTTCCAGATCAGGGCGGTTGTCGGCATATGACGGCAATTTCCCGCGAAAGGTCAGTCGCTCGCCTCAGCGAGCATGTTGATTGCTGTCGCGCCAACTTTGCGTACCGCCTCTTCAATCTGCGCGGTTGGCTTGGCAGCGTAGTTCATGCGCAGGCAGTTGCGGTACTTGCCCGATGCAGAAAAGATACTGCCCACCGCGACCTGTACGCCTTGCTCCACGAGGGTGCGGTTGAGCTTGAGGGTGTCGAAGCCTTCTGGCAGCTCGATCCACAGCATGAAGCTGCCTTGTGGGCGGCTGGCGCGGGTGCCGGCCGGGAAATAACGGCTGACCCAGTCGAGCATCAGGTCGCGATTACGCTGGTATTGGGTGCGCATCCGCCGCAAATGCGGTTCGAAATGCCCGCCCTTGAGGAATTCGGCAATCGCAATCTGCGGCTGCGTGGCGGTTGAGCCGGTGCTGATGTATTTCATGTGCAGTACCCGTTCCAGATAACGACCGGGAGCCACCCAGCCGATGCGCAACCCGGGCGCGAGGGTTTTCGAGAAGGAGCTGCACAGCAATACGCGGCCATCTTCATCGAACGACTTGATGGTGCGCGGGCGTGGGTAGCTGTAGGCCAGTTCGCCATACACATCGTCTTCGATGATCGCCACATCGAAGCGCTGGGCCAGGGTCAGCAGCGCGCGTTTACGCGCCTCAGCCATGATGTAGCCCAAGGGGTTGTTGCAGTTGGGGGTCAACTGGATGACCTTGATCGGCCACTGTTCCAGCGCCAGCTCCAAGGCTTCCAGGCTGATGCCGGTGATCGGGTCGGTGGGGATTTCCAGGGCCTTCATGCCCAGGCCCTTGAGGGTCTGCATGGCGCCGTGGAAGCTGGGAGAGTCCACCGCCACGATGTCTCCCGGCTCGCAGATCGCATGGATGCTGGCGGACAGCGCCTCATGGCAACCGGTGGTGATCACAATGTCTTCGGCGGTCAGTTGGCAGCCGGAATCCAATGACAGTCGGGCAATCTGCTCACGCAGCTCCATACAGCCGAGAATATTGTCGTAATACAGCCCTGGCAGGTCCTGGCGCCGACTGACGCGGGCGAGGCTGCGTAGCAGGGGTTTGAGGGTCGGTGACAATACATCCGGCATGCCACGGCCCATCTGTATTACGTCTTTGCGCGGCACCGCGCGAATCAGCTCCAGCACCTGGTCCCACTGGGAAATATCCACCGGGCGCTGAGCCGGACGGCCGACTTCGGGCAGCGCCGGCAAGTCGCGGCCAACCGGAACAAAGTAGCCGGATTTCGGCTTGGGCGTTGCCAGGCCGTTGTCTTCCAGCAACCGATAAGCCTGTTGCACGGTGCTCAGGCTGACCCCATGTTCGACGCTCAAGGCCCGCACGGAAGGCAATCGATCGCCGGGGCGATAGAAGCCCTGCTCGATGCGCGTGCCCAGTAATTGCGCGAGGTTGACGTACAGGGTCATGGCGATCGCTCCCAAGAGACCATTACAGATGGGGCGAAAATACAGGATTCAGCCACGTAAAGGCAGCGTCTGTATGGATTTAATAAAGATAGGTTGAATCTGTAATGGTTTTTGCCGCTCGCCCATGCTGTTCACTCATGGCAACAAGCAAATGAGGGGCAGCAAAATGAACGGCATGACGGATGTGCGGCTGGTGTTACACAGTCAGGAACTGCAGGCGGAGCAGGCGCGGGCGACGTCGCCGCGTAACGTCAGCCGCTGGCATCTGTTCTGGCATCGTCGCCATACACGCAAGGCGCTGTTGCAATTGACGGGCGAGCAACTGCTCGACGTCGGTTTGACCGCCGAGCAGGCGCGCCAGGAAGGCTTGAAACCCTTCTGGCGCGAGTGATCAGAGCAGCTCTTTGAGCCGGTGCCAGAGCATCCCCAGCGCCAGCAAGGGTGAACGCAGGTGTTTGCCGCCAGGGAAGGTGATGTGCGGCACCTGGGCGAACAGGTCGAAACGCCCCTGTTGCTGGCCGCTGATGGCTTCGGCCAGCAGCTTGCCTGCCAGGTGCGTGGCGTTGAGACCATGGCCGGCGTAGGCCTGGGCGTAATACACATTGGGTTGATCGGCCAGCCGACCGATCTGCGGCAGGCGGTTGGCACCGATGCCGATCATGCCGCCCCATTGGAAGTCGATCTTGACGTCGGCCAACTGTGGAAACACCTGCAACATCTTGGGGCGCATATAGGCGCCGATGTCCTTGGGGTCGCGCCCGGAATAGTGGCAGGCGCCGCCGAACAGCAGGCGGCGGTCGGCAGACAGGCGGAAGTAGTCCACCGTCACGCGCTGATCGCACACCGCCATGTTCTGCGGCAACAGGCTGGCGGCCTGCGCCGCGCTCAATGGCTCGGTGGCAATGATGTAGCTGCCGGCGGGCAGCACTTTGCCGCTCAGCTGCGGATTCAGCCCATTCAGGTAGGCATTGCAGGCCAGTACCAGGGTGGTGGCGCGCACGCTGCCTTGGGCGGTGTGTACCTTGACCTCGGGGCCGTAGTCGATACGTGTCACGTGGGATTGCTCGAACAACTGCACGCCCAATTGCTGCGCGGCGGCGGCTTCGCCCAGCGCCAGGTTCAACGGGTGCAAATGCCCGGAGCCCATGTCGATCATGCCGCCCACGTAGCGCTCGGAGCCGATCACGCTGCCCATCTCGCCGGCTTGCAGCAGGCGCACTTCATGGCGATAGCCGAGGCTGCGCAGCTCCTCGGCGTCCTGCGCGAGGCCGTGCAGGTCGCGCGGCTTGTTGGCGAGGTCGCAGTAGCCCCAGGTCAGGTCGCAGGGGATCTGGTAGCGCTCGACGCGCTCGCGCACGATCTCCACGGCTTCCAGGCCCATCAGCTTCATCTGGCGCACGCCGTCGGTGCCGATCACGTGGGTGAACTGGTCCAGGCCGTGGCCGACGCCGCGAATCAACTGGCCGCCGTTACGCCCGCTGGCGCCCCAGGCGATCTTGCGCGCCTCCAGCAGCACCACGTTAAAGCCGCGTTCAGCCAGCTCCAGCGCCGTGTTGAGCCCGGAAAACCCACCGCCGACCACGCATACATCGGCACTCACTTCGCCGGTCAACGCCGGGTAATCGGGTTGCGGCACGCTGCTGGCGGCGTAGTAGGAAGCGGTGTGCCGGGCGCTGGCAGTCATGGGGAGCATCCCTGTTTGGAAAATTTGACGCAGGATACAGCGGTCGGACGAAGCTGTCTGCGCAGGGCGTTTTGCGTCAGAATCCACGCCTATTCGCCGTTGGGTATGTGTGTCGATGAGTTGCAACAGTCAGAAAATCAGCGCGCTGCGCAGGCAGATCCCCTCGTTCGAATGCGTTCCGGGTTGCCACGACTGCTGTGGGCCGGTGACCACTTCACCTGAGGAAATGTCGCGCCTGCCGCGCAAGACCGCCGCCGAGCAGGACGCGGCCATGGATGAGCTGAACTGCGTGCACCTCGGCCCCCAAGGCTGCACGGTGTACGACGAACGCCCGCTGATCTGCCGGCTGTTCGGCACTACCAAGACCCTGCCATGCCCCAACGGGCGGGGGCCGGTTGAGCTGATTCACCCACGGGTGGAGAAGCAGATCCATGCGTACATGGCGAGCACCCGGCAGGTGCTGGTCTAGCAGATGTACGCGGTCAAAATGTGGGAGGGGGCTTGCCCCCGATAGCTGTGGGTCAGTCAGAGATTTATCAGCTGATACACCCTCATCGGGAGCAAGCCCCCTCCCACATCTTGACTGAGTTGTACCAGGCAGTTAGTCCGGAATTGGCAGGTTCAGGCTCTCCTTCACCTCTTCCATCACGATATAGCTCTTGGATTCGCGCACGTGGGGCAACTTGAGCAAGATATCGCCAAGCAATTTACGGTAAGACGCCATCTCCGAAATCCGCGCTTTTACCAGGTAATCAAAGTCCCCCGACACCAGGTGGCACTCCAGCACGTGGGGCAGTTTGAGCACTGCGCGGCGGAATTCCTCAAAGGTGTCGCCAGACTTGTAATCCAGGCTGATCTCGACAAATACCAGCAAACTTCCCTTCAAATGCTGCGGATTAAGCCGCGCGTTGTAGCCCATGATGATCCCTTCACGCTCCAGGCGGCGTACCCGCTCGGTGCACGGCGTGGTCGACAGCCCGACCTTTTCCCCCAGCTCAGTGAACGAAATTCGCCCGTCGGTTTGCAGGATGCGCAGGATGTTGCGGTCGATCTTGTCCAGCTCCCGCTTAGTCTGGGTGTTGGTACGCATAGGGGATACGCCTCTGTGAAAAGGGTTTTTGCCGAGAATTGTCGCCAAATATAGGCAGTTATATAGTGAAATGCACTGGAGATTGTTTTTTACACTGCGCACATCATTGCTCGAATAACACACGTCAGCGGCCACGCCCGCGATGAGGATATAAAAATGCGCGTTCTGGTCTTGGGTAGCGGCGTCATTGGTGTGACCAGTGCCTACTATTTGGCTCGGGCCGGTTTTGATGTGGTCGTGGTCGACCGTCAACCTGCCGCTGCCATGGAAACCAGCTTCGCCAATGCCGGCCAGGTATCTCCTGGCTATGCCTCGCCATGGGCCGCGCCAGGCGTGCCGCTCAAGGCTATCAAGTGGCTGCTGCAGCGCCACGCACCGCTGGCAATCAAGGCCACGGCCGATATCGATCAATACCTGTGGATGGCGCAGATGCTGCGCAACTGCACCGCCAGCCGTTATGCGGTGAACAAGGAGCGCATGGTGCGCCTGTCCGAGTACAGCCGTGACTGCCTCGATGAGTTGCGTGCCGAAACCGGCATTGCCTACGAAGGCCGCAGCCTGGGGACTACGCAGCTGTTCCGCACCCAGGCCCAGCTGGATGGCGCGGCCAAGGATATCGCCGTGCTGCAAGACTCCGGCGTGCCGTTCGAGCTGCTCGACCGTGCCGGTATCGCCCGCGTTGAGCCGGCCCTGGCCAGCGTCACGGATATCCTCGCCGGCGCCTTGCGCCTGCCGAATGACCAGACGGGTGACTGCCAGATGTTCACCACGCGTCTTGTCGACATGTGCATGCAGCTGGGCGTGGAATTCCGTTTCGAACAAGACATCCAGCGCCTCGACTACGCCGGCGATCGCATCAATGGCGTGTGGATCGACGGCAAGCTGGAAACCGCCGACCGCTACGTACTGGCCCTCGGCAGCTACTCGCCGAAACTGCTCAAGCCGCTGGGGATCAAGGCGCCGGTGTACCCGCTCAAGGGCTACTCGCTGACCGTGCCGATCACCAACCCGGCGATGGCGCCGACGTCGACCATCCTGGACGAGACCTACAAGGTCGCGATCACCCGGTTCGACAACCGCATCCGCGTCGGCGGCATGGCGGAAATAGCCGGTTTTGACCTGTCACTTAACCCGCGTCGACGCGAAACCCTGGAGATGATCGTCAACGACCTTTATCCTCAGGGCGGCGACTTGGCCGAGGCCAGTTTCTGGACCGGCCTGCGCCCGACCACACCCGACGGTACGCCGATTGTCGGTGCCACGCCGTTCAAGAACCTGTTCCTGAACACCGGCCATGGCACCCTCGGTTGGACCATGGCGTGCGGCTCCGGTCGTTTGCTGGCCGACCTGATCGCGAAGAAAACCCCGCAGATCAGCGCCGAAGGCCTCGATATTTCCCGTTATGGCAACCACCAGGAGTCCGCACGACATGTCAATCCAGCGCCAGCTCACCAATGAGCGCATGAGTCAGATCGTTGTTCACAACGGCACTGTGTACCTGGCCGGGCAAGTCGGTGACGACCTGAACGCCGGGATTGAACAGCAGACCCGTGAAACCCTGGCCAATATCGAGCGTTTGCTGGACCTGGCGGGCACCGACAAAAGCAAACTGCTGTCGGTGACGATCTACCTGAAAGACATTGATGCCGACTTTGCCGGCATGAACGCGGTGTGGGATACCTGGCTGCCCAAAGGCGTCGCCCCGGCCCGTGCTACGGTTGAAGCCAAATTGTGCGAACCGCAAATCCTGGTAGAGCTGTCCGTCGTGGCTGCGCTGCCTTAAACAACGATCCCTCTCCCGGTGCCGATGCTGTCTGTCGGTGCCGGTTTTTTCTTCACTCTGCCGCCTAGAAGCCTGCCGCCATGCGTCCTGCCCGTGCCCTGATCGACCTCCAAGCCCTGCGCCACAACTACCAATTGGCCCGTGCAGTCACGGGGGCCAAGGCCCTCGCCGTGGTCAAGGCCGACGCCTATGGTCATGGCGCCGTGCGCGTGGCCCAGGCACTGGAAGCCGAGGCCGACGGATTTGCCGTGGCGTGCATCGAGGAGGCGCTGGAACTGCGCGCCGCTTGCATCCGCGCCCCGGTGCTGTTGCTGGAAGGGTTCTTCGAAGCTGACGAGTTGCCGCTGATCATCGAACATGATTTGTGGTGTGTGGTGCACTCGCTGTGGCAATTGGAGGCCATCGAACAGGCCCCGCTGAGCAAACCGCTGAACATCTGGCTCAAGCTCGATTCGGGCATGCACCGCGTCGGCCTGCACCCCAAGGATTATCACGAGGCGTACCAGCGCCTGTTGGCCAGCGGCAAGGTCGCCAAGATCGTTTTGATGAGCCACTTCGCCCGCGCCGATGAACTCGACTGTGTGCGCAGCAATGAACAGGTCGCCGTGTTTGACGCCGCGCGCCAAGGCTTGTCGGCAGAGGTCAGCCTGCGTAACTCGCCGTCGGTGATGGGCTGGCCGAATGTGTCCAGCGACTGGGTGCGCCCAGGCATCATGCTGTACGGTGCGACGCCGTTTGGTGAAGACCAGGCCATCGCCGCGCGCTTGCAACCGGTGATGACCCTGGAGTCGAAAGTCATCTGCGTGCGTGAGTTACCGGCCGGCGAGCCGGTGGGTTACGGCGCCAAGTTCATCACGCCCAAACCGATGCGCATCGGCGTGGTTGCCATGGGCTATGCCGACGGTTATCCGCGCCATGCGCCGACCGGCACGCCGGTACTGGTGGCGGGTCAGCGCAGCCAATTGCTCGGGCGTGTGTCGATGGACATGCTGTGCATCGACCTCACCGATGTGCCGCAGGCCGGTCTGGGTTCGACCGTTGAGCTGTGGGGCAAAAACATCCTCGCCAGTGACATTGCGGTCGCCGCCGAAACCATTCCTTACCAGATTTTCTGCAACCTGCGCCGCGTGCCAAGGCTCTATTCCGGCGCCTGACCGCCAGGTACGAACGCCGCTGCCCGGGATTTAGGCCCAAGTGTTGTAAATACTGAACGCTGTCGCCATGATAACGCTCAACTACAACAAAGCCTGAATCCTAGGAGGCTCCTGCATTGGACGTCGGCGAACGACTGCAATCCATCCGTAAACTCAAGGGTCTTTCCCAGCGCGAGCTCGCCAAGCGTGCGGGTGTCACCAACAGCACCATTTCGATGATCGAAAAAAACAGTGTCAGCCCCTCGATCAGCTCCTTGCGCAAGGTGCTGGGCGGCATCCCCATGTCCATGGTCGAGTTCTTTTCCGAGGAGATCCTCCAGGAAATACCGACCCAGATCGTCTATAAAGCCAATGAGCTTATCGATATCTCTGACGGCGCCGTGACCATGAAGCTGGTAGGCCGGGCGCACCCCAGCCGGGCGATCGCGTTTCTCAACGAGATTTACCCGCCGGGCGCCGATACAGGCGAAGAAATGCTCACCCACGAAGGCGAGGAAACCGGGATTCTGGTGGAAGGCCGCCTGGAATTGGTGGTCGGTCTTGAAACTTTTGTGCTCGAAGCCGGCGATAGCTACTACTTTGAAAGCACCAAGCCGCATCGTTTTCGCAACCCGTTCGACGTGCCGGCGCGACTAATCAGCGCAGCCACACCCGCGAACTTTTGACAAAAGAGGCGTCCTGCCAGCGTTGCAGAGACACCCGTAGCTGTATCCGCGAGGCTTAATCTCCCTTTATTTAATAGGGTTGTTTCGGCCGCACGGGCTAACCGTTATACTTTCGCCGCCTGCGAAACCGTGGCCGCAGGCGTGAATAGCCACCATTGAGGGTGAACGCGTGAACCTAATTATGAAAATGCTGGCTGCACCAGCAACCGTACTGGCCCTTTGGGCTGTCAGCGCTCAGGCTGCGACTGTTAACGATGAAATTGCCAAGCGCCTTGAGCCTGTCGGGCAAGTCTGCGTCCAGGGCCAGGAATGCAAGGGCATGGAAGTGGCCGTCGCCTCCGGTGGAGGCGCTGCGAAGACGCCGGATGAAATCATCGCCAAGCACTGCAACGCGTGCCACGGTACCGGCCTGTTGGGCGCGCCGAAAATCGGCGACACCGCCGCCTGGAAAGAACGCGCCGACCACCAGGGCGGCCTCGATGGCATCCTGGCCAAGGCGATCACCGGTATCAACGCCATGCCACCCAAAGGCACCTGCGCGGATTGCTCGGATGACGACCTGAAAGGCGCGATCAAGAAGATGTCCGGCCTGTAACCCGCCGACCTTCGCCAAAAATGCCGCTTACGAGCGGCTTTTTTGTGCCGCGGATTTGGCTTTCGAGGCTGTTCATTGCAGCAAAGACCCGGCAAGCTCGGTCCAACCCCTAATCATGGAATGTTCAGGAGGGTCGGATGGTGCAGTTGTGTTCAATCGAGCAAGCAGTTGACGACGTACTGGCGCGGTTGCCGGCGCATATCCACATGGGCATGCCCCTGGGTCTGGGCAAGCCGAACCTGTTTGCCAATGCGTTGTACCGGCGCATTGCCAAGTTGCCGGAGCGCTCGCTGACGATCTACACCGCGCTGAGCCTGGGCCGCCCTCCATTGGGTGATGGTTTGCAGAAGCGCTTTCTCGAACCTTTTATCGAGCGGGTGTTTGGCGATTATCCCGAGCTGGATTTTCTCGCCGACCTGCACAAGGACAGCCTGCCGAAAAATATCCGCGTGCAGCAGTTCTTCATGCAGCCCGGCAGCCTGCTGCACAGCGAACAGGCGCAGCAGGACTACGTGAGCAGCAACTACAGCCACGCAGCCCGCGACATCAATGCCGCCGGCCTCAACCTGGTGGCGCAACTGGTGGCCAGCAGTGCCGAACACCCGGATCGCCTGAGCCTGAGCTGCAACCCCGATATCACCCTCGACCTGCTGCCGATGATCGCCAAGCGCCGTGAGGCGGGGGAAACCATTCTGGTGGTCGGCCAGGTCCACAGTGATTTGCCCTACATGCCGGGCGATGCCGAATTGGGCATGGATGAATTCGACTACTTGCTCGACGAAAAGGACAACACCACGCTGTTTTCCACACCGAACATGCCGGTGGGGTTTCAGGACCACTTTATTGGCTTGCATGCCAGCACCCTGGTGCGCGATGGCGGCACATTGCAGATCGGCATCGGCTCCATGGGCGACGCGTTGACGGCTGCGCTGTTGGCCCGCCAAGCCGACAATGAGTCGTACCGCTTGCTGCTGACAGACCTCGACGTGTACCAGTGGGCCCCCTTGATCAGCCGTGAAGGCGGCGTCGAACCCTTCGCCCGTGGCCTCTACGGTTGCAGCGAAATGTTCGTCAACGGCTTGCTGGTGCTGGCGGACGCCGGCATCGTGCGACGCAAGGTGTACCCGGATGTGGCGACCCAGGAGCAGGCCAACGCCGGCCTGATCGACGATGCTGCGCAGCCCGATGGGGTGTCGATCCACGGCGGGTTCTTCCTCGGGCCGCGCAGTTTTTACCAGCGCCTGCAGGAAATGACCCACGCCAAGCGCCTCGGATTCAACATGACCCGCATCAGCTACATCAACGAGCTGTACGGCCAGGAAGCACTCAAGCGTTTGCAGCGCCTGGATGCGCGCTTTATCAACAGCGCGATCATGGTGACGCTGCTCGGCGCCGGTGTGGCCGATCAGTTGGAAGGCGGTGGTGTGCTCAGCGGCGTGGGCGGGCAGTACAACTTCGTGGCCCAGGGGCATGCGCTGGAGGGCGCGCGTTCGATCTTGATTCTGCGCAGCTGGCGCGAGTCGGCGGGGGAGGTCAGTTCCAATATCGTCTGGGAGTACGGCCACTGCACGATCCCTCGGCACCTGCGGGACATTGTCATCACCGAGTATGGAATCGCCGACCTGCGTGGGCAGACGGATGCCAAGGTGATCGAGGCATTGCTCAATATCACCGACTCACGTTTCCAGGCCGACTTGATCGAGCAGGCACAAAAGGCTGGCAAGTTACCCAAGGATTTCAAGCTGGACCCGCGCTTTGCAGACAATACGCCGGAGCGGCTACAGGGTATTCAAGCGCGGCATCGCCGGCTGTTCCCGGAGTATCCGCTGGGCAGCGACTTCACGGATGAGGAGCGGGACCTCTTGCGGGCGTTGAACTGGCTCAAGAGCAAATTCAAGCTGACGGAGATTCTGGAACTGGGCAAGGCGGCGCTGGATGCACCGGAGCCGGAGGCGTTTCCCGAGCATTTGAAGCGGATGCGCCTGGATCAGCCGGAGGGGCTGAAAGAAGACCTCTACCAGCGCCTGCTGCTCGCCGGCCTCCAGGCCACCACGCACTAACAATCAACACAAAACCAAATGTGGGAGGGGGCAAGCCCCCTCCCACATTTTGAATCGCGATTACTCGATGAAGGTGACTACACCACCCGCCAGCGACTTCACCCGCGCCAGCGACTCAACCCGATAACCCTGCGCGTCCAGCTCCGCACGGCCACCCTGGAACGACTTCTCGATCACAATCCCCAAACCGGCAACGGTCGCGCCAGCCTGCTTGATGATCGAGATCAGCGCCTGGGACGCCTTGCCGTTGGCGAGGAAGTCGTCGATCACCAGCACGCGGTCGCTGCTGGTGAGGTGGCGCGGGGAGATGGCCACGGTGCTTTCGGTTTTCTTGGTGAAGGAGTACACCGTTGCCGACAGCAGGTTTTCAGTCAGGGTCAGCGATTGCTGCTTGCGGGCGAAGATCACCGGCACGCCGAGGTTCAGGCCGGTCATGATTGCCGGCGCGATGCCAGAGGCTTCGATGGTGACGATCTTGGTGATCCCCGAATCCTTGAACAGCGCGGCGAATTCGTCGCCGATCAGCTTCATCAGCGCCGGGTCGATCTGGTGGTTCAAAAAGGCGTCGACCTTGAGTACCTGATCGGAAAGCACGATGCCTTCTTCGCGAATTTTCTTGTGCAGTGCTTCCACGGAAAGCTTCCTCTAATGGCGCGTTGTGCGCCGAAAGTAGATTAAAAAGTAGTCGATTCTAGCGCTTTAACATCGCGCGTATATCCGCCAGGGCGGTGTTGCCGCGAACTGCTTTCACCTCGGTGGGGGTGTCGTCATTGCCTTCCCAGGCCAGATCGTCCGGCGGTAGCTCGTCCAGGAACCGGCTGGGGGCACAATCGATGATTTCGCCGTATTGCTTGCGCTTGGCGGCGAAGGTGAAGGCCAGGGTCTGACGCGCGCGGGTAATGCCCACGTAGGCCAGGCGGCGTTCTTCCTCGATGGTGTCGGCTTCGATACTGGAGCGGTGCGGGAGGATTTCCTCTTCCATGCCCATGATGAACACGTAGGGGAATTCCAGGCCCTTGGACGCATGCAAGGTCATCATTTGCACCCCTTCGGCGCCGTCTTCCTCTTCCTGCTGGCGCTCGAGCATGTCGCGCAGCACCAGCTTGCCGATAGCGTCTTCGACGGTCATTTCGCCGTCTTCGTCTTTTTCCAGGGTGTTCTTCAGCGCTTCGATCAGGAACCAGACGTTGCCCATGCGGTAATCCGCAGCCTTGTCGCTGGAGCTGTTGGTGCGCAGCCAGTTTTCATAGTCGATGTCCATGACCATGCTGCGCAGGGCGCTGATCGGGTCTTCGCCGGCGCACTGCTCGCGCACCTTGTCCATGAAGCGCTTGAAGCGCGACAGGCGATCGGTGAAGCGCGTATCGAGGTGTTCGCCCAGGCCGATTTCATCGGTGGCGGCGTACATCGAGATTTTGCGTTCGGTGGCGTAGTTGCCAAGCTTTTCCAGGGTAGTCGAACCGATTTCCCGGCGTGGGACGTTGATCACCCGCAGGAAGGCGTTGTCGTCGTCCGGGTTCACGATCAGCCGGAAGTAGGCCATCAGGTCTTTTACTTCCTGGCGTCCGAAAAAGCTGTTGCCGCCCGACAGGCGATAGGGGATCTGATGGTGCTGCAACTTGAGCTCGATCAGCTTTGCCTGATAGTTGCCGCGATACAGGATCGCAAAGTCGCTGTAGGGCCGGTCGGTGCGCAGGTGCAGCGTCAGCAATTCGACCGCCACGCGCTCGGCTTCGGCATCTTCGTTGCGGCAGCGGATCACGCGGATCTCATCGCCGTGGCCCATTTCGCTCCACAGTTGTTTTTCAAACTCGTGGGGGTTGTTCGAGATCAGCACGTTGGCGCAACGCAGGATGCGGCTGGTGGAGCGGTAGTTTTGCTCCAGCATCACCACTTTCAAGGACGGGTAGTCGTCCTTGAGCAGCATCAGGTTTTCCGGGCGGGCGCCGCGCCAGGCGTAGATCGACTGGTCGTCGTCGCCCACCACGGTGAACTGGTTGCGCGTGCCGATCAGCAGCTTCACCAGCAAGTATTGGCTGGCGTTGGTGTCCTGGTACTCATCCACGAGCAGGTAGCGGACCTTGTTCTGCCACTTCTCGAGGATGTCTTTGTGCTCTTGGAACAGCTTGACCGGCAGCAGGATCAGGTCGTCGAAGTCCACCGCGTTGAACGCCTTGAGCGTGCGCTGGTAATGGGTGTAGACGATGGCGGCGGTCTGCTCCTTGGGGTTGCGCGCGGCTTCCAGGGCTTCGGCGGGCAGGATCAGGTCGTTTTTCCACGAGCCGATCATGTTCTTGATCTCGTCCACGCCGTCGTCGCCGGCGTACTCCTTTTGCATGATGTCGGTCATCAGGGCTTTGACGTCGGTCTCGTCGAAGATCGAGAAGCCCGGCTTGTAGCCCAGCCGCACATGCTCCTTGCGGATGATGTTCAGCCCCAGGTTGTGGAAGGTGCACACGGTGAGGCCACGGCCTTCGCCACCCTTGAGCAGGGTGCCGACACGCTCTTTCATTTCTCGCGCGGCCTTGTTGGTAAAGGTCATGGCGACGATGTACTGAGCGCGGATGCCGCAGCTCTGGATCAAGTGCGCGATCTTGCGGGTGATCACGCTGGTCTTGCCGGAGCCGGCACCGGCGAGCACCAATAGAGGGCCGCCGACGTAGTTCACGGCTTCTTGCTGCCGGGGATTGAGTCGGGACATACGGAATTCAGGGAGTCGTTATTCAAAAGGGCGGGCATTTTAACAGGCTGGCAGGATTCTGCTTCCTCAGAACGACAGTGTGACGTACCACTCGATCTAAATTTGCCGCTTTTGATAGTTTGCCGCAGGATGTCGGGGTTGTTTGAGACTAATGTTTACACTTTGCGTATTTGATAACCCCTATCATTGGTGATTATCAGGCCGCACGTCATAATGCCCGCCGCCAACGAAATCTTGCAGAGTCTAGGGAGCTAGCTTGTCTACGCCTGTCGAACCCTTGCGTTTGCTGCTACTGGCCGATATGCCTGAGTGGGCAGCGTTGTTGCGCGAGTGCCTGGCGCCGATGGGCGATGGGGCTGTGCTGATCAGTGCACCCAACTGGGACTCGGTGAGTCGTCTGTTCGATGACGACCACAGCGCCGTGCTGTTGACCACCCCCAGCCTGCAACCCGGCCCCGGCCGTTGCAGCCTGCCGTGTGTGTTGCTGTTGGAGCAGGAGCCGCTGGTTTCGCCGCTGGGCGTCAGCGATTGGCTGGTCCGTGACGGATTGGACACCCATACCCTGCGCCGCTGCCTGCGCCATGTGCGCGAGCGGGGCCTGCTGGAAAACACCCTGCAACGCCTGGCCGAGCAAGACCCGCTCACCGGTATCGCCAACCGCCAGGGCTTCCAGACCCTGCTGGCCGCGCGGCTGGCCGACAACGAAGGCCGCGGCCTGGCCCTCGGCCATCTGGACCTCGATAACTTTCGCCATGCCAACGATGCCCTCGGTCACCAGGCCGGTGATCGGTTGATCCTGCAAGTGGTCTCGCGGCTCAAGAACCAGCTTGAGGCCGGGGACCAATTGGCGCGCCTGGGCAGCGACGAATTTGCCCTGCTGATCGACACCCGCCGCGCGCCTCAGCGCGCCGAATGGATGGCCGAGCGCATCACCGAAGTAATGGCCGAACCCTACTGGGTGGACGGCGAAAGCCTGCTGATCGGCTGCAGCCTGGGGGTCGCGCATGCCCGTGCTCGTGCCGGCGCCGACCCGCTGATGTGGCACGCCCATATCGCCATGCAGCAAGCCAAGAGCACCCAGGGCTGCACCTTTCATATCTTCAACGAACGCATCAACCGCAACGCACGCAGCCTGGCCGACCTGGAAACCGAGCTGCGCCGCGCCCTGCGCCGTGACGAAATGGAGCTGCATTACCAGCCGCGCCTGGACCTCAATGACGGTCATATCGTCGGCCTGGAAGCGTTGGTGCGCTGGCGCCACGGCGAGCGTGGGCTGTTGCCGCCCAGCGAGTTCGTGCCCCTGGCCGAGCAAAGCGGCTTGATTGTGCCGTTGGGTTACTGGGTGATCTCCCGAGCCCTGCGCGACATGCAAGACCTGCGCGAGCGCGGCCTGCCGCCGTTGCACATGGCGGTCAACCTGTCGTTCCGTCAGTTCCAGGACAGCCAGTTGCTGTCCACCCTGAGCCGGCTGATTGCCGAGCGGGGCGTGGAAGCGCAATGGCTGGAGTTCGAACTCACCGAAACCGCCGTGATGCGCCGCAGCGACCTGGTCAAGCAGACCATGGACGCCCTCGGTCGCTTGGGCGTGCGGTTTTCCCTGGATGACTTCGGCACCGGTTTCTCCTCGTTCGTGCACCTTAATAGCCTGCCGATTGCGTTGCTCAAGATCGACAAGAGCTTTGTCGGCGGCATGGAAGAGCGCGAAGAGAACCGCAAGCTGGTGCACGCGATGATCAACCTGGCCCATAACCTCAACCTGGAGGTAGTGGCCGAAGGTGTGGAAACCTCTGAGCAGCTTGCCTTGCTGAGACTGTTTGGCTGCGACCAGGCCCAGGGATATCTGATCAGCAAGCCATTGCCGCTGCCGGAGTTGGTTCAATACCTGACACTCGGCAAAAGCCAGCAGGCGCTGCTGGGCTGATCTGCAAACCCAATCAAATGTGGGAGGGGGCTTGCTCCCGATGGCAGTGGGTCAGTCACCAGATGCAGTGACTGACACTCAGCTATCGAGAGCAAGCCCCCTCCCACATTGTTTGACCGAGCAGAGCACCTACTCTGTTTGGGCAGCCTGAAACGCAGCTTGAATGTCAGGCTCTTGCCGAATCATGCGCTTCATCTTCGCCTCAAACGCCCAGGTCAGGCTCACCGCCGCACAGGCCAGGCCCAGCGCCAGCCCCCACCACACACCGGTCGGCCCCCAGCCCAGGGTAAACGCCATCAACCACGCGGACGGCGCACCAATCAGCCAATAACAACCGAGCCCCACCAGAAACGTGGTCTTGGCGTCCTTGAGCCCACGGATACAGCCCATGGCGATAGTCTGCACGCCGTCGAACAGCTCGAACCAGGCCGCCACGGCCAACAGGCTCACGGCCAGGACGATCACGTCGTGGAATGCCGGGTCGTTATGGTCGAGGAACAATCCGATCAACGGGTCGGAAAACAGCCACAGGATGACGGCAAACCCCAACATCACCGTTGCACCAAATCCAATCCCCACGCGCCCGGCCAGGCGCGCCTGCAACAGGTGCCCGGCGCCGTAATGCTGGCCGATGCGCATGGTCACCGCGTAGGACATTCCCGCCGGCACCATAAACGCCACTGACACGATCTGCAGCGCGATCTGATGCGCCGCCAATTGCGTACTGCCCAGCGTGCCCATGCACAGCGCCGCGAAGGCAAACAAGCCGACTTCGACCGCATAAGTGCCGCCAATCGGCAGGCCCAGGCGCCATAATTCGCGCAAGTACCGGGTGTCGAGACGCAGCAGGCCGGTACTCAGCGGGTAGGCGGCGTAGGCGCGGTTGAGGTGGATGTACCCCATCAACGCCAGCGCCATGCCATTGGCCACTATCGCCGTGACCAGGCCTATGCCCATCAGGCCGAGTTTCGGCAGGCCGAACATGCCTTCGATCAGCGCATGGTTGAGCAGGTAGTTAGCCACCGCGCCGCCGAGGCTGATCACCATCACTGGCTTGGCCTTGCCAATCGCGCTGGTGAAGCCGCGCAACGCCATGAAGCTCAGGAAGCCCGGCAACGCGAAGGGCAGCATCGTCAGAAATTGCCCTGCCGAGTGCACGTTGGCTGGGGTCTGGCCGAACATCAGCAACACCGGCTTGAGGTTCCACAACAGCAGCGCCGCCGCCAGGGCCATCAACCATGCCAGCCACAGCCCGGCTTGCGTCAGGCGCGTGGCACCTTTGATATCGCCTGCGCCCTGACGAATCGCAACCAGGGTGCCCACGGCGGCGATCACACCGATGCAGAAGATCGACACAAACGAATAGCTCGCCGCGCCCAGCCCGCCGCCGGCCAGGGCCTGGGGGCTCAGGCGGGCCATCATGAGAGTGTCGGTCAGCACCATCAGCATGTGCGCCAACTGCGAGGCAATCAGCGGCCCTGACAGCCGCAGAATGGCCCAGAGTTCGGTACGCGCCGGATGCTGCATGATCATCACTCTCGAAATGTCTGAGGGTTGGGGGAGGGTTGATTCTCGGCGCTCTGCGCTGAATGCACAAAGGGATAAAAGCGATTGCTTGCATGATTAAAACTCATGCGATTGCGATTCTGGTAGGGTTTCAAAATTGCGCTGTCGGAGCTTTCCCAATGTCCCGCCGTCTTCCACCGCTTTATGCCCTGCGTGCCTTTGAAGCCGCCTCCCGGCATAACTCGTTTACCCGCGCGGCCGAAGAACTGTCGATCACCCAAAGTGCGGTGAGCCGACATATCCGCACACTCGAAGAGCATTTCGCCTGCCGCCTGTTTCAGCGCAGCGGGCGCAACTTGCAGCTCACCGAAGCCGCACGGCTGCTGTTACCCGGCGTGCGCGAAGGGTTCGCCGCGCTGGAGCGCGCCTGCCATACCCTGAACGCCGAAGACGACATCTTGCGCATGAAAGCGCCGTCCACGTTGACCATGCGCTGGTTGTTGGCGCGGCTCAGCCGCTTCCGGCATTTGCAGCCGGGCAATGAGGTGCAACTGACCAGTGCCTGGATGAGCGTGGACGAAGTGGACTTCAACCAGGAGCCGTTCGACTGTGCAGTGCTGTTGAGCTACGGGCACTTTCCGGCGGATTGGGAGGCCAGCTACCTGTTCCCCGAGCTGTTGATACCGGTCGGCGCGCCGAACCTGTTGAGCGACGGCCCCTGGGACGTGAACCGTCTGGCCAGCGCCGAGTTGTTGCACCCCACGCCTGACCGCAGGGACTGGCGCAACTGGCTGGAGCGCATGGGGTTGTCCTCCCAGGTGTCGCTCAAGGGCGGGCAGGTGTTCGACACCCTCGAACTGGGCATGATCGCCGCCGCGCGCGGCTACGGTGTGTCCATGGGCGACCTGCTGATGGTGGCCGAAGACGTGGCGCAGGGGCGGCTTAGCCTGCCGTGGCCTACCGCTGTCGCCAGCGGGGAAAGTTATTACCTGGTGTGGCCCAAGACCCGCCCCGGCGGTGAGCGCCTGCGCCGCCTGGCGGACTTTCTTCAGAGCGAAGTGAAGGCCATGGTTTTGCCCGCGGTAGAGCACCTGGATTGAAAGAACCCAGGCCCGCAATGCAATCGTTTGCGTGATACCCCTGTAAGCCGCTCAAGTATTGCCTCGCGCCGCCGAAGTAGGTGTGTTGGAACCATCGTGCACCAACGCTACCCACCAGATAATTTGCCGAGCAGCGCTATGAGATCAGGATGATCCTGGCCTCGGCCAGGAGCCCTCATGTCTCAACCTCGCGCCCGGATTGCCTCCCAGTTAGGCCTCGCATTAGCCGTGATTCTGGCTGTCGCCATCGGCGGCAGTACCGTTTTCGCCTTGCGTTCCCTCGACTCCGCCAACCTCGACACCCGCGAGGAGCACCTGGCCAGCGAAGCACGTTTGCTCGCCGACCAACTCAATACGTTCCACAGCACGTTGCGCGAGAGTACGCAGCGCCTGACTGGATTGTTTGAAAAGCGCTTCAGCGCCGGTTTGAGTGTGCAGGCCGATCAACTGGTCACCGTGGCCGGGGTGCAGACGCCGAGCCTGCTGCTGGGCAGCGAAGTGCTCAACAACAACTTCACCGAAGTTGACGAGTTCAAGCAGATGTCCGGCGGCGTGGCCACCGTGTTTGTGCGCAGCGGTGAGGACTTCATTCGCGTCAGTACGTCCCTGACCAAGCAGGACGGCAGCCGTGCCATTGGCACTGTGCTTGACCGCCAGGGCCCGGCCTACCAGCGTGTGCTCGGTGGCCAGGCGTATATCGGGCGCGCCGTTTTGTTCGATCGCTCCTACATGACCCAGTACAGCCCCGTTCGGGACAGCAGCGGCAAAGTGATTGCCGTGCTGTTCATCGGTTTTGACTACACCGACGCGCAGGCCGCTCAGTTTGAAAACCTCAAGCGCTTCCGCATCGGCCAGACCGGCTCCCTGGCGTTGCTCGACGAGCAGAAACGCTGGCTGGTGGCGCCGGCCGGTGTGCAGGCGTTGGATCAGTCGGTTCCAGTGATGCTGGATCTGGCCAAGACCCCGGGCAAAGGCCACTTCTGGAGCGACAAGAACGAAGACTTCTACAGCGTTTCGGTGCCGTTCGACGGTGGCCCGTGGGCGGTGGTCGCGAGCATGCCGAAAGCCGAGATCCGCGCGGTTACCTGGTCGGTCGGTATTCGCCTGGTGATCGGCAGCGTGCTGGCGATGTTGCTGGCAGTCGGTGCCACAGTCTGGCTGCTGCGCAGCAAATTGCAGCCGCTGAGTGACTTGGTGCGCCAGGCCGAAGCCCTGGGTGCGGGTGACTTGAGCGCACGTCTGAATGTGTCCAGCCATGACGAGATCGGCCAACTGGCCCGCAGCTTCAACCAGATGGGGGAAGCGCTGTCGACCATGGTTTCGCACATCCGCAAGGCCGCCGGAGAGGTCAACAGTCGTGCCCAGGCGCTGTCCGGTTTGTCGGGTGGCGCCTATGAAGGCATGGAGCAGCAGTCCGGCGAGATCACCAGCATGGCCGGCGCGGTGGAAGAGTTCAGCGCCACCTCGTTGAACATCGCCGATAACATGGGCAGCACCGAGCGCCTGGCCCAGGAAAACGCCCAGCAAACCCGCATCGGCCGCAACTCGATGCAAGAAGCGTCGTCGTCGCTGGAGCATATTGCGGCAGCGCTGAACAGCACCGCCACGGTGATCAACACCCTCGGCCAGCGCTCCCAGGAAATCGGCGGCATCGTCGGCGTGATTACGTCGATTGCCGAACAGACCAACCTGCTGGCGCTCAACGCCGCCATCGAAGCCGCCCGCGCCGGTGAGCAGGGCCGTGGTTTTGCCGTGGTGGCCGACGAGGTGCGTAACCTGGCGTCGCGTACCCGCGAGGCGACCGATGAAATTTCCGGGATGATCCAGAGCATCCAGAAGGAAACCGGCAACGCGATCAGCACCATGGAGCACGGCAATGTGCTGATGCAGGAAGGCCTGTCGCGCAACGCCGATGTGGCGTCGGCCCTGGCGCGTATCGACGAGCAAAGCCGCTCGGCCGGTCAGCAATTCGCGGCGATCACCACCGCGACCCAGGAGCAGAGCAGCACCGCCACCTTGCTCAGCAGCAACCTGCAAAGCATCGCGCTGGCCAACAGTGAGCAGCGCGAAGTGGTGTCCAACCTGGCGATCACGGCCAAGGAACTGGAAACGCTGGCGGCAGGCTTGCGCCATGAGGTGGATCGCTTCCGCTGAAAACCGGTCTTCCAGGCATAGCTGAGTCAATGTGGGAGGGAGGTTGCCCCCGATAGCGGTATATCAGTCAATTGATGGGTGACTGAGCCTCCGCCATCGAGGGCAAGTCGAATCGTCGCACCGGCCCTCCCACATTTGGACCTGCTTTAGGTTCAAGTTATTGCCGCTGGGCGGTATTGCAAGGCCTCCTTCAGGTGGTTGCGTGTGATGTTGTCCACCTGATCCAGGTCCGCCAGGGTGCGTGCCACCTTGAGCAGCCGGTGGGCCGCGCGCAGCGACAGCGTCAGCCTTTCGCAGGCAGTCTCCAGCCAGCCTTCATCGACTTTCGTCAGTTTGCAGTGCTGGCGTAGCCCCGGCAGGTCCAGAAAAGCATTCGCACAACCCTGACGTCGTAGCTGGCGCTCCCTGGCTTGGGCGACCTCTGCCGAGGCTTTGGCAGTGTTATCCCCAGCCGCTTGGGTCGGGTTCAACGCAGTGGTTTCGCGGGCTACGGTCAGGTGCAGGTCAATGCGGTCCAGCAACGGCCCGGATAGCTTGTTGCGATAGCGCTGGATCTGCTCCGGCGTACAACGACAACGCCCGCTGGGTTCGCCCAGGTAACCGCACGGGCAGGGGTTCATTGCCGCGACCAACTGAAAGCGCGCGGGGAAACTCACACGGTCGCGCGCCCGGGCAATCACGATATGCCCTGACTCCAGTGGCTCACGCAGCACTTCGAGGACCTTGCGATCAAATTCCGGCAACTCATCCAGAAACAACACCCCATGATGGGCGAGGGTGATTTCCCCCGGCTGCGGTTTCGACCCGCCGCCCACCAGCGCCGGGCCTGATGCGGAATGGTGCGGCTGGCGAAACGGGCGGTGCGGCCAATGGCTTAACGGCGCCAGGCTGACCACGGACTGAATCGCCGCGACTTCAAGCGCTTCCTGCTCGCTCAGTGGCGGCAACAACCCCGGCAGGCGGCTGGCGAGCAAGGTCTTGCCGGTGCCCGGTGGGCCGCTGAACAGCAGGTTATGCGCTCCGGCGGCGGCAATCAGCAACGCGCGCTTGGCGCCTGATTGCCCCTGCACTTCACTCAGGTCCGGGTACGGCTTGTTCAAGTACAGCAAACCGTCGGACTTGTAAGGCTCAATCGGCACTAGCCCGTTCAGGTGCGCCACCACTTGCAGCAAGTGATCCACCGCGATCACCTTCAATCCCGACGCCAGGCACGCTTCCTCGGCATTGGCCCTGGGCACTATCACCGTGCGCCCGGCCTTGCGCGCCGCCAGCGCGGCCGGCAACACGCCTTTCACCGCCCGCACTGCGCCGGACAGCGCCAGCTCGCCCAGGCACTCCACGTCGTCGAGCATCAGCGCCGGCACCTGCACGCTCGCCGCCAGAATGCCCAGGGCAATCGCCAGGTCAAAACGCCCGCCGTCCTTGGGCAGGTCGGCGGGCGCGAGGTTGAGGGTGATGCGCCGTGAGGGGTATTGCAGGGCCGAGTTGAGAATGGCGCTGCGCACGCGGTCCTTGCTTTCCTTGACCGCGGTTTCGGGCAGGCCCACCAGCGTGAGGGACGGCAGACCATTGGCCATATGCACTTCAACGGTGACGGCAGGGGCTTCGACGCCAATTTGGGCGCGGCTGTGGACGATGGCGAGGGACATGCTCGTTCCTTGAGGGGGAGGGCCGCTTCCTGCGGTTTTTCAAGGGTAGACGAGGTGGGGAAGAGCGACGCGGGGGAGGTTTTACAGAACGTATCCGTGTGGCAATGCAAATCATATGTGGGAGGGGGCTTGCTCCCGATGGCGGTGTGTCAGTCAATATTTTCTGTGACTGACACTCCCTCATCGGGGGCAAGCCCCCTCCCACATTGACCGCGTTTATTCAGCCGTAGGCGTCAACCGTGCTTCCAGCTCAGCGACCTTGGCCTCCAGGCTCTCCAGGCGCGCACGGGTGCGGGCCAGCACGACCATCTGGCTATCGAACTCCTCGCGGCTCACCAGATCGAGTTTGCTGAAGCCACTCTGCAGCAGCGCCTTGAACTGGCTTTCGATTTCGTTGCGGGGCAGCGGGGTGTCGCCGCTGAACAGGCGAGAGGCGTGGCCGCTGAGGGCATCGAGGAGGTCTTTGGGCGCGAGCATGGGAAACATTCCGGAAAAACTGTTGGCGGGCAGTGTATCACGCAGCGTCTATAGTCTTTTTCACGACCCGGTGCGCACGCTTTTCGCGCATTGAGCCGGGCAGTGGCGCACTGTTTTCGTGCGCATTGGCGCTGCCAACCCGCCCCACCGGTGGGCATAAGTGGGCAAAGGACTGATTTCAGTGATTTTTACGGAGCTGGCAAGGTTTCTGCTTAGACGATCATGACCCATGCACTGATGCAGTCGCTGTGACGAATGCAGTGCGCCGACGGATCAGGGGTACAGGTTTCGTCACCAGTGGTTCGCGGGCGTCGCCAAGGCAACTGCCTGCGACGACGCGTTACAAAGCCAGGCACTGCGCTTAGACTTGAGACGGGTTTGTTTTCCTGGGGCAAGTCCACCAATTCGGGAGAGAGTTTTCATGAAGCTAGTCACTGCCATCATCAAGCCGTTCAAGTTGGACGATGTACGCGAGTCGTTGTCCGAGATCGGCGTGCAGGGCATTACCGTTACTGAGGTCAAAGGCTTCGGTCGGCAGAAGGGTCACACCGAGCTGTATCGCGGCGCGGAATACGTGGTCGACTTCCTGCCTAAGGTGAAGATTGATGTCGCCATTGACGACAAGGATCTTGATCGGGTTATCGAGGCGATAACCAAGGCCGCCAACACCGGCAAGATCGGTGACGGCAAGATCTTCGTGGTCAATCTGGAACAGGCTATTCGCATCCGTACCGGCGAAACCGATACCGACGCAATCTAAGCCGCCAAACCCCAACGCCCCAGGAGAAAACAATATGACTCTGCGTAAATTCGCAGGGCTCGGAGCCCTGTTGTCCATCGTAATGCCAAGCCTGGCCATGGCGGCAGACGAAGTGGCTGCTCCAGTCCTCAATTCCGGCGACACCGCATGGATGCTGACGGCCACCGCACTGGTGCTGTTCATGACCATCCCTGGCCTGGCGCTGTTCTACGGCGGCATGGTCCGCTCCAAAAATATTCTGTCGGTGATGATGCAGTGCTTCGCCATCACTGGCCTGATCAGCATTCTCTGGGTCGTCTACGGTTACAGCATCGCGTTCGATACCACCGGTATGGAACAGGGTGTGGTCAACTTCAACTCCTTCTTCGGCGGCATGGGCAAGGCGTTCCTGGCAGGTGTCACCCCGGCCAGCATCACTGGGCCTGCGGCGCTGTTCCCGGAAGCTGTGTTCATCACCTTCCAGATGACCTTCGCTATCATCACCCCGGCGCTGATCGTCGGTGCGTTCGCTGAGCGTATGAAGTTCTCCGCGATGCTGATTTTCATGGGCATCTGGTTCACCCTGGTCTATGCACCGATCGCGCACATGGTCTGGAGCGGCAACGGCGGCCTGATGTGGGACTGGGGCGTGCTGGACTTCGCTGGCGGCACCGTGGTGCACATCAACGCCGGTGTGGCTGGCCTGGTGGCGTGCATCGTGCTCGGCAAGCGCAAAGGCTTCCCGACTACCCCGATGGCACCTCATAACCTGGGTTACACCCTGGTGGGCGCGGCCATGCTGTGGATCGGCTGGTTCGGCTTCAACGCAGGTTCTGCGGCTGCCGCCAACGGCACCGCCGGCATGGCGATGCTGGTGACTCAGATCGCCACCGCCGCTGCGGCACTGGGCTGGATGTTCGCCGAGTGGATCACCCACGGTAAGCCAAGCGCACTGGGCATCGCCTCGGGTGTGGTTGCCGGCCTGGTTGCCGTTACCCCGGCCGCTGGCACCGTAGGCCCGATGGGCGCCTTGGTGATCGGCCTGGTGGCCGGTGTGGTCTGCTTCTTCTGCGCCACCAGCCTCAAGCGCAAGCTGGGCTACGACGACTCCCTGGACGCGTTCGGCGTGCACGGTATCGGCGGCATCGTTGGTGCGATCCTTACCGGTGTGTTCGCAGCCCCTGCTCTGGGCGGCTTCGGCACTGTGACCGACATTGCGGCCCAAGTCTGGATCCAGTGCAAAGGCGTCGGCTTCACCGTGATCTACACGGCTATCGTGACCTTCATCATCCTCAAGGTGCTGGACATGGTCATGGGCCTGCGGGTTACCGAGGAAGAAGAGGCGGTCGGCCTCGACCTGGCACAACACAACGAACGCGGCTACAACTTGTAAGTATGCGAAAAAAAGATGCCCGGCTTGCCGGGCATTTTTTTGCCTGGCGTTTGTCAGTGGTAAGACGCGGTAACGGTTTTTGTACCCAGTTTGTGAGCGGGCGCACGCGGTACTTTCAGGCATGCGAATGTCTTACAGGCACGTGGGCGTATTCGGCACTTTGTTTTTTCCCAGAGCGCGCTAGAATGCGCGCCGATGGGCGGAGAACTGTATGTGGCAACAGACCCTGATTACCCTGCGGGCCAAGCCCCGGGGCTTTCACCTGGTGACAGACGAGTTACTGGCCGGCTTGCCTGAGTTGAAGGCTTGTCGCGTAGGCCTGTTGCATTTGTGGCTGCAGCACACCTCGGCCTCGTTGACGGTCAACGAGAATGCCGACCCGGCGGTTCGCCGTGACTTCGAGCGTTTCTTCAATTCACTGGTGCCGCAAGGCCAGGCAGGACTGGAGCACAACGACGAAGGCCCGGATGATCTGCCGGCGCACTTCAAGGCCAGCCTCCTGGGCTGCCAGCTGAGTTTGCCGGTGAAGGCCGGCCGCTTGGCGATGGGGACCTGGCAAGGTGTTTATCTGGGCGAGCACCGTGATCATGGCGGTGCTCGTAAAGTCCTCGCCACTCTGCACGGTGATGGGGCATAAGCCACTGGTTAACCAGTGGACGTTGATTTTTTCCGGCAACCTCGACAGAGGGCGAAGCTGGGCTATAACTAATCTGCTTTTCGCAAGTCATGAGGTAGAACATGAGCGACGATGATCTGGAAAACGACGAACTCGAAGTAGGTGACGAAGACGACACCGAAGAAGGTCTTGAAGCGGCGGCGGAAGACGTTGCTGACGACGACGGTGGCGATGATGCGCCTGCTCCTGCTGCCAAGGGCAAGGCCAAGGCTGCCGTGTCGGTAGACGAACTGCCGAGTGTTGAGGCCAAGAACAAAGAGCGCGATGCGCTGGCCCGTGCGATGGAAGAATTCCTCGCCAAAGGCGGCAAAGTGCAGGAAGTCGAGGCCAATGTGGTGGCAGACCCACCTAAGAAGCCAGACAACAAGTACGGCAGCCGACCTATCTGAGGTCAGTCACCCGCTTGTAGGAAAAGCCCGCCGTCGCTGCGGGCTTTTTCATGCCTGGAATAAATTCCTCCAAGCTACTGCGGATCAAATGTGGGAGGGGGCTTGCCCCCGATGGCAGTGGGTCAGCCAGTACATCAGGTGACTGATACACCGCTATCGGGGGCAAGCCCCCTCCCACATTTTGATCTTCAGTGTTGCTGCAATAGCGTTACTGCCAACTACGCAGCAGCGGCGGCAACTCCTTCAGGGTGCGGATCTGTGCATCTGGATGTTTGTCTCCTTCCCACACCTTACCCGTCGGGTTGAACCACACCGCCCGCAGCCCCGCCGCTTGTGCGCCGGCAATGTCATCGCCCGGGTGGTCGCCGATATGTACCGCCGCATCGGCGTCCACGCCGCCGCGCTGCAACGCTTCTTGAAACAGGCGCGCATCCGGCTTGGCAATGCCGATATCTTCAGCGCGCAGGGCAAAGTGGAAGTAGTCCGCCAGGCCCACCCGCTGCACATCGGCATTGCCATTGGTGATAACCCCCAGCAGAAAGTGCTGGCGCAGCGCTTTCAGCATCGGCTCGGCCTCGGGGAACACGCTGATCTGATGCCGCGCGTGAATGAACGCTTCAAAGCACACATCGGCCATTTCCGTGGCCTGGGGCTGTGGGTAACCGGCCTCTTCAAAGGCGTGCATCAGCACGCGGTGGCGCAACACGCTGATACGGTGCTTGAGTTCCGGATGACGCTGCAACACTTGCTGGCGCAGGCTGGCGAAATGCTCAAGCGGCAGGTCGCCGACCTTGGACGCATGGGTGGCCAGCCATTCACGCATCGACGCTTCGGCGCTGATGATGACGGGTACGTTGTCCCAGAGTGTGTCGTCCAGGTCGAAGGTGATCAGCTTGATACTCATGAGTCGCCGCCCTTGATGCGTTTGGCCCGTGGATGGGCGCTGTCGTACACCGTTGCCAGGTGTTGGAAGTCCAGATGGGTATAGATCTGCGTGGTCTTGATGTCGGAGTGGCCGAGCAGTTCCTGCACGGCGCGCAGGTCCTGGGACGATTCGAGCATATGGCTGGCAAAGGAGTGCCGCAGCATATGCGGGTGCAGGTTCTGCCCCAGTTCGCGTTCGCCGGCAGCCTTGACCCGCACCTGAATGGCCCGTGGCCCAAGCCGTCGGCCTTGCTGGCTGACAAACACCGCATCGTCTGCCGGGTTGGTCAGAAGGCGCAGTGGCAGCCACAGTTGCAAGGCCTCACGCGCCTTCCTGCCCACCGGCAGCACGCGGGTCTTGCTGCCCTTGCCGAGCACTTGCACCAGGCCGTCCGCCAGGTCCAACTGGTCCAGGTTCAGGCCGGTAAGCTCCGACAGGCGCAGGCCCGATGAATAGAACAGTTCGAGGATCGCCTGATCGCGGTGGGCGAGGAAGTCGTCCTCCACCGCACCGTCCAGCAGTTGCAGGGCGCGGTCGGTGTCCAGGGTCTTGGGCAGGCGCCGCTCGCCTTTGGGCGGCGACAGACCGTTGGCCGGGTCGTGGTCGCACAGGCCTTCACGGTTCAGGTAGTGGTAGAGGCCGCGTACCGCCGACAGCAGGCGCGACAGGCTGCGCGAGGATTGGCCCGCCTGGTGCAGGCGCGCGACCAGGCTGCGCAGGCTCTGGATATCCAGGGCCTTCCAGCTGGTGATCTGCTGTTTTTCGCAGTACGCCAGCACCTTGTTCAAGTCCCGTCGATAGGCTTCCAAAGTATGGGGCGACACCTGGCGCTCATTGCGCAGGTGAGCGCAGTAAGCGTCCAGTTGCCGTTCCATGGCTAGCGTACCGCGCGCAGGGCGGTGGTGAAGCGTGGCAGTACGCGGCCCAGCACTTCGGCGATGTAGGTCAGGAACAAGGTGCCCACCGAGCTTTTGTAGTGCGCAGGATCCCGGCTGGCGATTGCCAGTACGCCGTGCAGGCCTTGATGGCTGAGGGCGACCACGGCGGTCGAGCCGATCTGCTTGCGCTGTTCGGCACCGAACAGGAAGTCCAGTTCATGCTCGCGCAAGGTGCCGCTGATGGTCTTGCCTTCGGACAACAAGCCGCCGATGGCGGTCTGTGCGTCGCTGCCGCTGACCCAGCGGCCCACCGGCATCGGGTTGTCGCTGAACAGGATCAGGCTGACAAAGGGCACCTGGAAGTCCTGGCGCAGGCTGTCTTCCACAGCGATCACCGTTTCTTCCAGGCTGGTGGCGTCCATCAGGGTAAGGATCAGGCGGCGGGTCTTGTCGAACAGGCGGTCGTTGTCACGGGCGACATCCATCAGCTGCGAGAGCCGGTGGCGCATTTCGATGTTGCGCTCGCGCAGGATCTTCATCTGCCGCTCCACCAGCGACACGGTGTCGCCGCGCTGGTGGGGGATGCGCAGGGCCGGCAGCAGTTCTTCGTGCTCGACGAAGAAGTCCGGATTAGCCTCAAGGTACGCCGCGACAGCAGCGGCCTCCAGACTTTCGCTTGGGGTTGCTTGGGCGGGTACTTGAGGCTTATCGGTCATTAGCTTGGCTCACTCATAGACGGACCTGTCCTTCGTATACACGCGAGGCCGGCCCGGTCATCAGTACCGGGTGGCCAGGGCCTGCCCATTCGATGGACAGGCGTCCACCGGGCAGGTCGATCAATAGGGGCGAATCCATCCACCCCTGGCTGATCGCGGCCACGGCAGCGGCGCAAGCACCGGTGCCGCAGGCCTGGGTTTCGCCGGCGCCGCGCTCCCACACGCGCAATTGCGCGCGGGAACGGTCGATCACCTGCAGGAAGCCCACGTTGACCCGTGCCGGAAAGCGCGGGTGGTGTTCGATCTTGGGCCCCAATTCATGCACGGGCGCGTTGTTGATGTCGTTGACCCGCAGTACCGCATGGGGGTTGCCCATGGACACGGCGGCGATGTCGACGTTTTTGCCGTCGACGTCCAGCGCATAGCTCGCAGCTTGCTCGGTGGCCTGGAACGGAATATCCGCCGGCACCAGGCGGGGGGCGCCCATGTTGACGCTGATCTGGCCGTCGCTGCGAATATCCAGCTCGATCACGCCGCTCTTGGTTTCGACGCGGATCTGGCGCTTGGCGGTCAGGCGTTTGTCCAGCACAAAGCGTGCGAAGCAGCGCGCGCCGTTGCCGCACTGTTCCACTTCGGAGCCGTCGGAGTTGAAGATCCGATAACGGAAATCCACCTCCGGGTTGCTGGGCGCCTCGACGAGCAGCAATTGGTCGAAACCAATGCCGGTATGCCGGTCGCCCCACTGTTTGGCGTGTTTGGGCAGGATATGCGCGTGCTGGCTGACCAGGTCGAGGACCATGAAATCATTGCCCAGCCCGTGCATCTTGGTAAAACGCAGCAGCATGGCTTACTCCGGCAGCAGGCTTTCGCCAGCATACAACTCGGCTACCGTCTCGCGGCGACGCACTTCAAACGCTTGATCACCGTCCACCAGAACCTCGGCGGCGCGGCCGCGGGTGTTGTAGTTGGAACTCATGACAAACCCGTAGGCACCGGCCGAATGCACGGCCAGCAGATCGCCTTCTTCCAGGGCCAACTGACGATCCTTGGCCAGGAAATCACCGGTTTCGCAGATCGGGCCGACGATGTCGTAGGCACGGGCTTCGCTGTCGCGCGGCGTCACGGCGGTGACATTCATCCAGGCCTGGTACAGCGCCGGGCGGATCAGGTCGTTCATCGCCGCATCGACGATGGCGAAATCCTTGTGCTCGGTGTGCTTGAGGTACTCGACCTGGGTCAGCAGTACACCGGCGTTGGCGACGACATAGCGGCCCGGCTCGAACATCAGCGTCAGGTCGCGGCCCTCGATACGCTCGCGCACCGCTTTGATGTAGTCGGCCACCAGCGGCGGCTCTTCATCGCGATAACGCACGCCCACACCGCCACCCAGGTCGATGTGATGCAGGTAGATGCCGCATTCGCCGAGGCGGTCGATCAGCGCCAGCAGGCGGTCCAGGGCATCCAGGAACGGCGGCAGGCTGGTCAGTTGCGAGCCGATATGGCAGTCGACACCCAGCACTTCCAGGTTCGGCAGTTGGGCGGCACGGATGTACACGTCTTCGGCGTCAGCGATGGCGATGCCGAACTTGTTCTCTTTGAGGCCGGTTGAAATGTACGGGTGGGTGCCGGCGTCGACGTCCGGGTTGACGCGCAGGGAGATCGGCGCACGCACGCCCATCTCGGCGGCCACAACCTGCAGGCGCTCCAGCTCATCGGTGGACTCGACGTTGAAGCAATGCACGCCGACTTCCAAAGCGCGGCGCATGTCTTCGCGGCTCTTGCCGACGCCGGAAAACACGATCTTGTCAGCCTTGCCGCCAGCAGCCAGCACACGTTCCAGCTCACCACGGGACACGATGTCGAACCCGGCACCCAGGCGCGCCAGCACGTTCAGGACGCCCAGGTTGGAGTTGGCCTTGACCGCATAGCACACCAGGCTCGGGATGCCTTCCAGGGCATCGGCAAAGCTGCGGTATTGGGCTTCGATATGCGCCCGGGAGTACACGTAGGTCGGGGTACCGAAGCGCTGGGCAATCGCGGACAACGCCACGCCTTCCGCGAACAGCTCGCCGTCCCGGTAGTTAAAAGCGTCCATGGGGTTCCCTTAGTAGGTGTCGTGCTTATGCGCTTTGGCGGGCTTTTGCGACGATTGCGCCTGTTCATTCGGGTCTTTGCTGTCATCGGGCAGGTACAGCGGGCCTTTTTGACCACAGGCACTAACGAGGCAGGCAACCGCGACGAGCGCAGCAAGGGAAGAGATCAGGCGCTTCATGGCGAAATCCTTGAATATGCATTAATTGCGCCCGAGTATACCGACCACCCGCCAGCTTGCCTATGCGCTGAAATACCCGTCCGGCGGGGGTTTGCCGAGACGGTCGGGAAACGTCCTACGCTGTGCGGGGATAATTCATTCCGTCATTCGTGATGAAATCGGTATCCTTTGCAATCAGCGGGGCTCGTCCGTATCGTGCGGCGCTTGAGCAAAACCAGACACTTTTGAGGTTGCCACAATGAGTTTGACCGAAGCCCGTTTTCACGACCTGGTGGATTCGACCCAGCAGGCGCTGGAAGATATTTTCGACGACAGCGGCCTGGACGTGGACCTGGAAAACTCGGCCGGTGTGCTGACCGTCAAGTTCGAGAACGGCACTCAATTGATCTTCAGTCGTCAGGAACCCCTGCGTCAGCTGTGGCTGGCGGCACGTTCGGGTGGTATTCACTTCGACTACGACGAAGAAAGTGGCAAGTGGCAGTGCGACAAAAGCGAAGAGCTGCTGGGTGAGATACTCGCCCGCCTGGTCCAGGAACAAGCCGGCGTCGAGCTGGACTTCGACGAGATTTAACCGTGACCCAACCTGCATCTGCACGCCCGCCCAAGCCGCTGTTCAGCAATGTCAGCCCGGCGGTGCCGTCACCTTGTATCAGTTTGTGTCGCCTGGACGCGCAAAAAGTCTGCCTCGGCTGCTTCCGCCACGTGGAAGACATCCGCGAATGGCGCTCTGCCGACGACGCGCGGCGCCGGGTGATCTGCGCCGAGGCCGAGCAGCGCAGGGCGCACACCTGAGGTCGTCTTGTTTATTTGTGACGCTGTGGTAGTGTCCGGGTACGCCTCAACTCATCGAGGCCCGTGAGAACCCCGCCTTTTTCTGGCGGGGTTTTGCTTTTTTGTGCAGAAAAAAGGAGTCTGCCTGAATCATGACCACCGCACCGTCCATCATCCTCACCCGCCTTGACGTGCAGCGTCTGGAGCAACTGATCGACCGCCTGGGCGACGAGACGCCTGGCGTCGAAGCGCTTCAAGCCGAACTCGACCGCGCCGAAGACGTGGTTGGCCACGATGAAGTGCCTGCGGGTGTCGTGACCATGAACTCCAGCGTGCATTGCCGTGAAGAAGGCAGTGGCAAGGACTATCACCTGACCCTGGTCTACCCAAAAGACGCGAACGCCGACGAAGGCAAGATCTCGATCCTGGCGCCGGTAGGCAGCGCGCTGCTCGGCCTGCAGGTTGGCCAGCACATCGATTGGCCGGCGCCCGGCGGCAAGACCCTCAAGCTTGAGTTGCTGAGTGTTGAAGGCCAGCCCAAAGACGGCGGCGCTTTCTCTCTTTAACAAGCGCCGCTTTAAATCTGGCTCAGCGCCTGGTTGAGCGACAGCTCCAGCTCGGCCTTGTAGCGCAGGTACAGATTGCTCGGGCTTTGCACATCACCGAGCAGACCGGACAGGTCCAGGTCGGTGATGTAGCAGCGGTAGCGTTCGGTTTCCCGGCGCTGCCCGACGATTTCCTGGGCGACCACAGCAAACAGCTGGTCGCCAAACTCCAGTTCGGAAAACTCCCGCTGATTGCAGTACAGGGTAATGCCCACCTGGCCCGGTGCGGCCTTGCCGATAATCGCCTGCACGTCATAAAACGGTTTATTGGCCGGGTTCTGCGGTGCCGGCCGAGGCTCGATAACACGTGCGCGATTTCCGCCTGATGGCAACAGTTGGTAATACAAGGTTTGCACCTCGCCCAGCGGTTGTTGCGGGTCCAGCGGTGACAGTGCATCGCGGCGGTAAATGATCGACTGCAAGAAGCGCTGCAAAGGCGCCAACAGGCTCTGCTCGTCATGGAACGGCAAGCGTTGTTGCCAGAGCGCGTTGAACTCATCCAGCACATACAGCTCGGCGAAGCCTTCATTGACCCGGTAGAACACCTGCACGCAATCCGCCAGGCCCATCGGCAGCAACAGCGCCAGGTCATGGTCCTCCAGGGCCATGGCGTCCAGGTGCAGCGGGCTGTAGCTCGCCAGCTCCTCGCTGAGGTAGGCGACCAGCGCCTCCTGAGTCGCCAGGGAAACGTGGGTAGCCTGGCCCGGCACCAGCTCTATCACGTGGTAGTGCTGCTGCACCTGCAGCAAATAGCGGTGATTGCCTTGAGCCAGCAGCAGGTTTTGCGCGGTATCGAAGATTTCCTCCACACGCTGGGCAATGAATTGCGCACGGTTGTGGCAGAAGCAGCGCACCCGCAGTCGCGGCAGGTGATCGGCCGGCAGTTGGTTGAGGTAGTCGCGCAGGCAGTCGAGCAGTGCATGGGGGCCGTCGTAGCGGCTGACCATCACCTCGTTCCAACTGTTAAGCGTGACCTGGTCTAGGGTCAGCACCAGGTTGTCGCGCACGCCGGCGTAACTCAGCGAGTCGGTGCGCTCGGTGGTCATCAGGATATTCAGGTCGCGATGATGCTTGAGCGGGTCGACGCCGACGTTGATCAGCAACAACACCTCCTCAGGCACCGCCGAGCGCAGCAGGCGCTCTTCATCGACACTGGCCAGGGGCAGGGCGACGGTCTGTTGCAGGCTGCCCAGCAGGTTGAACAGCTCGAACTCGGTCATGTCGCTGGTGCCGGGGTGCAACGCCAGGCGAGTGCTGCTGTCGATCACGCCGTTGCGGTGGCACCAGGTGAGCATTTCCAGCAGGTCACGGCTGCGCTTGATCGGTGCGAAGTGCTCCCATTCCAGCGCCGTAAGGTTGCCGTTGTACAGGCCCCAATGGTGCTGGCCGGGCTCCTTGCGATTGGGCGATTGCACCAGGGTCAGGGTGTCTTCGGCGAGGTCGGGGGCGATGCCGGGGTTGATGAACTCGACCTTGCCGGCCTTGCGCTCAAAGGCTGCATACAGGCGCCGCCCCAGCACATTGAGGTCGCGCTTGTTGATCAGGCTGACGGTCTGCTCGGTGCGGGCGAACTGGGTCAGGAAGCGATAGCTGTAGTTGAGCTCGCTGACCAGCGCGCGGCGCTCGGAGGCGACCTGCCGAACTTTCCATTGGCTGCGGCTGTCCAGCAGGGCCAGTTGGCGTTGGTCCCAGCCCCACTCATGGGCCAGGCGTTCCAGCAACAACCGCTGCCAGCCGCTGCTGCGCTGGCCGACGGTGAGCTTGCGGTTGACCTTGAGGTACAGCGCGCGCCGTACCAACTCCAGGCGTTCCAGCTCGTTGCGCGCCTTGAGGTGTTCTTCGATGCGCCGGTACACCACGATGTAGGGGTCCAGCTCGTCGAGGTCCATCTGATTGGCGAACACCGCGCGCTTGAAGCGCAGGCTCAGGCAGTGCACGTTCGGATGCTCGCTGGCGTAGACCTCGGTCAACAACAGCTTGAGCACCGACTTGTAGGGCGACTCGATGCCCTTGAACAACTGCCACAGCCCGGCGCCAATGAACTCGCCCGGCGGGATGCGCGCCAAGTGGCCAAGGTCGAGGGTTTCATCGGCGCGGATAAAGCGCTTGGAAATCAGCGTGTGGGTAAATTCGGCATAGCGGCTTTCTTCATACACCGGCACCAGCCACCAGATCGGCGTGCGCCCGGCCAACCAGATGGCGGTGCGGTAGAACTCGTCCAGCAGCAGGTAATGCTGGGTGGTGCCGCAGTCGTCGGAGCTGAGCTGGGTGTCGCGTTCGCCGAGCACAAAGCGTGTGGGGTCGATCAGGAAGAAGTGAGCTTCGGCGCCCATGCTCAGGGCCCAGGCCTCGAGCAACTGGCATTTTTTGCGCAGTTCGGCCAGTTCGTTGTCGCCAAGGTCGGGAGCGTGGCAGACCCATACGTCCATGTCGCTCTGATCCGCCTGGGCCAGGGTGCCGAGGCTGCCCATCAGGAACAGGCCATGAATCGGCCGTGGCGGGTTGCCATGGCGAGGCTTGTAGGAAAACGAGCGGGTGAGCCGCTGGGCCTCGGTCAACGCCTGGGCATCGGGTTCGAAATTCGACAGGCCCGCCGGGGTGCTCCCCGACACGTAGCCAGGCAGCAACGGGTGGTTGACGTGGAAAAACAGCGGCAACAGGGTCAGCACACTGTGCTGGCGTGGCGTCAGCCCCTCGACGGCCCGGGCCATGCGGCCTTCATTGAGGGCCATGAATCGCGCGCGCAACTGGGCCAGTACCTTGCGGTCGATGCCTTCGTCCAGGTCGGGGCGGATTTCATGGGTGCGGGTCATGTCGAACTCGTTGGCTCGCAGGGCCCGACGTGGGCGGCCGTGTCGGAGTTTACAGCCAGTAGCGTAGGAGGTTTAGAGGGAAATGGTTTTTGACGTCAGAATTTTGTGTCTGGCACAGCAACGCCCTCGGAATCCGCAGCGGGGCGGACTCCATGGGCGGTATCCGGTATCAGGCAGCTTCTTTGGTTGTGGCAGTGGTCAAGATGGTCAGCAGGGTTTGCGCTTGTTCTGCGGCGTCACGGCCCAGGCTGGTGAGGTAGCCTCCGTCAGGCTGGTCGATAAGCCCTTTGGCATGGAGGCGCTTGGCAGCGGCGATGGCCGTGGGAGCGGCAGTCTGATGGACTTTCAGACCTTCTTTGGTGCTGTCCAGGGGGAAGAGTACAAGGATTTCCAGTTCGGCAACCAACTCAGGGGTATACGACATAAGGACTCCAGACTTTCTAAAATTTATTAGAGGCTAGCAGGCCATAAGGTGAACGCACTTTGCCGAACTGTCCAGCGTGTTACTGCGCGCCGGGATTATTCCTTTTCCGGCGGCAGTTCAGGCAATGCCCGCAGCGCTGTTTCATACCATTCGGTATCGAAAGCGCGGTCCTCGTCCAGCATCGCGTCGATCTCGTACGCCAGCACGTGGGCCATGAGATTGAGGATATCTTCGCGCTCGTAGCCCACCAGTGTCAGCTTGTTGAAAGTCGCTTTGGCGGCCGGCGGGTTGTCGCTCTCGATCTGATTTTCGATGGCCTGGGTCAGCGTGCTTTCGGTGAATTCTTCTTCGTCGTTGTCAATGTCGGTCGGCTCGCTCATGGCAGGCTCCTCAAGGAAAGGCTGCCAGTCTACCTCCATTCAGGCGGGTGATGCTGCTGGCAAGGCCAGGTCCCGGGAGCTATAACGCTTGCAGCCAACCCCATTCCCGGCCTGGAGGCAACCGCGATGCTCAAGCTCTACGGATTTTCAGTCAGCAACTACTACAACATGGTCAAGCTGGCGTTGCTGGAGAAAGGGCTGCCCTTCGAAGAGGTGCCTTTTTATGCCGGACAAACCCCTGAAGCGCTGGCCGTAAGCCCGCGCGGCAAGGTGCCGGTGCTCGGTGTGAAACAGGGGTTTATCAACGAAACCAGCGTGATCCTCGAATACCTCGAGCAGACCCAGGAAGGCCCTGCGCTGCTGCCGGCCGAGCCGTTTCAACGTGCGCAAGTGCTGGCGCTGTGCCGGGAGATCGAGCTGTATATCGAATTGCCCGCCCGTGCGTGTTTCGCCGAAGCGTTCTTTGGCATGGCGGTGCCGGAGGCGATCAAGGAGAAATCCAAGACCGAGTTGCTGCTGGGTATCGGGTCACTGGGCCGGCACGGCAAATTTGCGCCGTATGTGGCGGGGGAGAGCTTCACGATTGCGGATCTGTATTTCATGTACAGCGTGAATCTCGCCTGTGGGGTGGGCGAGAAGCTGTTTGGCCTGGATTTGCTGGCTGAAATGCCAAAGGCCAAAGCGTTGCTGGAGCGACTGCATGGGATGCCCAACGCTCAGAAAGTGGCGGCAGACCGCGAGGCAGCGATGCCCGCGTTCATGGCGATGATCGCAGCCAAAAAGTGATCAAATGTGGGAGGGGGCTTGCCCCCGATAGCGGTGGGCCAGCCAGCACATGTGTTGCCTGACACTCTGCTATCGGGGGCAAGCCCCCCCCCCACATTTTTAGCGGCTGGCCAGTAAGGCCTGGCCACGCACGACAGCTGCCTTCACCTGCGCCGGCGCAGTACCGCCGACGTGGTTACGCGCATTCACCGAGCCTTCCAGGGTCAGCACGGCGAACACGTCCTGCTCGATCTGGTCGCTGAACTGGCGCAGTTCTTCCAGGCTCATCTCTGCCAGGTCCTTGCCGGTGTCCACGCCGTATTTCACCGCATGGCCGACGATTTCGTGGCAGTCACGGAACGGCAGGCCACGGCGCACCAGGTAGTCCGCCAGGTCAGTCGCGGTGGAGAACCCACGCAGCGCCGCTTCACGCATGATCGCGTGCTTGGGCTTGATCGCCGGGATCATGTCGGCAAACGCACGCAGTGAGTCGCGCAGGGTGTCGGCGGCGTCGAACAGCGGTTCCTTGTCTTCCTGGTTGTCCTTGTTGTAGGCCAGGGGCTGGCCCTTCATCAAGGTCAGCAGGCCCATCAGCGCGCCGAATACGCGACCGCTCTTGCCACGCACCAGCTCAGGCACGTCGGGGTTTTTCTTTTGCGGCATGATCGAGCTGCCGGTGCAGAAGCGGTCCGGCAGGTCGATGAACTGGAATTGCGCGCTGGTCCACAGCACCAGCTCTTCGGAGAAGCGCGACAAGTGCATCATCGCGATGCTGGCGGCGGCGCAGAATTCGATGGCGAAGTCACGGTCCGACACGCCGTCCAGGGAGTTGCCGCCCACGGCGTCAAAGCCCAGCAACTGCGCGGTGTATTCGCGGTCGATCGGGTAGGTGGTGCCCGCCAGCGCGGCGCTGCCCAACGGCATGCGGTTGGCACGTTTGCGGCAATCCACCAGACGCTCGTAGTCACGGCTGAGCATTTCGAACCAGGCCAGCAAGTGATGGCCGAAGGTCACCGGCTGTGCGGTTTGCAGGTGGGTGAAGCCGGGCATGATGGTGTCCGATTCACGCTCGGCCTGTTCCAGCAGGCCTTTTTGCAGGCGCGTGATTTCGGCCAGGATCAGGTCGATTTCATCGCGCAGCCACAGGCGGATATCGGTGGCCACCTGGTCGTTACGGCTGCGGCCGGTGTGCAGCTTTTTGCCGGTCACACCGATGCGATCGGTGAGGCGGGCCTCGATGTTCATGTGCACGTCTTCGAGGTCGACGCGCCAGTCGAATGTGCCGGCTTCGATTTCACCGCGAATGGTGGTCAGGCCGTCGATGATGCTGTCGCGCTCGGCGTCGGTCAGCACGCCGACCTTGGCCAGCATCGTCGCGTGGGCGATGGAACCCATGATGTCGTGGCGGTACAGGCGCTGGTCGAAGGTGACGGAGGCGGTGAAGCGCGCGACGAAGGCGTCGACGGGTTCACTGAAGCGGCCGCCCCAGGACTGGTTGGTCTTGTCGGTGCTCATGGATTCGCTCGTGATCTGCTAATGAAGAGGCATAAAAGTGTTCCGGCGATAATAACAGGGTTGCCCGTGGGCGCGGTGCTGTGGGTCGTCGGCATTTTTATTTGCGCAAAGGATGGCTAAGTGCCTTGCCGCCGGACGCGTCCGGGAAGAGACTGAAGACAGAGGCTTATTGATACGATATTTAACGATTGAGCAATGTCGTCTCAGTGAGCGTCTACAGTTGGACTGATAGTGTGTGAATGCACCAAAGTCGGGTGATGCGGTCATAGCCCAGACTATCCATTTTAAACAGGGGGGTATTCGGATTGTGTATCAGCAAACCCTACGACGATGCCCGCAGGCAGCAGGTCTTGGGCGCTATTGAACAAGTCCGGGTAAATATGGGTGCCGCTGTCGGGGCACTTTTTGCCGCTCGCGCTAGTCTTAGCGTGGATCGCTGTGACGCAAGTCACCGCACCTGTCTACGCTATCCTTGTGCGAGACTCACGCAGGAATCCAGCGCAATATGAATGTCCTGATCGTTGATGACGAACCCCAAGCCCGCGAGCGACTGAGCCGTTTGGTCAGTGAACTCGAGGGTTATACAGTCCTTGAACCGAGCGCCACCACGGGCGAAGAAGCGTTGACGCTGATCGACAGCCTCAAGCCGGATGTGGTGTTGCTCGATATCCGTATGCCGGGCCTTGATGGCCTCCAGGTTGCCGCCCGGCTCAGCGAGCGAGAATCGCCGCCAGCCGTTGTGCTGTGTGCTGCCCAGGAAGAGTTCTGCGCCGACACGCTGGAAGCCAGCGGCGTCAGCTTTCTCACCAAGCCGGTAGCGGGCGAGGCGTTGCTCAAGGCCCTTAAAAAGGCCGAGCGCCCCAACCGCGTGCAACTTGCCGCCCTGACCCAGCCGGCCGCCCAAAGTGGTAACGGACCACGCAGCCATATCAGCGCACGCACCCGCAAAGGCATCGAACTGATTCCGCTGGGCGAAGTGGTCTATTTCATTGCCGACCACAAGTACGTGACCCTGCGGCATGAAATGGGCGAAGTGTTGCTCGATGAGCCGCTCAAGGCCCTTGAAGATGAGTTCGGCGACCGCTTCGTGCGAATCCACCGCAACGCGCTGGTGGCCCGCGAACGCATCGAGCGCCTGCAGCGCACGCCCCTGGGGCACTTTCAGTTGTTCCTCAAAGGGCTCAACGGCGACGCCTTGATCGTCAGCCGACGCCATGTTGCCGGCGTGCGCAAGATGATGCAGCAGCTATAGCCCGAGGGCTGTGGCGCGGTCTGCAGCAATTATCCCGGTGCGAAGCGGCCAGGGAGGCCCCGCACTTGCTGATTCAAATCAAAGCGTATTTGCCTGAGCTGTTATTATCTGCCGTATCTATTCAGTACGGATTGATCCATGTCCTCTCGCGAAATCCGCATCGCCACCCGTAAAAGCGCCCTGGCCTTGTGGCAGGCCGAATACGTCAAAGCACGCCTTGAGCAGGCCCATCCAGGCCTCAAGGTGTCCCTGGTGCCCATGGTGAGTCGCGGCGACAAGCTGCTTGACTCGCCACTGTCGAAAATCGGCGGCAAAGGCCTGTTCGTCAAGGAACTGGAAACCGCCCTGCTCGAAAACGAAGCCGACATCGCCGTGCATTCGATGAAAGACGTGCCCATGGACTTCCCCGAAGGTCTGGGCCTGTTTTGCATCTGTGAGCGTGAAGACCCGCGCGATGCCTTCGTTTCCAATACCTACGACTCCCTGGACCAATTGCCCCTGGGCAGCATTGTCGGTACCTCCAGTTTGCGTCGCCAGGCACAGCTGTTGACCCGTCGTCCGGACCTGCAGATCCGCTTCCTGCGCGGCAACGTCAACACCCGCCTGGCCAAGCTGGACGCCGGCGAATATGACGCGATCATCCTCGCCGCCGCCGGCTTGATCCGCTTGGGTTTTGAGGGCCGTATCACCTCGGCCATCAGTGTCGAGGACAGCCTGCCGGCAGGCGGGCAGGGTGCCGTGGGTATCGAGTGCCGAACCGCCGACAGTGAAATCCACGCCTTGCTCAAGCCCCTTGACCACCACGATACCCAAGTGCGCGTCACGGCCGAGCGTGCCCTGAACAAGCACCTCAACGGTGGGTGCCAGGTGCCTATCGCGTGCTATGCCGTGTTGGAAGGTGAAAACCTGTGGCTGCGTGGGCTGGTGGGTGACCCGGAAGGGGGCACCCTGCTGACGGCCCAGGTCCGTGGCCCGCAACGAGACGCCACGGCGCTGGGTATCCAGGTGGCTGAAGAGCTGCTGGACAAGGGCGCTGGCGCCATCCTGCAAAAAGTCTACGGCGAGGCTGGCCCGCAGTGACCGACTGGAGAGTGCTGCTGACACGGCCCGCCGAGGAATCGGCGGCCGTGGCTTGGGCATTATCCGACGCCGGAATTTTCAGCAGCAGTTTACCCTTGCTCGAGATTGAGCCATTACCTGTGACCCCCGACCAACAGGCCGTGTTTCGCGACCTGGGCCGCTATTGCGCGGTGATTGTGGTGAGCAAGCCGGCGGCGCGCCTGGCCGTGCAACAGCTGACCCAAGCCTGGCCGCAGGTGCCGTGGTTCAGCGTCGGTGCGGCCACCGCCCAGGTACTGGCCGAGCACGGCCTCAGCGTTCACTACCCGCAGGTTGGCGACGACAGCGAGGCCTTGCTTCAATTGACTGCGTTGCGCGAGGCTATCGCACGCCCCGGTGCCCGGGTGCTGATCCTGCGGGGCGAGGGCGGTCGGGAGCTACTGGCGGAGCGTTTGCGCGAGCAAGGTGCTAGTGTCGACTATCTGGAGTTGTATCGCCGTTTCCTGCCGGCTTACGACGCCTCGGTGCTGGTGCAGCGCATCCAGTTGGAACGCTTGAACGGCGTGGTGGTCAGCAGTGGGCAGGGTTTATTGAACCTGCAAGCCCTGGCTGGTGCCGATTGGCCGCAGGTAGCGCGGCTGCCGTTGTTCGTGCCCAGCCCGCGAGTCTATGAGATGGCGCGCGCTGCTGGCGCAGAAAAAGTTGTGGATTGTCGCGGCGCAAGTGCTGCGGCTTTGTTAGTGGCGATACGGAGCTATACCGTTCCCACTCTCTGATACGCAAAGGACGGATACGTGAGCGAAACAGCCTTGCCTAAAGATGAAACCCAACCCGCACTTGATGCGCCGGTTGAGTCACCGGTCACCGCGCCGCGCCGTGGCAATGGCCTGGCAATCGTCGCCCTGCTGCTTGGCGCTGCCGGTGTAGCCGCCGGTGGTTGGGGGATCTGGCAGGTCCGTGCCCTGCAAGCCAGCAGCCAGCAACAGCTGGGTCAGGTGCAGACCCTTGATGACCAATCCCAATCCCTCAAGCAAAGCCAGCAACAGTTGGCTGCGCACCTTGCCCAGTTACCTGCGGCGGACGAGTTGGAAGAGCGTCGTCGGCTGGTGGCCCAGTTGCAGGGTGACCAGCAGCGCTTGAGCCAACGCCTCGAAACCGTGCTGGGCGCCAGCCGCCAGGATTGGCGTTTGGCCGAGGCCGAGCACCTGATTCGCCTGGCGAGCTTGCGACTGTCTGCCCTGCAGGACATCAACAGCGCCCAGGCGTTGGTCCAGGGCGCCGACGAAATTCTTCGCGAGCAGAGCGACCCAGGCTCCTACGCGGCCCGCGAGCAATTGGCCAAGAGCCTTGCCGCGCTGCGCAGCACTGAGCAGCCAGACCGTACCGGGCTTTACCTGCAACTGGCGGCGTTGCGCGATCAGGTCGTGCAGTTGGCGGCCATTGCGCCGGAGTACCAGCTCACTGAACCCGCGTCCCAAGGGCGTCCGAGCACCGACACCGACAGCCGTTGGAGTCAATGGTGGGAGCAGATCTCGCGCTACTTCCGCATCGACTTCAACCCGGATGACAACATTCGTCCGCTGCTGGCCGGCCAAGGCCTGAACCAGGTGCGCCTGGCCCTGAGCCTGGCCCTGGAGCAAGCCCAATGGGCGGCGCTCAATGGCGAGACGGCGGTGTACAGCCGCTCCCTCGGCGAGGCACGCAGCGTGCTGCAGGACAACTTCAATCAGGACAACCCACAAAGCAAGGCGATGCTGGCGCGTATCGCCGAGCTTGAGCCCAAGGCCGTCTCCGTGGTGACGCCAGACCTCGCCGCGAGCCTGGCGGCTGTGCAGGCTTACCTTGAGCGTCGTCATCTTTCTGCCGATGAAGCCAAGGCGTCGGCCGCACCCGCCGCCACCCCGGCCAAGCAGGAGTAGAACCGATGAAGCGTTTCTATGTGATCCTGGTGCTGGCCATTGCGATTGCCCTGGCGTTGGCGGTGGGTATTTCGAAACACACCGGCTATGTGCTGGTTACCTACCCTCATGTGCTGCATTACGAGTCCAGCCTGTGGGCGACTGTGGTGGCAGTGTTTGCCATTGGCTTGGCGATCTACCTGGTCCGTGTGCTGTTGGGCCTGGTAACCACCTCCGGTGGCGTGGTCAACCCGTGGTCGCGGCGCAACCGTAGCCGCCGTGTGCAGATCGCCATCGAGCAGGGCCAGATGGACCTCGCTGAGGGTCGCTGGGCCAGCGCCGAACGCCACCTGCACCGGGCCGCCGAAGCCGAGCGCCAGCCATTGCTGTATTATCTCGGTGCGGCACGGGCTGCCAACGAGCAGGGCCGTTATGAAGAGTCCGATGGTTTGCTCGAGCGTGCCCTTGAGCGTCAGCCCCAGGCTGAACTGGCGGTTGCCTTGAGCCATGCGCAACTGCAACTGGACCGTGGTGATACTGACGGCGCGCTGACCACCCTGCAGGCCATGCACGAGCGCCATCCCCACAACGCCCAAGTGCTGCGCCAATTACAGCGCCTGCACCAGCAGCGGGGCGACTGGTCATCCGTGATCCGCCTGTTGCCGGAGTTGCGCAAAGACAAAGTTTTACCTGCCAGTGAACTGGCCGAACTCGAGCGCCGCGCCTGGGGTGAAAACCTGAGCCTGGCGGCTCAGCGTGAAGAGCAGGGCGAAGCCGGTTTGCAGTCCCTTGAGCGAGCCTGGCAGCAACTCACGTCCGCCCAGCGCCAGGAGCCGCAGCTGGTGCTGGCGTATGCCGAGCAACTGCGTCAGTTGGGCGCCGATGCCAAGGCCGAAGAGGCGCTGCGCGGCGCTATCAAGCGCGGTTATGACAGCCACCTTATTCGCCTCTACGGTCTGCTGCGCGGCAGTGATCCGGCAAAGCAATTGAAGTTTGCCGAAAGCTGGCTCAAGGACCATCCAGGCGATGCCAGCCTGTTGCTGACCCTGGGCCGGCTGTGTCTGCAAAACAGCCTGTGGGGCAAGGCGCGGGATTACCTGGAGAGCAGCCTGCAGGTACAACGTAACCCCGAGGCCTGTGCCGAATTGGCGCGTTTGTTGGCCCAGTTGGGCGACACCGAACGCAGCAACCAGCTTTTCCAAGAGGGGCTGGGCCTGCTGGATAACCGTTTGCTGGCGTCGCCGTTGCCCGTTCCTGCGCGGGTTTGAAGTAGGAAATTAGCCAAGAGTTGGCTCAGATGCGTCTGATAACCAGCTCTTGATGCCTCGAAAATAAACAGGCTGGCGCGGTTGTAGGTGTGATCCTACGCAGGAGTGCATGAAGTCCTCCGCATTCTGACGGGTTATCCTTACACTCTCGCGGAATCGTCTGCTCTGGCGCGTATTGAAAGGGGCAAGCCCTTTCCTCTACCGTATCGACCTATATTTCGCGGTGCGGATAAAGCATGTCTTTTGCCCCTTCACGTTCCTGGTTTTTCCTTGCGTTCCTGGCGGGTACGCTGACGTTGGGCGTGTCCTTTTACCTGGAATTCGGTGCCGCATTGCGGCCCTGCTTGCTGTGTCAGATGCAGCGGGCCTTCCTGGCGGCCTTCACGCTGATCAACCTGGTCGCTGCCCTTCACAACCCCAAGCGCTTTGCTATTTACCTGTATGGGGCGGCAAGCATGGGGTGCGCGCTGCTCGGTGCCGCCACCGCCGTACGCCAGGTGTTGCTACAAAATGCCGCATCAGACCCAGCCGATTGCTTGCACAGCCTGGACGATACGATCGACAACCTGTCGCTGTGGCAGGCGCTGCAGGCGGCCGTCAAAGGCACCGTCGATTGCGTTGAAATCAACTGGACGCTGTTTGACTTGAGCCTTCCCGAGTGGAGCCTGCTGTTTTTTGTGGGGATGTTGATGCTGGGGATCATGCAGTTTTCACGGCTGTTTTGGCATCAGCGTTTGCACCACGCGAGGCGTTGAGAGCGTGGCGGAATGTGTAGGAGGGGATTAAACACTTGTATGAACTTTCTCTCCTGCGTACCTTGAAGCCACAGTCATGCGGGCATAATCTGGCCCGCATGCATTATTGAAACCGAGTGTCAGATGCGGCCTGCCAGGCTGTCGCTTTATCGTTGAAGTGATCTGCAGGCACCCGACGGCAGCGCCCCTATAGGGAAGAGAGATCATCATGCTGGAAAGTTGTCAGAATGCTCAGGAACGCTGGGGTGGGGTGCACAAGCTGATCGACAGCTGGTTGAAGGCACGTCACGAACTGGTTCGGGCCTTTGATGCGCTCGGCGCCAAGCCCGAGGCACTGGCGGAAAATCGCAAGCCGTTGCAGGAGTTCTGCGAAGTGTTGGTGGACTATGTGTCAGCCGGCCATTTCGGCGTCTACGAGCAGCTGACCAAGGAGGCGGAAGCCTTTGACGATCAGCGTGGTCTGGACTTGGCCGAGACCATTTACCCGCGCATCGACGTCATCACTGAAAAGCTGCTTGCCTTCACCGACCTGTGTGACGCCGGCAACTGTGTGGCTGAAAAATTCAAGGAGCTGGGCGCGTTGCTTCACGAGCGTTTCGAGCTGGAAGACTGCCTGATCGAAGTACTGCACAACGCTCACAAAGAAGAGTCTGCTACCCAGGCTTGATCCTGAGTAGCCATAAAAAACGGTGCGCATGGCGCACCGTTTTTTTTGCGGTCAGTGGCGGGTGCCGAGCAATTCGATCTCAAATACCAGCGGTGTATACGGCGGGATCAACTCGCCGGCACCGTCGGCGCCATAGGCCTGGGCCGATGGAATCACCAGACGCCATTTCGCGCCCACGGGCATTTGCTGCAATGCACGGCTCCAGCCGCTGATCACGCTGTCCAGGCGAAACCATTGGGGCTGTGTGCTCTTATCGAAGACCGTGCCATCGGGCAATCGCCCGACGTATTTCACTTGCACTTGATCATTCGCGCCAGGCTTGGCGCCGCTGCCGGGTGCGAGCTCCGTGAGCAGGATGCCGTCGGCCAATTCGCGCGTCCCTTTTGCGGCTTTTTCCTGGGTCAGGAATTGCTGTTCGGCAGCCAGGGCCTTTTCGCTTTGAGGGGCCTGTGTATCCGCTTGGTTTTGCGCTTCGTGCTGGGCAAGAATCTGTTCGATACGTGCGTCATCCAGCGCAAGTGGTTTGCCTTGATAGGCTTGCTTGAGGCCGTCGATCAGGGCCTGCAACTGCAGGTCGGGAACCTCCTGGCGCAAGCGCTCACCGAGGCTGGCACCCAGGCTGTAAGCGAGGTCGTGTTGATTCTGGTCAGTGGTTTTTGACGGCACTTGATCGCTCGCATTGGCAACTGAAATTGCCAGGCCAAGCACAATAAAAAGATAACGCGACATGGGCATCCTCCCGCCGAAAGTGCGACGGATTATGCCAGTGTGGATAGGTAAAAAGTGCCGCGTATTTTCGTTATATCGATAAGAATTTTCGCACGGTGCAACGCGAGGCAAATGATACTGTCAACATGCCCTAGCGGCGGTAAGAGCAGAGGGCTAGTATGAGCCGCACCCACGTCAGCCAGGAGGTAAACCATGTCGGCCAAACAGAAGCCTGTTAATACCCCGTTGCACTTACTCCAACAACTGTCGGGCAGCCTGCTCGAACATCTTGAAAGCGCGTGTTCCCAAGCGTTGGCTGATGCAGAAAAGCTGCTCGCCAAACTGGAAAAACAACGCGGTAAGGCGCAAGAAAAGCTGCACAAATCCCGCACCAAACTGCAAGACGCCGCTACTGCCGGCAAAGCCAAGGCACAAGCCAAAGCCAAAGACGCTGTCAAAGAACTTGAGGACCTGCTGGACGCCCTCAAGGATCGCCAAGCTGAAACCCGCAGCTATATTTCCCAACTCAAAAAAGATGCTCAAGAAAGCCTGAAACTGGCCCAGGGCGTTGGTCGTGTGAAGGAAGCTGTAGCCAAAGCGCTGGGCGCTCGCACCCCTGCAAAAGCGGTGGCTGCGAAGGCACCTGCGAAAGCCGCTGCCAAGCCAGCTGCTAAAACGGCTGCTGCAAAACCAGCCGCCAAGCCAACTGCTAAAACAGCTGCTGCGAAACCAGCCGCCAAGCCAACTGCTAAAACAGCTGCTGCGAAACCAGCCGCCAAGCCAGCTGCTAAAACGGCTGCTGCAAAACCAGCCGCCAAGCCAGCTGCTAAAACGGCTGCTGCAAAACCAGCCGCCAAGCCAGCTGCTAAAACGGCTGCTGCAAAACCAGCCGCCAAGCCAGCCGCTAAACCTGCTGCTGCAAAACCAGCCGCCAAGCCAGCCGCTAAACCTGCTGCTGCAAAACCAGCTGCCACGCCAGCCGCTAAACCTGCTGCTGTAAAACCAGCCGCCACGCCAGCTGCTAAACCAGCTGTCTCATAACCAGCCGCCAATGCAGCCGATACTGCTGCGCCTGTGTATACGTACGCG
>NZ_WKCB01000044.1 GCF_021606685.1 Pseudomonas syringae
TTTTTTTGCCCTGGCGCAAAAAAATGGGGGAGCGGGCTTGCTCGCGAAGGCGGTGTGTCAGTAAACATTGCCGTTAACGGGCCCACCGCCTCCGCGAGCAAGCCCGCTCCCACCTTTGATTCTGCGGCAGCCTTGGAGTAAGGATCTACCGACGACGTGGCCGACGCTGCTCGTCATCCGTGCGGATCGGCACCGGTTGCAGCGGTGGCTCGATCAAGCCCAATGCAACGCCTACGTCATGGAGCCAGTTCTGGATTTTCTCTTTCATGGTTGCCCCCTTTGAGGGTAATGCTGGTAGGCGCAAGTTCTGTCGCCTTTTCCTACACTGATAGTAGCCGTAAGTCCTACGTAATGCTTGAACGAAACCACAACGAACTATTACTGAATGGATCTAAATCCTGACTGATCGTTCAAGCAATCGCGCGCGTGTCCGGCAGCCGTTCAGTCTTGCCCTCTTGCTGGAGGTCAATCCACGCGTTGAGATTAGCGCCGAGCATACCCTTTCGCCACATCAGCCAGGTGGTCGCAGTGGCAAAAGGCCCTGTCAGCGGATGAACGGACACGCTGCCCTTGCCCGGCAGGCTGTCGAGCATGGATTCAGACATCAACGCCACGCCTGAACCGGCGATCACACACGCCAGCATGCCCTGATAGGACTCAATCTCAATCGCCCGCCCCATGGCCACACGCTCGTGGGAAAACCACGTTTCCAGGCGCGCACGGTAGGAACAACTGCGTCGGAACGTGAACACCGAACGGCCCGCGACATCCTGTGGACCGTGCACCGGCGGGTGGTCGGCTTCGCAGATCAGCACCAGGCGCTCTTCGCACAGCGGCACGCCGTCCAAGGCGGCAATGGTCAGCGGGCCGTCTACCAGCGCTGCGTCCAGACGCCCGGTGATCAAGCCCTCCAACAGTTCGCCGCTGGGCGCCGATTGCACCTGCAGGTTCACCATCGGGTGGGCCTTGTGATAGCGCGCCAGCAACTCGGGCAAGTGAATCGCCGCCGTGCTGTACATGCTGCCCAGCACAAAATCGCCGGCTGGCTGCCCGCCCTGCACGGCGCCTTGGGCTTCGTCATGCAGCGCCAGCAGGCGAGTGCTGTAGTCCAGCAAGACCTTGCCCGCAGGAGAAAGCTGCAAGCGCTGGCGTTCGCGCACAAATAACTCTACGCCCAGCTGTTCCTCCATCTGTTTGAGGCGCGTCGACAGGTTTGACGGCACGCGGTGCAAGCGCTCGGCCGCACGGGTAATGGAGCCCTCTTGCGCCACCGCCTGGAAAATCCGCAATTGACTGAACTCCATACTATTCTCCAAAACTGAACAAGTTACTCACTATTATTCATTTTTACAGAAAGTCAATCAGCATTAGCCTGAGGGTCATTCGCTTCTTTGCAGGAAACCTGAACATGTCTCCCCTGACCCGCCTACTCGCCAGCTTTATTGCCCTGATGATGGCCATGGGCATTGGCCGCTTCGCCCTCACCCCACAGATGCCACACCTGCTCAGCGAAGGGCAGATCGACCTGACCGGCGCCGGGCTGATTGCTGCGGCCAATTACCTGGGTTACTTCGTAGGTGCGGTGGATTCGATCTTCGCCCGCAGCCATCACCACGTGCGCGCTCGCCTGTACGGCGGGCTGTGGCTGTGTGTGCTGCTGACCTTCGCCTCTTATTGGGCGCATGGGTTCTGGCCACACTTGCTGCTGCGCTTTGGAACCGGGGTGGCCAGCGCCTGGGCGCTGGTGATGATCACCAGCCTGAGCCAGCCGCTGGCAATCGCTGCCGGGCGCCCGCGCCTGGGTGCCCTGGTATTTGCGGGGCCGGGCCTGGGGATTCTGTTGACCGGCCTGCTGGCGCTTGGCTCCAACCTGGCGGGGCAAAACTCGGCAACCTTGTGGCTGGTGTATGGCGCGGTGGCGCTGGTGATGCTGCTGGCGATTCTGCCCTTTTTGCCCAAGCCGTCCGCCAGCGCAGCGGTTGCCGGCAATAGCGATGCAGGCAGCAACGGCAGCCTCGCGCACTTGTGCTGGATCTACGTGTTGTACGGGCTCGGCTACATCATTCCGGCGACGTTCCTGTCGCAAATGGCCAGCGCGCAGTTCAAGGGCGCGTGGCAGGCCGATCTGTTCTGGCCATGCTTTGGCCTGGCGGCGGCGATTGGCGTAGTGGTCGCGAGCCTGCGGCGTAAAGACCCGGACACCACCCGCCGCTGGCTGATGACAACCTTGTGGTTGCAGGCCGCCGGGGTGTTCGCCTGCTTACTGGGCAATGGCTGGGGGCTGGCGTTGGGCGTGTTGCTGTGCGGCGGGCCGTTCCTGGCATGCATGCAACTGGTGATGGCGCGCCTCAGGGAGGTGGCGCCCCATGGCTACCAGCGCAGCACCGGGCTGCTCACCGCAAGTTTCGCCCTCGGCCAATTGAGCGGGCCACTGCTGGCGTCAATCAGCAGCCACCTGAGCGGTGGCCTGCAGCTGGCGTTGGTGATCGCCGGTGCAGGCCTGCTAATGGCTGGCGGGATATTGGTCAGCCCGCGACCAACGGCGCCGGTTCGCGAACCCGCTCACGCCGTGCCAGCACCAGGAAAAACAGCCCACCCAGGAAGCAGCCGGTAAACCAGGCGAAATTGGCCATGCCCTGCAACGCAGGGGTGAAGGTGATCGCGACGCCCACCAGCGTCGCGGGCACCAGGGCCTTGACCGCCGTCCAGTTCACGCCGCCGTCGAAGTAGTAGCGCCCGTTCGGGCTGTCATCGAACAGCGCATCCACGTCGATCTTCTGCTTTTTGATCAGGTAGAAATCCACCAGCAGAATCCCGAACAGCGGTCCGATGAACGCCGCGAGGATATCCAGGGTGTAATGGATCATCAGCGGGTTGTTGAACAGATTCCACGGGGTAATGAAGACCGAGGCGACCGCTGCGATCATGCCACCGGCGCGCCAGCTGATTTTGCTCGGTGCGACGTTGGCGAAGTCAAAGGCCGGAGAAACAAAGTTGGCGACGATGTTGATGCCGATGGTTGCGGTCACGAAGGCAAAGGCACCGAGCAGCACCGCCATGTTGTTATCGATACGCGAGACGGTGGCAATCGGGTCGTGGAGCATCTCGCCGAACACCGGCAAGGTGCCCGAGACAATCACCACCGTCACCAGGGAAAACGCCAGGAAGTTCACCGGCAAGCCCCAGAAGTTGCCGCGTCGCACATCCTGCATGCTGCGGCAGTAGCGGCTGAAGTCGCCGAAATTCAGGGTTGGCCCGGAAAAGTACGAGACCACCAGCGCGGTGGCCACAATCACCTGGCCGAACGCCTGCCAGCCCGACAGGGATTTTTCCGACAGGGTGAAACTGATATTCGCCCAGCCTGCCTTCCACACGATCCAGCCGGCCAAGGCAAACATTACCGCGTAAACCACCGGGCCCGCCCAATCGATAAAGCGCCGGATGGACTCCATGCCGGCCCAGAATACTGCAGCCTGAAGCGTCCAGAGGCTTAGAAAACCAAACCAGCCCAAGTAGGACAGACCCGCAAAATGTGGCTCTGCATACACTGCCATCTGTGGGAAAAAACGCAGCACTACGATGATCAGGGCACTCGAGGCCAGATACGTCTGAATCCCGTACCACGCCACGGCGATCAAACCGCGAATCACTGCAGGAATATTCGCCCCGAACACCCCAAAGGCCAGCCGGCAGATTACCGGGTAAGGCACCGCCGCCTGCTGGCTTGGCTTGGCCACCAGGTTGGCAATCAATTGCACGATGCAGATCCCGGCCAGCAAGGCGATCAACACCTGCCAACTGGCAAGGCCGAGGGCGAACAGGCTGGCGGCGAACACATAACCGCCAACGCTGTGCACGTCGCTCATCCAGAAGGCGAAGATGTTGTACCAGGTCCACTTCTGCGGCAGCGGGCCCAGATCCTGGTTATACAGGCGTGGGCTGTAGCCTTTGGGCAATTGTTCGGTCATCGCTTGGCTCCTCGAAATACCGGCCTGCGCTGCCGAAGCAGGTGCATACGGAAGGCGGCATGGTTTGTATACGAGGAAGTCAGCAGAATACGTGCCAATGGCACACAATCCCTCTAGAACGGCGCTCCAAAGGGATCTATGCAAGGCTTAAAGCAGGGACGTTGCTCAGCAACGGTGCACATTAATAGTGTACACAATCACTGGCGCACTCGATCTGCACACAGGTACCCGACGGTACAGCACGCGGCGGTGAGGACGGTGCCCCACGCCATGTCCATCACGGCGAGGCCGGCAGACCAGCCTTGCAGCGTGGCCCAGTTGCTCAGGTCATAAGTGCCATAGGCGACCAGACCCAGCAAGGCGCCCAGGCGGGCAGCGCGTTGCCAACTGCCGCTTGGCAGGACCGCGAACACCACGCAACCGAGGGCATACAAGAGATAGAAGAGAACAGCGGGCAGCAGGCGGGGCTGATCAAGCATCAACGAGCCGAGCAAGGCTTTGTAGGTGGGGCCCATGAGGACACCCAGCCAGAGACCGTCGAGCAGCAAAAACGCGATCAAGGTGCCAAGGTAGGCAAACAGCGATTTTCTAGACATTGATGCAACCTCTGTAGGAGCCCATTGGCTCCTACAGAAGAGCAAAACGCACTCAGCTTAGTTCAATGCGATCCGCGTGAATCACGATGTGGCCTTGCTTGTAGAGTGCACCAATGGCCTTCTTGAAGTTGCCCTTGCTGACACCGAACAAGTTGCTGATCACTGCCGGATCACTCTTGTCGCTGACCGGCAAGGTGCCGTTGTTTTCACGCAACTTGGCGAGGATCTTGGAGTTGAGGCTGGAGGCCGCTTCCTGGCCGACCGGTTGCAAGCTCAGGCTGATGTTGCCATCGGCGCGGATCTCTTTGATAAAGCCTTTTTCTTCCTTGCCCGGGCGCAGGAACTTGAACACTTCGTTCTTGTGAATCAGGCCCCAGTGCTTGTTGTTGATGATCGCCTTGAAGCCCATGTCCGTGGCTTCGGCCACCAGCAGGTCGACTTCCTGGCCCACCTGGTAGTTGGCGGGGGTCTTGTCCAGGTAGCGATCCAGGCGTGCGGTCGCAGTAATGCGCTTGGTGTGTTTATCGAGGTAGACGTGGACCACGCAGTATTCACCGGCGGTCATCTGGCGTTTTTCTTCCGAATACGGCAGCAACAGATCCTTTGGCAAACCCCAATCGAGGAATACACCAATGCTGTTGACTTCGACGACTTTCAAACTGGCGAACTCGCCGACTTGAACTTTCGGTTTTTCAGTCGTGGCGATAAGTTTGTCATCGCTGTCCAGATAGATGAACACGTTAAGCCAGTCTTCATCTTCACTGGGAATATCTTTGGGGATGTACCGATTAGGCAAGAGGATTTCCCCGTCTTGCGCACCGTCCAGGTACAAACCAAAGTTAGTGTGTTTAACCACTTGCAAGCTGTTGTAGCGCCCGACTAAAGCCATTTCCAAATACCCTCGTTACGTGGGCGGCATTCTACCCGAGTTGCGCCCGGCACGCGCGCCCGCCGGAAAAAACGCGGGCTGGCGTGGCTTTCTGCTGGCACCGCCCCGCTCGTCCGATCATACGGAGAAATTCAGTCATGCACCTGGCGCTCATCGGCAGGGTGCTTTCGAGTTAAAACAGTAAGTTAGCGGGTTATTTCAAAGATTAAGTTTGGCTATTTCCCAGCGCCGCACTTATTCCTGGGGGATATTTGCCAAGCAATTGTCAAGTATTTCCTGTACGATGCCTGGCCAAGTTAATTTTCTACAGGTTAGTGGCCGCCATGCGTGTAAAAGCATCCAACAGCAAAGCAAAGCCAGCTCCCGCCGTTGAAACCAGCGAATCGATCAACAGCCAGATTGCTGCTTTCCTCAAGTCCGGCGGCGAAATCCAGCAAATTGCCAAGGGCGTGAGCGGCCAGACTTTCGGCCCGTCCAAGCAGATCAGCCTGGGTAAAAAGTAAAACCTCGCAATACACCTGGTCCCTAAGCGTCTTGCCATCAAGGCGCTAGGACTAGAGCCTGAAATACCCTCCTGACTCAATCAATACTGCGCTAATCGACGAACGGGCCTCACCGCCGGGCATTCGTCGGTATCCTTGCACACGTCTAGCTCGGGCATTTCCCGGCCTCCCTCGTTACTGCTCCTCGCTTTTCATGGAGTGAAGCATGCTTAAACCCTGCATATTTCTGGTTACGGCCCTGGCCGCCAGCCCCCTTGCCCACGCACAGATATTCCAGCGTGAATTGGGCGACTTCGACTTGAAATTGGGCACCACCCCCAGCCGCAGCATGGCCCAGGGCCTGGTCAAGCCCACTTCACCCGGCAGTGACGCCTTCCACGGCGGCCTCGATCTAAGCCACGACAGTGGCCTGTATTTCGGTCAGTTTTCTCCGAACATGGGGCTGTCGTCCGCGAGCAACCTTGAAGTCGATTCCTACATGGGCTTCAAACACCCCTTCGACCAGACCCTGGGCTACGAAGTGGGGTTGATCCACTACAGCTACCCCAAGCTCAGCCCGCTCGACAGTCAGGAGATCTACGGTGGCCTCAACCTGTTGGGCAACCGTTTCGGCGCCTCCTTCAGCAATGACCCCGACCGCCAGGACAGCACACTGTTTGCCGACCTTGGCGGTACGCAGCCCTTCGGCATCGGCGTCAGCATGAAGTACACCACTCATCAGTTGGGCGCCCCCGTCTCGGTGGACGGCGGCTCCATCAGCACATTCAGCGACTGGTCGGTGCAATTCTCTCGGCAGTGGATGGGCGTTGACCTGGACCTGATCTACAGCGACTCCAGCCTCAGCGGCGGCGATTGCTCAGCTTACTCCGGACACAATTCGCAATGCGATGGGCTGTTGACGCTGAAGGCGGCGCGATCGTTTTATTGATGGGCTGAACTGTCGCGCCCGCCGCAGGTTCACATGCACTGACCCCCTCTGCCCAAGGACTCGCCCATGCTGCGTCGGCTCAAACTACTGATGGTATTGCTGACCCTGAGCCTGGTAATCACCGGCTGCAGCCGCGTCGGCCTGGCCTACCGCAACCTCGACGTGATCATCCCCTGGACCCTCAACGACTACCTGGACATGAACGCCGGGCAGAAGAGCTGGTTCAACGACAAGCTCAAGGAACACCTCGCCTGGCACTGCACCACACAATTGCCGGGCTACCTCGACTGGCTGGACCGCCTGCAACAGATGGTCGACACCAATCAGGTGACCGACGCCGCGTTGCAAACCCGTACTGTCGAAGCCAAGCAGGCCATCGCCGAGGTCGCCCGCGAGATCACGCCGTCAGCCATCGAGCTGCTCAAGGGGCTGGATGATCAGCAGGTCCGGGAAATGAACGATGCCCTGGCCAAGGACCTGCGCAAACGCCAGGACGAATACCTCAAGCCACCTTTGGACCAGCAGATCAAGGAGCGCGCCGCACGCATGAGCAAGCGCCTGGATGCGTGGATCGGACCATTGAGCGCCAGCCAGCAAAATCGCGTCACCGCGTGGTCGATTGCCCTGGGTGGGCAAAATCAGGAATGGATCGGCAACCGCGCCCGTTGGCAGGCGCAGTTTATCGAGGCCGTGCAGCAACGCCAAAGCGCCGACTTCGCGCAAAAAATGCAGCAGCTATTGGTGGATCGGGAAAGCCTGTGGACACCGCAATACCGCGCGGCCTACGCCCAGACCGAAGCGGCGGCGCGCGGCCTGATCGTCGACCTGATGGCTGAAAGCACTGCACAACAGCGCTTGAAGTTGACGCAAAAAATCGACGGCGTACGCAGCGACTTCAAGGCGCTCAAATGCCTCAAGGCCGCTGCAATTTAAACAAGTGGGAGGGGGCAAGTCCCCCTCCCACATGTTGATCCGCGTCTTACCCGTCAGGCTATCTGAGCCTTGGACGCCACTTCAGCGAAGGTCGCAGGGTCCAGCGCATCCGCCTGCTCATCCAACACTTGGCGCGGGTGATCATTACCCGGGATCGAACTGTCGATCAGCGCCAGCAATTGCGCGCCCAATGGCGTCAAGATGAAATTCTCACCGTTGCCGCCCTCATCCTCGGGGCGTGACTCGATGAACCCACGCTTGAACAGCAGCGCCTCATAATCGGCAGCGGTCTTTTTCAACGTATCCAGATTACCGGTGGCCTCGCCCGCTGTAGCCTTTTCGGCAGCTTCCTGCTCGGCGTATTTGCGTGGGGCGAAGCTGCCTTCACCGTTCTGCACTTCGTGCAGTAGCCGTTCGATCAAATCCCAGTTGTAAGTCGTCATCCTGATTCCTCCTGCAGGCATGGAAAAGTAGCCCGTCAAAAGGTGTGACCTGTCGCGCCATTGGCCGTTCAGCCCATCGGACGGGCGTCATTTCTCTGAACTTTCCAGACGTTCGCCCCCTCAACCGCACATCATCGCCAAGGAGGTCCGAACCATGAAAACCCTGATGAACCTGGCCATCGCTGCCGCGCTGCTCACAGCCCTGCCCGCCTGGGCCTGCACCCCCGAAGAAGCCACGGCCAAGCGCGAAGCACTGGCCAAGGAAGTGACTCAGCTCACCGAGCAAAACCCGGCCAAGGCCAAGGAAATCAATGCCGAGCTTCAGAAGATGGACCTGGACACCGAGAGCGCGGAGTTTCCCGACAAGTGCCAACTGATCGACGCGCGCATGAAGGAATTGAAAGAAGCCGCAGCCAACGCCAAAAATTGAAGGCATAAAAAAACCGGACAGCGTCCGGTTTTTTCACATCACCCAAGCCTTACTCGGCTGCAGGTTCCTGCGGCTTGCGGCGCTTGAGCGGCGCCATGCCGTCCTTGCTGACCAGCGACAGGTTGTCGGTCTTGGGGCGGTTGGCAATCTTGCGCTTGGTCGGCGACTTGGCGCCGGTTTTCTTCTTGTCGCCCTTGGCGTCGGTCTTTTTCTTCTTAACGCCAACGGCTTTGCCCGACGCCTTGACCTTTTTAGGCCCGGTGTAAGTGCCTTTGACTTCCTTGATGGTGCGGCGCTCGAACGACTGCTTGAGGTAGCGTTCAATGCTCGACATCAGGTTCCAGTCGCCGTGGCAGATCAGCGAAATCGCCAGACCGTCGTTACCGGCACGCCCGGTACGACCGATACGGTGTACGTACTCGTCGCCGCTACGTGGCATGTCGAAGTTGATCACCAGGTCCAGGCCATCCACGTCCAGGCCGCGCGCCGCGACATCGGTGGCAACCAGGATCTTCACGCCGCCCGCCTTGAGGCGGTCGATGGCCAGCTTGCGGTCCTTCTGGTCTTTTTCGCCGTGCAGCACGAACGCCTTGTATTCCTGAGCCACCAGGCGGCCGTAGATGCGGTCAGCCGCAGCACGGGTGTTGGTGAACACAATGGCTTTCTGATAAGTCTCGTTGGCCAGCAGCCAGTTGAGAATCTGCTCTTTGTGCACATTGTGGTCAGCGGTCACGATCTGCTGGCGGGTGGTCGCGTTGAGGTCGCTGACGTTGTTGACCTGCAGGTGCTCAGGGTTGTTCAGCACCTTGGCGACCATCTCACGCAGGGTCGAACCGCCGGTGGTCGCGGAGAACAGCATGGTCTGCTGGCGGTTGACGCACTCGGCCACCAGACGCTGCACGTCGTCGGCAAAGCCCATGTCGAGCATGCGGTCAGCTTCGTCCAGCACCAGCACTTCGACTTCCTTGAGGTCGAGGTTGCCGGCGTTGAGCTGCTCGATCATGCGGCCCGGGGTGCCGATCAGGATGTCCGGGACCTTGCGCAGCATGGCCGCCTGGACTTTGAAGTCTTCGCCGCCGGTGATGATGCCGGACTTGATGAAGGTGAACTGCGAAAAGCGCTCCACTTCCTTCAAGGTCTGCTGGGCCAGCTCGCGGGTCGGCAGCAGGATCAGGGTCTTGATGCTGACGCGGACCTTGGCCGGGCCGATCAGGCGATTCAGAACCGGCAGGACGAAAGCGGCGGTCTTGCCACTCCCGGTTTGAGCCGTCACCCGCAGGTCACGCCCTTCGAGCGCGAGCGGGATGGCCGCTGCTTGCACAGGCGTAGGCTCGACAAATTTAAGCTCGGCCACGGCTTTGAGCAGGCGTTCGTGCAGGGCGAATTGGGAAAACACGGGTGCTACCTCGAAGAAATACAAAAAATCAGCTGCATAGGGTACCGGTTTCGGGCGTCCAAACCGAGTGTCTTTACGCGAACGGTGCTAATCAGCTGCTTTTTTGTCAAAGCATTTGTCCAAAACGTCAACTTTATTGCACTTAAATGCTCTAATCGCCCCGTCTTGTCTCACAGAAGAATCGGTTACACCCATGGATATCAAACAGCTCTGGCTCAATGCCCAGGACCTCTGGGGCGCACTTGATGAACACCCGCTGCTGCATGCCAGCCTCGGCTTGCTGGTGTTGCTGGTGGTGGCTCTGCTGCTCGGGCGGGTCGCGCGCTACCTCATTCTCCACGCCGTCAAACTGCTCGGCCGGCAACCCGCCCTGCACTGGCTCAACGACCTGCGGCACCACAAAGTCTTCCATCGCCTGGCGCAGATGACGCCGTCCCTGGTGATTCAGTTCGGCCTGTACCTGGTGCCGGATCTGAGCAAGACCGCGATCCTGTTCATCGGCAATGTGGCCCTGGCGCTCACCATCCTGTTCATGACGCTGGCAGTGAGCGCCCTGCTCAATGCGCTGCTGGCGATCTACGCGCGCACCGAACACGCCCGCACCCGCTCGATCAAGGGCTATGTGCAACTGGCAAAAATGGTGCTGTTCGTGTTTGCGGCGATCATCATTGTCGCCACGCTGATCGACCGATCGCCGCTGTTGCTGCTGTCGGGTCTGGGTGCGATGTCGGCGGTGATTCTGTTGGTGTACAAGGACACCTTGCTGTCGTTCGTAGCCAGCGTGCAGTTGACCAGCAACGACATGCTGAGGGTCGGCGACTGGATCGAAATGCCCCAGGTCGGCGCCGACGGTGACGTGGTGGACATCACCCTGCACACGGTCAAGGTGCAGAATTTCGACAAGACCATCGTCTCCATCCCCACCTGGCGCCTGATGTCCGAGTCATTCAAGAACTGGCGCGGCATGCAGGCGTCCGGTGGGCGTCGTATCAAGCGCAGCCTGTTTATCGATGCCAGCGGTGTGCGCTTCCTGCATGACGATGAAGAACTGCGCATGACCCAGGTGCATTTGCTCACCGACTACATCAGCCGCAAGCAGGCTGAACTCAAGGCCTGGAACGAAGCCCAGGGCAACAGCGCGCAGCTGTCGGCCAACCGCCGTCGCATGACCAACCTCGGCACCTTCCGTGCCTATGCCCTGGCCTACCTCAAGAGCCACCCGGACATCCAGCCGAACATGACCTGCATGGTGCGCCAGATGCAAACCACCGCCCAAGGCGTGCCGCTGGAGATCTACTGCTTCACCCGCACCACGGCGTGGGCCGACTACGAACGCATCCAGGGCGATATTTTCGATTACCTGCTGGCGGTGTTGCCCGAGTTCGGCCTGAGCCTGTATCAGCAGCCGAGCGGCAACGACCTGCGCGCCGGGGTATTGCCTGCGGTATTGGGCGCCAGCCACCTGCCTGCATTGGAAAAAGCCGCGATCTAGACCGATTCAGCACAGCCATGCAATCGCTGTGCTGAACATTTGGCGACCCTTGGCCTCATTGGAAATCCTTTGAGGCAACGCCGATGCGCGCTCCAACCTTGTATTCACTGCTGCTGGCCGGCACCTGCAACAGCGTGCTGGCGTCAGGTTTTATCGACGATTCAAGCCTGGACGTGCTCAGCCGCAACTTCTACCTCGACAACAAGGAACGCTCCCCCGCAAGCAAGCCGCACAAAGAGGAATGGGCGCAGGGCTTTATCGCCTCGTTCGCCTCTGGTTTCACCCCTGGCACACTTGGCGTCGGGGTCGACGCTCACGCCTTTGTCGGGCTGAAACTCGACGGCGGCAAAGGCCATTCGGGCACCGGCCTGTTGCCGGTGGACAGCGCCGGGCGCAGTGAACGCGACTACTCCAGCGCCGGCGGCGCACTCAAGCTGCGTGTGTCGAACACCACCCTATCGGCAGGCGAAATGACCGTCGAAACCCCGGTGTTCGACACGTCGGACAAACGCCTGCAACCGGAATACGCCACCGGCCTGTTGCTCGACAGCCACGAAATCGATGCCCTGCACTGGCAGGCCGGGCACTTCACCGCCTTCAAGAACCAGAATGCGTCCAGCGCGCATGGCGATTTCAGCGGCTACGGGGCGAGCACCCGCAGCGGCGCCATCGACTTTATCGGCGGGCAACTCTTTGAAGGTCGGCCGGTGGGCGGCGCGCTCTATGCCGCGCAATTGAGCGATACCTGGCGCCAGTACTACGCCAACCTGCATGGGTCGTCAGCAAACTGGCTGCTGGATGGCAATCTCTATCGCAGTGAAGACCAGGGCCGCGCGGTGGCCGGCGCCATTGCCACCACCGCCTACAGCCTGGCGAGCAAGTACAGCTTCGCCGCGCAGTCGTTGACCCTGGCCTATCAGAAGATCAACGGCAACACGCCCTTCGACTTTGTCGGCGGCGACTCCATCTACCTCGCCAACTCTATCAAGTACGCCGATTTCAACGGCCCCGGCGAAAGCTCCTGGCAACTTCGCTATGACCTCAACCTGGCAAGCCTGGGCATTCCGGGCTTGAAGTTCATGACCCGCTACGTGACTGGGCGCGGTATCGACGGCACACACGCGCCACAAGGCGGCGCCTACAACCCGTTCGATGCGGACAGCGGCGCCTATCAACCCCAGCAAGGTCGCGGTGGTCGCCATTGGGAGCGCGATATCGACCTGCATTACGTGGTGCAGTCCGGCCCGGCCAAGGACCTGTCGGTGCAGCTTTCCCATGTCAGCCACCGCGCCAACAGTGCCCAGGCCGGGGACGATATCGACCGCGTGTACGTAGTGGTCGAATACCCGTTGAAGTTCGGCCTGCGTTAACCCTGCAGGAGGTGGCGCGGAGTGCTTCGAAGCGGCGCGGGAAGTGATTGCGGCGCTGGACGAAGCCGCGCAGCGCGCACGGGACGGGATTGGCGAGTTGCGCGGCGGGAGCCGCAGAAAACCCGCGCGTTCATTGAGTTTTTGGTGGCGCAACTGGCGCCATCGAGCGCACACCCAAGCGGCTGATCCACACCGCCCCCACGATCACCAACCCACCCAAGGCCAGGCGGCCCAGCGGCTCATGCTGGTTCCAGATCAGCAGGTTGAGCAACAGCCCCACCGGCACATGCAGGTTGTTCATCACCGCCAGGGTGCCGCCCTGCACCAGGCAGGCGCCCTTGTTCCACCAGTACATGCCGAGCGCAGTGCTGACCAAGCCGAGGAACACCAGCACGCCCCATTGCAGCGGTGCCTCAGGCAGGAAGTCAGCTTTGCCGAACAACAGGAACGCCGGCAGCACCACAATCAAAGCGCCCAGGTAGAAATACCCGAAGCGCCGGTAGTGCGGCAGATCACTCGGGTACCGCGCGACCAGATGCTTGTACATCACCTGTCCGGCGGCATAGGTAAAGTTGGCCAGTTGCAGCAGCAAAAAGCCCATCAGGAAGTGCGGGGTGATCTGGTCGAAGCGAATCACCGCCGCGCCCGCCACTGCCACGAGTGCGGCGACCAGCGCCCAAGGGTTGAAGCGACGGTTGAGGGCGTCCTCGATCAGGGTCACATGCAGCGGCGTAAGAATCGTGAACAGCAGCACTTCCGGCACCGTGAGCACGCGAAAGCTCAGGTACAGGCACACGTAGGTCACCCCGAACTGCAGGGCGCCGATCACCAACATGCCGCGCATGAAGCCTGGCTCCACCGAGCGCCAGCGAGTCAGTGGGATAAAGACCAGCCCTGCCAGCACCACGCGTATCAAGACGGCGAAGTAGCTGTCGACGTGACCGGCGAGGTATTCGCCGATCAAGCTGAAGGAAAATGCCTGAATCAGGGTAACAACCAGTAGATAGCCCATGTGCGCCTCGTTTCGAATGGGCGGGACATTAAAGGTTTTCGCTGTTTGAAGAAACTCGGGGCAAAAAAAACCCGACCTCGCTAAAGCGTCAGTCGGGCAGGAGCACTCAGGAGCAGAAAGTGCAAAGGGAGGTTCGTTACGCGTACTTGAAGGGTTTGCGTGGGTGGATATAAACACCATGCGATTATGTGACGATTAAAGCGTTACGCCGCTGATGCTACGAGCTGTACCAGCAGGGCCTTGGCGTGGTTGATGCCTTTTTCCTGGAAGTCGCCGCTCAGATTCACGCCCTCGGCATGAATGAAGGTGACGTCGTGGATCCCGATAAACCCCATTACCTGGCGCAGGTACGGTTCCTGGTGATCGGAGCTGGCACCGGTGTGGATGCCGCCGCGCGCGGTGAGCACGATGGCGCGCTTGCCGGTCAACAGGCCTTGGGGCCCGGTGGCGGTGTACTTGAAGGTCACACCGGCCCGCAACACGTGGTCCAGCCAGGCTTTCAGGGTGCTGGGGATAGCGAAGTTGTACATCGGCGCGGCCAGTACCAGGACGTCGGCGGCCAGCAGTTCGTCGGTCAATTCGTTGGAGCGGTCCAGAGAAGCCTGTTCGCGGTCGTTGCGCTGATCTGCCGGCTTCATCCAGCCGCCGAGCAGGTCGAGATCCAAGTGCGGAACCGGGTTGCGGGCCACGTCACGCACGGTGATCTGATCCGCCGGGTGGGCGGCCTGCCATTGGCTGATGAACTGCTGGGTCAGTTGGCGAGAAATCGAACCCTGCTCGCGGGCGCTGCTTTCGATGATCAGAACATTGGACATGGCTTCGTAGGCTCCATCTGTAATTGCTGTAAGTCGATGGAGAAAAGATTAACCATGGCCCATTCGATAAAAAAGCGCAAAAAACTGCTACAACCCATCTAGAAATTTGTTTATATGCGGAGTATTCCTGTAGACATGCCCCGCTGCTGCGTTATTTTGGGGCACATGCCAGCGCAATCCGCATCTTGATAATCGCGCGGTTGAATTTGACCGTGGTGTTGGTGCTTTTACCTGCCGGTACCGTCACCGTGCGGCGACGCGGGGCTTCCGGGCCATTGGTGAAGGTGACAGAACACACGGCGTCATGGGTGTCGTAGTTATTCAGCTGGATCGAACTGATGTCGCCGTCCACGTCGGACGCGGTGTAGTCGAGCTTCACGCCGTCGATCTTTTTAGTCACGTCGATGGGGTAGGCAAACGCGCTCATCGGCAGCAGCGCCAGCAATACACAACAGAATTTTCTCATTCGGCAGTCTCCAATAAGGACTGTCAGCTTAGGACAAGAGGAACACATCGTGAAAGCGCCCCGCGTTACCCTCGATCAATGGCGCACGCTGCAAGCCGTGGTCGACCATGGCGGCTTCGCCCAGGCGGCCGAAGCGCTGCACCGCTCGCAGTCTTCGGTGAGCTACACCGTGGCCCGTATGCAAGACCAACTCGGCGTGCCGCTGCTGCGTATCGACGGGCGCAAGGCGGTCCTCACCGAGGCCGGTGAAGTGCTGTTGCGCCGCTCCCGCCAACTGGTGAAAAACGCCAGCCAGTTGGAAGACCTCGCCCACCATATGGAGCAGGGCTGGGAAGCCGAAGTACGCCTGGTCGTCGATGCCGCCTACCCGAATGCGCGACTGGTACGCGCCCTCACGGCCTTTATGCCGCAAAGTCGTGGCTGCCGGGTGCGCTTGCGTGAAGAGGTGCTGTCCGGCGTCGAGGAGCTGTTGATGGAAGGCGTGGCCGACCTGGCCATCAGCGGTTTCAGCATCCCCGGCTACCTGGGTACGGAAATGAGCGATGTGGAGTTCGTCGCCGTGGCCCACCCCGAGCACGCCCTGCACCGGATGAACCGCGAACTCAGCTTTCAGGACCTGGAAAGCCAGATGCAGGTGGTGATCCGCGACTCCGGCCGCCAACAGCCACGGGACGTCGGCTGGCTCGGCGCCGAGCAGCGCTGGACCGTCGGCAGCCTGGCCACCGCCGCCGCCTTTGTCGGCAGCGGCCTGGGCTTTGCCTGGCTGCCCCGGCACATGATCGAACGCGAACTCGCCGAAGGCGTGCTCAAGCAGCTACCCTTGGAACAGGGCGGCAGCCGCCACCCTACGTTCTACCTGTACTCGAACAAGGACAAACCCTTGGGGCCAGCGACGCAGATTCTTGTGGAACTGCTGCGCACCTTTGACACGGCCCCTCTGGACGCGCCTTATGCCGCCCCCCAGCAAGCCTGAAACGGAGTTCATGCATGGCCTGGTTCGACCATGAAGGCTGCAGCCTGCATTACGAAGAATATGGCCACGGCGCGCCGCTGATCCTGATCCATGGCCTGGGCTCCAGCAGCCAGGATTGGGAACTGCAAATTCCGCTACTCGCCAGGCATTACCGCCTGATCGTGGTGGACGTACGGGGGCACGGGCGCTCCGACAAACCGCGAGAGCGCTACAGCATCGAGGGTTTTGCCTTTGATCTGATCGCGCTGATCGAACACCTGGGCCTGCCTCCCGCGCATGTGGTGGGCCTGTCCATGGGCGGCATGATCGCCTTTCAGTTGGCGGTAAACGAACCGGCGCTGGTCAAGAGCCTGTGCATCGTCAACAGCGCGCCGCAGGTCAAGGTGCGCAGTGCCGATGATTATTGGCAATGGGCCAAGCGCTGGAGCCTGGCGCGTGTGCTCAGCCTGAACACCATCGGCAAGGCCCTGGGCGATCGGCTGTTCCCCAAACCGGAACAGGCCGACCTGCGCCGCAAGATGGCCGAACGCTGGGCAAAAAACGACAAACGTGCTTATCTCGCCAGCTTCGACGCGATTGTGGGCTGGGGTGTGCAGGAACGACTTTCGCGGATTACCTGTCCAACCCTGGTCATCAGCGCCGACCATGACTACACGCCCGTGGCGCAAAAAGAAAACTATGTAAAACTGCTGCCCAATGCGCGGCTGGTGGTGATCGAGGATTCCCGCCATGCCACGCCCTTGGATCAACCCCACGTCTTTAATGCCACCCTGCTCGACTTTCTACAGACAGTCGAAACCACTACCCAGGATCACTGACCCATGCTGAAAAAAATCGCCTTCTTTGCTGGCTCCTTTCTGTTCGCCGCCAACCTGATGGCCGCCACGGCAGCCGCGCCGGCAAAACCTGCGGCACCGGCCAAGTCCAGCGCGCCCCACGTACTGATCAGCACCACCAACGGCGACATTGAAATCGAACTGGACCCGGTCAAGGCGCCGATCAGCACCAAGAACTTCCTGGCCTATGTCGACAAGGGTTTCTACACCAACACGATTTTCCATCGTGTGATCCCGGGCTTCATGGTCCAGGGCGGCGGGTTCACCACGCAGATGTCGCAAAAGCCGACCGACGCGCCGATCAAGAACGAAGCCAGCAACGGCCTGCATAACGTGCGTGGCACCTTGTCGATGGCGCGCACCTCGAACCCGGATTCGGCTACCAGCCAGTTCTTCATCAACGTGGCCGACAACGCCTTCCTGGATCCAGGCCGCGATGCCGGTTATGCCGTGTTCGCCAAAGTGGTCAAGGGCATGGACGTGGTCGACATCATCGTCAACTCCCAGACCACCACCAAGCAAGGCATGCAGAACGTGCCTATCGATCCTGTCCTGATCAAGTCGGCCAAGCGCATCGACTGAAGTCTGCAGGGCGTTCTTCAAGTAGCCCCGCGCGGTGCCCACAAGGCACCGCGCGCATTTGAACAGGAGAGCCCGCCAGGCGGGCGTCAACCTAATGCTCTATCGTCGTTTTGAACAACTGATCGATATTTTCCGCGACGCGCCCAGCGAAGCCCCTCCCGATAAAGTCCTGCCCTTCTACCTCTACTACCTGCGCCAGGTGTGGCCGCACTTCGCCGCCTTGCTGGTGGTGGGCCTGATCGGCGCGCTGATCGAAGTCGCGCTGTTCAGCTACCTGAGCCGCATCATCGACTTGGCCCAGGGCACGCCGCCGGCGAATTTCTTCCAGATTCACAGCACCGAGCTGATCTGGATGGCCGTGGTCGCACTGCTGTTGCGCCCGATCTTCGGCGCGCTGCATGACCTGCTGGTGCACCAGACCATCAGCCCCGGCATGACCAGCCTGATCCGCTGGCAGAACCACAGCTACGTGCTCAAGCAGAGCCTGAATTTCTTCCAGAACGACTTCGCCGGGCGTATTGCCCAGCGCATCATGCAGACCGGCAACTCCCTGCGCGACTCCGCCGTGGCGGCGGTAGACGCGATCTGGCACGTGGCGATCTACGCCATCAGTTCCCTGGTGCTGTTTGCCGAGGCCGACTGGCGCCTGATGATCCCGCTGGTGACCTGGATCATCGCCTACAGCCTGACGCTGCGTTACTTCGTGCCACGTGTGAAGGAGCGCTCGGTGATTTCCTCCGAGGCCCGCTCGAAATTGATGGGCCGCATCGTCGATGGCTACACCAACATCACCACCTTGAAGCTGTTCGCCCACACTCGCTACGAGCAGGAGTACGCCAAGGAAGCGATCATCGAGCAGACCGAAAAAACCCAGCTGGCCAGCCGCGTAGTGACCAGCATGGACGTGGTAATTACCACCATGAACGGCCTGCTGATCGTCACCACCACCGGCCTGGCGCTGTGGCTGTGGACCCAGTCGTTGATCTCGGTGGGCGCGATCGCCCTGGCCACCGGTTTGGTGATCCGCATCGTCAACATGTCCGGCTGGATCATGTGGGTGGTCAACGGCATCTTCGAAAATATCGGCATGGTGCAGGACGGCCTCAAAACCATCGCCCAGCCACTGGCCGTGATCGACCGCGACAACGCCCCACGCCTGAGCGTGCCCCAGGGCGAAGTGCGGTTTGAACAGGTGGATTTTCACTACGGCAAAAAGAGCGGGATCATTGGCGGCCTGAACCTGGAGATCAAGGCGGGCGAGAAAATCGGCCTGATCGGCCCGTCCGGCGCGGGCAAGTCGACCCTGGTCAACCTGCTGTTGCGCCTGTATGACCTGCAAGGCGGGCGCATCCTGATCGACGGCCAGAATATCGCCGAGGTGGCTCAGGAAACCCTGCGCGAGCAGATCGGCATGATCACCCAGGACACGTCGCTGCTGCACCGCTCGATCCGCGACAACCTGCTGTATGGCAAGCCGGACGCCACCGACGAAGAACTCTGGGCCGCCGTGCACAAGGCTCGCGCCGATGAGTTCATCCCACTCCTGTCGGACGCCGAAGGCCGCACCGGGCTGGATGCGCATGTGGGTGAGCGCGGCGTGAAGCTCTCGGGCGGGCAGCGCCAGCGGATCGCCATTGCGCGCGTCCTGCTCAAGGACGCGCCGATCCTGATCATGGACGAAGCCACGTCGGCACTCGACTCGGAAGTCGAAGCGGCGATCCAGGAAAGCCTGGAAACCCTGATGCAAGGCAAGACGGTGATTGCGATCGCGCACCGGTTGTCGACCATCGCCCGCATGGACCGCCTGGTGGTGCTGGAAAAAGGCCAGATCGCCGAGAGCGGCAGCCATGCCGAGTTGCTGGCTCACAAGGGGTTGTACGCCCGGTTGTGGCAGCATCAAACCGGCGGGTTTGTCGGCATCGACTAAAGCAAACACCGTTCAAAACGTGGGAGGGGGCTTGCCCCCGATAGCGGCATGTCAGTCAGCTCATCTGTCACTGACCCACCGCCATCGGGGGCAAGCCCCCTCCCACCTTTGATCGCATTCGTTCAGCAGCATTTGTGTAAAAACTCTGCTGTACTCAGTGCAGTGCCCAGACGGGCGCTGAAGTAAATCTGCAGGGAGCATCACTGATTTACTGATTCGGTAGAGCTATCTATCAAGGACGTGTTGCATGTCTTTGTTCAAACGTTCAGTCACGGAGGGGTTAGGTACGTTTTGGCTGGTGTTGGGCGGTTGCGGGAGTGCGGTGTTGGCCGCAGCGTTCCCGGCAGTCGGGATCGGGTTGTTGGGCGTGTCGCTGGCATTCGGGCTGACGGTGCTGACCATGGCGGTCGCCATCGGGCACATCAGCGGTTGCCACCTCAACCCGGCGGTATCGGTAGGGCTGGTCATGGGTGGGCGGTTTCCGGCCCGGGAGTTACCGGCGTATATCGTGGCCCAAGTCATTGGCGGGGTAGTTGCCGCCGCGTTGTTGTACTTTATTGCCAGCGGCAAACCGGGCTATGAACTGGCCGGCGGCCTGGCATCAAACGGCTATGGCGCACATTCCCCCGGCGGCTACTCGCTGGCGGCGGGGTTTGTGAGTGAGCTGGTGATGACCGCGATGTTCCTGCTGATCATCCTCGGCGCCACCGACCACCGTGCCCCCAAGGGCCTCGCCCCCATCGCCATTGGCCTGGCGCTCACGTTGATCCACCTGGTCTCCATTCCCGTCACCAACACCTCGGTCAACCCGGCCCGCAGTACCGGGCCTGCGCTGATTGTGGGCGGGTGGGCGGTCCAGCAGTTGTGGATGTTCTGGCTCGCGCCGATGCTCGGTGCAGTGCTTGCCGGTGTCACCTATCGATGGCTGGGCAAGGAGGATCCGGCCTGACGCAAACGGGTTCAGCCCTGCCGATACGGCAGGGCTGCCCTCGCCTCCTCGGCATACGCCAGAATCCCCACCCGCTCGCGCTCCAGAAAGTCCTCTACAGCACTCTTCAACCCCGGATGGCGCAGGTAGTGCCATGACCGCGTGATCACCGGCTCAAAGCCTCGAATCAACTTGTGCTCGCCCTGGGCACCGGCGTCGAAACGTTGCAGGCCATGGGCGATGGCGTAGTCCATGCCCTGGTAGAAACACGTTTCGAAATGCAGTCGGTCGAACTCGGCCAGGCAACCCCAGTAACGACCGTAGAAACTGTCGCCGCCGATCAGGCTGAAGGCCATGGCCACCGGGCGTGAGCCCTGCTTGGCCAGCACCACGCGAATCGCCTCGGGCGTGCGCTCGGCCAGCAGGCTGAAAAACGCGCGGGTCAGGTAGGGCGTTTGTCGGCGTACCGCGTAGGTGTTGGCGTAGCAGGCGTAGACAAAATCCCACTGCGCCTCGCTCAGTTCATGGCCTTGCAACCATTCGAAGTCGATGCCCTGCCCCGCCACCTGCTCACGCTCCTTGCGCATCTGTTTGCGCTTGCGTGAACTCAGGGCGTCAAGGAAATCCTGGAAGTCGCGGTAGCCACGGTTCTGCCAGTGAAATTGGCAACCCAGGCGCTGCAGCCAATCCGGCTGGCTGGCCAAAGCCTCATCGGCCAGCGCATCGGTAAAGTTGATGTGGGCGCTGGAAAGCCCTTCGATTTCCAGGTAGCCCGGCAGGCTGTTGAGCAACTCGAAACCGTCTTGGGCACTGCGCGCCAGCAAGCGTGGCCCGCTGACCGGGCTGAACGGCACCGCCGTCAGCAGCTTGGGGTAGTAATCAATCCCCGCCCGCGCACAGGCATCGGCCCAACCGTGATCGAACACGTACTCGCCATAAGAGTGCCACTTGCGATAACTGGGCAAGGCCGCCACCAGCCGCTCGCCCTCCCAGTGCAACAGATGCTCGGCCTGCCAGCCCGACTGCGGGCCCAGGCTCGCGCTGTCTTCGAGTGCGCTCAAGAAGGCATGGCGCACAAAGGGCTGGGCCTCTGGCACCAGCGCATCCCAAACCTGCGGGGCGATTTCGGACAGGCTGTCCAGGCGTTGCAACGGCATCGGCATCCTCACTACGTCATGGCGTGAAAGCCTCGCGAGTATCGCTTATCGCCAGCCCGGGCACACCCTCAAATCGCCGGACAGCGCTCTAAACCAATAGTTTCATTCATAAATAAATTGTCATCTACATGACATCACTTAGCCACTGCTTCGTCATAAACGATCGCGATACTGACGCCTGTTTTTAGAGCGCCTGGTTCTATCAGGTGGTTATTTTTCCGTCCGTCATCGGTCGGTTGTGTTCTGGATGGTTTGCCATCCCTCCTCACTTTCGGAGATTGATATGCGTCTTGCTTCCACTAAAACTGCGGCGGCCCTGTGTGGCGGCCTGTTGCTGGCCCTGAGCGTTCCGGCCAGCGCCGCAGTCGACGCTAAATTGCTCGACATGCTCAAGGCCAACGGTCAGATCACCGCAGCGCAGTACACCGAACTGCAAGCGGAATTGGCCAAGGACCAGAAAGAAAAGCAGATCGCACAGCAAGCTCAACAAGAAACCAACGAACAGATCGCGGCCACCGCGAAGAAAACCAACGACCTGAGCGTCTTCGACCAGAAGCTCGCCTGGGCCGCCAAGACTCAGTTCAAGGGCGACGTGCGCATGCGTCACGAAACCATCAAGGTCGACGGCGAAAATGGCGTCACCCGCGCTGGCGTCACTGGCCGTGACAAGGACCGTGAACGCATCCGCGCCCGCCTCGGCGCCTACACCGAAATCAACCCGCAAGTGGACACCGGTATCCGTATCGCCACTGGCGGCGGCAGCGATGCGCGCTCCACCAACCAGGACCTGGACGGCTACTTCGATAAAAAATCGATCTGGCTGGACCTCGGCTACATCGACTACCACCCTGACCAGATCAAGAACCTGCACATCATCGGCGGCAAAATGCTGCAGCCGTGGGTCAACATGGGCGACGTGATCTGGGATAGCGACATCAACCCAGAAGGTCTGGCCCTCACCTACAAGTACCCATTGGGTGGCAGCGCCGAGCTGTTCGGCAGCCTGGGTAACTACAACCTCAAGGACAACGTGGACGGCGACGGCGTGCAATACCGCCATGACCTGCGCCTGACCACCGGCCAGTTGGGCACCCGTTTCTCGCTAACCGACAACCTGAAAGTGACCCTGGGCGGCAGCATCTACGCCTACCAGAACGATGAAGACGTCACCCCCGGCGGGAGCAGCAACCCGAGCGTACTGGCGACTAATGGCAACACGCCAAACGGCGAGTTCCGACTGTATGAAGGCTTCAGCCAAGTCGATATCGGCGGCCTGGCGGTACCACTGTCGTTCTACGGCCAGTACGTGAAAAACAACGACGCAATCGACGATTCGGACACTGCCTGGTTGCTCGGTGCCAAGTCCAAGGTGTTTGGCTTCAACCTGGATTACAACTATCGCGACGTTGAGAAAAACGCCGTGGTCGGCGCCTTTACCGACTCGGACTTCGGCGGCGGCTTCACCGGTTCGCGCGGTCACAAGTTCAAGGTTGGCTACGACATCGACAAGAACTTCTCGGTCGGTGCCACGTACTTCCTGACCAAGACCGACACCTACAGCCGCACGCGCCTGAACGACAGCGCCAAGGCCAACACCTTCCAGCTGGACGCAGAAGCCAAGTTCTAAGGGTAAATGCAATAAGCCTTGGGCCAGGACGGCCCGAGGTGGCTGTACAGTCTTGCGTGGGTGGATCGGTCCCCATCATCCGTCCGAGTCACCCACGCGAGCCTGCTTGACCCCCGCCTTTATCGACGCTGAGTCACTCGCCAGCCACTTTGACTGTGCAAACCAAATCAGCGCGCAGCCTTGCAAATCAGCGCTTGCGCAGGATCACGCTTCCGATCGAATAACCCGCGCCAAACGAACTGAGTACCGCGACGGAGCCCTTGGGCAAGTTGTCCTGGTAGGTGTGGAAAGCAATCACCGAACCCGCCGAGCTGGTGTTGGCGTACGTATCGAGGATGACCGGCGCTTCTTCCACGGTGGCTTCGCGGCCCAGCAGTTTCTTCACGATCAGGTGGTTCATGCTCAGGTTGGCCTGGTGCAGCCAGAAGCGCTTCACGTCGGTCACGTTCAACTGGTTTTCTTCCAGGTGCACGCCGATCAGCTCGGCAACCATCGGGCAGACATCACGGAAAACCTTGCGGCCTTCCTGCACGAACAGCTTGTCCGGCGCGCCGACGCCCTCTTCCGCCGTGCGGTTGAGGAAGCCGAAGTTGTTGCGGATGTTATTCGAGAACTTGGTCAGCAGCTTGGTGCTCACCACGTCGAACTGGTGCTCGGAGGTGGCCAGGTCCGCGCGCTCGAGGACGACCGCTGTGGCGGCATCGCCAAAGATGAAGTGGCTGTCGCGGTCACGGAAATTGAGGTGGCCGGTGCAGACCTCCGGGTTGACCATCAGGATCGCCCGGGCCTGGCCCAGCTGGATGCTGTTGGCTGCGTTCTGGATGCCGAAGGTCGCCGAGGAACACGCCACGTTCATGTCGAAACCGAAGCCGGCAATGCCCAGCGCTTCCTGGACCTCGATGGCGATGGCCGGGTAGGCACGCTGCAGGTTGGAACAGGCAACGATCACACCGTCGATGTCGGCGGCGGTCTTGCCGGCCCGCTGCAGGGCTTGCTCAGCGGCGCCAATGGCCATCTGGCAGAGCACCGACCACTCGTCGTTGCTGCGCTCCGGCAGGCGCGGTGCCATGCGTTGCGGGTCAAGGATGCCGTCCTTGTCCATCACAAACCGGCTCTTGATGCCCGAGGCCTTTTCGATAAAGGCGGCGCTCGACTCGGTCAGTGCCTGCACATCACCGCGCTCGATGGCGGCGGCGTTGTCGCTGTTGAACTGCTGCACGTAGGCATTGAAAGACTGCACCAGCTCTTCGTTGGAGATGCTGTTGGCCGGGGTGTACAGGCCAGTGCCGCTGATGACGACGTTATGCACGGTCGTTCCTCTAAATCTGTCAGGCAGAGAAGATATTGGTACCGTCGTACCAAACTGTAAGTAGTTCGATGCCGTCCAGCGGCGTCAAACTGGCAACGCTTTATTCCATCGCGCCGCTGCTACGACGATCCCGGCATTTATAACCGCGAAGTTTGCCACAACCCCGGGGATTTGGCGCCATATCCCGCGTAAAGCAGCTGAAACCGCTTTTATAGCGAGCAGCCTTGGTGTGGCAAGCAGGCTTGTGTGGCGAGCGGGCTTGCCCGCGTTGGGCTGCGCAGCAGCCCCATACTTTCACCGCGGTGCACCAGAAAAATCCGGTCAGCAGGTTTTAGGGCTGCTGCGCAGCCCAACGCGGGCAAGCCCGCTCGCCACACAAGCTCGCTTGCCACAAAGGGGCTGCGTCGTGGTCAGGCCTCGACCTGGCTCCATTGCTTGCTCAAACGCTTGTCGGAAATCGGCACTTTGGTGCCCAGCTGCTGGCCGAACAACGACACCCGGTATTCCTCCAACCACCAGCGGTAAAGCGCCAGCTCTGGATCGCGCTTGCCTTCCTGGGCATGTTTGTTGAGGCGGTTCTGGTACTGCGCCCACAACCCACCCAGCTCGCTGCTCCACACCCGATCCTTTTGCACCTGGCCAGGTAACTTCTCCAGGCGCAGCTCGATGGCCTTGAGGTAACGCGGCAACTCCTTGAACCACTGCGCCGGGGTTTCGCGCACAAACCCTGGGTACACCAGGTTGCTCAGTTGCTGCTTGATGTCGTTCAGGGCCACGGCCTGGGCCAGGTCGATCTTGCCTTTGAAGCGCTTTTGCAGGCCGTGCCAGAGCTTCAGCACTTCCAGGGTCAAGCGCGCCAGGCGCTCGGCGTGTTCGGTCCAGCTGCCGCGCTTGCGTTCCGCCAACGCGGCCAGGCCGGCACCGTCACGCGGCAAACTGGCTTCGCCTTCGAGCACGCAGGTGTCGAGGCTGGCCAGCAGAATGTCTTCGACCAATGCGTCAATGCGCCCCAGCTCGCGGTACATCAGGCCCAACTCGGTAAGGCCGGGCAATTTGCCGCGCAAAAATTTCGCCGGTTCCGCCAGTTGCTGCATCAGCAGGCGCTGCAAGGCGCGGCGGTGCTGGAACTCAGCCTCGGCGGCGGTCGAAAAGCGCCCTTCCTTGACCGTGCCGTTTTCTTCGACCAGGGCCGGGTAGACCGTCATCTTGAGACCGGCGATGTTTTGCTGGGTGGTTTCGGCCACCGCGGCAAACACCTTGGCTTCCACCGGTTGCTGACTTTTCGCGGTCTGCGGCACGGCCAGAGCGGCCTGGCTGGCTTCGGCGAAACGTGCGGTCAGCTCGGCCAGGTCACGGCCTTCGCCGAGGAACTTGCCCTGGGCGTCGACCACTTCGAGGTTCATCTTGAGGTGGTTTTCCACCTGCTGCGCGGCTTCGGCCCAGGCTTCATCGCTGACCCGCGCACCGGTCATGCGCAGCAGTTCGCGGCCCAGCGCCTGGGGCAGCGAGCCCTGGCCGAAGTCGATACGTTGCAACGCCGCCCTGACGAAATCCGGCACCGGCACAAAGTTCTTGCGCAGCGCCTTGGGCAGGTTGCGCACCAGGGCGATGCACTTGGCTTCGATCACCCCCGGCACCAACCATTCCAGGCGCTCCGGCGGCAATGCCGGCAGCAGCGGCGCCGGCACGCGCAGGGTCACGCCGTCGCGTGGGTGGTTGGGTTCAAAGTGGTAACTCAAGGCCAGCGCCAGGTCGCCCAGGTGCAAGGTGTCCGGGTAATGCGCGGCGGTGACTTCACTGGCTTCGCGGGCCAGCACGTCTTCTTCGCGCATGATCAGCAGCTGCGGGTCTTTCTGGCTGTTGACCTTGTACCAACTGTCGAAGGTGGCGGTCTGGTGGATCTCCGCCGGCAGGCGCGCATCGTAGAAGGCGTACAGGGTTTCTTCATCGGCCAGGATGTCACGACGGCGGGCCTTGGCTTCCAGCTCGTCGAGCTGCTCGAGCAATTGCTGGTTGGCCGTCAGGCATTTGGCTCGGGACTGGATCTCGCCACGCACCAGGCCTTCGCGGATAAACAGCTCGCGCGACACCACCGGGTCGATCGGCCCGTAATGCACCGGTCGGCGCCCGACCACGATCAACCCGAACAGCGTGATCTGCTCGAACGCCACCACTTGGCCGCGCTTCTTCTCCCAGTGCGGTTCGAAGTGGTTTTTCTTGATCAGGTGCCCGGCCAGCGGCTCGATCCAGTCGGCATCGATCTTCGCCACCATGCGCGCGTAGAGCTTGGTGGTTTCTACCAGTTCGGCGGTCATCAGCCATTGCGGGCGTTTTTTGCCGATGCCCGATGAGGGGTGAATCCAGAAGCGCCGCTGACGCGCGCCAAGGTAATCGCCGTCTTCGGTTTTCTGGCCAATCTGGCTGAGCAAGCCGGACAACACGGCTTTGTGCAACTTGGCAAAGTCCGCCGGCTCTTTGTTGACGGTCAGCTGCATGTCGCGGCAGATCAGGCTCAGCTGGCGATGGGAGTCACGCCACTCGCGCAGGCGCAGGTAATTCAGGAAATTCTTGCGACACCAGTTGCGCAGCGGGCTGGCGGTCAGTTCCTGGCGTTGCTCTTCAAAACCGCGCCATAGATTGACCAGCCCGGCGAAATCCGAATCCGGGTCTTTCCACTGGGCGTGGGCCTGGTCGGCAGCTTGCTGACGCTCCGGTGGGCGCTCGCGCGGGTCCTGGATCGACATGGCACTGGCGACGATCAGCACTTCCTGCAGGCTGCCGAGCTTGGCCGCTTCGAGCAGCATGCGGCCCATGCGCGGGTCCACCGGCAGGCGCGCCAGCTGGCGGCCCAACGGTGTGAGCTGACTGTTGCGGTCCACCGCCGACAGCTCTTGCAGCAGGTTGAAACCGTCGCTGATGGCCTTGCCGTCCGGCGGCTCGATAAACGGGAAGTCGGTGATCTCGCCCAGGCGCAGGTGCAGCATCTGCAGGATTACGGCGGCAAGGTTGGTGCGCAGAATCTCCGGGTCGGTAAATTCCGGGCGGCCGATGAAGTCTTCTTCGCTGTACAAACGAATGCAGATGCCCGGCTCGACCCGGCCGCAACGGCCTTTGCGCTGGTTGGCGCTGGCCTGGGAAATCGCCTCGATCGGCAGGCGCTGCACCTTGGCGCGGTAGCTGTAGCGACTGATGCGCGCGGTGCCGCTGTCGATCACGTAGCGAATGCCCGGCACGGTCAGCGAGGTTTCGGCGACGTTGGTCGCCAACACCACACGGCGGCCCGGGTGCGACTGGAAAATGCGCTGCTGTTCGGCCGGCGACAGGCGCGCGTACAACGGCAGGATTTCGGTGTGCTTGAGCTGGGCCTTGCGCAGCATTTCGGCGGCGTCGCGAATCTCGCGCTCGCCCGGCAGAAACACCAGCACATCGCCAGGGCTGCGGCGCTCGCTGCGCTCATAGGCGGCGATTTCATCGAGGGTGGCGAGGATCGCCTGATCGACGGTCAAGTCATCCTCGACGCGGTTGCCCTCTTCGTCCTGCTCCAGGGTCAGCGGGCGGTACCAGGTGTCGACCGGGAAGGTGCGGCCCGAGACTTCGACGATCGGCGCATCATCGAAGTGCTTGGAAAAGCGCTCCAGGTCGATGGTCGCCGAGGTAATGATGACTTTCAGGTCAGGGCGACGCGGCAAGAGGGTTTTCAGGTAGCCGAGCAGGAAGTCGATGTTCAAGCTGCGTTCGTGGGCTTCGTCGACGATGATCGTGTCGTAGCGTTCCAGGTAGCGGTCGTTCTGGGTTTCGGCCAGCAGGATGCCGTCGGTCATCAGTTTGATCAGCGTATTGGAGTCGCTCTGGTCCTCGAAGCGCACTTGATAGCCGACCAGCGCACCGAGTGGCGTAGCCAACTCTTCGGCAACGCGGCTGGCGACGCTGCGCGCGGCGATCCGGCGTGGCTGGGTGTGGCCGATCAGGCCGTACTGGCCGCGGCCGATCTCCAGGCAGATCTTGGGCAGCTGGGTGGTTTTGCCCGAGCCGGTTTCACCGGCAATGATCAGCACCTGATGCTTGAGCAGCGCGTCCTTGATCTCGTCACGCTTGGCGGCGATGGGCAGGCTGTCGTCATAGCGGATCACCGGCAGGCTGGCGCGCCGCGCCGTGACCTGGGCGCAGGACGCCTGCATGCGCGTGACCCACTGCGCCAGCTTCTCCTCGTCGGGCTTCTTGCGCAGCTCAAGCAGCTGGCGCCGCAAGCGGTGGCGGTCGGCGAGCATGGCGTGATCGAGGTTTTTCAGCAGTTGGTCGATAGCAGGCGCTTGGTCAGTCATCAGGTACTTTGCAGGTCGTCTATTTATGCACGGCCGGCAAGTGTGGCAGAAAAGCAGCTTATCTGGCAGACGGCGATGTAAATGTGGGAGGGGGCTTGCTCCCGATAGCAGTGTGTCAGTCAACATATCAGTGACTGAGCCACCGCTATCGGGGGCAAGCCCCCTCCCACAGGATCAGGCGTTTACAGCGTGCCCTTGCGCCGGTACGGGAACACGTCGATCACCTTGCCGGCGCGAATCGCTTCCTGCAGGCCTTTCCAGTAATCGGCGTTGTACAGCTCGCCATGCAACTCGTCGAACAGCTTGCGCTGGCCGGCGTCGGCAAACAGGAACGGCGGGAATTCTTCCGGGAACACGTCCAGCGGGCCGATCGAGTACCAGGGTTCGGAGGCCATTTCGTCCTCGGGTGTGCGCGGTGCGGGGATGTGCCGGAAGTTGGCTTCGGTGAGAAAGCAGATTTCGTCGTAATCGTAGAACACCACGCGGCCATGACGGGTGACGCCGAAGTTCTTGAGCAACATGTCGCCCGGGAAGATATTCGCCGCCGCCAGTTGCTTGATCGCCAGGCCGTAATCTTCCAGGGCTTCGCGCACCTGGGCGGGGTTGGCGTTTTCCAGGTAAAGGTTCAGCGGGGTCATCCGCCGTTCGGTCCAGCAGTGGCGGATCAGCACCGTGTCGCCTTCAACCTCGACGGTGCCAGCGGCCACATCGAGCAATTCGGCCAGGCATTCGGGCTCGAATTTGCTCAGGGGGAAACGGAAGTCGGCAAACTCCTGGGTGTCGGCCATGCGCCCGACGCGGTCGACGCTTTTTACCAGGCGGTATTTTTCGATGACCGTGGCGCGGTTGACGTTTTTCGACGGCGAAAAGCGGTCCTTGATGATTTTGAACACGGTGTTGAAGCCCGGCAGGGTAAACACGCTCATGACCATGCCACGCACGCCGGGCGCCATGATGAATTGGTCGTCGGTGGTCGCCAGGTGGTTGATCAGCGCGCGGTAGAACTCCGACTTGCCATGCTTGTAGAAACCAATCGAGGTGTACAACTCGGCGATGTGTTTGCCCGGCAGGATGCGCCTGAGAAAGCCGATGAATTCCGCCGGCACCGGCACGTCGACCATGAAGTAGGAGCGGGTGAACGAAAAGATGATCGACACCTCGGCTTCGTCAGTGATCAACGCATCGATCTGGATGCCCTGCCCTTCGCGGTGCAGCAGCGGGATCACCAGCGGCCATTGTTCCTCGCGCGTGTAAATGCGCCCTACCAGGTAGGCGCCTTTGTTGCGGTAGAGCACCGAGGAAAACAGCTCGACGCCCAGGTCCGGGTCTTTGCACACCCAGTCGGGCAGGTTCTCGCGCAGTTGCGCTTCGAGGCGGCGCAGGTCGGCGGCGAGGTCGGCATACGGCTCATTGAAACGGTAATCGGCAAACACCTGCGCGAGCATCCCGGCGATCTGCCCGGCCGGCGTGTAAGTGCGGGTTTGCGCTGCGCGCGCGCGGCGCAGGCTCGGGCTCGGGCGGGTGGTGTGGATGAACATGCAGCCGTCGCTGATCAGGTCATGGCTGAACAGACCGCAAAAGATCGAGTTGTACCAGGTTTCGGACAGCTCATCGTCGAAGCGCAGGTCGATCAGGCCGATGTAGGCGCTTTTCACCAGGGGCCAAAGGTCGATATCCAGCAAGTGCGCCTCGTCGACACTGGCGCGCAGGCCGGCGGTGACTTCAACGACCTTCTCTTCATACAGGTTGATGCGCGCCGCTGACGCCGCCTGGCCCTGCTGCCACTGGGCCTTTTCAAAACGTTCGCGGGCGCCATCGGTGATCTGCCGGAAGTGTTCGCGGTAATCGTCGAAGCCTTCAAGGATCCTGTGGGCGATGGCGAGGGCGGGCGTGTTGGGCGACATGCAGGAAACCTCGAGCGGGCATCTGGAAGCCCTGAGCTTAGCCAGTGTAGGCAAACAGGAGAAGGATGATTTTTTGCCCCGCCTTGTACAACTTTGTTCAATTCGTACATTTTTTTGCAATTTTTTTAATTCGACCGTCCGGTCAATAAGCGCACCAGAAAGTCGCACGTTGTTTCAACCACAAGCCTTTAGCGCCGGGGCTTGCCCGCTTGAGCCCGAAACTTTGCGAGCCAGCCTGAATACCATGGTTGATTGAAACTTTGGATCCAACTAAGGGAAACCCTGATTACCACCTTAGTGGCACTTTGATATACAGCGCGCCCTCTCCCACCCTAACAAGGTCAGAAGACCGATCCGGGAGCAGGTTCTAATCGCCCAAGGAGCATTGAGATGTCATTGAGGAACATGCGGATCGGTTTGCGCGCCAGTCTGAGTTTTGGGGTTTTGGCCAGCTTGCTGGTGATTGTCGGCCTGTTTGGTCTGGGCCAGATGGCCAAGCTGCGCGAAAGCGCGCTGGTCATCGAAGAGTCGTGGATGCCGAGCATCGAGAACGTCCACGACAGTGCGGCCTACGTGGCCAGCATCCGCCTGGAGGCGTTGCGCATGGCAACGACCGATGAGTCGCGGGTCCGTGACGCCAGCCAAAGCCTGCTCACCCGCCACCGCAGCGAGCTGCAAACCCTGCTGGAGCGCCACGAAAGCCTGCTCAAAAGCGACGACGAACGCGCGCTGCTGGATAAGGTGAAAGGCAACATCGCCACCTACCTCAGCATCGTTACTCAAATGGTCGCCCTGGTGGACAAGGACCAACAGCAAGACGCCATCGACCTGTTGAACAGCCGTCTCGCGCCACAAGGCACACTCCTCAACCAGAGCCTGGAAGACCTGATCGTCTTCAACCAGAACGGCGTCCAGGCCGCCGCCGATTCAGCGGCGCAGATGTATACGAGCGCGCAGTGGATTGTCGGCCTGATCATCGTGGTCGCGCTGATCGCCACCTTGCTGCTGGCCTGGCTGCTGACCCGCAGCATCACCGCGCCACTCGGCCAAGCGTTGACCGTGGCCCGGACCATCGCCGCCGGCGACTTGAGCCAGCCGATTGCCGTCAGCGGCAACGACGAACCGGGCCAATTGCTCGGCGCCCTGGCGACCATGCAGACGCAGCTGCAAACCACCATCCGTGGCATCAGCGAGTCGGCGCAACAGCTGGCCTCCGCCGCCGAAGAGATGAGTTCGGTGATGGAACAAAGCACCCGTGGCCTGCAAGCGCAGAACGATGAGATCGAACAGGCCGCCACCGCCGTGACCGAGATGAGCGCGGCCGTGGACGAGGTGGCGGGCAATGCGGTGTCCAGCGCCGAAGCGTCCAAGGCTTCGGATGAAGACAGCAAGCACGGCCACTACCAGATCAGCGAAACCATCAGCTCGATCCAGAACCTGGTGGACGAAGTGCTCGGCGCGTCGAACAAGGCCGAAGGCCTGGCGGTACAGGCCCAGGACATCAGCAAGGTGCTGGAGGTGATCCGTGGCATTGCCGGGCAAACCAACCTGCTGGCGCTCAATGCGGCGATTGAAGCCGCGCGGGCCGGTGAGGCCGGGCGTGGTTTCGCGGTGGTGGCCGACGAGGTGCGTTCGCTGGCACAGCGCACCCAGGACTCCACCGAAGAAATCGAGCAGATGATTACCGGTATCCAGCAAGGCACCCAGGCCACCGTCGAGGCGCTCAACAGCAGCGCCGACCACGCGGGCCAGACGCTGCAACGGGCCAACAGCGCCGGCAGCGCGCTGGAAAAAATCACCGCGGCCATCTCGCAGATCAGCCAGCGCAACCTGGTGATCGCCAGTGCCGCCGAACAGCAGGCGCTGGTCGCGCGCGATGTGGACCGCAGCCTGGTGAACATTCGCGACCTGTCCACGCAGACCGCCGCCGGCGCCACCCAGACCTCGGCCGCCAGCCAGGAGCTGTCACGCCTGGCAGTGGACCTTAACGGCATGGTGACGCGATTCGTCCTTTAAACAGTGATTGTGTCAGGGCAGGCCACTGGTCACACTCGCGGCCTTAGTGATGTGGGAGTTCCCCGTGAGACCTGTCGACACCCTGTACCTGCTCGGGCTCGCCGCCATCTGGGGCGCGAGCTTTCTGTTCATGCGCATCATCGCGCCGGAAATCGGTCCGGTGCCGACGGCGTTTTTTCGCGTGTCGATTGCCGCCGCCGGGTTGCTGGTGATTCTGGCGATGATGCGCGTGAGCTGGGATTTCCAGGGCAAATTCAAGACGGTCCTGCTGCTGGGGGTGATCAACTCCGGCGTGCCGGCGACCATGTACTCGGTGGCGGCCCAGGTCCTGCCGGCGGGTTACTCGGCGATCTTCAATGCCACCACGCCGTTGATGGGCGTGTTGATCGGCGGGCTGTTTTTCAGCGAACGCCTCACCCCCTCCAAAGTCGCCGGCGTGTGCCTGGGCCTGTTCGGCGTGGGTGTGCTGACCCGTGCCGGGCCGGTGGCCTTCGACCTGCAATTGCTGATGGGCGCGCTGGCCTGCCTGGTCGCCACCACTTGCTATGGCTTTGCCGGTTTCCTCGCGCGCCGCTGGCTCGACCAGCGTGGCGGCCTCGACAGTCGCCTGTCGGCGCTGGGCAGCATGCTCGGCGCCACCCTGTTTCTGTTGCCGTTCTTTGCCTACAACGCCATCAGCCATCCACCCGCGAGCTGGGGTGGCTGGCAGGTGTGGTCGTCGCTGCTGGGGCTGGGGTTGGTGTGTACGGCACTGGCTTATGTCCTGTACTTTCGCTTGCTGTCCGCCATCGGTCCGGTGCGGTCCATGACCACCACCTTTCTGATTCCGCCCTTTGGTGTGCTGTGGGGCGCGCTACTGCTGGATGAGCCGCTGTCGATGGCGCATGTGTATGGCGGGGTGTTGATTGCGGGGGCCTTGTGGCTGGTACTGCGCCCGGGGCGGGTTGGCCGATTGTTGCAAAAATAAGTTAAATAAATCCCCTTCAGGGCCGATAACCCCTGAAAGCCTTGCGGATTGAACAATCATGCGTAATAACCAACCCGTTACCCAGCGCGAACGTACCTTCCCCGCTCAGCAACGGTTGATCTCCACCACGGATGCCAAGGGTGTGATCACCTACTGTAACGACGCGTTTGTCGAGATCAGTGGGTTCACCCGCGAAGAACTGCTCCGCGCGCCACACAACCTGGTGCGTCACCCGGATGTTCCGGCCGCAGTGTTCGGGCATATGTGGACCACGCTCAAACAAGGCTTGCCATGGATGGGCATTGTCAAGAATCGCTGCAAGACCGGTGACCACTACTGGGTTAACGCCTATGTGACGCCTGTCTTCGAAGGCAACCAGGTGGTCGGCTACGAATCGGTGCGCATCAAGCCCACCGCCGAGCAGATCCGCCGCGCCGAAGCGCTCTACCAACGCATCAACCAGGGCAAGTCGGCCGTTCCCCAGCGGGACAAGTGGCTGCCGGTGTTGCAGGACTGGCTGCCGTTTATCCTGATCAGCCAATTGAGCTTCATGATCGGCGCCACCCTGACCTCGCAATGGGGTTTTGCCCTGGCGGCGGGCTTGTCGGTGCCGTTGGGCCTGCTGGGCCTGAGCTGGCAACAGCGCGGCCTCAAGCGCTTGCTGCGCCTGGCCGAGCAGACCACTTCCGACCCGTTGATCGCGCAGATGTACACCGACAGCCGTGGCGCCCAGGCGCGCCTGGAGATGTCGATCCTCAGCCAGGAGGCGCGTCTGAAGACCTGTCTTACCCGGTTGCAGGACACTGCCGAACACCTCAACGAGCAAGCGGCGCAATCCAATACCCTGGCGCACAACAGCTCCAGCGGCCTGGAACGCCAGCGTGTGGAAACCGAACAGGTGGCCACCGCCGTCAACCAGATGGCGGCCACTACCCAGGAAGTCGCCAGCCACGTGCAGCGCACGGCCGACGCCACCCAGGAAGCCAATCGCCTGACCGGCCGTGGCCGCGACATCGCCGGGGAAACCCGCGAGGCGATTCAGCGTCTGTCGGTGGCCGTGGGCGAGACCGGCGTGACCGTCACCCAGCTGGCCAAAGACAGCGATGAAATCGGCGGCGTGGTCGATGTGATCAAAGGCATCGCCGACCAGACCAACCTGCTGGCGCTCAACGCGGCCATCGAAGCGGCGCGCGCCGGTGAAATGGGCCGTGGTTTTGCGGTGGTGGCTGACGAAGTCCGTCAACTGGCGCAGCGCACGGCTGAATCGACCGGGCAGATCCATGCCCTGATCGCCAAGCTGCAGCACACCGCCGCCGCTGCCGTGCAAACCATGGACGCCGGGCATCGCCAGGCCGAAGAGGGTGTAGCGCGGGTGATGGAGGCGGACCAGGCGCTGGTGGGTATCAGCGAAGCGGTGGCGCACATCACCGACATGACCACCCAGATCGCCGCCGCGACCGAAGAGCAAAGCTCGGTGGCCGAAGAGATCAGCCGCAATATCAGCACGATTGCGCTATTGGCGGACCAGACGTCAGAGCAGGCGTTGAACTCGGCGCAGTTGAGTGAAGAGCTGACGCATACCGCGAATACTCAGTACTCGCTGGTGGAGCGTTTTAACCGCTGATACCGCTATCGGGAGCAAGCCCCATCCCACATTTTGACCGCATTCCAAAAGATGTACGCGGTTAAATGTGGGAGGGGCGGTGCGACGATTCGACTTGCCCCCGATGGGGCCCTACAGACCACCCAAAAACCCAGCCACTTTCCCTGCAGCAGCCTCCAAATGCTGCTCATGACTAAACCCCGAAGCCTTCAACGGTTTCAAATCATGATCCCCCGCCACCAGCCACATCAGCTCGATGCTCGGTGACAACACATACGCCTCCACTGCCGCCCGATTACCCAACGCATCGCGCTCCCCCTGCACAATCAACGTCGGCGTCTTCAACCCCGCCAGATGCTCGACCCGTGGTTTTTCCGGCTTTCTCACCGCATAGAACGGATAGCCCAGGCACACCAGCGCGTCAGCGCCCAGTTCATCGGCCAGCAGACTGGCCATGCGTCCGCCCATGGACTTGCCGCCAACCGCCAGCTTCCCAGCGACATGACGTCGCACCTCGGCATACACCTCACGCCACGCCTCCAGCAGTTTTGGCGCCGGATTGGGCGGGCGTTTGCCGCCATCCAGGCGCCGCTGGGCCATGTACGCAAACTCGAAGCGCAACACGTTCACGCCGTGCCCGGCAAGGCGTGCAGCCATGTCGTTCATGAACGCTGAGTCCATCGGTGCACCGGCGCCGTGGGCCAGGATCAGGGTGACAGGCGCACGCGCGATAGACCCGGTTGCCGCATCCCACAACCAGCCGCGTTCACGCACACACTGCGCCCATTGATCCCCGTCAATACTGGCCTTGTGCTCTTTGCCCATGCTTGCCTCGCTATTTAGTCTGCCTATAACTCCAGCCCAAGTGCCGCATTTGCTTGGGTTGAACCGTGGATGGGGAACCATGAACACTACTTTAAGTACCGCCTATAACTACAAGGTGGTCCGCCAATTCGCCATTATGACGGTGGTGTGGGGCATCGTCGGCATGGGGCTCGGGGTTTTTCTCGCTGCCCAATTGGTCTGGCCCGCGCTCAACTTCGATTTGCCCTGGACCAGCTTCGGTCGACTGCGTCCGCTGCACACCAACGCGGTGATCTTCGCCTTCGGTGGCTGCGCGCTGTTTGCCAGCTCGTTCTACTCGGTGCAACGCACCTGCCAGGCGCAGCTGTTTGCGCCGAAAATCGCCGCGTTCTGCTTCTGGGGCTGGCAGCTGGTGATCTTGCTGGCGGCGATCAGCTTGCCGCTGGGCTACACCAGCTCCAAGGAGTACGCCGAGCTGGAATGGCCGATCGACATCCTGATCACCATCGTCTGGGTCGCCTACGCCGTGGTGTTCTTCGGCACGATCATGAAGCGCACCACCAAGCACATCTACGTGGGTAACTGGTTCTTCGGTGCGTTCATCATCACCGTGGCCATCCTGCATATCGTCAACAACCTGGAAATCCCGGTCAGCCTGACCAAGTCCTACAGCCTCTACGGCGGTGCGACGGATGCCATGGTGCAGTGGTGGTATGGGCATAACGCGGTAGGCTTTTTCCTCACCGCAGGTTTCCTGGGGATGATGTACTACTTCGTGCCCAAGCAGGCCGAACGTCCGGTGTATTCGTATCGCTTGTCCATCGTGCACTTCTGGGCGCTGATCACCCTGTACATCTGGGCCGGCCCGCACCACTTGCACTACACCGCGCTGCCGGACTGGGCGCAATCGCTGGGCATGGTCATGTCCCTGGTACTGCTGGCACCCAGCTGGGGCGGCATGATCAACGGCATGATGACCCTCTCGGGTGCCTGGCATAAGTTGCGCAGCGACCCGATCCTGCGCTTCCTCGTCGTCTCCCTGGCCTTCTACGGCATGTCGACGTTCGAAGGCCCGATGATGGCGATCAAGACCGTCAACGCCCTCTCCCACTACACCGACTGGACCATCGGCCACGTACACGCCGGCGCCCTCGGCTGGGTGGCGATGATCTCCATCGGCGCGCTGTACCACATGATCCCGAAAATCTTCGGGCGCGAGCAGATGTACAGCCTCGGCCTGATCAACGCGCACTTCTGGCTGGCCACCATCGGCACCGTGCTCTACATCGCCTCGATGTGGGTCAACGGCATCGCCCAGGGCCTGATGTGGCGTGCGGTCAACGAAGACGGCACCTTGACCTACTCCTTCGTCGAAACCCTGGTGGCCAGCCACCCAGGCTTCATCGTGCGGTTGGTGGGCGGTGCGGTGTTCCTCAGCGGCATGTTCCTGATGGCTTACAACACATGGCGCACCGTGCGTTCGGCGCAGCCTGTCGAAGCCACCCCTGTCGCGCAGATGGCCTGAGGAGTCTGTGATGAAACACGAAACGATTGAAAAGAACGTCGGCCTGCTGATGCTGCTCATGGTGCTCGCCGTGAGCATCGGCGGCCTGACCCAGATCGTCCCGCTGTTCTTCCAGGACGTGACCAACAAGCCGGTGGAAGGCATGAAGCCCTACACCGCGCTGCAGCTGGAAGGCCGCGACATCTACATCCGCGAAGGCTGTGTGCAGTGCCACTCGCAGATGATCCGCCCGTTCCGCGCCGAAACCGAGCGCTACGGCCACTATTCGGTAGCGGGCGAAAGCGTGTGGGACCACCCGTTCCTGTGGGGCTCCAAGCGCACCGGGCCGGACCTGGCGCGCGTCGGCGCGCGCTACTCGGACGACTGGCACCGCGCGCACTTGTACAACCCGCGCAACGTGGTGCCCGAGTCGAAGATGCCAGCCTACCCGTGGCTGGTCACGGCCCAGGTCGACAGCAGCCACACCGAGACCAAGTTGAAGGTGATGCGCACCCTCGGTGTGCCGTACACCGACGACGACATCAGTGGCGCAGTGGCCAGCCTCAAGGGCAAGACCGAGATGGACGCGCTGGTGTCGTACCTGCAAGTGCTCGGCACTGCCATCAAGAGCAAGAGGTGAGCCATGGGATTTGAATTCGATGCGGGCACCATCCGCGGCCTCGGCACGCTGGTGGTCGCCATCGCCTTTATCGGCTTGTCGCTGTGGGTGTTCAACAACCGGCGCAATGCGGAATTCGAGCAGGCCCGCCTGTTGCCCTTCGCCGATGAACCTCTTCCATCCGACGCTCAAGAAGCGCCTGCAACAAGGAGCACTCAGCCATGACCCTATTCTGGAGTACATGGATCTGCGTACTGACCCTCGGCAGCCTGATCGGCCTGACCTGGCTCTTGATCGGCACCCGCAAGGGCGAGACCAAGGGCAGCGTCGACCAGACCATGGGCCACGCCTTCGACGGTATCGAGGAATACGACAACCCGCTGCCCCAGTGGTGGTTCATGCTGTTCGCCGGCACCTTGGTGTTCGCGGTCGGCTACCTGGTCCTCTACCCGGGCCTGGGCAACTGGAAAGGCGTACTGCCGGGCTATGAAGACGGCTGGACCTCGGCCAAGGAATGGGACAAGGAAATGGCCAAGGCCGACACCCGATTCGGGCCGATCTTTGCCAAATTCTCGGCCATGCCCGTGGAAGACGTGGCGAAGGACCCGCAGGCGCTGAAAATGGGCGGTCGCCTGTTCGCCTCCAACTGCGCGGTGTGCCACGGCTCGGATGCCAAGGGTGCGTTCGGCTTCCCGAACCTGGCCGACAACATCTGGCGCTGGGGCGGTTCGGCCGAAGCGATCAAGACCACCATCCTCAACGGTCGCCACGCGGCAATGCCGGCCTGGGGTGACATGCTCGGCGACGACGGCGTGAAAAACGTCGCCGCCTATGTTCGTCACGACCTGGCCAAGCTGCCCTTGCCCGCTGACAGCACTGCCGACCTGGCGGCAGGCCAGGCAGCCTTCAACACCACCTGCGTCGCGTGCCACGGGCCAGAAGGCCACGGCATGGAAGCCATGGGCGCGCCGGACCTGACCAAACCGGCCGGGTATATCTACGGCACCAGCGTGGCCCAGTTGCAGCAGACCATCCGCCACGGCCGCCAGGGCCAGATGCCAGCACAGGACGTGCTGCAGGGTAATGACAAGGTGCATCTGCTCGCCGCCTACGTTTACAGCCTGTCCCACAACGCTGATGGCGCAACGCCAGAAAGCCAAGCGCAGTAACCTCTGACTGCCGCTCCAATCCGGGGCGGCAGATCTACCTGTGGCGAGGGAGTTTGCTCCCGTTGGGCTGCGAAGCGGCCCCTAGAAGCCGACGCAAGCTTCGCTGTCGAACGCGAGCAAGCTCCCTCGCCACAGGATCATCGCTCACTCTTGACTGAGCCACGCGCTGCGTGACCGAGTGTCGCACCCCTTCCAAAGCACAACTTTCCCCCCCTGCCATTCGGGTCTACGCTTGCTGCACAGCGGGCGGTTTTGGCGTACGCAACGGTATCCGTCGCGGCCTGGAAAAATTCTTGTCCACTTGATCAGCTTTCGATTTCTGATTTTGTCCTTACGCCAAACATGGAAAGGGCGCAGAATCTGGCCCGGAACGCATTGATACAGGTCAGCCATTGCGTTGCAATGGCCCCTCGGTTTGTCCATACTTGCGGCCGATTTCAACTATAAAAAAACCTAAACCGTGGAACCTTAGAATGAGCACAGCAATCAGTCCGACTGCTTATAACTATAAGGTAGTCCGCCAGTTCGCCATCATGACGGTGGTCTGGGGGATCCTTGGCATGGGGCTCGGGGTGTTCATCGCCTCGCAACTGGTGTGGCCGGAATTGAATTTCGGTTTGCCATGGACAACCTTCGGCCGCCTGCGCCCGCTGCACACCAACCTGGTGATCTTCGCCTTCGGCGGATGTGCACTGTTTGCTACCTCCTACTATGTCGTGCAGCGTACCTGCCAGACGCGACTCATCTCGGACGGCCTTGCGGCCTTCACCTTCTGGGGCTGGCAAGCCGTTATCGTCGGCGCCATCGTCACCCTGCCGCTGGGCTACACCACCACCAAGGAATACGCCGAGCTGGAATGGCCGATCGCAATTTTGCTCGCCATCGTCTGGGTGACCTACGCCGTGGTGTTCTTCGGCACCATCGTCAAGCGCAAGACCAAGCACATCTATGTGGGCAACTGGTTCTACGGCGCCTTTATCCTGGTGACGGCGATGCTGCACATCGTCAACCACGCCTCGCTGCCGGTGAGCCTGTTCAAGTCCTACTCGGCCTACGCCGGGGCGACGGATGCGATGATCCAGTGGTGGTACGGCCACAACGCCGTGGGCTTTTTCCTGACCACCGGTTTCCTCGGGATGATGTACTACTTCGTGCCCAAACAGGCCGAACGCCCTATCTACTCGTATCGCCTGTCCATCGTGCACTTCTGGGCGCTGATCACCCTGTACATCTGGGCCGGCCCGCACCACTTGCACTACACCGCACTGCCGGACTGGGCGCAGTCGTTGGGCATGGCGATGTCGATCATCCTGCTGGCCCCGAGCTGGGGCGGCATGATCAACGGCATGATGACCCTGTCGGGCGCCTGGCATAAATTGCGCACCGACCCGATCCTGCGCTTTCTGGTGGTTTCGCTGGCGTTCTACGGCATGTCGACCTTTGAAGGGCCGATGATGGCGATCAAGACCGTCAACTCGCTGTCCCACTACACCGACTGGACCATCGGCCACGTGCACGCCGGCGCTCTGGGCTGGGTCGCGATGATCTCCATCGGCGCGCTGTACCACATGATCCCCAAACTGTTCGGCCGCGTGCAGATGCACAGCGTCGGGCTGATCAACGCGCACTTCTGGCTCGCCACCATCGGCACCGTGCTCTACATCGCGTCGATGTGGGTCAACGGCATCACCCAGGGTCTGATGTGGCGTGCGATCAACGATGACGGCACCCTCACCTACTCCTTCGTCGAAGCGCTGCAAGCCAGCCACCCTGGTTTCATCGTCCGCGCCCTGGGCGGTGCGTTCTTTGCCAGCGGCATGTTGCTCATGGCCTACAACGTCTGGCGCACCGTGCGTGCCTCCGACCCTGCGCAAGCTGAAGCTGCCGCCAAGATCGCCGTTGTGGGAGCGCACTGATGAAGCATGAAGTAGTCGAGAAGAATATCGGCCTGCTGGCCTTCTTCATGGTCATCGCCGTGAGCATCGGCGGCCTGACCCAGATCGTCCCGCTGTTTTTCCAGGACGTGACCAACAAGCCGGTCGAAGGCATGAAGCCGCGCACCGCGCTTGAACTCGAAGGCCGCGACGTCTACATCGCCAACGGTTGCGTGGGTTGCCACTCGCAGATGATCCGCCCGTTCCGCGCTGAAACCGAACGCTACGGCCACTACTCGGTCGCCGGCGAAAGCGTGTGGGACCACCCCTTCCTGTGGGGCTCCAAGCGCACCGGCCCGGACCTGGCCCGGGTCGGTGGGCGTTACTCCGATGACTGGCAGCGTGCGCACTTGTACAACCCGCGCAACGTGGTGCCTGAGTCGAAAATGCCGGCGTACCCGTTCCTCGTGGAAAACAAGCTCGACGGCAAGGACACCGCGAAGAAGATGGAAGTCTTGCGCACCCTGGGCGTGCCCTACACCGACGAAGACATCGCCGGTGCAGCCGCAGCCGTGAAGGGCAAGACCGAAATGGACGCACTGGTGGCCTATCTGCAAGGCCTTGGCACCATCATCAAAAGCAAACGGTGATCTTCATGGATATCGGGATGATTCGTGGCCTGGGCACCGTTGTCGTGATGGTGGCCTTTATCGGCCTGGCGTTGTGGGTGTTCAGCCCCAAACGCAAGTCGGAGTTTGACGACGCGACCATGCTGCCCTTCGCGGATGACCCCGAAGCCATCAAGCACGTCGAGCAAGCGTCTAGGAGTAACAAAGAATGACTACGTTCTGGAGTCTGTACGTCACAGTCCTCAGTCTGGGTACCATTTTCGCCCTGACCTGGCTGCTGCTGTCGACCCGCAAGGGCCAGCGCGCCGAGCAGACGGACGAAACCGTCGGCCACTCGTTCGACGGTATCGAGGAGTACGACAACCCGCTGCCAAAATGGTGGTTCATGCTGTTCGTCGGCACCATCATCTTCGCCCTCGGCTACCTGGCGCTGTACCCGGGCCTGGGCAACTGGAAAGGCTTGCTGCCGGGCTACAACTACCTCGACAACGACAAGCAAACCCCATTTGCCAACGGCCAGACCGGCTGGACCGGCGTGCACGAATGGGAAAAGGAAATGGCCAAGTCGGAAGCCAGGTTCGGGCCGATCTTCGCCAAATTCGCGGCGATGCCGATTGAGGAAGTGGCCAAGGACCCGCAGGCCTTGAAGATGGGTGGCCGCTTGTTCGCCTCCAACTGCTCGGTGTGCCACGGCTCCGACGCCAAGGGCGCCTACGGCTTCCCCAACCTGACCGACGCCGACTGGCGCTGGGGCGGCGAACCGGCAACCATCAAGGAAACCATCATGAAAGGCCGCCACGCGGTGATGCCGGCCTGGGCCGAGGTCATCGGCGAGCAAGGCGTGGCCGACGTGGCCGGGTTTGTGGTGACCAACCTCGACGGCCGCAAGCTGCCGGAAGGTACCAAGGCCGATGTGGAAAACGGCGCGAAACTCTTCGCCGCCAACTGCGTGGCCTGTCACGGACCTGCCGGTAAAGGCACCCCGGCAATGGGCGCGCCGGACCTGACCCACCCGGGTGCATTCATCTACGGTTCGAGCTTCGCTCAGTTGCAGCAAACCATCCGTTATGGCCGTCAGGGTCAAATGCCTGCTCAGGAACTGTTGCAAGGCAATGACAAAGTGCACTTGCTCGCGGCGTATGTTTACAGCCTGTCCCATGGGGATAAGCCGGCAGACGCAAAGTAACGCACTGACACAAAAACAGCCCCGCCAGTCTTCATTGGCGGGGCTGTTTTTTATTTGAGCGCGAAACTACTTCGCCTTCCGACAACATCCAGACTCATCTGCAATAACACTGACTAATCCATGGAGGCAGGTGCGGACAACTTATTGGCGCTGTTACAGCGAATCCATGTATCGATGGATATCGCTCAAATCAAACTTTCCGTCTTTCTGGTTATTACTGTCCAGATCAATACCCGAGACAAACCCATCACGCGATAGGATTTCCAGCGCGAGCGCCTGATCTGCCTGGGTAAACTTGTTACCACCCTCGCCTTTGACGATAAGCCCCAGGAAATCTGCAGTGATGAAACCTGGCTGTTCCGGATCCGAAAACCGTTGCAGGTTTTGACCCAGCAGCAGGGCCAATGAAAAGTTATCCAGGCTCATGTAAAAGTTTGAAAGTTCTTTAAGCGCTGCGCGTATGTGGTCGAAACTTTCGGCCGAAGAATTCAAAGGATTGGAGTTTGCCAGCGTTGTAGAAATATCCAAAAGTAATCTCACTGTAAATTATCCTACTCCCGACATGGAAGCAGGTGACAAGTGAGTGTTCATTTCACCGCGCCACGTTCCCAAAATACATAGAAACTTACAGACAGATTCATACACACTTAATCGCTATAAACTTGTGCTGCGCTCGCAAGGCAAGGACAAGGTGCATTTGCCGGCGCGTGCGTACAGCCTGCCGCATGGCGTCATGGCCTGCTGAAAAGCAGTCGGCCCTGCCAAAAGCAAAGCCCCGCACAGTGCAATTAAGCTGTGCGGGGCTTCGTCATTTTCAATCGCGAGATCAATCAAGACATATACGGTCCCAAAAAATCGTTTGACTTACTGAACCGAGTTACGGCAAACGCATCACCCAACTACCTTGGCCGAATTTTGTTGGATCATTTTTATAGTCATATCGCGCCAGCTCACGCCCATCCTTGTCATATGCAACTCGCTGCCCCTTACCTGCAAACGTGGGACCCGTGCTGTAGTCTTGCTCAAAGTGGTGAAGATTTTTCTCTACGAACACGCTCTTTGCAGTGGCGGAGGACAGTTTTCCGCTCCAAGTAAACTCAAAGCTCTTCATAAGCGGTTTGCGGCTTAACAGCTCACGCGCAAACGCAGAATCCTCAGCAGAGAACGAACCACCCCCCTGTGAATTTGCAATATTCTCCAAGGATTCATACGAGAGTAGAAAACCACCCCTCGGCCCCAGGAACCGCTCGAAACTAGAAATAAATTTCAGGGTGATTTCGTCGTCTGACATGGATTTAAATACATTATCATCACTTGCCGCAGTGACATTCTGAATATTTACCTGACCTGTCTTATTATCCAACTCCCCGTTACGATCAGCAGCAAGACCCTCCAGCACTAGACCACGCCGTAAAACCTCGGATGCCAATAGCGAATCTTTAGCTGTAAATCCTTCGACACCTTTAGCCGCTTGCCTGAGCGAAGACGTAGTGATGAAGCCTTTTTCATTCGGGTCGGCAAATTTTTCGAAACCTGCCTGTAGCTGCTTACCAAGGTAAGTATCACTTTCGGACTTGAGCGCACCATACTCCTTGGACTTCATAACCAAACGGACATTTCCTATGTCAATTTTGTTATCGAGCTTACCGTCCTGACCGATATCGAGTCGCTCCAAAAGCGCCGGACGACGCAAAAGTTCCTTAACCATTGACTTTTCGTACTCCGGCAGGCCGTCCCGTTTATTTGAATACGCTGCCTGATAGAGAGAGTCTCGGGTTATGTACTGATCATTAGTCTTGGGATCAGTGAGTTTTTTAAACTGAAAAAACAACATCTCGCCCATGTACTGCGCACTCATAGAACGAAACACACTGTCGTCGACCGGGGATTTTAAACTCGCATTATCACTGCCCGGCTTAATACTATTCTGGTTTACCAAGCCAATCGCGGCGCCTTCAACTTTCATAACTTAACCTCTGCTCTATTATCCTTCCCCTTCATGGAGAAGATACTGTTCTGTGGCATCACGAGCAGTTAGGTTCATAAAGAAAACGCAACACGTCATTTCAGAAATCGGCGACGTCGACATTGTTAATTCCCGACACGCCAAATCAAAAAATCCTATGCGCCCGTTGATCAATTACTTCGTTGGTTCGACTGACAGCCACGCAAAACCGTCCATACTTCCCCTGTCAATTGATCCAGGTCACGTACACCATCAATTGATTTTCCCCTACGCGACCAAAGGTCGCACCCTTTGAGGGGGATCTGGGGCGTATCATTACGCCACTGCAACACCCTTAATTTGACCCCGGTTGGCACGTACTGGCCGAGGCAAATCTCCACCGCCGTGGGATGCAATGATGAGCAACCAGATACCGGTACATGACGTTACCCCGCCTGCCAAAAACGCCAGCAGCACTGTCGACCTCTACGCGCCACGAGAGAAAATCTACACACGCGCCTTCACCGGCCTGTTTCGCAATTTGCGCATGCTCGGCGGCGCCGGGTTGTTCCTGCTCTACTTCGGCACCGTGTGGCTGAACTGGGGTGGCCACCAGGCCGTGTGGTGGAACCTGCCGGAGCGTAAATTCTTTATTTTCGGCGCAACCTTCTGGCCCCAGGACTTCATCCTGCTCTCGGGCATCCTTATTGTTGCGGCGTTTGGCCTGTTCTTTATCACGGTGTACGCCGGGCGCGTGTGGTGTGGCTATACCTGCCCGCAAAGCGTGTGGACCTGGATCTTCATGTGGTGCGAAAAGGTCACCGAAGGCGACCGCAACCAGCGCATCAAGCTCGACAAAGCGCCCATGGGCGCCAACAAATTCCTGCGCAAATTCAGCAAGCACACACTCTGGCTATTGATCGGTTTTGCCACCGGCATGACCTTCGTCGGCTACTTCTCGCCGATCCGCGAACTGGTGTTCGACTTCTTCACCGGCCAGGCCGATGGCTGGTCGTATTTCTGGGTCGGCTTCTTCACCCTCGCCACCTACGGCAACGCCGGATGGCTGCGCGAGCAAGTGTGCATCTACATGTGCCCTTACGCACGCTTCCAGAGCGTGATGTTCGACAAGGACACCCTGATCGTCTCCTACGACCCGCGCCGTGGCGAGGTGCGTGGCCCGCGCAAAAAAGGTATCGACTACCAGGCCCAGGGCCTGGGCGATTGCATCGACTGCACGATGTGCGTGCAGGTGTGCCCGACCGGTATCGATATCCGCGACGGCCTGCAAATCGAGTGCATCGGCTGCGCGGCCTGTATCGATGCCTGCGACACCATCATGGACAAGATGGAATACCCCCGCGGCCTGATCAGCTACACCACCGAGCACAACCTGTCCGGGCAGAAAACCCATAAGCTGCGCCCACGCCTGATCGGGTATGCGCTGGTGTTGCTGGCGATGATCGGCCTGTTGGCGGCGGCGTTTTTCATGCGCTCGCTGGTGGGTTTCGACGTCAGCAAAGACCGCGTGCTGTACCGCGAAAACGCCGAGGGGCGCATCGAAAACGTCTACAGCCTCAAGATCATGAACAAGGACCAGCGCGACCACACTTACGTGCTCGACGCCGCCGGCCTGCCGGACCTCAAGCTGCAAGGCCGGCGCGAAATCAAGGTGGCCGCCGGCGACATCGTCAGCATGCCGGTGGAGCTGTCAAGCGCGCCGGAACAATTGCCGTCGAGCACCAACGAGGTCAAATTCATCCTCACCGACGCCGATGACGAGAGTGTTCGTATTGAAGCCAAGAGCCGATTCATCGGCCCCCAAGTCCGCTAAACAGAGAGCAGAACAATGCCTGCAGCAACTGCCGCAAGCCCCTGGTACAAGCACCTTTGGCCCTGGATCATCATTGGCATCCTGGCCTGCTCGGTGACCTTGACCTTGTCCATGGTCACCATCGCGGTGAACAACCCGGACAACCTGGTCAACGACAACTACTACGAGGCCGGCAAAGGCATCAACCGCTCCCTGGACCGCGAGCTACTGGCCCAGATCCTGCAACTGCGCGCCAAGGTGCACCTGGACGAGCTGACCGGCGAAGTCGAGGTGCACCTGACCGGCAACAGCAACCCGGCGACCCTGGAACTGAACCTGATTTCCCCAACCCAGCCGGAGAAGGATCGCAAGATCAACCTGGCCCTCAGCCCCAGCGAACCCGGGCGCTACCTCGGCCAGGTCACCGACAAGGTCGAAGGCCGCCGTTTCGTCGAGCTGCTCGGCGTGGAAGGCGACCGCACCTGGCGCATGTTCGAAGAGGAACAGGTCAGCCATGACAAGGACTTGCTGCTGGGCGACGAACCATTGCAAGGTGCTGAAGACCTGAAAAAATAAAAGCCGCGCTTCGCGCATCGCGGGCCAGCCCCCTCCCACCGTTGGACTGCGTTCAACATGTGGGATGGGGCTTGCCCGCGATGAGGCCCTCCCAGCC
>NZ_WKCB01000045.1 GCF_021606685.1 Pseudomonas syringae
GTGAAACGATGCATCGCCGATGGTAGTGTGGGGTTTCCCCATGTGAGAGTAGGTCATCGTCAAGATTAAATTCCAGAACCCCTGTTTGCTAACGCAAACAGGGGTTTTGTTTTGGGCGGTCGAAAAGGGCGAAGTGGCGCATTACGGCGGCCTTCAATGCTAAAGTCCCGCCTTTCTATGCAATGACCCTTCGCATGGCTATCATGCGTGCCTCATTGTGAGGCGATACTTGCATGCTGACGTTGTTGAAACTTCTAAAAGATGGCCGATTCCACTCCGGGGAGGCACTTGGTGCCGCTCTGGGCGTCAGCCGAAGTGCTGTCTGGAAGCAGCTCCAGCACCTGGAGGCTGAATTGAATCTGCCCATCCATAAGGTCCGTGGCAAGGGCTATCAGCTGGCCTCGCCGCTGGTATTCTTGAGTGCCGCAGAGATTGCGTTGAGTGCGCCTTCCCTGGCCTGGCCTGTTCATATATTCGACTCCATCGACTCTACCAACGCAGAAGCCTTGCGCCTTGTTGGCGCTGGGTGCGCGGCGCCGTTCCTGGTACTGGCGGAGCAGCAAACCGCAGGGCGAGGCAGGCGAGGCCGTAGGTGGGTCAGTCCGTTCGCTCAGAACCTGTATTACAGTCTCGTATTGCGTATTGACGGCGGCCTTAGGCAGTTAGAAGGGCTAAGCCTGGTTGTCGGCTTGGCGGTCATGCAAGCCCTGCGCGAGTCGGGAGTGCAGGGGGCGAGCTTGAAATGGCCAAACGACGTTTTAGTCGGGCAGAAAAAAATTGCCGGGATCTTGCTGGAGTTGGTGGGGGATCCAGCTGATATCTGTCACGTTGTCCTCGGAATAGGCGTCAACGTGAATATGCAGAAAGCTGATGAAGTCGATCAGCAGTGGACTTCCGTGCAGCTCGAAACAGGCTCTCCAGTCGATCGTAACCGACTGGTCGCGCAACTGGGTCTGCAGCTGCAGCACTACCTGGATCGGCACCGGGTTGCAGGCTTTACAGCGCTCCAGGAGGAGTGGGAGCAAAATCACGCTTGGCAGGGAAGGGCGGTATCTCTTATCGCCGGTGTCAACCAAGTTGATGGAGTTGTCCTGGGGGTCGACCCTCAAGGTGCGTTGCGTTTAAGTGTTGATGGCGTCGAGAAAATATACAGTGGTGGTGAGTTAAGCCTGAGGTTGCGTGATGATTCTTGAGCTCGACTGTGGGAATAGCTTTATCAAGTGGCGAATCCTTGAGTCGGATAGGGCCAGTGCCTCTGCAGAAGGGGTTGCAGGTTCGGACATCGCACTGATTGAAAGCCTGCTAGCGCTGCCCGGAGTATTGCTGACACGCTGTCGCTTGGTGAGTGTTCGCGCCATAGAGGAAACGGACAAGCTCGTTGCGGCTCTCGTAGAGGCTTTTGGTGTGGTTGTTTGCTGTGCTGCTTCTGCACGAGAAATGGCCGGGGTGCGCAACGGCTACGAAGATTTCGAGCGTCTTGGCCTTGATCGCTGGCTGGCGATGCTGGGTGGGTTCAAGTTGGCATCGGGTGCTTGCCTGGTACTCGATTTTGGCACGGCAGCGACTGCAGACTTTATCGCGGCGGACGGTGAGCATCTGGGCGGCTTCATTTGCCCCGGTATGCCTCTCATGCGTAACCAGCTTCGCACGCACACGCGCAGGATACGTTATGACGATGCCGCAGCGGAAAGGGCCTTGGAGGGCTTTTCGCCTGGCCGTACGACCGTAGAGGCGGTAGAGCGTGGTTGTACATTAATGCTCAGGGGATTTGTGCTGACCCAGCTTGAATTGGCTCGCGCCTACTGGGGGGATGACTTCACCGTATTCCTCACCGGTGGGGATGCAGGCCTGGTATCGGATGCGGTGCCCCAGGCCCGGCTGGTGCCTGATTTGATTTTCGTGGGGTTGGCGATGGCGTGTCCATTATCTTGAGGTGATTATGCGTTGGCTGTTTTTACTTTTACTTGTCCTCAACGCCTTCTATTACGTATGGCATCAGCAAGAGGCGCCGTTGCGTGCCAAGGATGTCACTCCTTTGAGTCTCTATCGGGGCTCACAGCAAGACATCCGACTACTGAGTGAGTCTGCCGATGATGTGGTCCGCAAGGATCGAGCAAAAGCGCCCGACGCGCCGAATACATGCTTGTACATCGGTGGTTTTTTGGATCAGCGCCAAGCGCAGACGCTCGAGCAGCGCCTCACAAGCCTGGATATAAAGGTCAAAGTTCAATTGCTGGCCACGCCCGATACCTCAGGTTATTGGCTCCGCGTGGCCCCAGAAAGTCGGCGCCTGGCTGATGATCTGCCATTTGAAAACCTTGCTAAGGAATTCAATGAGTTAAAACATAAAATAATGTTGTGCGAAGGCGTTGCAAGTGTCGAATAGTTTGCATAGAATGGCGCCCGCTTCGCAGTGAAGACCTTTACGGTCTACAGCGTGAAGCGAAGGTCAACGCAGCTAACCTCATATTTTTAATGAGAAAATGCTTGACAGAAGGCCGGCGTGATGTAGAATGCCGGCTCGCTTAGGAGGGGTTCCCGAGCGGCCAAAGGGATCAGACTGTAAATCTGACGTCTACGACTTCGAAGGTTCGAATCCTTCCCCCTCCACCATTTTTAGCGTGAGCTGCAAGCTCCGCGGGTATAGTTTAGTGGTAGAACCTCAGCCTTCCAAGCTGATGATGCGGGTTCGATTCCCGCTACCCGCTCCAAGTTTGCAGGTTGTGCAAGGTGTTTCGCTCTTGTAGCTCAGTTGGTAGAGCACACCCTTGGTAAGGGTGAGGTCAGCGGTTCAAATCCGCTCAAGAGCTCCATATGACAAGGCAGATATGAAAATATCTGCCTTTGTTTTAACAGCTACCTCGGCTTGATGGTGTTGTGCCTGGCTTTGTTGTTAGGTGATTTCAAGTCTAGTGGGGTTGGTTGTTGTAAAGTCTTTTTCAGGCCTGCATAATGGTCGGCCTGATTTTGTTTTAGGTCAGTAGCTCAATTGGCAGAGCGACGGTCTCCAAAACCGTAGGTTGGGGGTTCGATTCCCTCCTGACCTGCCAGATTCACGTGGTGTATCTGGCTTTCTTTTCACAGGATCTTCATAGATGACTCCTAAGGCTGAAGCTCAAAGCTCTCGTTTCGATCTCGTCAAGTGGCTCGCCGTAGTCGCATTGGTGGTCGTAGGCGTTGTTGGCAATCAGTACTACTCTGCTTCGCCGATCCTGTACCGTGTGCTCGCTTTGCTCGCCCTTGCTGCTGTAGCTGCCTTTGTGGGCCTGCAGACTGCCAAAGGCAAGTCTTTCGCGGTCCTGGTAAAGGAAGCTCGCACCGAAATTCGTAAAGTCGTTTGGCCGACTCGCCAAGAAACCACGCAGACCACGTTGATTGTTGTGGCTGTTGTTCTGGTTATGGCGTTGCTGTTGTGGGGGCTTGATTCCCTGCTCGGCTGGCTTGTTTCCTTGATTGTTGGCTAAGGGTGTCCCGTGGCTAAGCGTTGGTACGTTGTGCATGCTTACTCGGGTTACGAGAAGCATGTTATGCGCTCTTTGCTGGAGCGCGTAAAGCTCGCAGGCATGGAAGATGGCTTCGGCGAAATTCTGGTTCCCACTGAAGAAGTGGTTGAAATGCGGAATGGTCAGAAGCGCAAGAGTGAACGCAAGTTCTTCCCTGGCTACGTGCTGGTTCAGATGGACATGAATGAAGGTACTTGGCACTTGGTCAAGGACACTCCTCGTGTCATGGGTTTCATTGGCGGTACTGCTGATAAGCCTGCTCCGATCACTGACAAGGAAGCGGAAGCGATTCTGCGTCGTGTTGCTGACGGTAGCGACAAGCCTAAGCCGAAGACGTTGTTCGAGCCGGGTGAGGTTGTTCGTGTCACAGATGGTCCGTTTGCTGATTTCAACGGCACCGTCGAAGAAGTTAACTACGAAAAGAGCCGGATCCAAGTGGCAGTGCTCATTTTCGGTCGCTCTACTCCGGTAGAGTTGGAGTTCAGCCAGGTCGAGAAGGTCTAGCTGGGCAAGCATCCCAACCCCGCAGCCTTAGGCTGTGGGGTTTTGTCGTCACTGGGATAAACGCGCAAGTAACCGGGGAGCCTTTCGAGGCGTTCGAACCCGTAATTGGAGTGCCTCATGGCCAAGAAAATTACCGCTTACATCAAGCTGCAAGTGAAGGCCGCTCAGGCCAACCCTAGCCCACCCGTCGGTCCAGCTCTGGGTCAGCACGGCGTGAACATCATGGAATTCTGCAAAGCCTTCAACGCCCGTACTCAGGGTCTTGAGCCAGGTCTGCCGACTCCAGTGATCATCACTGTATACAGCGACCGTAGCTTCACTTTCGAAACCAAGTCGACCCCGGCTTCGGTTCTGTTGAAGAAAGCTGCCGGTCTGACTAGCGGTTCCGCTCGTCCTAACACCGTTAAGGTTGGCACCGTAACTCGTGCTCAGCTGGAAGAAATCGCGAAAACCAAAAACGCGGATCTGACTGCAGCTGATATGGATGCAGCCGTGCGTACCATCGCCGGTTCTGCTCGTAGCATGGGCCTTAACGTGGAGGGTGTGTAATGGCTAAGCTGACCAAGCGCCAAAAGGCTATCGCCGGCAAAATCGAAGCGGGCAAGTCCTACAACTTTGTAGACGCTGCTGCCCTGCTGACCGAGCTGTCGACTGTCAAGTTCAGCGAGTCCGTTGACGTTGCTGTAAACCTGGGTGTTGACCCACGTAAATCCGACCAGGTCGTTCGTAGCGCTACTGTGCTGCCACACGGTACTGGCAAGACTGTACGTGTAGCTGTCTTCACCCAAGGCCCGGCAGCTGAAGCTGCTCTGGCCGCCGGCGCAGACCGCGTTGGTATGGACGACCTGGCTGCCGAAATGAAAGGCGGCGACCTGAACTATGACGTTGTTATTGCCTCCCCGGATGCAATGCGCGTTGTAGGTCAGTTGGGTCAGATCCTGGGTCCACGTGGTCTGATGCCTAACCCTAAAGTCGGCACCGTAACGCCAGACGTAGCTACCGCGGTTAAAAACGCCAAGGCTGGTCAGGTTCGTTATCGCACCGACAAAAACGGCATCATTCACACCTCCGTTGGCAAAGTCGGCTTTGATGCCGTCAAGCTGAAGGAAAACGTTGAAGCCCTGATCGCTGATCTGAAGCGTATCAAGCCAGCTTCCTCGAAAGGTATCTACGTCAAGCGCGTTACCCTGAGCACCACTATGGGCCCAGGTCTGGTCATCGACCAAGGCTCGCTGGACGTATAAGACACAGATTGGCGCAAGCGATTGCGCCAATTGAAAAATTGGGGTCCCTGCCTGGCGGGGGCTATCCAAGACCGTAGGCGACGCAAGTCTTAAACCATAAGCCTACGCAGATGGTGCTCCCGGTTCCTTACCGAATCAGACACCAAAACGACATCCGGCTCCGGCCAGATGAAACGGTAACAAGCAGGAGTTAAACCCGTGGCAATTAATCTCGAAGACAAGAAGGCCATCGTCGCTGAAGTCAACGAGGCTGCCAAAGCTGCTCTGTCCGCTGTCGTGGCTGATGCCCGTGGTGTGACAGTAGGCGCTATGACCGGACTCCGTAAAGAGGCTCGTGAAGCTGGCGTATACGTACGTGTTGTACGTAACACCCTGCTCAAGCGCGCTGTTGCTGACACTGAATACAGTGTTCTCAACGACGTGTTCACCGGCCCGACTCTGATCGCGTTCTCCAAGGATCATCCAGGCGCTGCTGCCCGTTTGTTCAAGGAATTCGCTAAGAGTCAGGATAAGTTCGAGATCAAGGCAGCTGCGTTCGAGGGCAAGTTCCTCGCAGCTAACCAAATCGACGTACTGGCAACACTGCCGACCCGCGACGAAGCCATTTCGCAGCTGATGAGCGTGATTCAAGGCGCTACCAGCAAGCTGGCTCGTACTCTGGCTGCAGTTCGCGAGCAAAAAGAAGCTGCCGCAGCCTAAGGCTGAGCAACTTCTCTCGCGTATTTTTGTTTATTTCGATGGCCGCGTAGGCCGTCCCCCAATTCAGGAAATACAGCAATGTCTATCTCCCAAGACGATATCCTCAACGCCGTAGCTGAAATGTCGGTTCTGCAGGTTGTTGAGCTGATCAAAGCTTTCGAAGAAAAATTCGGCGTTTCCGCTGCCGCTGCTTCCGCTGGCCCAGCTGCTGCTGCTGCCGTTGTTGAAGAGCAAACCGAATTCAACGTCATGCTGACCGAAGCTGGCGAGAAGAAAGTAAACGTGATCAAGGCAGTACGTGAACTGACCGGTCTGGGCCTGAAAGAAGCCAAGGCTGTAGTTGACGGCGCTCCTGCCGTGGTTCTGGAAGCTGTCTCCAAAGACGCAGCTGACAAAGCCAAAGCTACTCTGGAAGAAGCAGGCGCTAAAGTCGAGCTGAAGTAAGCATCGACCTTGCGTCTCCAGCCCAAGCGTTAAGCTGAAGGCTGATGGCTGGTGGCTCTTGCCACCGGCCTTTTTCCGTTCTTGGCTGTCGACTCGGTCGCCGCCATTAACGCGCTGTAGCCACCCGAAGCGGTGGTGCAAACCATGGGGTTTGCGAGATTTTCTGGCTGCTCCCGTCGGAGGGGCCAAACAAGCAGGTGACCAAGCTGGGGAACGCTGATGGCTTACTCATATACTGAGAAAAAACGTATCCGCAAGGACTTTAGCAAGTTGCCGGACGTCATGGATGTCCCGTACCTTCTGGCTATCCAGCTGGATTCGTATCGTGAATTCTTGCAGGCGGGAGCGACCAAAGATCAGTTCCGCGACGTGGGCCTGCATGCGGCCTTCAAATCCGTTTTCCCGATCATCAGCTACTCCGGCAATGCTGCGCTGGAGTACGTCGGTTATCGCCTGGGCGAACCGGCATTTGATGTCAAAGAATGCGTGTTGCGCGGTGTTACGTACGCCGTACCTTTGCGGGTAAAAGTCCGTCTGATCATTTTCGACAAAGAGTCGTCGAACAAAGCGATCAAGGACATCAAAGAGCAAGAAGTCTACATGGGCGAAATCCCACTGATGACTGAAAACGGTACCTTCGTTATCAACGGTACCGAGCGTGTTATCGTTTCCCAGCTGCACCGTTCCCCGGGCGTGTTCTTTGACCACGACCGCGGCAAGACGCACAGCTCCGGTAAGCTCCTGTACTCCGCGCGGATCATTCCGTACCGCGGTTCGTGGTTGGACTTCGAGTTCGACCCGAAAGACTGCGTGTTCGTGCGTATCGACCGTCGTCGCAAGCTGCCGGCCTCGGTACTGCTGCGCGCGCTCGGCTATACCACTGAGCAAGTGCTGGACGCTTTCTACACCACCAACGTATTCAGCCTGAAGGATGAAACCCTCAGCCTGGAGCTTATTGCTTCGCGTCTGCGTGGTGAAATTGCCGTTCTGGACATCCAGGACGAGAATGGCAAGGTCATTGTTGAAGCGGGTCGCCGTATTACTGCGCGCCACATCAACCAGATCGAAAAGGCCGGTATCAAGTCGCTGGAAGTGCCTCTGGACTACGTCCTGGGTCGCACCACCGCCAAGGTCATCGTTCACCCGGCTACTGGCGAAATCCTGGCTGAGTGCAACACCGAGCTGAACACCGAGATCCTGGCAAAAATCGCCAAGGCTCAGGTTGTACGCATCGAGACTCTGTACACCAACGACATCGACTGCGGTCCGTTCGTCTCCGACACATTGAAGATCGACTCCACCAGCAACCAATTGGAAGCGCTGGTCGAGATCTATCGCATGATGCGTCCTGGCGAGCCACCAACCAAAGACGCTGCCGAAACCCTGTTCAACAACCTGTTCTTCAGCCCTGAGCGCTATGACCTGTCTGCGGTCGGCCGGATGAAGTTCAACCGTCGTATCGGTCGTACCGAGATCGAAGGTTCGGGCGTGCTGTGCAAGGAAGACATCGTCGCGGTACTGAAGACCCTGGTCGACATCCGTAACGGTAAAGGCATCGTCGATGACATCGACCACTTGGGTAACCGTCGTGTTCGCTGCGTAGGCGAAATGGCCGAGAACCAGTTCCGCGTTGGCCTGGTACGTGTTGAGCGTGCGGTCAAAGAGCGTCTGTCGATGGCTGAAAGCGAAGGCCTGATGCCGCAAGACCTGATCAACGCCAAGCCAGTGGCTGCGGCGGTGAAAGAGTTCTTCGGTTCCAGCCAGCTCTCGCAGTTCATGGACCAGAACAACCCGCTCTCCGAGATTACCCACAAGCGCCGTGTTTCCGCACTGGGCCCGGGCGGTCTGACCCGTGAGCGTGCGGGCTTCGAAGTTCGTGACGTACACCCGACGCACTACGGTCGTGTTTGCCCGATCGAAACGCCGGAAGGTCCGAACATCGGTCTGATCAACTCCCTGGCCGCTTATGCGCGCACCAACCAGTACGGCTTCCTCGAGAGCCCGTACCGTGTGGTGAAAGACGCTCTGGTCACCGACGAGATCGTATTCCTGTCCGCCATCGAAGAAGCTGATCACGTGATCGCTCAGGCTTCGGCCACGATGAACGACAAGAAAGTCCTGATCGACGAGCTGGTAGCTGTTCGTCACTTGAACGAGTTCACCGTCAAGGCGCCGGAAGACGTCACCTTGATGGACGTTTCGCCGAAGCAGGTAGTCTCGGTTGCAGCGTCGCTGATCCCGTTCCTGGAGCACGATGACGCCAACCGTGCGTTGATGGGTTCCAACATGCAGCGTCAAGCTGTACCGACCCTGCGTGCTGACAAGCCGCTGGTAGGTACCGGCATGGAGCGTAACGTAGCCCGTGACTCCGGCGTTTGCGTCGTGGCTCGTCGTGGCGGCGTGATCGACTCTGTTGATGCCAGCCGTATCGTGGTTCGTGTTGCCGATGACGAAGTTGAAACTGGCGAAGCCGGTGTCGACATCTACAACCTGACCAAATACACCCGCTCGAACCAGAACACCTGCATCAACCAGCGTCCGCTGGTGAGCAAGGGTGATCGCGTTCAGCGTAGCGACATCATGGCCGACGGCCCGTCCACCGATATGGGTGAGCTGGCACTGGGTCAGAACATGCGCATCGCGTTCATGGCATGGAACGGCTTCAACTTCGAAGACTCCATCTGCCTGTCCGAGCGTGTTGTTCAAGAAGACCGCTTCACCACGATCCACATCCAGGAACTGACCTGTGTGGCGCGTGACACCAAGCTTGGGCCAGAGGAAATCACTGCAGACATCCCGAACGTGGGTGAAGCTGCACTGAACAAGCTGGACGAAGCCGGTATCGTTTACGTAGGTGCTGAAGTTGGCGCAGGCGACATCCTGGTCGGTAAGGTCACTCCGAAAGGCGAGACTCAACTGACTCCGGAAGAGAAGCTGCTGCGTGCCATCTTCGGTGAAAAAGCCAGCGACGTTAAAGACACCTCCCTGCGTGTACCTACCGGTACCAAGGGTACTGTCATCGACGTACAGGTCTTCACCCGTGACGGCGTTGAGCGTGATGCTCGTGCACTGTCCATCGAGAAGACTCAACTCGACGAGATCCGCAAGGACCTGAACGAAGAGTTCCGTATCGTTGAAGGCGCGACCTTCGAACGTCTGCGTTCCGCTCTGGTAGGCCACAAGGCTGAAGGCGGCGCAGGTCTGAAGAAAGGTCAGGACATCACCGACGAAGTTCTCGACGGTCTTGAGCACGGCCAGTGGTTCAAACTGCGCATGGCTGAAGATGCTCTGAACGAGCAACTCGAGAAGGCCCAGGCCTACATCGTTGATCGCCGCCGTCTGCTGGACGACAAGTTCGAAGACAAGAAGCGCAAACTGCAGCAGGGCGATGACCTGGCTCCAGGCGTGCTGAAAATCGTCAAGGTTTACCTGGCAATCCGTCGCCGCATCCAGCCGGGCGACAAGATGGCCGGTCGTCACGGTAACAAAGGTGTGGTCTCCGTGATCATGCCGGTTGAAGACATGCCGCACGATGCCAATGGCACACCGGTCGACGTCGTCCTCAACCCGTTGGGCGTACCTTCGCGTATGAACGTTGGTCAGATCCTTGAAACCCACCTGGGCCTCGCGGCCAAAGGTCTGGGCGAGAAGATCAACCGTATGATCGAAGAGCAGCGCAAGGTCGCAGACCTGCGTAAGTTCCTGCACGAGATCTACAACGAGATCGGCGGTCGCAACGAAGAGCTGGACACCTTCTCCGACCAGGAAATCCTGGATCTGGCGAAGAACCTGCGCGGCGGCGTTCCAATGGCTACCCCGGTATTCGACGGTGCCAAGGAAAGCGAAATCAAGGCCATGCTGAAACTGGCAGACCTGCCAGAAAGCGGCCAGATGCAGCTGTTCGACGGCCGTACCGGCAACAAGTTTGAGCGCCCGGTTACTGTTGGCTACATGTACATGCTGAAGCTGAACCACTTGGTAGACGACAAGATGCACGCTCGTTCTACCGGTTCGTACAGCCTGGTTACCCAGCAGCCGCTGGGTGGTAAGGCTCAGTTCGGTGGTCAGCGTTTCGGGGAGATGGAGGTCTGGGCACTGGAAGCATACGGTGCTGCTTACACTCTGCAAGAAATGCTCACAGTGAAGTCGGACGATGTGAACGGTCGGACCAAGATGTACAAAAACATCGTGGACGGCGATCACCGTATGGAGCCGGGCATGCCCGAGTCCTTCAACGTGTTGATCAAAGAAATTCGTTCCCTCGGCATCGATATCGATCTGGAAACCGAATAACACGTGACGCGAATCGAGAGTGGGGCAATTTGGCCCGCTCTCTGCTCCGCCAGGAGGAAAGGCCTTGAAAGACCTACTGAATTTGCTGAAAAACCAGGGTCAAGTCGAAGAGTTCGACGCCATCCGTATTGGATTGGCATCGCCTGAGATGATCCGTTCGTGGTCGTTCGGTGAAGTTAAAAAGCCGGAAACCATCAACTACCGTACGTTCAAACCTGAGCGTGACGGCCTGTTCTGCGCCAAGATCTTTGGCCCGGTAAAGGATTACGAGTGCCTGTGCGGTAAGTACAAGCGCTTGAAGCACCGTGGTGTGATCTGCGAGAAGTGCGGCGTTGAAGTTGCACTGGCCAAGGTTCGTCGTGAGCGCATGGCGCACATCGAACTGGCTTCGCCGGTTGCCCACATCTGGTTCCTGAAATCGCTGCCGTCCCGTATCGGCTTGCTGATGGACATGACCCTGCGTGATATCGAACGCGTTCTCTACTTCGAGAGCTATGTCGTTATCGATCCAGGCATGACCACCCTTGAAAAAGGTCAGCTGCTGAACGACGAGCAGTACTTCGAAGCGCTGGAAGAGTTCGGCGACGATTTCGATGCCCGCATGGGTGCCGAAGCTGTCCGCGAGCTGCTGCACGCTATCGACCTGGAGCACGAGATTGGCCGTCTGCGTGAAGAAATTCCGCAAACCAACTCCGAAACCAAGATCAAGAAACTGTCCAAGCGTCTGAAGTTGATGGAAGCCTTCCAGGGTTCCGGCAACTTGCCAGAGTGGATGGTGCTGACCGTTCTGCCGGTTCTGCCGCCAGACCTGCGTCCGCTGGTACCGTTGGACGGTGGTCGTTTTGCGACATCCGACCTCAACGACCTGTACCGCCGCGTGATCAACCGTAACAACCGCTTGAAGCGCCTGCTTGATCTGTCCGCTCCGGACATCATCGTGCGCAACGAAAAGCGTATGTTGCAAGAAGCTGTCGATGCCTTGCTCGACAACGGTCGTCGTGGCCGCGCTATCACCGGTTCGAACAAGCGTCCTCTGAAATCCCTGGCTGACATGATCAAGGGTAAGCAAGGTCGTTTCCGTCAGAACTTGCTCGGTAAGCGTGTTGACTACTCCGGTCGTTCGGTAATTACCGTAGGCCCGACCCTGCGTCTGCACCAGTGCGGTCTGCCTAAGAAGATGGCTCTCGAGCTGTTCAAGCCGTTCATCTTCGGCAAGCTGGAAATGCGCGGTCTCGCGACCACCATCAAAGCGGCCAAGAAAATGGTCGAGCGCGAACTGCCAGAGGTTTGGGATGTTCTCGCTGAAGTGATCCGCGAACACCCGGTTCTCCTCAACCGTGCACCGACCCTTCACCGTCTGGGTATCCAGGCGTTTGAACCGGTACTGATCGAAGGTAAGGCTATCCAGCTGCACCCTCTGGTCTGTGCTGCGTACAACGCCGACTTCGACGGCGACCAAATGGCCGTGCACGTACCGCTGACACTGGAAGCCCAGTTGGAAGCGCGTGCGTTGATGATGTCGACCAACAACATCCTGTCGCCAGCCAACGGTGAGCCAATCATCGTTCCGTCGCAGGACGTTGTATTGGGTCTGTACTACATGACCCGTGAAGCGATCAACGCCAAGGGCGAAGGTCGTGTGTTCGCTGACCTGCAAGAAGTTGACCGTGTGTTCCGTGCCGGCGAAGCCGCACTGCACGCCAAGGTCAAAGTGCGGATCAACGAAACCGTCAACGACCGTGACGGCGGCAGCGTGAGCAACACCCGTATCGTCGACACCACTGTTGGCCGTGCGCTGTTGTACCAGGTTGTGCCAAAAGGTCTGTCGTACGACGTCGTCAACCTGCCGATGAAGAAAAAGGCGATCTCCAAGCTGATCAACCAGTGCTACCGCGTGGTTGGTTTGAAAGAGACCGTGATCTTCGCTGACCAGTTGATGTACACCGGTTTTGCTTATTCGACCATTTCCGGCGTTTCCATCGGTGTTAACGACTTCGTTATCCCGGATGAAAAAGCCCGCATCATCAATGCTGCTACTGATGAAGTGAAAGAGATCGAGAGCCAGTACGCCTCCGGCCTGGTAACCCAGGGCGAGAAGTACAACAAGGTGATCGACCTTTGGTCCAAGGCCAACGACGAAGTCTCCAAGGCGATGATGGCCAACCTCTCGAAAGAGAAAGTCATCGACCGTCATGGCGACGAAGTTGACCAGGAGTCCTTCAACTCGATGTACATGATGGCCGACTCGGGCGCACGGGGTTCTGCTGCGCAGATCCGTCAGCTCGCCGGTATGCGGGGCCTGATGGCCAAGCCGGACGGTTCCATCATCGAAACGCCGATTACTGCGAACTTCCGTGAAGGTTTGAGCGTACTTCAGTACTTCATCTCCACGCACGGTGCTCGTAAGGGTCTTGCGGATACCGCGTTGAAAACCGCTAACTCCGGTTACCTGACTCGTCGTCTGGTAGACGTTGCACAAGATCTGGTTGTAACCGAGATCGATTGCGGCACCGAGCACGGCCTGCTGATGACTCCGCACATTGAAGGCGGTGACGTTGTAGAGCCGCTGGGTGAGCGCGTATTGGGTCGTGTTATTGCCCGTGACGTATTCAAGCCAGGTACCGAGGAAGTTATCGTTCCGGCCGGCACCCTGGTTGACGAGAAGTGGGTCGAGTTCATCGAACTCAACAGCATCGACGAAGTGATCGTTCGCTCGCCGATCAGCTGCGAAACCCGCTACGGCATTTGCGCCAAGTGCTACGGCCGTGACTTGGCTCGTGGTCACCAGGTGAACATCGGTGAAGCGGTCGGCGTTATCGCTGCCCAGTCCATCGGTGAGCCGGGTACCCAGCTGACCATGCGTACGTTCCACATCGGTGGTGCGGCAAGCCGGACCTCCGCAGCTGACAGCGTTCAGGTGAAGAATGGCGGTACTGTCCGTCTGCACAACCTGAAACACGTTGAGCGAGTGGATGGCCACCTGGTAGCTGTGTCCCGTTCCGGTGAGCTGGCGATCGCTGATGACTTCGGTCGTGAGCGTGAGCGTTACAAGCTGCCGTACGGTGCTGTGATCTCGGTTAAAGAAGGTGACAAGGTCGACGCTGGCGCAATCGTGGCCAAGTGGGATCCGCACACTCACCCAATCGTTACCGAAATGAAAGGTACCGTGACCTACGTGGGCATGGAAGAAGGCATCACGATCAAGCGTCAGACTGACGAATTGACCGGTATGACCAACATTGAAGTACTCGACGCGAAAGATCGTCCAGCTGCCGGTAAAGACATCCGTCCTGCCGTGAAGATGGTCGATGACAACGGCAAGGATCTGTTGCTTCCAGGCACTGACGTAATCGCTCAGTACTTCCTGCCAGCCAACGCCCTGGTCGGTGTAGCGGATGGTGCGAAGATCGCGATCGGTGATGTTATCGCGCGTATCCCGCAAGAAACTTCGAAGACCCGTGACATCACCGGTGGTCTGCCGCGTGTTGCCGACTTGTTCGAAGCTCGTCGTCCGAAAGAAGCGTCGATTCTGGCTGAAGTCAGCGGCACCATCGCGTTCGGTAAAGAGACCAAAGGCAAGCGCCGTCTGGTCATTACCCCGAACGACGGTAGCGATCCGTACGAAGAGCTGATTCCTAAGTGGCGTCACCTGAACGTGTTTGAAGGCGAACAGGTAAACCGCGGCGAAGTTATCTCCGACGGCCCGAGCGATCCACACGACATCCTGCGTCTGCTGGGTGTGAGTGCGCTGGCCAAGTACATCGTTAACGAGATCCAGGACGTTTACCGCCTGCAAGGCGTGAAGATCAACGATAAGCACATCGAGACCATCCTGCGTCAGATGCTGCGTAAAGTTGAAATCGCTGAATCCGGCGATTCCAGTTTCATCAAGGGCGACCAGATGGAATTGACTCACGTACTGGTTGAAAACGAGCGCCTGACGAACGAAGAGAAATTCGTTTCCAAGTTCACTCGCGTGCTGCTGGGTATCACTAAGGCGTCGTTGTCCACTGAGTCGTTCATCTCGGCGGCCTCCTTCCAGGAGACCACTCGCGTACTGACCGAAGCAGCGGTAACCGGCAAGCGCGATTACCTGCGCGGCCTGAAAGAGAACGTGGTCGTGGGTCGTCTGATCCCGGCAGGTACCGGTTTGGCTTACCACAGCGAGCGTAAGCGCCGCCGTGATGCTGACAAGCCGTTGCGCGTGAGCGCCAGTGAAGTGGAAGCTGCACTGACCGAAGCGCTGAACTCAAGCGGTAACTGAGTTCTGCGGTAGATAAGTCTGGGCCCTGGCAGCCCCATTCGTCGGATCGAGGCAATTTTGCCCCGGTTCGATGAGAGGGGAGGTCGGGGCCTTGCCTTGACTGGGGACAAGATCCTCTTTAGACTCTTGTACCCCTAAATTTGGCGGGAATTCGTTCCTGCCATTTTGCTTTTCTTGCAAGACAATAGCGTCGCAAGACAACAGTGGAGCTAGTAGATGGCAACTATCAACCAGCTGGTACGTCAGCCGCGTAAGCGTATCGTCGAGAAATCCGACGTACCTGCGCTGCAGAACTGCCCGCAACGTCGTGGCGTATGCACTCGCGTGTATACCACTACGCCGAAAAAACCTAACTCGGCACTGCGTAAAGTATGCCGTGTGCGTCTGACCAACGGTTTCGAGGTTTCCTCGTACATCGGCGGTGAAGGCCACAACCTGCAAGAGCACAGCGTGGTACTGATCCGCGGCGGTCGTGTAAAAGACTTGCCAGGTGTTCGTTACCACACCGTACGCGGCTCCTTGGATACTTCCGGCGTTAAAGGTCGTAACCAGGGTCGTTCGAAGTACGGTACCAAGAAGCCTAAGTAGTAGCGGCTTTTTGTAAAACTGAATCATCTTATTTTCTGAGTCGATAAGAGTAAGGTCGGAGGCGTCCCGAAAGGGCACCGATTCCGAGCGAACCTGAAGACCGTTTGAGGGCTTATCCATGCCAAGAAGACGCGTAGCAGCCAAGCGCGAAGTGCTTGACGATCCAAAATACGGAAGCCAAATCCTGGCCAAGTTCATGAACCACGTGATGGAAAGCGGCAAGAAAGCCGTTGCCGAGCGTATCGTTTATGGCGCGCTGGAAAAGGTTAAAGAACGCAAGAACAGCGACCCCCTGGAAATCTTCGAGAAAGCTCTCGACGCCATCGCTCCGCTGGTCGAAGTGAAGTCGCGCCGTGTAGGCGGTGCTACTTACCAGGTTCCGGTTGAAGTTCGCCCGTCCCGTCGTAACGCTCTGGCAATGCGCTGGTTGGTAGACTTCGCCCGTAAGCGCGGCGAGAAGTCTATGGCTCTGCGTTTGGCCGGCGAGCTGTTGGACGCTGCTGAAGGTAAAGGTGCTGCTGTTAAGAAGCGTGAAGACGTGCACCGTATGGCTGAAGCTAACAAAGCTTTCTCGCACTACCGCTTCTAATTCTAGCTTCACTAATTTTGCGAGGGCTTTATGGCTCGTACTACTCCGATTAGCCGCTACCGTAACATCGGTATCGTTGCTCACGTGGATGCTGGTAAAACCACCACCACCGAGCGCGTACTGTTTTACACCGGCAAAAGTCACAAAATGGGCGAGGTGCATGACGGCGCCGCGACCACAGACTGGATGGTTCAGGAGCAGGAGCGTGGTATTACCATTACTTCTGCTGCTATTACCGCCTTCTGGAAAGGTTCCGAGAAGCAGTACAAAGACGAGCATCGCTTCAACGTAATCGATACCCCGGGCCACGTAGACTTCACCATTGAAGTTGAGCGTTCCCTGCGTGTACTCGACGGCGCTGTCGTTGTGTTCTGCGGTACCTCGGGTGTTGAGCCACAGTCGGAAACCGTATGGCGTCAAGCCAACAAATACGGCGTTCCACGTCTTGTTTACGTAAACAAGATGGACCGTGCTGGTGCCAACTTCCTGCGCGTGATCGGTCAGATCAAGCAGCGTCTGGGTCACACCCCGGTGCCAATTCAATTGGCCATCGGTTCCGAAGACAACTTCCAGGGTCAGATCGATCTGATCAACATGGAAGCGGTCTACTGGAATGACGCTGACAAAGGCATGGTTCCTGTTCGCAAGCCGATCCCGGCTGAGCTGCAAGAGCTGGCTGACGAGTGGCGTAACAACATGGTTGAGGCTGCGGCCGAAGCCAGCGAAGAGCTGATGAACAAGTACCTCGAAGGTGAAGAACTCACCAACGTGGAAATCAAGGCCGCTCTGCGTCAGCGTACTATCGCTGGTGAGATCGTCTTGGCTGTTTGCGGTTCTTCCTTCAAGAACAAGGGTGTTCCCCTGGTTCTCGACGCCGTTATCGACTTCCTGCCTGCTCCAACCGACATTCCTGCTATCAAGGGTTCCAACCCTGATAACGAGGAAGAAGAGATGGAGCGTCATGCTGACGACAGCGAGCCGTTCTCGGCTCTGGCGTTCAAGATCGCTACCGACCCATTCGTGGGTACTTTGACCTTCGTCCGCGTTTACTCGGGCGTGTTGGCATCCGGCGACGGCGTGATCAACTCGGTTAAAGGCAAGAAAGAGCGCGTGGGTCGTATGGTGCAAATGCACGCAAACGCCCGTGAAGAGATCAAGGAAGTACGCGCTGGTGACATCGCGGCCCTGATCGGCATGAAGGACGTCACCACTGGTGAGACTTTGTGCGACGCTGCTAAGCCAATCATCCTGGTTCGCATGGACTTCCCGGAGCCGGTTATTTCGGTTGCCGTAGAGCCTAAGACCAAGGATGACCAGGAAAAAATGGGTATCGCTCTGGGCAAACTTGCTCAGGAAGATCCATCTTTCCGCGTCAAAACTGATGAGGAGACTGGTCAAACGATCATCTCCGGCATGGGCGAGTTGCACCTGGACATCCTGGTTGACCGGATGCGCCGTGAGTTCAACGTCGAAGCCAACATCGGTAAGCCTCAGGTTTCCTATCGTGAGCGCATCACGAAGAACTGTGAAATCGAAGGCAAGTTCGTTCGTCAGTCCGGCGGTCGTGGTCAGTTCGGTCACTGCTGGATCCGTTTTGCTCCTGCTGACGAAGGTCAGGAAGGTCTGCAATTCGTGAACGAAGTAGTAGGTGGTGTTGTTCCTAAGGAATACATCCCTGCTATCCAGAAGGGTATCGAAGAGCAGATGAAGAACGGTGTTGTTGCCGGCTATCCGCTGATCGGCCTGAAAGCAACCGTTTTTGACGGTTCTTACCACGACGTCGACTCCAACGAGATGGCGTTTAAGGTGGCTGCTTCCATGGCAACCAAGCAACTGGCCCAAAAGGGCGGTGGTGAGTTGCTTGAGCCAATCATGGCGGTAGAAGTTGTTACACCTGAAGACTATATGGGTGATGTCATGGGCGACCTTAACCGTCGTCGCGGCATGATCTTGGGTATGGAAGACACGGTTTCCGGCAAAGTGATTCGCGCCGAGGTTCCGTTGGGTGAGATGTTCGGTTATGCGACCGACGTTCGCTCCATGTCCCAGGGTCGCGCAAGCTACTCTATGGAATTCAAAAAATACAACACAGCTCCGGCGCACATCGCTGAAACTGTATCCAAAAAACAAGGCTGATTCAGTCCTTTAGGCAAGGAGTTAATTGTCGTGGCTAAAGAAAAATTTGATCGTTCCCTACCGCACGTAAACGTTGGCACCATCGGCCACGTTGACCACGGTAAAACCACTCTGACCGCTGCTCTGACTCGCGTCTGCTCCGAAGTTTTCGGTTCGGCTCGTGTTGACTTCGACAAGATCGACAGCGCACCAGAAGAAAAAGCTCGTGGTATCACCATCAACACCGCGCACGTTGAGTACAACTCGACTATTCGTCACTACGCTCACGTTGACTGCCCAGGTCACGCTGACTACGTGAAGAACATGATCACTGGTGCTGCCCAAATGGACGGCGCTATCCTGGTTTGCTCGGCCGCTGATGGTCCGATGCCACAAACCCGTGAGCACATCCTGCTGTCCCGTCAGGTAGGCGTTCCGTACATCGTGGTTTTCCTGAACAAGGCTGACCTGGTAGACGACGCTGAGCTGCTGGAACTGGTTGAGATGGAAGTGCGCGATCTGCTGAGCACTTACGACTTCCCAGGCGACGACACTCCGATCATCATCGGTTCTGCTCGTATGGCTCTGGAAGGTAACGACGAAAACGAAATGGGCACCACTGCCGTTCGTAAACTGGTTGAAACTCTGGATACCTACATCCCAGAACCAGTTCGTCTGACCGACAAGCCGTTCCTGATGCCAATCGAAGACGTATTCTCGATCTCCGGTCGCGGTACTGTTGTGACTGGTCGTATCGAGCGCGGTATCGTTCGCGTTCAAGATCCACTGGAAATCGTTGGTCTGCGTGACACCACCGTCACCACCTGCACCGGTGTTGAAATGTTCCGTAAGCTGCTCGACGAAGGTCGTGCTGGCGAGAACTGCGGCGTTCTGCTGCGTGGTACCAAGCGTGACGACGTTGAGCGTGGCCAGGTTCTGGTTAAGCCAGGTTCGGTTAAGCCGCACACCAAGTTCACCGCAGAAGTTTACGTTCTGAGCAAAGAAGAAGGCGGCCGTCATACTCCGTTCTTCAAAGGCTACCGTCCACAGTTCTACTTCCGTACTACTGACGTGACCGGTAACTGCGAACTGCCAGAAGGCGTTGAAATGGTAATGCCAGGCGATAACATTCAAATGACTGTTACCCTGATCAAAACCATCGCAATGGAAGACGGTCTGCGCTTCGCTATCCGTGAAGGCGGCCGTACCGTTGGTGCTGGCGTTGTAGCTAAAATCATCGAGTAATTATCTCTTCTGAGATAGCTCGATTTTTTGAGAAGGCCCCCGCTCAGCGGGGGCCTTTTTTATTGGGTTGACACCCATCTGGGGCGTCTATAGAATTGCGCCTCCTTTTAACGGGCGTATTGCGCTCGCTGGGAATAGCAGCCGGAGTCTGAAATCCAATGCAAAATCAGCAAATCCGTATCAGGTTGAAGGCTTTTGACCATCGCCTGATCGACCAATCCACCCAGGAAATCGTGGAAACCGCGAAACGTACTGGTGCTCAAGTGCGTGGTCCAATTCCACTGCCTACCCGTAAAGAACGGTTCACCGTTCTGGTCTCCCCGCACGTCAACAAAGACGCGCGTGACCAGTACGAGATCCGTACTCATAAGCGCGTACTGGACATCGTCCAGCCAACGGATAAAACCGTTGATGCACTTATGAAGCTTGATCTGGCGGCCGGTGTGGAAGTACAGATCAGCCTCGGCTAAGACTTGGGTCTTAGTCGTGTAACGCTCTGAAATGGGCGGCCATAGCGGGTGAAAGCCCCGTACACTCATGAGGTTTACAACATGACTATTGGTGTAGTCGGTCGTAAATGCGGTATGACCCGTATTTTCACCGAAGAAGGTGTCTCCATTCCGGTCACGGTCATTGAGATCGAACCGAATCGCGTCACCCAGTTCAAAACTGAAGAAACCGATGGCTATCGTGCAGTGCAAGTCACTGTCGGCGAGCGTCGTGCTTCGCGTGTGACTGCTGCTCAAGCAGGTCACTTCGCAAAAGCAAACGTTGCAGCTGGTCGTACTGTTATGGAGTTCCGTCTCGAAGACGGCGACTACCAGGCTGGCGATCTGATCAACGCTGAAATCTTCGCCGCTGGTCAACTGGTTGATGTAACCGGTCAGTCCAAAGGTAAAGGCTTCCAGGGTACGATCAAGCGTTGGAATTTCCGTGGTCAAGACAACACTCACGGTAACTCCGTTTCCCACCGCGTCCCGGGCTCTATTGGCCAGTGCCAGACTCCTGGTCGTGTATTCAAGGGCAAAAAAATGTCCGGTCATATGGGCGCTGAGCGCGTGACCGTGCAGTCCCTCGAAGTAGTGCGCGTCGACGCTGAACGCAATCTGTTGTTGGTCAAGGGTGCTGTTCCTGGCGCTACTGGCGGCAACCTGGTTGTACGTCCAGCGGCCAAGGCTCGCGGTTAAGGGGAAGCTGACATGCAATTAAATGTAAATGACGCTCAAGCGATCGAAGTTTCCGAACTGACATTTGGCGGCGAATTCAACGAGACGCTGGTTCACCAAGCAGTCGTGGCCTACATGGCCGGCGGCCGTCAAGGTAGCAAGCAGCAAAAGACCCGTTCCGACGTACGTGGTGGCGGTAAGCGCCCTTGGCGTCAGAAAGGCACTGGCCGTGCTCGTGCCGGTACTATCCGTAGCCCAATCTGGCGTGGCGGCGGTACCACTTTCGCAGCTCGTCCACAGGATCACACTCAGAAGCTCAACAAGAAGATGTATCGCGCAGCACTGCGCTCCATCCTTGCTGAACTCGTGCGTACTGATCGTCTGGTCGTGGTTCAGGACTTCGCTGTTGAAAGTCCAAAAACCAAAGATCTGCTGGGCAAACTGAACAACATGAGCCTGACCGACGTTTTGATCGTGTCTGAAGCTGTTGATCAGAACCTGTACCTGGCTGCTCGCAACCTGCCACACGTTGATGTACGTGACGTGCAAGGTTCCGATCCAGTTAGTCTGATCGCATACGACAAGGTGTTGATCACCGTGTCGGCCGTGAAGAAATTCGAGGAGCTGCTGGGATGAACCAGGAACGCGTATTTAAAGTTCTGCTTGGCCCGCACGTTTCCGAAAAGGCTACGGTTCTGGCTGACAAGAAAGGCCAGTTCGTTTTCAAGGTTGCAACTGACGCAACCAAGCTGGAAATCAAGAAGGCCGTCGAAAGCCTGTTCAGCGTGAAAGTAGAGCGTGTTACTACCCTGAATGTTCTGGGTAAGAGCAAGCGCACTGCTCGCGGTCTGGGCAAGCGTAATGACTGGAAGAAGGCAGTTATCTCCCTTCAGCCAGGCCAAGATCTCGATTTCAGCAGCAGTGCTGAGTAAGGAAGGGGTGCATCATGGCAATCGTTAAATGCAAACCGACTTCCCCTGGCCGCCGTTTTGTGGTCAAGGTGGTCAACCAGGAGCTGCATAAAGGCGCTCCTCACGCACCGCTGCTCGAGAAAAAATCGAAGTCTGGTGGTCGTAACAACAATGGTCGTATTACCACTCGTCACATCGGTGGTGGCCATAAGCAGCATTATCGTCTGGTCGATTTCCGTCGCAACGACAAAGATGGCATCTCTGCCACTGTCGAGCGTATCGAATACGATCCAAACCGTACTGCTCACATCGCTCTGCTGCTGTACGCAGATGGCGAGCGTCGCTACATCATCGCCCCTAAAGGCGTGAGTGCTGGCGACCAGCTGATCGCAGGTGCCCTGGCACCGATCAAGCCGGGCAACGCTTTGCAACTGCGTAACATTCCAGTTGGTAGCACCGTACACGGCATCGAATTGAAGCCAGGTAAAGGCGCCCAAATCGCTCGTTCCGCTGGTGCTTCGGCTCAGCTGATCGCTCGTGAAGGTGTCTACGTGACCCTGCGTCTGCGTTCTGGTGAGATGCGTAAAGTGCTGGCTGAATGCCGCGCGACCCTGGGTGAAGTCTCGAACTCCGAGCACAGCCTGCGTTCGCTGGGTAAAGCTGGTGCCAAACGCTGGCGTGGCGTTCGCCCAACCGTTCGTGGTGTTGCCATGAACCCGGTTGACCACCCACACGGTGGTGGTGAAGGTCGTACCTCTGGTGGTCGTCATCCGGTATCGCCATGGGGCTTCCCGACTAAGGGCGCGAAGACTCGTGGTAATAAGCGTACCGACAAAATGATCGTCCGTCGTCGCAAGTAAATAGAGGGATACGACAGTGCCACGTTCTCTGAAAAAAGGTCCTTTTATTGATCTTCACCTACTGAAGAAGATCGAAGTGGCGGCGGAAAAGAACGATCGCAAACCAGTTAAAACCTGGTCGCGTCGTTCGATGATCCTGCCACAAATGGTCGGTCTGACCATCGCAGTACACAACGGTCGTCAACACGTCCCAGTTCTCGTTAACGAAGACATGGTCGGCCACAAACTAGGCGAGTTTGCCGGTACCCGCACTTATCGTGGGCACGTGGCAGACAAGAAAGCCAAGCGTTAAGGGGTAAGGAAATGGAAGTAGCCGCTAAGTTGTCGGGCGCTCGAATCTCCGCCCAGAAAGCCCGCTTGGTCGCCGACCAGATCCGCGGGAAGAAGGTGGGCGAAGCGCTCAACCTGTTGGCTTTCAGCAGTAAGAAAGCCGCCGAGATCATGAAGAAAGTGCTGGAGTCGGCCGTAGCCAACGCCGAGCATAACGAAGGCGCAGACGTTGATGACCTCAAGGTCAGCACCGTTTTCGTCAACGAAGGGCGTTCGCTGAAGCGCATCATGCCACGTGCCAAAGGCCGTGCTGATCGCATCGTCAAGCGGTCTTGCCATATCACTGTCAAGGTTGCTGACAAGTAACGGAGTCGAAGAGATGGGTCAGAAAGTACATCCCATTGGCATTCGCCTGGGAATCGTCAAGGAGCACACCTCCGTCTGGTACGCAGACGGTCGGACTTATGCGGACTATTTGTTCGCTGATCTGAAGGTGCGTGAGTATCTCCAAGACAAACTAAAAAGCGCGTCCGTAAGCCGTATCGATATCCATCGTCCGGCGCAAACTGCACGTATCACCATCCACACCGCTCGTCCAGGTATCGTTATCGGGAAGAAAGGTGAAGATGTTGAGAAACTGCGTCAGGACCTGACCAAGCAAATGGGTGTGCCTGTGCACATCAATATCGAAGAGATCCGTAAGCCGGAGCTCGACGGTATGCTGGTTGCGCAGAGCGTAGCTCAGCAGCTGGAGCGTCGCGTAATGTTCCGTCGCGCTATGAAGCGCGCCGTACAGAACGCCATGCGCATTGGTGCCAAAGGCATCAAAATCCAAGTGAGCGGTCGTCTCGGCGGTGCTGAAATCGCACGTACTGAATGGTATCGCGAAGGTCGTGTGCCACTGCACACCCTGCGTGCCGACATCGACTATGCCAACTACGAAGCTCACACCACTTACGGTGTGATCGGTGTAAAGGTTTGGATCTTCAAAGGCGAAGTAATTGGTGGTCGCCAAGAAGAACTGAAACCACAAGCACCAGCGCCTCGTAAAAAAGCTGCTAAGTAAGGGGTACGCCAAATGTTGCAACCTAAGCGTACGAAGTTCCGCAAGCAGATGACAGGCCACAACCGTGGTCTGGCTCAGCGCGGTAGCAAAGTCAGCTTCGGCGAGTTCGCGCTGAAGTCTGTAGCTCGTGGTCGTCTCACCGCTCGTCAGATCGAGTCAGCGCGTCGTGCTCTGACCCGTCACGTAAAACGTGGCGGCAAGATCTGGATCCGTGTATTCCCGGACAAGCCGATCTCCAAAAAACCTCTCGAGGTTCGGATGGGTAAAGGTAAGGGTAACGTGGAATACTGGGTAGCCCAGATTCAGCCAGGAAAAGTCCTGTATGAAATCGAGGGTGTTTCTGAAGAGCTGGCGCGTGAGGCTTTCGCCCTGGCTGCTGCAAAGCTGCCGCTCGCCACCTCCTTTGTTAAACGGACGGTGATGTGATGAAAGCGAATGAACTTCGTGAAAAATCCGCACAGCAGCTGAACGAGCAACTGCTCGGCCTGCTGCGCGACCAGTTCAATCTGCGTATGCAGAAAGCAACTGGCCAGTTGGGGCAGTCTCATCTGCTCTCGCAAGTTAAGCGTGACATCGCTCGCGTGAAGACTGTGCTCAACCAGCAGGCAGGTAAGTGATCATGGCTGAAGCCGAAAAGACTGTCCGTACGCTGACTGGCCGTGTTGTCAGCGACAAGATGGACAAAACCATCACCGTTTTGATCGAGCGTCGCGTTAAGCACCCGATCTACGGTAAATATGTTAAGCGTTCGACTAAGCTGCACGCGCACGACGAAACCAATCAGTGCCACATCGGCGACAAAGTCACTATTCGTGAAACTCGTCCGCTGGCCAAGACCAAGTCTTGGGCACTGGTTGATGTTCTCGAACGCGCTGTGGAAGTCTAAGGACTAGGGGTCGGAGAAATTATATGATTCAGACTCAATCCATGCTCGATGTGGCCGATAACAGCGGCGCTCGCCGTGTTATGTGCATCAAGGTGCTGGGTGGCTCCCATCGTCGTTACGCTGGTATCGGTGACATCATCAAAGTTACCGTGAAGGAAGCAATTCCTCGCGGTAAAGTGAAAAAAGGCCAAGTGATGACTGCTGTTGTAGTCCGCACTCGTCACGGCGTACGCCGTGCTGATGGCTCCATTATCCGCTTTGATGGCAACGCTGCTGTTCTTCTGAACAACAAGCAAGAGCCGATCGGCACCCGTATCTTTGGGCCAGTGACCCGTGAACTTCGTACTGAGAAGTTCATGAAGATCGTCTCGCTCGCCCCAGAAGTGCTGTAAGGAGATCCGACATGCAAAAGATTCGTCGTGACGACGAGATCATCGTGATCGCCGGCAAAGACAAAGGTAAGCGCGGTAAGGTGCTTAAGGTTCTCGCTAATAACCGTCTGGTTATCGGTGGTCTGAACCTGGTTAAGCGTCATACCAAGCCTAACCCGATGTCGGGCGTGCAGGGCGGTATCGTCGAGAAAGAAGCTCCGCTGGACGCTTCTAACGTCGCCATCTTCAACGGCGAAACCAACAAGGCTGACCGCGTTGGTTTCAAAGTAGAAGACGGTAAGAAAATTCGTGTCTTCAAGTCGACCCAAAAAGCGGTTGATGCTTGAACACTGCTAGGTAGATTAGACCATGGCACGACTACAAGAGATTTACCGGAAGGAAATCGCCCCTAAGCTTAAGGAAGAACTTAAGCTTGGGAACGTGATGGAAGTTCCGCGCGTTACCAAAATTACCCTGAACATGGGTCTGGGCGAAGCGATCGGCGACAAAAAAGTCATCGAGCACGCTGTTGCCGACCTGGAAAAGATCACCGGTCAGAAAGTCGTTGTGACTTACGCTCGGAAATCCATCGCTGGCTTTAAAGTCCGTGAAGGTTGGCCGATCGGCGTCAAAGTGACTCTGCGCCGTGAGCGTATGTACGAATTCCTGGATCGTCTGCTGTCGATCTCCCTGCCTCGGGTTCGCGACTTCCGCGGCCTGAATGCCAAGTCCTTCGATGGTCGTGGTAACTACAGCATGGGCGTGAAAGAGCAGATCATCTTCCCGGAAATCGACTACGACAAGATCGATGCTCTCCGCGGTCTGGACATCACCCTGACCACCACTGCCAAGAACGATGATGAAGGTCGCGCCCTGTTGCGTGCTTTCAAATTCCCGTTCCGCAACTGATTGGAGTAGGACCATGGCCAAGATGAGCATGAAAAACCGCGAGCTGAAGCGTCAGCTCACGGTTGCCAAGTACGCCAAGAAGCGTGCAGCACTGAAAGCAATCATCGTTGATCTGAACGCAAGTCCAGAAGCACGTTGGGAAGCGACAGTAGCTCTGCAGAAGCAGCCACGTGACGCAAGCGCTTCGCGCATGCGTAACCGCTGCCGCCTGACTGGTCGTCCACACGGCGTTTACCGCAAGTTCGGCCTCGGCCGTAACAAACTGCGTGAAGCGGCAATGCGTGGTGACGTACCAGGTCTGGTTAAAGCCAGCTGGTAAGTACTTTCAACGTCCAGGTGGTCTGAGTCGCAAGATACTGACCGCCGGTGACCTTGAATCTGGAACAAGCCCCTTTTGGGGCTTGTTTCATTTCTGGAGTGTGTCTAAAATACGCGGCTCGCCTGAGCCCGTGTTTTTTATGCTCGGAGATTCTCGGCGACATATGTAGCCGCAAGGCTAATTTTTTTGTATTAGGAGCGTCTAGCCCATGAGTATGCAGGACCCGTTAGCGGACATGCTAACTCGTATCCGTAATGCCCAGATGGCTGAAAAGTCCGTCGTAAGCATGCCATCTTCCAAGTTGAAGGTAGCTGTTGCCAAAGTCCTGAAAGACGAAGGCTACATTGCGGGTTATCAGATCAGCAGCGAAACCAAGCCACTGCTGTCCATCGAGCTGAAGTACTTCGAAGGCCGTTCGGTCATCGAGGAAGTGAAGCGCGTTAGCCGTCCAGGCCTGCGTCAGTACAAGTCCGCTGAAGATCTGCCGAAAGTTCGTGGCGGTCTGGGCGTGTCTATCGTCTCCACCAACAAAGGTGTGATGACGGATCGTGCTGCGCGCGCTGCCGGTGTCGGCGGCGAAGTTCTTTGCACTGTGTTCTAAGGGGGGATAAGCATGTCTCGCGTCGCTAAGAACCCCGTTAAGCTGCCAGCCGGTGTCGAAGTCAAATTCGCAGGCCAACAGCTTTCGGTGAAGGGTGCCAAGGGCACTCTTGAACTGAACATCCATTCGTCCGTTGAGATCGTTGAAGAAGCTGGTGAGCTGCGTTTCGCTGCTCGCAATGGCGATCAACAAACTCGCGCAATGGCCGGTACCACGCGTGCGTTGGTAAACAACATGGTCCAAGGCGTAAGCCAAGGCTTCGAGCGTAAGCTCCAGCTGGTCGGTGTTGGTTACAAAGCGCAAGCAAAAGGCACGGTTTTGAACCTGGCCCTTGGCTTCTCGCACCCAGTGGATTACGAACTGCCGGAAGGCATCACCGCTGAGACTCCTAGCCAGACCGATATCCTGATCAAGGGCATCGATAAGCAACTGGTAGGTCAAGTGGCTGCTGAGATCCGCGACTTCCGTCCACCAGAGCCGTACAAAGGCAAAGGTGTGCGCTACGCGGACGAAGTCGTCCGTCGTAAAGAAGCCAAGAAGAAGTAGGGCATAGCAAATGACCGACAAAAAAGTTACTCGACTGCGTCGCGCTCGCAAAGCACGCCTGAAAATGCACGAACTCGAAGTCGTGCGTCTCTGCGTGTTCCGCTCGTCGCAGCACATCTACGCCCAGGTCATCTCGGCCGACGGCAACAAAGTCCTGGCAAGCGCCTCGACTTTGGATAAAGAACTGCGTGATGGTGCCACTGGCAACATCGACGCGGCCACTAAGGTTGGCCAGCTGGTCGCTACGCGTGCTAAGGCCGCCGGCGTCTCGCAAGTGGCTTTCGACCGCTCTGGCTTCAAGTACCACGGCCGCGTGAAAGCGCTGGCTGATGCTGCTCGTGAAGCTGGGCTGGAGTTCTAAGTTATGTCAAATAACGACCAAAAGCGCGACGAAGGCTACATTGAGAAGCTGGTTCAAGTTAACCGCGTAGCCAAAACCGTTAAAGGCGGCCGTATCTTCACTTTCACCGCGTTGACCGTGGTTGGTGATGGTAAAGGGCGTGTTGGCTTCGGCCGTGGCAAGTCGCGTGAAGTGCCTGCTGCGATCCAGAAGGCAATGGAAGCTGCTCGTCGCAACATGATCCAAGTTGATCTGAACGGCACCACTCTGCAGTACGCAATGAAGTCCGCCCATGGCGCTTCGAAGGTGTACATGCAGCCTGCCTCTGAAGGTACCGGTATCATCGCTGGCGGCGCTATGCGTGCTGTCCTCGAAGTTGCTGGCGTTCAGAACGTTCTGGCCAAGTGCTACGGCTCGACTAACCCGGTAAACGTGGTTCACGCCACTTTCAAAGGTTTGAAAGCTATGCAATCTCCTGAGTCCATCGCTGCTAAGCGTGGTCTGACTGTCAAGGAGATCTTCTGATCATGGCTACCGTTAAAGTAACGCTGATCAAAAGCATGACCGGCCGCATCCCTAACCACAAACTGTGTGTTAAAGGTTTGGGTCTGCGTCGCATCGGTCACACTGTAGAAGTCCAGGATACTCCCGAGAATCGCGGGATGATCAACAAGGCTTACTACATGCTGCGTGTAGAGGGTTAATCGATGAAACTCAATGATCTGAGTCCAGCGCCGGGTTCCCGTCGCGAAAAGCATCGTCCGGGCCGTGGTATCGGTAGCGGTTTGGGTAAGACTGGTGGCCGTGGCCACAAAGGTCAAACCTCCCGCTCCGGTGGCACCATCGCTCCAGGCTTTGAAGGCGGTCAACAGCCGCTGCATCGTCGCCTGCCTAAGTTTGGTTTCGTTTCCCTGAAAGCCATGGACCGCGCAGAAGTGCGTTTGTCCGAGTTGGCTAAAGTGGAAGGCGACATCGTTACTGTGCAGACCCTGAAAGATGCCAACGTGATCAACGTCAACGTACAGCGTGTGAAAATCATGCTGTCCGGTGAAGTGACTCGCGCTGTCACTATCGGCAAGGGAATCGGCGCCACCAAAGGTGCGCGTTCGGCTATCGAAGCAGCTGGCGGCAAGTTCGAGGAATAAATGGCTAAGCAAGGTGCTCTCTCAGCGCTCGGCAAAGGCGGTATGTCTGAACTTTGGGCTCGTCTGCGTTTTCTGTTCCTGGCGATTATCGTCTACCGAATAGGCGCACACATCCCGGTTCCAGGTATCAACCCGGACCGACTCGCAGACCTGTTTCGACAGAATGAGGGGACCATTCTTAGCTTGTTCAACATGTTTTCCGGCGGCGCGCTGGAACGGATGAGCATCTTTGCACTGGGGATCATGCCGTACATTTCGGCATCGATCATCATGCAACTGATGACCGCCGTCAGCCCGCAGCTGGAGCAGTTGAAGAAGGAAGGTGAAGCTGGCCGTCGCAAGATTAGCCAGTACACCCGCTACGGCACTGTCATCCTCGCCCTGGTCCAAGCTATCGGCATGTCCGTTGGCCTGGCAGGGCAGGGTGTTGCGTTCACTGGTGACTTTGGCTTCCATTTCGTCGCGGTATCCACTTTTGTGGCTGGTGCGATGTTTATGATGTGGCTGGGTGAGCAGATTACTGAGCGTGGTGTTGGCAACGGTATCTCGATGTTGATTTTCGCAGGTATCGTCGCCGGTCTTCCGAGAGCGATCGGGCAGTCTTTCGAGTCTGCACGTCAGGGTGATATCAATATCTTTGCCCTGGTTGCCATCGGTTTGCTGGCAGTAGCGATTATCGGTTTTGTGGTGTTCATTGAGCGTGGCCAGCGTCGTATTGCTGTTCACTACGCCAAGCGTCAGCAGGGCCGTAAGGTTTTTGCTGCGCAGACCAGCCACTTGCCGCTGAAAGTGAATATGGCCGGTGTTATCCCGGCAATTTTCGCGAGCAGCATTTTGCTGTTTCCGGCTTCGTTGGGTACCTGGTTTGGTCAGTCTGAAAATATGGGCTGGCTGCAGGACCTCTCTCAGTCGATCGCTCCTGGTCAGCCGTTGAATATTCTGCTGTTTAGTGCAGGGATTATTTTCTTCTGCTTCTTCTATACGGCGTTGATGTTCAATCCGAAAGACGTAGCGGAAAACCTGAAGAAGTCCGGTGCCTTTATTCCGGGCATCCGTCCAGGTGAGCAGTCGGCACGCTACATTGATGGCGTTCTGACTCGTTTGACCCTGTTCGGTGCTCTATATATGACGGCCGTGTGCTTGTTGCCCCAGTTCCTGGTGGTTGCAGCAAACGTTCCGTTCTACCTTGGCGGGACCTCGTTGCTGATCGTGGTCGTGGTTGTGATGGACTTCATGTCCCAAGTACAATCGCACCTCGTTTCGCACCAGTACGAATCCCTGATGAAGAAAGCCAACCTGAAGGGCTACGGCAGCGGCATGTTGCGCTGAGTACCCCATAAGGTTCGAGGAGTTGGTGATGAAAGTTCGTGCATCGGTGAAAAAGCTGTGCCGTAACTGCAAGATTATTCGCCGCGAAGGTGTTGTTCGAGTAATTTGCAGCGCGGAACCGCGTCACAAACAGCGCCAAGGCTGAGTGTGATCCGCTTGAAGCCCGGCAGCTAGTGCGCTGCCGGGTTGATTATTTGTTATTACAGCGATATTATCTCGCGCCCTATTTCTTGGCTTCCGGGGCGTAGGTAGCTGTCAATTGGAGTCCCACTGAATGGCCCGTATTGCAGGCGTTAACATTCCAGATAACAAGCACACTGTTATCTCGCTGACCTACATCTATGGTGTTGGTCGCACTACTGCGCAGAAAATTTGCGCAGTTGCTGGGGTAAACCCAGCCGCTAAGATCAAGGATCTGAGCGACGAGCAGATTGAACAGCTGCGTGGCGAAGTCGCGAAGTTCACCACTGAAGGTGATCTGCGTCGCGAAATCAACATGAAAATCAAGCGTTTGATGGACCTCGGTTGCTATCGCGGTCTGCGTCATCGTCGTGGTCTTCCAGTACGCGGTCAGCGTACCAAGACTAACGCGCGTACCCGTAAAGGTCCGCGTAAGCCGATCCGCAAGTAATCGCCCCAGCGAATCGACAGGAAAATTATCATGGCAAAACCTGCTGCTCGTCCTCGTAAAAAAGTTAAAAAGACAGTGGTTGATGGCATCGCCCACATCCATGCTTCTTTTAACAACACCATCGTGACCATCACCGACCGTCAAGGTAACGCGCTTTCTTGGGCTACCTCCGGTGGTTCGGGTTTCCGCGGTTCCCGCAAGTCCACCCCGTTTGCTGCTCAAGTAGCTGCTGAACGTGCTGGCCAAGCTGCGCTGGAATACGGCCTGAAAAACCTCGACGTTAACGTCAAGGGTCCAGGTCCAGGTCGTGAGTCTGCTGTCCGTGCTTTGAACGGCTGTGGCTATAAGATCGCCAGCATCACCGACGTGACGCCAATCCCGCACAACGGGTGCCGTCCGCCGAAGAAGCGCCGCGTGTAATCCAGGAGATTGTAAAGAATGGCTCGTTACATTGGTCCAAAATGCAAACTCGCTCGTCGCGAAGGCACCGATCTCTTCCTGAAGAGCGGCGTGCGCGCGATCGAATCGAAGTGCAACATTGAAGCAGCACCTGGTATCCACGGCCAACGCCGCGGTCGCCAGTCCGATTACGGCACCCAACTGCGTGAAAAGCAGAAGGTCCGTCGTATTTACGGCGTTCTCGAGCGTCAGTTCAGCGGCTACTACAAAGAAGCTGCTGGCAAGAAAGGTGCAACCGGTGAAAACCTGCTGCAACTGCTCGAATGCCGTCTGGACAACGTTGTATACCGTATGGGCTTTGGTTCGACTCGTGCCGAATCCCGTCAGCTGGTATCGCACAAGTCGATCAGCGTTAACGGTCAGACCGTAAACGTTCCGTCCTACCAGGTTCGTGCTGGTGACGTGGTCGCAGTTCGCGAGAAAGCAAAAAACCAACTTCGCATTGTCCAAGCTCTCGATCTGTGTGCCCAACGTGGCCGCGTAGAATGGGTAGAAGTAGACACTGAGAAGAAGTCGGGCGTTTTCAAGAACGTTCCTGCTCGCAGTGATCTGTCCGCCGACATCAACGAAAGCCTGATTGTCGAGCTCTACTCCAAGTAAGGGCTAGAAAATAGGTGCATCCATGCAGATTTCGGTAAATGAGTTCCTGACACCCCGCCACATTGATGTGCAGGTTGTCAGTCCAACCCGCGCCAAGATCACTCTCGAGCCTCTCGAGCGTGGTTTTGGCCACACCCTGGGCAACGCGCTGCGCCGCATCCTGTTGTCCTCAATGCCCGGCTGTGCAGTAGTCGAGGCCGAGATTGACGGTGTGCTCCACGAGTACAGCGCCATCGAAGGTGTACAGGAAGACGTAATTGAAATCCTGTTGAACCTTAAAGGTCTGGCTATCAAGCTGCACGGCCGTGACGAAGTTACGCTGACCTTGTCGAAGAAGGGTTCGGGGGTGGTTACCGCTGCCGATATTCAGCTGGATCATGATGTCGAGATCGTTAACCCCGATCACGTAATCGCTAACCTGGCGTCTAACGGCGCCCTGAACATGAAGCTCACCGTAGCTCGTGGTCGTGGTTATGAACCGGCCGACTCGCGTCAGAGCGATGAAGACGAAAGCCGCAGCATTGGTCGCTTGCAGCTTGACTCTTCGTTCAGCCCGGTTCGCCGTATCGCATACGTGGTGGAAAACGCCCGTGTCGAGCAGCGTACTAACCTGGACAAGCTGGTTATTGATCTGGAAACCAACGGTACTCTGGATCCTGAAGAGGCTATCCGCCGCGCTGCAACCATTCTGCAACAGCAGTTGGCTGCGTTCGTCGACCTCAAAGGTGACAGCGAACCAGTGGTAATCGAGCAGGAAGACGAGATCGATCCGATCCTGCTTCGCCCGGTTGACGATCTGGAACTGACTGTACGTTCGGCTAACTGCCTTAAGGCGGAAAACATTTACTACATCGGTGACCTGATCCAGCGCACCGAAGTAGAACTGTTGAAGACTCCGAACCTGGGCAAGAAATCCTTGACTGAAATCAAGGACGTTCTGGCCTCCCGCGGTCTGTCCCTCGGCATGCGCCTCGACAACTGGCCGCCTGCAAGTCTTAAGAAGGACGACAAGGCGACTGCCTGATCGTCGTAATCACCGAACGTGAGTTTGGTAAGGAATGAACCATGCGTCATCGTAAAAGTGGTCGTCACCTGAGCCGTACCAGCTCGCACCGCAAGGCCATGTTCCAAAACATGGCGGTGTCGCTGTTCGAGCACGAGCTGATCAAAACTACACTGCCGAAAGCTAAAGAACTGCGTCGCGTTGCTGAGCCGCTGATCACTTTGGCCAAGACAGACAGCCTGGCTAACCGCCGTCTGGCTTTCGACCGTACTCGTTCGAAAGCTATCGTTGGTAAGCTCTTCAACGACCTGGGCAAGCGTTACGCTACCCGTGAGGGTGGCTACCTGCGCATCCTCAAGTGCGGCTTCCGCGCTGGCGACAACGCGCCTATGGCGTACGTCGAGTTGGTTGATCGTGCTACTGCCGGCGAAGCTGTAAGCGCCGAGTAAGACGACAAGCTGTAACGAAAAACCGGGCCTAGCGCCCGGTTTTTTGTGCGCGTAATAAAAGCGCGATTTGTACAAGCTTCCACAGGTAGCACTTGGCACTATGAGCACCGGGGTTATTGGTAGTTATTTTCTATGGGCGCCTACAATTTAATGAATTTGTAGGTGTCATGTTGATGATCAATACTCCCTGCAAGCCGATTAGCCGGCAGTTTCAAGTCCGACCTGAGGAAAATTGAGCATGAGCCAGAATAAAATCCTTACGACCGCCAGCGGTGCTCCCGTTGCGGATAACCAGAATTCCCGTTCCGCCGGCCCGCGCGGACCGTTGCTGCTCGACGACTTCCACCTGATCGAGAAGCTTGCTCACTTCAACCGTGAAAACATCCCTGAACGCCGTGTGCACGCCAAGGGGTCGGGTGCCTACGGTACGTTTACGGTCACACGTGACATCACTCAGTACACCAGCGCCAAGCTGTTCGAGGCCATTGGCAAGCAGACGCCGACGTTCCTGCGCTTCTCTACCGTAGGCGGTGAGCGCGGTTCGGCGGATACCGAGCGTGACCCACGTGGCTTCGCCCTCAAGTTCTATACCGAAGAAGGTAACTGGGACATCGTGGGTAACAACACGCCGGTGTTCTTCATTCGTGATCCATTGAAGTTTCCTGACTTCATCCATACCCAGAAACGCCTGCCGCAAAGCAATCTGAAAAGCGCGCAGATGATGTGGGACTTCTGGTCGCACTCCCCAGAAGCATTGCACCAGGTCACCATTCTGTTTTCCGACCGTGGTATCCCCGACGGCTACCGTCATATGCACGGTTTCGGCAGCCATACCTACAGCCTGATCAACGCCAATGGCGAACGGCATTGGGTGAAGTGGCACTACAAGACCAAGCAAGGCATCAAGAACCTGGCGCCTGCTGAGGCTGCGCGTCTGGCCGGTACCGATCCTGACTACGCCCAGCGCGATCTGTTTGGTGCGATCGAGCGCGGTGACTTCCCGAAATGGCGCGTGTGCATCCAGATCATGACCGAGGCTCAAGCGAACGCTCACTACGAGAACCCGTTTGACGTGACCAAAACCTGGTCGCAAAAAGAGTTTCCGTTGATCGAAGTGGGTGAGTTGGAACTCAACCGCAACCCGCAGAACTACTTCGCTGAGGTCGAGCAGGCCGCGTTCGGCCCTAGCAACATGGTGCCAGGTGTTGGCTTGTCCCCGGACCGCATGCTGCAAGGTCGTGTGTTCGCTTACGCAGATGCCCACCGCTACCGTGTTGGCACCAACCACCAGCAACTGCCGGTGAACGCGCCTCGAAGCCCGGTTAACAGCTACCAGCGTGATGGCTCGATGGCCTTCGGCAGCAATGGCGGCGCAGCGCCTAACTACGAGCCGAACAGCTACACCGATGCACCGAAACAAGCACCTCAGTACGCGGAGCCTGCATTGGCGTTGAGCGGTGCCGCTGATCGTTACGATCACCGTGAGGACACCGATTACTACAGCCACGCCGGTGCGCTCTTCCGTCTGATGAACGATGAGCAGAAAGCGCTGCTCACCAACAACATCGCCGGTGCAATGGCAGGAGTCTCCGGTGACGTGGTTCAGCGCCAATTGCAGCACTTCTACAAGGCAGACCCTGCTTATGGAGACGCAATCGCAAAGGCACTGGGTGTATCGCTTAACTAACTCTAAACGATAAGCAGAACCGCCCTCATTTGGGCGGTTTTTGCGTTATTTCAGCTACTTTTCTTCGTAAATCCGCACTTTTCTGCCGTTGGTCCCGTGACCTTCCGGTCGTCTTGGTTCAAACTACAGACTTTCAAGCAGGGAGATGTAGGGCGATGCAAGGTCATCCCGACGTAATCGATTACCTCAACACGTTGCTGACGGGCGAACTGGCAGCTCGTGACCAATATTTCATCCATTCGCGTATGTACGAAGACTGGGGCTTTACCGAGCTCTACGAGCGTATCAACCACGAGATGGAAGAAGAGGCACAGCACGCTGACGCCCTGATGCGCCGTATCCTGATGCTCGAAGGCACGCCACGTATGCGTCCCGATGACCTGGATGTGGGCACTACCGTGCCTGACATGCTCGCAGCCGACCTTCGCCTTGAGTACAAGGTGCGTGCCGCGCTCTGCAAGGGCATCGAGCTCTGCGAGCAGCACAACGACTATGTCACCCGGGAAATCCTGCGGGTGCAGTTGAATGACACTGAAGAAGATCACACCTACTGGCTCGAAAAGCAGTTGGGCTTGATCAAGTTGATTGGCCTGGAAAACTACCTGCAATCGCAGTTCTGATTCCCCGGCTACAAAAAAGCCCCTGTCACTGATGAAGTGACAGGGGCTTTTTATTGGGCCCGATAAATCAGGCCCGGTCGCGCTCCAGCAATGGTTTCAAGTAGTAACCCGTGTGGGACTGCGGCATCTCGGCGACCTGCTCCGGCGTGCCTACCGCGATGATCTGGCCGCCTTTGGAGCCGCCTTCCGGGCCCAGGTCCACCAGCCAGTCGGCGGTCTTGATCACATCCAGGTTGTGCTCGATCACCACCACGGTGTTGCCGTGGTCACGCAAGCGGTGCAGCACGTCCAGCAGTTGCTGAATATCCGCGAAGTGCAGGCCGGTGGTCGGCTCATCGAGGATATACAGGGTCTTGCCGGTATCGCGCTTGGACAGCTCGCGGGACAGCTTCACTCGCTGCGCCTCACCACCGGAAAGCGTGGTGGCCGACTGTCCCAGCTTGATATACGACAGGCCCACATCCATCAGCGTCTGCAGCTTGCGCGCGAGCGCAGGAACCGCATCGAAGAACACCCGCGCCTCTTCGATGGTCATCTCCAGGGTTTCGTGGATGCTCTTGCCCTTGTATTTGATCTCAAGGGTTTCACGGTTGTAGCGTTTGCTCTTGCACACATCGCACGGCACATAAATGTCCGGCAGGAAGTGCATCTCCACCTTGATCAAGCCATCGCCCTGGCACGCTTCACAGCGACCACCCTTGACGTTGAACGAGAACCGGCCCGGCCCGTAACCCCGTGAGCGGGACTCCGGCACGCCGGCGAACAGCTCGCGGATGGGCGTGAACAACCCGGTATAGGTCGCCGGGTTGGAGCGCGGTGTACGGCCGATCGGGCTTTGGTCGATATCGACTACCTTGTCCAGGTGCTCCAGGCCCTTGATGCTGTCGTGCGCCGCTGCTTCGAGGGTGGTAGCGCCGTTCAGGGCGGTAGCACTCAAAGGGAACAGTGTGTTGTTGATCAACGTCGACTTGCCCGAGCCGGAAACGCCGGTCACACACGTCAGCAGGCCCAGTGGGATTTCCAGGTCAACGTTACGCAGATTGTTGCCCCGCGCGCCCTTGAGGTGCAGCGCCTGCTTCTTGTTGCGCGGTGTGCGCTTGGCCGGTACTTCGATCTTCACGCGACCGGACAGGTATTTACCCGTCAGCGAGTCCGGGTGAGCCATGACCTCGGCTGGCGTGCCTTCGGCGACAATATGCCCGCCGTGCACACCCGCACCCGGGCCAATGTCGACCACGTAATCCGCCAGGCGGATCGCATCTTCATCGTGTTCGACCACAATCACGGTGTTGCCGATATCCCGCAGGTGTTTGAGCGTGCCCAGCAGTCGGTCGTTATCGCGCTGGTGCAAGCCAATCGACGGTTCATCGAGGATGTACAACACGCCCACAAGGCCCGCGCCGATCTGGCTGGCCAAGCGGATTCGCTGGGCTTCGCCGCCGGACAACGTATCCGCGCTGCGATCCAGCGACAGATAATCCAGGCCTACGTTAACCAGGAACTGCAGACGCTCGCGGATTTCCTTGAGGATCTTGTCGGCAATTTCCCCCCGGCGACCGGTAAGCTTGAGTACACCAAAGTACTCACAGGCGTCACCAATCGGCAGGTTGGTCACCGCCGGCAGCGTCTTCTCGCCCACCCACACGTGCCGCGCCTCACGACGCAGACGGGTACCACGGCAATCCGGGCACGGTTGGGTGCTGAGGAATTTCGCCAGCTCCTCGCGCACGCTCGCCGATTCCGTTTCGCGGTAGCGGCGCTCAAGGTTGGGCACGATGCCTTCGAACGGATGCGACCGTTTAACGATATCGCCACGGTCGTTCAGGTATTTGAAGTCGACGTTCTGCGAGCCGCTACCGTGCAGGATGACTTTCTGCTGTTCGGTCGGCAGTTCGTTGAAAGGCACTTCCAGGCTGAATTTGTAGTGCGACGCCAACGACCCCAACATCTGGAAGTAGTAAACGTTACGCCTGTCCCAGCCGCGTATTGCGCCTTCCGCCAGCGTGAGGTCGCCATTGACCAGGCGCTTGATGTCGAAGAACTGTTTAACCCCCAGGCCATCACAGGTAGGGCAGGCGCCCGCCGGGTTGTTGAAGGAAAACAGCTTGGGTTCCAGCTCGCTGATGGCATGGCCGCAGATTGGGCAGGCAAAGCGCGCGGAGAAGATGATCTCTTCGCCCGGCTCGTCATCCATCGGCGCCACCAAGGCAATGCCATCGGCCAGCTTCAGAGCCGTCTCGAAGGATTCCGCCAAGCGCTGCTGCAGGTCGGCGCGCACTTTGAAACGGTCGACCACGACATCAATCGAATGCTTCTTCTGTTTGTCGAGCTTGGGCGCTTCGTCCAGCTCATACAGCTTGCCGTTGATGCGCGCGCGCACAAAGCCCTGCGCACGCAGCTCTTCGAACACGGAAAGGTGTTCGCCTTTGCGCTCGCGAATCACCGGGGCCAACAGCATCAGCTTGGCGCCTTCCGGTTGGGCCAGCACCAGGTCGACCATCTGGCTGACGGTCTGGGCTTCCAGTGGAATGTCGTGGTCCGGGCAACGCGGGATACCCACGCGCGCGTAAAGCAGGCGCAGGTAGTCGTAGATTTCGGTAATAGTGCCCACGGTAGAGCGCGGGTTATGGGAGGTCGACTTCTGCTCGATGGAAATCGCCGGCGACAGGCCCTCAATGGTGTCGACGTCGGGTTTTTCCATCATCGACAGGAACTGGCGGGCATAGGCCGACAGCGATTCCACATAGCGGCGCTGGCCTTCGGCATACAGCGTGTCGAACGCCAGGGAAGATTTGCCGGAGCCGGACAAGCCGGTGATGACGATCAGCTTGTCCCGGGGAAGGGTCAGGTCAATGTTCTTCAGGTTGTGGGTTCTAGCCCCACGAATCAGGATCTTGTCCAAGATGGCCTCGCACGGCGGGCGTAAATAATGCCGGAGTATACGGCTAAAGACTGGATGAATATACACTGTCAAAAGGCCGCTTGCAGCCTTAGATGAAAGCTGCGCGGCAAAGCGCCGCATATACCCTCTCAATCGATGGGACTGGTAGAATCGCCGCCGGTTCACACGAGGTTTTTCCATGCACGATCCCCACAGCGAACGCATGAGTAGCGGCGAGACCCGAGCGGCAAGCGGTCTGGCCCTGGTGTTCGCCTTCCGTATGCTTGGCATGTTCATGGTGTTGCCGGTGCTGGCGACCTATGGGATGGATCTCGCAGGCGCGACCCCCGCATTGATCGGCCTGGCGATTGGCGCCTATGGCCTGACCCAGGCGATTTTTCAGATTCCGTTCGGGATCATTTCCGACCGCATTGGCCGTCGCCCGGTGATTTACCTGGGCTTGATCGTGTTTGCCCTCGGCAGTGTGCTCGCGGCCCAGTCCGATTCCATCTGGGGCGTAATCGCCGGACGTATCCTGCAAGGCGCCGGTGCGATTTCTGCAGCGGTCATGGCGTTGTTGTCAGACCTGACCCGTGAACAACACCGCACCAAGGCCATGGCCATGATCGGCATGACCATCGGCCTGTCGTTTGCGGTGGCCATGGTGGTCGGCCCCTTGCTGACCCGTGCGTTTGGCCTGCACGGCTTGTTCCTCGCCACAGGTGGCATGGCGTTGTTCGGAATCGTCATCGTGGCTTTTATGGTGCCGCGCTCCACCGGCACCTTGCAGCACCGCGAGTCCGGTGTCGCGCGCCAGGCCTTGTTGCCGACGCTCAAGCACCCGGACCTGCTGCGCCTGGATTTAGGTATCTTCGTGTTGCACGCGATGCTGATGTGCAGCTTCGTCGCGTTGCCCCTGGCACTGGTCGAAAAAGCCGGCCTGCCCAAGGAGCAGCACTGGTGGGTCTACCTTACCGCGCTGCTGGTTTCGTTTTTCGCGATGATCCCGTTCATCATCTACGGCGAGAAAAAACGCAAAATGAAACGAGTTTTGCTCGGCGCCGTCGCGACGCTGCTGCTCACTGAGCTATTCTTCTGGCAGTTCGGCGACAGCCTGCGGGCGCTGGTAATCGGCACGGTGGTGTTCTTTACCGCGTTCAATCTGCTGGAAGCTTCGTTGCCTTCGCTGATCAGTAAAGTTTCACCGGCCGGTGGCAAGGGCACGGCGATGGGGGTGTATTCCACCAGCCAGTTCCTGGGTTCTGCACTGGGCGGCATCATGGGTGGCTGGATGTTTCAGCACGGCGGTTTGTCGGTTGTGTTCCTCGGATGCGCAGGTCTGGCTGCCCTCTGGTTAGCCTTTGCTGTTACCATGCGCGAACCTCCCTATGTGACGAGCCTGCGTTTGCCGTTATCGCCAGAAGCGATCCGCGAAGCCGGTCTGGTTGAGCGCCTCAAGGCCGTTACCGGGGTTACAGATGCCGTGGTTATTGCTGAAGAAGCCGCCATCTACATCAAATTAGACACCGAATTATTGGATCGCGCGACGCTCGAGCAGCTGGTCAACCCAGTGCCGACAGCGCGCCCAGCCTAGGAGAACGTTATGGCCCGTGGGGTTAACAAAGTCATATTGGTCGGTACATGCGGCCAGGATCCCGAAGTTCGCTACTTGCCTAACGGTAACGCCGTGACCAACCTGAGTCTGGCGACCAGCGAACAGTGGACCGACAAGCAGACCGGCCAGAAGGTCGAGAAAACCGAATGGCACCGTGTGTCGATGTTCGGCAAGGTGGCAGAGATCGCCGGTGAGTACCTGCGCAAAGGTTCGCAGGTCTACATCGAAGGTAAACTGCAAACCCGCGAGTGGGAAAAAGACGGCATCAAGCGTTACACCACTGAAATCGTGGTCGACATGCAGGGCACCATGCAACTGTTGGGCGGCCGTCCACAGCAGGGTGACCAACAAGGCGGGGGCAATAACTACCAGCAGTCCGCCCCGGCCCCACGCCAGCAGGCCCCGCGTCCGCAGCAGTCGGCACCGCAACAGTCGCGTCAGGCGCCACCGCCACAGCAGGCCGCTGCGCAACCCGCTCCGGATTTCGACAGCTTTGATGACGATATTCCGTTCTAAGGCGGACTAAAGTCCTTTATGTGAGTTAATCCATAACGGACTCATCAGCTCCAGCTGTCACGCGAAAAGCCTCCACTGTCCGCAAAGGATACTGGAGGTTTTTTTTGCCTGGGCAAAACGTGGTGGGTAAAAACACATGAGGGGAGGAGGTACTGAGGCTGAATGAACTTGCCGCTTGGATGCGCTGTGCCAGCTTTAGCCCACGCAGCACGCGGTGGCCAAACGTGTCCGATCAGCCTCTGCGCGTCGTGTGGCTCAAAGTGGCAGGCGAAATTGCTCGCACCTGACTTGTCGAAGAATCGAGCGGGGGCCAACCGCGAGCTTCAGTCATGAAGCTTGATGACCACCTTGCCTTTGGCTCTTCCCTGTTCGACGTAGCGCAATGCTTCAGCGGTTGATTCGAAAGGGAAGGTTCGGTCGATCACGGGTTTGATAACGCCGGACTCGACAAGCCGCGTGATTTTTCCCAATTGAGCGCCGTTCGCACGCATGAACACGAACGCATACTGGATACCCCGTTTGCGGGCTTCTCTGCGTATGCCGCGGCTTAAAAAGTGCATGACCCAACCCAGTCCCCAGAACAGCTTTTGCTCTTGTGCGAATGCGGCGGTCGGTGGCCCCGAGATCGAGATGAGCTGGCCACCTGGCTTGAGAATGCCGAGTGATTTTTGCAGTTCGACAGGGCCCAGGCTGTTCAAGACGACGTCGTAGTCGTGCAACACGGTTTCAAAGTCTTGTTGCGTGTAGTCGATGACGACGTCCGCTCCCAGCGCCTTGACCCAATCCACGTTACGGGTGCTGGTCGTCGTCGCAACGAAAGCACCCAGATGTTTGGCAAGCTGGATGGCGATGCTGCCGACGCCGCCAGAGCCTGCGTGGATGAACACTTTCTGGCCCTTCTTCACACGTGCAGTTTCAACCAACACTTGCCAGGCAGTCAGCGCAACCAAGGGCAGGGAGGCCGCTTCTGCCATAGTGGTATTTTGGGGTTTCAGTGCGAGGGCGCTTTCCTCAACCGCAATCAGTTCGGCGAAGCCTCCAATGCGTGTCTGAGGCGGGCGAGCATAGACCTCGTCACCGGGTTTGAAGGTGCGCACGCCTGCCCCCACCCGAACCACGACGCCGGCCAGGTCGTTACCCATAATCAGTGGGAATGTGTAAGGCAGGATCAGTTTGAACTCACCTTTACTGATCTTCGCGTCCAGCAGGTTGACGCTGCTGGCATGCACCTTGACCAGAACGTCGTTGATTCCCACGTGCGGTTCCGGCACATCGCCAAGGCGTCCATGATTGTTGCCGTAACGGTCGATGAGGAAAGCTTTCATGATTCGGTTCTCATGTTACGCACGGCAATTACGCCTTGGCTTGATAGCGCTCGGCGACGACGGATTGGCGAATTTCCGAAAGCAAACTTTGGCGGGCAGCCTGCAGAGCGTCCCAGCGGCTAGCGTCTTGCAGCGGTGGAATGGTCACGGGTTCGCGACGATCAAAACCGACCAGCGCAGCATCGACCAGGTCGCTCACGTCCATCACTTCGCTCAAGGTGTTGATGTCGATGCCTGCACGCTCCCAGATTTCCGTGCGGGTGGCCGCAGGGAGAACCGCTTGCACGTAGACGCCTTTTGGCGAGAGTTCAAGGCTCAGACCCTGTGATAGAAACAGGACAAAAGCCTTGGTCGCGCCGTAGACGCTCATCCCGAATTCCGGCGCCAGCCCCACGACCGAACCTATGTTGATGATCGCGCCCTGACCGGCGTGTGCCAGGCGTGGAGCGATTGCGCTGGCGAGTCGCACCAGTGCAGTGGTATTGAGCGCGACCAGATTGGCAACGCTGTCGGTGGATTGCTCCACGAAGCTGCCGGATTGGGCAGCGCCCGCATTGTTCACCAGGATGCCGATACTGGCGTCTTCACGCAGGCGGCTTTCGACGGTGATCAAATCAGCGGTTTGAGTCAGGTCAGCCTGGATAACGTCAATGGAAACAGCGTGTTTCTCACGCAGTTGGGCGGCCAGTGCGTCCAGCCGGCTCTTGTCGCGGGCAACCAGCACCAAGTTGTGGCCACGCTGGGCAAAACGCTCGGCGTAGGTCGCGCCAATGCCTGTTGAGGCGCCGGTAATCAGTACGGTTTCTGGAGTGCTCATAAGTGGATGCTCTTGCAAGTGTGGGTGGCTAACTGAGCCCGGGTGGGCAGGACATACGGTGGCGGAATTATGATGTCGGTCATAATCAAAGCTGTCAATGGTTTTGAGTATGCTCGACATCAGAGTATAGTCAGGCCATTGTTCAAGCGGCATTGGAGGGCGCAATGAAGATCACCAAAACGCAATCACTCGCCAACCGGGCTCATATTGTGGATACGGCTTCAGAGCTGTTTCGCGAGCGTGGTTATGATGGTGTAGGTGTTGCCGAGCTGATGGCGACTGCTGGTTTTACCCAGGGAGGTTTCTACAAACACTTTGGCTCCAAGGCCGATTTGATGGCCGAAGCAGCCGAAAACAGCCTTTCAAAATCCCTCTCGAGTGCCTGCAATCTCGATGTACAGGGGTTTGTGAACCTGTACGTGTCCAGGGATCACAGAGACGGCAGGGGAGCAGGTTGCACCCTGGCAGCCCTGTGTGGCGACGCCGCCCGTCAGTCGGACGATTTGAAGGCGACCTTTGCCGGTGGCGTGGAAAACACGCTTGCTGCACTTGAGGCAAAGTACACGGCGGGCGCGGATGCGACGAAGCAAGAGGCTCGAGTGAAAATGATCAACCTGCTGGCGCATGCCGTTGGTGCAGTTATGCTGTCGCGAGCGTGCCCGGATGACTCGGCGCTGGCGGATGAAATACTGCAAACGTGCCGTGCCGAGATAGTGGCCTCGCTGCCATCGAATCAAGAAAACAGTCTGTGAATCGCTGGCTGGACGCGAGGTGAGCGTGCCCAGGGCAGCAACGATGCTTTTGCACTGAGGGCGTGTCAGCACCCTGAAGCCCCCGACTCGGGGTAAAAGAAGCCTCTGAAAACAAGGAAAGCCGTGATGACCTGGTCAGCCAAGCAGTACACGCTGTTCGAGCAGCAGCGTACCCGTCCCGTCCGCGACCTGGTCGCGGCCATTCCCGATAGCGATGTGCGTACCGCCGTCGACCTGGGTTGCGGCCCGGGCAACTCCACGCAAGTGTTGGCCGAGCGTTTCCCTCACGCGCAGGTCACTGGCCTGGACAGCTCTGACGACATGCTGGTCGACGCACGCAAACGCCTCCCGGCGCTCAGCTTCGAACTGGCGGACATCGGCGCCTGGAACCCGGCTCAGCGCTTCGATGTGATTCTGGCCAATGCCTCGCTGCAATGGCTGCCGGACCACGCCACGCTCTACCCGCACCTGGTCAACCAGCTGACACCCGGTGGCACGCTGGCGGTGCAAACCCCGGACAACCTCGACGAGCCTGCGCACCGGCTGGCGCGTGAGGTGGCCGCAGACGGGCCATGGTCGGACAGGATCGGTGCGGTCAAACACAATGAGCGGCACACGGCGAGCTACTACTACGAGTTGCTCAGCCAGCACTGCAGTACCGTCGACGTGTGGCGCACCACCTACCAGCACCCGCTGGCCGATCATGCCGCGGTGGTGGAGTGGTTCAAGGCTTCGGCATTGCGGCCGTTTCTTGCGCCGTTGACCGACGATGAAAAAGCCGCCTTCCTGCGCGACTATCAGACGCGAATTACCCAGGCTTACCCAGCCCTGCGTGATGGCACTGTTTTACTGCCGTTCCCGCGCCTGTTCATCATCGCCACGCGTTAGACGCGCCAAGCGGTGGTCACACGGCCGCCGCTTGCGCCTGCAAGTAGTCATCTGCCGACACCACACTGGCATACCCGAACGCCAATGCTGCCATGTACGCGCCATGCACCTGGGCGGCGGGGATCACCTGCCCATTGAATTCCAGATCCCGTGTGGCGCACGCGTCATGAATCACCGTGACGGTGTAGCCCAGGTCTGCTGCAGCCCGCACCACCGCATCCACGCACATATGGCTCATGCTGCCGACCACCACCAGGTCGGTGATGCTGCGTTGTTCCAGCAAGGTGCGCAGGTTGGTTTCGCGAAACGCATTAACGAAGTGTTTGAGCACCACCGGCTCGTTGCCCACGTTCAGTGCTTTAGGGTGCAGGTGCGCACCCTCGGAGCCTGGGGTGAAGAACGGCGCGTCCTCGGAGGCAAACTCATGGCGCACATGAATCACGGCGTCCCCGGCCGCACGAAACGCCTGCAGCAACTGCGCGGCCTTGTCCGCCGCAGCGTCCACGCCGTCAAGCGGCCACTTGCCCTGAGGGAAGTAGTCGTTTTGGATATCAATGAGGATGAGCGCTTGCTTGGCCATGGGGGTCGCCTCGTGAAGGGTGATGAGGCCAGTATCTTAGCTGGCGCCGGGGCGCAGGTTCAGGGGAATCGTGCAGAACGCCGCGTGTTTGGACCTGCGTCGTGCAGAATCAAACAGGCCAACTGCCATCGTCTTTTGCGCAACTGATTGATTTCAAAGCTATCCCTCATGAAAGCGCTTTGGCTTGATCCCTGCAACCGTCTTGCAACACACATGGCCCGATGGCCAAGGGGGACGCATGACCCCGAATCAACGCAAAAAACAGGTGGTCGCTCACTCCACGCGCGACGGCGCGCCAAAGCATGAGGTTGAAACCAATCTCGCCCTGGCGCGCTGGCTGGCGCAGATACTGGGGCTGAAATTCGGCGGCCATTATGACCCCGCTCGCCACGCCGGCCGCGATCTGTACTTACTCCCCACACAAACCCTGGTCGGCCCCGGCCAGGCTCGCGCGCTCAACATCAAAGGCCCCGAAGACCTCTGGGGCGGCTATGTCGACCACGACTTTATCTGCACCAAGGCGATCAGCCATGGCGTACTGGGCCCCGATGCAGTCACGCCGCAAGGTTGGTCGCCGGTATTCTGTGAGCGCGTGCGCGGGGTGGTGCTGGACGGCCTGAGCGTATTTGCCCTCGAGGATGCGCGGGAGGCCGCCACACGGTTGCTCTACAGCGGGCCGATCCGCCTGAAACCGGTGCATGCCTGCGCCGGGCGTGGCCAGGAGGTAATCCGCAGCCTCGACGAATTCGATGCGCTGCTGGCGCGACCGGAGGCTGCGAAGCTCTTCAGCGAGGGCGTGGTGCTGGAGCAGGACCTGCAGGACGTCATCACCCACAGCGTGGGCCAAAGCTTCATCGGCGACCACGTGTTCAGCTATTGCGGTGAGCAGTACCTGACCCAGGACGGGCACGGTGAGGAGGTTTACGGTGGATCCGACCTGCTGGTAGTGCCCGGCTATTATGAAGACTTGCTCAAGCTCGACCTGCCTGACGACGTCCGCCTGGCGATCGAACAGGCCCAGGTATTTGACGCGGCCGCAGACGAAGCCTACCCCGGCTTCTATGCCTCGCGGCGCAACTACGACATCGCCCAGGGCCTGGGCAGCGACGGCCAACGCCGCAGTGGCGTGCTCGAACAATCCTGGCGCATGGGGGGAGCCAGCAGTGCGGAGGTCGCGGCGCTGCAGAGCTTTATCAACCACCCGGGCCTCACCGCCATTCATGTGTCCTCGGTGGAAACCTACCTGGACCAGGCGCTGCCGGCGGATGCCATTGAGGTGTATCGCGGCCCGGCCGAAAACAGCGACTTTCTTCTCAAGTACGTGACGGTTAAATCTTATGACGGCTAGAAGCGAAAGCATTGCGATCGATATCGACGACGAACAGATGAGCGGGACGTTCCTGAGCCCTAAATCCAAAGTCCCCGGCGTGTTGTTCGTGCACGGCTGGGGCGGTAGCCAGGAGCGCGACCTGGAGCGCGCCAAGGGCATTGCCGGACTCGGCTGCGTATGCCTGACCTTCGACCTGCGCGGGCATGCCGGCACGGGTATTCCATTGTCGCGCGTTACTCGCGAAGACAACCTGCGCGACCTGCTGGCGGCCTACGACCGGCTGCTCTCCCATCCGGCCATCGACACCTCGGCGGTGGCAGTGGTGGGCACCAGCTACGGAGGTTACCTGGCGGCGATTCTCACCTCGTTGCGCCCGGTGCGCTGGCTGGCGCTGCGCGTGCCGGCGTTGTACCGCGACCAGGAATGGCTCAAGCCCAAGCGCGACCTGGACAAGGCCGATTTGCTGGATTACCGCAGTACGCTGGTGCATGCCGAAACCAATCGCGCCTTGCACGCGTGTTCGGCGTTTACCGGGGACGTGCTGATCGTCGAATCGGAAACCGATGACCACGTGCCCCACGCCACCATCATGAGTTACCGCGCGGCGTGCCAGCAGACCCATTCCCTGACGCACCGCATTATCGACGGCGCCGACCACTCCTTGAGCGACCCGGTGTCCCAGCAGGCCTATACCTCGATCCTGGTGGACTGGATTACCGAAATGGTCGTGGGCGAGCGGTTGAGCATCATCCAGGCCCGATAACCTTCAGCTGAACACTAAATCCGTGGACAACGGGCTTGTGTGCGAACCGGCCCTTTTGACGAGCGGGCTTCTGTGGCCAGCGGGCATGTGTGGCGAGCGGGCTTGCCCGCGTTGGGCCGCGCAGCGGCCCCAAACCAGACGCTGAGGTCATTCAGGAAAAACTGCGGCGTCTTTACTGGGGCTGCTTCGCAGCCCAACGCGGGCAAGCC
>NZ_WKCB01000046.1 GCF_021606685.1 Pseudomonas syringae
CCCTCCACCCCCCCCCCGACCGCACCCCCCCCCCCCGCGAACACACCCCCGGGCAGCCGTCTCACAGCCAAAAAACCCGGCCCGGGGCCGCCAGCGTGAAAAGGGCCGCGCTGGTAAAACTCTCCCAGGGGCGGAGCGAAGACCAGTCCCGCCAGTTACCCGCCGACAAACTCGCCCACGCCGGGCAGGAAGTCGGCGATATCGTGCTGTACCTGCTGTTGCTGTGCAGTGAGCTGGGCCTGGACATGAACGAGGTGGTGCGGGCCAAACTGGCTGACAGCGAACGGCGGTTTGCCCATGAGTGACCGGCATTTCGACCAACTGGCCACGCGCTTCGCAGAAAAAATCTACGGTGGCGCCAAAGGGGCCATCCGCCTGGCGGTGCTCCAGGCGGACCTGAGCGAAGCCCTGCCAAACCGCCCATTGCGCGTGCTGGATATCGGCGCGGGCCTGGGCCACATGTCGCTGTGGTTGGCCGAGCAAGGCCATCAGGTGACCCTGGCCGAACCCGCCGCACCGATGCTCGACGGCGCGCGCCAACGCTTTGCCGACGCCGGGCAGAGCGCGACGTTTATCCATGCGCCCTGGCAAGACCTGCTCGGCCAGCTCACCGAGCCCTACGATCTGGTGCTGTGTCACGCCGTGCTGGAGTGGCTGGCCGAGCCCCACGCGATCCTGCCGGTGCTGCACCAACTGACGGTGCCCGGTGGCTGGTTGTCGCTGGCGTTCTATAACCGCGACGCGCTGATTTATCGCAACCTGCTCAAAGGCCACTTCCGCAAAATGCGCAAGAATGACATGGCCGGCGAAAAGCAGAGCCTCACCCCGCAACAGCCGCTCGACCCGCGGGAACTGGCGGCGCAACTCGCAGGGCTTTGGCAGGTCGAAAGCCAAAGTGGTGTGCGGGTTTTCCACGACTATATGCCCGTGGAATTCCAGGCCCGTGCTGATCTGCAGGACCTTTTAGAGATGGAACTCGCTCACCGTCGTCACCCAAGCTTTGCCGGACTTGGGCGTTATTTGCACTGGATCTGCCGTCCGGTATAAGCGGCCCAGTCTGCGGAGGTCGAAATGCGTCGTCTCTGTTTGATCCTGATGTCCCTTGGGCTGGGCGCGTGCTCCAGCCCCAACCCTTATGTGGCCGCTTCGGCGCCGATCCCGCCGGCGCCGCCCCAGGCGGCCAACACCTTCGACGCCAGTTCGTACCCGGCGCCGGTGCGTGACTACGGCGCCTACCGCAGTTGGGCCTGGCGCAACGGCCAGCTTCCGGCGGGCACGGCCTGGGCCGATTCGGCGCAGATCGCCGAGGCGGTCAGCGGCGCACTCGATCAGCGCGGCCTGCGGCCCTTGCATGACAAGCGCCCGGCGGACCTGTTCGTGAGCGCCGATGTGCGCACGGAGAAGCGCCTCAAGCAGGTCCAGGACGACTACGGCTACGGTTACGGCGGTTATAACCGCTATGGCAATGGCTATGGCATGTACAACTCGGTGCCGATCGTGCGCACCTATGAAGTGCAGGTGGTGGTGGTTCGCGTCAACCTGTTCGATGCTCGCAGCGGCCAGCCGGTGTGGAGTGCCAGTGCCGAAACCGGCAGCCAGGGAAGCCTCAGTGAGCGGGGAGATGCCTTGCGCCAGGCGGTGCAAAAGGCAATGACCGCCTATCCGCCGAGTTAACCGCTATTCTCACGTTCACGCTCAGGTCGTTCATTGGAGAAAAACCATGTTTCTTCGTATCGCTACGCTCGCTTTTGTCGTGCTGCTGGGCGGTTGCCAGAGCGCTCAGGTCAACCATGACTTTGACGCCAGCCGAGACTTCGGCGCCTACCGCAGTTGGGCCTGGAAAGACCCAGCGCTGCAATACCGCCCGGATGACCCGCGTATCAAGAGCGACCTCACCGAGCAACGCATTCGCCAGGCCGTGGGCGAGCAACTTGACCAGCGCGGCCTGCGCCCGGCAGCCGCCGGTAGCAAGGCTGACCTGAATGTGCAGGCCTACCTGATCGTCGAGGACCGCCAGCAACAAGTCACCACCAACTACGGTGGCGCGTGGGGTGGCCCGTGGAACGGCTATTGGGGCGCGCCGATGTACAACGAAACCCGCAACATCACTTACAAAGTGGCGACCATCCAGATCGACCTGCTCGACAGCAAGGACGGCAAACTGGTGTGGCGAGGCAGTGACGAGCAAATAATGGCCAGCTCGCCGAACCCGCAGGACCGCGACAAGGCCATCCGCGCCACTGTCACCCGCGTGCTTTCCAGCTACCCGCCACACTGAAGCCACCCCACCTGCGCTGTGGGAGCTAGCACGTCGCGCCGCCGCTCCCACACGTGTCTTCCCGCCATGAACGCCCGTTAGTCAGCCGTGTGGCGAGTGGCCAGCGCGCATTCCAAGCCTTGTCTACACTCCACAGCACCTACGGAGAGTAAGCGCTAAGGAGTGCCTGATGTCTCCCCGACTTCGTTCCCGGCAGCGTGGTGCGATTGGCTTGATGGCAGCGGGCACCTTGGCTGTGGCCCTGGTGTTTCTGCTGCTGACGGTAGACAGCGGTCGCTTGTACCTCGACAAACGCAAATTGCAGTCGATCGCCGACACTGCGGCGCTGGAAGCCGCCGGCCGTGGCGGCGTGTGCACACCTACGACCTCCGCCAACGACTATGCCAGGCAAAACGCCGCGCGCAATGGCTTCACCGTGGTCGCCGGCGACGACAGCCGCGGCCTGGCCGTGACCTGCGGCGGCCTGGTGACCAATGCTGGCAACGTCCGTGTGTTCGCGCCAGACCCGACAAAAAACGAAGCGGTCCGCGTGGTGGCGACGCGCCGCGTGATGACCAGCATCGCCAGCGGTGTCTGGGGCCTGTTCGGTGGGGCGACCCCCTCGGCCCAGATGATGCTGAGTGCCACCGCCGTTGCCGCGTATGCGCCGCCGGTGGCGCAGCTGACGATTCGCAGCACATTGGGCACTATCGATTCCGCCAAGTCCGACGTACTGAGCCTGGTGATTGGTCGCCTGCTGGGGGGCACTCTTTCACTCGATGCGCTGAGCTGGAAAGGCCTGGCGGACACCAACGTGAATCTGCTCGGCTACCTGGACCAGTTGGCGCTCAAACTGAATGTAAAGGCGGGCGACTACGATGCATTGCTGGCAACCGCAGTGTCTGCCAACGACCTGATCGACGCGGCCGTGAAGGTGCTGCAAAAGGGCAGCCCATTGGCCACGGCGGTCATCAGGGACACGCTCAAGATCCAGGCAATCGCCCCCAATACCAAACTGCTGACGGTCGGTGACCTGTTGAAAGTTGCGACGGGTACACCGGCTGCCGCGTTGGACACCAGTGTTCAGTTGTTTCAGTTGCTGCAAACGGTGGCGCAACTGTCCAGCAGCAAGAGCGCAGTGAGCACTGCCGCGCAGTTGAATGTGCCGTTGATTGGAAGTGTTTCGGTGCAGGTCAAAGTGATTGAGCCGCCGCAGTTATCGGCCATCGGCAATCCTGAAAAGGCCAAGGAGGGATTACGCAAGACGCCGCCGACGGACCAGATTGTTGTGCGTACGGCGCAAGTGCGTACGGTGGTCTCCATTCAACTGCCGGTGCTCAAGGGCGTCAGTGAGTTGGTGTCTGCGGTTTCGGCCTTGACGACGCCGGTGACCAGCGTCGTTAACAACCTTTTGCACCTCAACCTCGTGGGCCTGTTGGACCCGCTTTTATGCCTGGTACTGAAACCCTGTGACCACACCGATATTCAGTTGCTGACCGGTCTGGACATCAATATCGAAGTGGCCAGCGCGATGGCCTACGTCAAGGATTTCAGTTGTGCCAGCAGTGCAACCAAGTCCCTGACCGTTCAGGCCAATTCCGCAATGGTGGATGTTTCGGTCGGCACTGTGGACCCGGTGAAAGCGTTCAGCTCGAAACAGGCGACTGACGTTCAGCCTGTAGCGCTGCTGGATATAGGCGTACAGACGTGTAAAGGAATTTTGGGCTGTGCTGCGCGCAAGGCGGGCGTGGGCGGTAGTTTGTCGTTGTCGGTGGTCCATGCGAAGGTCGGAGCAGCGGATACACTGCTGTTGTTTTCGCCGGTCAATGAAATGAAACTGGCGCCGACTTATCTGTTCGCCAAGCCCGCGTCAAATATCGTCGGGAGCCTGGTCGGCACGCTGGGGGCCATTCAGGTGTCGTACGTGCCGCCACCCAGCGGCAACGTATCGGGTGGCGCGCTGGCGGGCGTCTCCGGGTTGCTCGCGACGATTACCAACACGCTGATCACCGCGATCAAAAGTATTTTGTCACCGGTACTGGACCCCATTGTGAACAGCTTGCTGAGTGCTCTGGGCATCACTGCGGGCAACGCCGAGGTCGGTGCCAACCTCAGCTGCCATATGGGCCGCGCCTACCTGGTGATCTAAACGACCGGCAGCTCCACGCAAAACCGCGCGCCGTGCTCGCCATTGGCGACGCTTAAACGTCCGCCCATGTTTTCCACGATGCCATAGCTCACCGACAGCCCCAAGCCCGTCCCCACGCCGATGGGTTTGGTGGTAAAAAACGGCTCGAAAATCCGCTCCAGCAAGCGTGGGTCGATCCCGCCGGCGTTGTCCTCGACCCAGATCCGCACGTGCCGGCTGTCGTGTTCGCAATGCAGCGCGATCCAGGGGCGCAACTGCGGGTTTTTTTCCTGCTTGCTCAGCAGCGCGTCCCGGGCATTCACCAGCAGGTTGATCAGCACTTGCTCCAGCTGGTCGACATGGCCTTTGACCTGCACCGCGAAGTCCGCCGGGGTGATGCGCAGCTCCACGCCCTTGCCGCGCAGGCCCTCGCTGAGCAACGACAAGGTGCCTTCAACCGCCTGCGACGGGTCGAAGGGCTGCTGTTCGACCTCCGAGCGGCGCCCAAACACCCGCATATGGTCCACCACCCGCGCCGCGCGTTGCACCTGGGCGTCGATGCGCTGGAGCTTTTCGGTGAGGTAGTCGACCTGTGCATCGCCGTTGCTCAGGCGCTTGAGCACGTTGACGATGGCCATGCGCATCACGTTCAACGGCTGGTTGATCTCATGGGCCAGGCCGGTGGCCATTTCGCCGAGGGTGGCCATCTTGGCGCTTTGCGTCAGTTGCTGCTGGGAGCGGCGTACTTCGGTGTTGTCGCGGCCCACGGCCTGCACTTCCACCAGGGCTCCCAAGGGGTCAAACACGCCACGATCGGACCACACCCACCAGGCGTGTTCGCGGCCCGGCAGTTGCAGGCTGATTTCGGCAGTGCTGACCGGAAATTCCGGGGTCAGTCGGCGGATGCGTTGCACAAAGGCCTCGCGTTGTTCATCCGACAGCCAATGCCCCAGGTTCTGTCCCGGCAGTTGCGCCGGGCGGCATTCCAGGTAGTTGGCCAGCGGCGTGTTGCCGAAGGTCAGGGTCAGGTCGGGGAGGTAGCGGCAGATCATCGCCGGAGAGTCTTCCACCAGGATGCGGTAGCGCTCCTCGCTCTGTTTGATCTGCTCGGCGGCCAGGGTCGCATCGGTGACATCCAGCCACAACCCGACGGCTTCCACCGGCAGGCCGAGGTCATCGCGCAGCAGTTTGGCTTCATCGAGCAGCCAATGGTAATGGCCTTGCTTATCGCGCACCCGGTAGCGGCTGCGCACGTTGCCTTCGCGCAGCAGGTGGCGCGTGCGTTCGAAGTAGAGGTCACGGTCGTCGGCGTGGATCAGGGCCGCCAGGCCGTCGTGGTTGCAGTCGGCCAGGGTCCAGCCGAGCAGTGGCAGCAGGCTGTCGCTGAAAAACGCCGGGTGCAGGGCGCCGCTGACATAGCGTTGCACGTAGATCACCGCCGGTGCGCTGGCGATCAGGTTGTCCAGGCGCGCATGGGCAGCGGCGGCTTGCAGTTGCTGGTTCTTGATGTCGCTGATGTCGAGCATGAAGCCAACCCAGCGACGATCGTCGCCGACGCCCAGCACCTGGCCCTGCACGCGATACCAGACGGCAGGGTGCTCGGGGTCGGTGCCGTGCAGGCGTACGCTGGTGAGCAGGGGTTTGCCCAGCCCTTGCAGGTCGTGCAGACGGCTGTTGAGCTCCTGGCGGTCGGCGGGGTGGATCAATTCCAGCCAGGTGCCCAGCGCCTGGTGGGTGGCACCAGGCGCCAGGCCGAGGCTGGCGAGCAACTGTGGCGCGAGGTGGATCTCCTGGGTGGCGGGCAACAGTTCCCACCAACCGGTGCCGAGCAGGCCTTGCAGGGCTTCCGTGCGTTCGAGCTGTTGCTGGTAGCGCTGTTCGCGCAAGCGGCTCAGCAGCGGGGCGGCGAGGGCGGCGGTGAGGTCCAGCCAGTCGCGATCGCTGGTGTGCGGCTGGCCGTTGTAAAGGCCGCAGAGCAGCCAGGCGGTAATGCCCTGGCTGTCACGGTAGGGCACCAGAAACCCGTCGGTATTGCCCAGGATGCTCTGCAGGCGTGGGTAGTCGCTGCGCCCTTGGGCAACGCTCAAGGGCAGGTTGCTATTGACGCTGTCCAGGCTGCTGCCCAGGTGCTGGCCGGTGTGCCACAACGCCGGAGCATCGGGGGCGGCGTATTGGCTGTAGACCCGCCAACCCTGGTCGTCGTCATCGAGCACGGCCAGCGCGACACACGGGATTCGCCAGTGCTGGGCCAGGCTGCGCAGGTGCTCGTTGATGACCTCGGGCAGGCGGCTCAGGCTGCACATCCGCAACTGCTCGCTCATCCGCGAGGCGATTTGATGGTCCTGCTCGTGGTGCTGGGCCACTTGCCTGCCGCTGAGCAAGTCGCCAATGTCCAACAGGCGCAGGCGCCAGCCATCGCCCTCGGGTTCGACCCAGCCACGCGTGTGCAGGACCTGCCCGGCGGGGCCCTGGAAATCCAGGTCGAGGCTGTGGCGTTGCCAGTCGGCAGGGATGCCTTCAAGGCTCAAGGTGCTGCCGGGGCACAGCAGTTCGCGCAGCAACGGCCTGGCTTTGTCCGCCACCTGCGCGGCCAGCTGCGCGCGCAGGCTGGCGCTGAGGGTCACGACGTGGCCTTGCTCATCCAGCCGCACGTGCAGCCCGGCAGCAGGCACGCCGGGGGGGGCCAGAACCGCCGGGCTGGCGTGGCCGAGCAGGCGCCCCAGCAGGTTATCCCCCGCGCTCAAAACTGCAGGCTCGAACGGGCGGAAAGGTGCGGCGGCAGTTTGGGTACGGTGCCCACGCCCGGCAGCACGAGTGCCGGGAGCACGTCGTAGAGCTGGCTGCTGGGGTAGTTGATGATCACGGTCAGCGTGGTGCCGGTGTAGGTGGCGGTGACCAGGTTGCGAGAAAACTGGAAGCTCTTGGGCATCCACTTGAGTTGTGCTTCCACGGTGTCTTTGGCGCGGTCGGTCAGCCTCTGAGAGTATTCGCTGCCCGCGCTTACCGGGTCTATCGCCATGGCCTGGCGCACGGCTTCGGCTGCTGCCTGGTTGAGCGACTGCATCAACAGCAGCGGCAGGCTGTAGCTGATCAGCCCATAGAACACCGCAAAAAAGATCACAAAGACCAAGGCGAACTCAATCGCCGCCGCGCCTTTTTGCTTTTTGGGGAGGCCTGTTTTCATGACTGCGTCTACCCTGACGACTACTACTTGATATCAGCATAGATTCATTCAGCGAAAAGGGATGTTTTTTACGTGATCCATGGCGTGGTGATACTGCTCTGGCTGGGGCTCTGTGCGGTGCAGGATATTCGTCAGCGACAGATCGCCAATGGCCTGACCCTGGGCGCGGCGCTGTTGGCGTTGCTCTACCTGCTGTTTATGGGCAGCACGTGGCTGGGCGCGCCGGCGGGCGAGGGCGGCTGGGCGTTTGCGCTGGCGCTGCTGTTGAGCCTGCCGGGGTATGCGTTGGGGCGCTTTGGTGCGGGCGATGTAAAACTGCTGGCCGCGCTTGGCCTGGCCACCAGCGTGGACCCGGTGTTGTGGTCGTTGATCGGTGCTGCGCTGGCGCTTGGCAGCTGGTCACTTATTGATCAATGGCTTAGCAGGCGTCGTGCGGTGCCGACGGATGGCGCGTCAACAAAGCTGCCTTTTGCACCGTTTTTATTGACAGGGTTTGCGCTGCATTGGTTGTGGATCCTTTAATCGCACAAGGCCTCTATCGCTATGTACATAGTCGGAAAGTAGGTCTACGTTTATTGCGTGGATGTGTAGATTCTTCGTCAAAAGGGATAGGTCAATCTTTTGGCTCGCCAGGCATGGAGTAGCGCGTGAATAAGCTCACATCGGCAGTAAAAGTGCTCGTGGTCGACGATCAGCCGTTGATCGTGGAAGAACTCTGCGAATTCCTCGAAAGCAGCGGTTACCGTTGCGTTGCGAGCGAATCCAGTCGTCACGCCTTGCAACGCTTCACTGACGACGCCGAGATCGGCCTGGTGCTGTGCGACCTGCATATGCCTGACATGGACGGCATCGAACTGGTTCAGGCCATGCAAAAGGTCGCGGGTAAGCAGCGCGCGTTCGAGGCGATCATGCTGACCGGCCAGGCCGATAAGCAGGACGTGATCAAGGCCCTGCGTGCCGGCATCTCGGACTATTACCAGAAGCCCATCAACCTCGATGAACTGCTCGAAGGCCTGCAGCGCCAGGAGGCGGCATTGGAGGAGCGCCAAAAAGAATTGCAACTGGGCCATCTGAACCAGAAGCTGCAATACCTCTCCGAATCCATCAACGACCTGTACCAGGACCTCGACAAAGTGCGTCGCAGCCCCGCTACCGCGCTGGCGGACGATAGCGAGCTGGTGGCCGAAGAGCCCGCGCCTGTGGAAATACCCACCATCTTCAACCAGCTGTCGCCCCGGCAGTTGGACGTTGCACGGTTGGTGGGCAAGGGCCAGACCAACTACCAGATCGCCTGCGAACTGGGGATTACCGAAAACACGGTCAAGCTGTATGTGTCGCAGGTGTTGCGCCTGACCCACATGCACAACCGTACCCAGTTGGCGCTGGCGCTGTCGCCGAGCAATTCGGCGATGCGTCAGCGCGTGACTGCACACTGACGATCACTTACCGCCGCCTGCAGATTTCCCGCCAGCGTCCTGCTCAAAGAACTGCGGGATCGGATGCTTGTTGCTTTCCAGCCAACGCTGCATGGCCAGCTCCTTTTCGGCGGGGGTGGTATTTTGCGGCGTCGGCGAGGCCGCTCGCCCATCGACCTGCAACGCCAGCCAGTTTTCCGTCTCGGCCTGCTGCGGGGACGAGGGCCCGGGTTCGATCGCCAAGGCGCTCAGCGGCAGCAGCGCCAGGTAGACAAGGCAATAGGCTTTCATTCATGACTCCTTACTTGATGGTCATCGGCAGGGCATCGCTGACCGCCGCCACTTTGCGCGTGGCTGCGCGTGAATCCTTGAGTTTTACCGCGCGGGTCTGGGCATCGATCACCTGCTCCGGGCTCAGGCCCAGCTGGCTGACCACTTTGGCCGCCTGGCCCCAATCACCCTGGTAGATCAACAAGGTCACCAGGTTGACGGCGGCCAACGGATCGTTCTGTTTAAGCTCGATGGCGGTCATGAATTCAAAACGGGCGTCTTCCAGGCGCAATTGGTTGAGATACACCACGCCCAGGTCATTGCGGATTTTTTCGTCGGTAGGGGCCAGCCGCGCGGCCTGCTGCATATGCGCCATCGCCTGCGCGTTGTCGCCCTTGGCCGCCGCCAGTTGCCCGAGGCCGTGTTCGCCTTGGGCGGTCATGCAGGTGCCGAGCAGGCTGCGGTACAACGGTTCGGCCTCGCTACGCCCCAGCAACCGGTACGCGCGAGCCTTGCGTTGACGCACCTGGGGCAGGCCGTCGGGGAGGTTTTGCAGGTTGGCCAGGCTGGCGTGCAACTTGCCCTCGTTGGCCATGTCATCGGCCAGGTTGAGTGCCAGCTCCTGCTCCGAGCTGGGCTTGGTGCAACTGCCGGGTGAGGTCAATGCGGCCCAGGGCGACTGGCCATTGGTGGCGCAGCCGCCCAGCATCAGCAGGGCCAGGCCAGCGATCAGTGCTTTCATCAACGTCTCCTTAAAAATGGCTCAACGCACGTGCGATGCCGATAAAGGCCGGGCCGCCGAGTACGATCAGCAAGGCCGGGAACAGAAACAGCATCATCACCACCGACATCTTTGCCGACATCTTCGAGATGTACTCCTGCAGGCCGGTCAGGCGCCTGTCGTCGAGCAATTGCTTGAGGGCCAGCAGCGACTTCATCGCGCCGCCCCCCTGAAGGATCAATTGCTGAAGGATGATGCAGGTGTCGCTGAACTCATCCACCTCCAGCACGTGGGCGGTCTTGCCGAGTTCTTCGCCCAGCTCCAGCCCGGAATCGACCCGCGCCAGGATCAGGCGCAATTCGTGCGTGAGGTGGGGCAGCAGGCGTTGTGCTTCGTTACCCATCACGCGCAAGGATTGTTCAACCGCCATGCCCGACTCGAACAGGATGCGCAGCAACGGGATGAAGGTTGAGATTTCCTTGGCAATGCGCTGCTGGCGATGTTTGGCGGCAGCGGCGAGCACGCGTTTGGGCAGCAGGTAACCGATGCCCAGGCCCATCAGCGGGGCGATCCACGCTGAGCTTGCTTGCGGGAAAAACACTTGCTGGCCGAGCAGGGTCAGGCCCGCCAGCACGATGGGCGTACCGATCTGGAAGGCGGCAAACAGCGAGCGCTGGCTGGCCTTGCGCCAGCCGACGCGGTTGAGCAGGGTCTGGGTTTCGTTGTCCAGGCTGACGGAGCGCTGCGCCAGGCTACTGCCGCCGAGTTTGCGCATCAGCGTGCCGAGGCGGTCGTCGGCCGTCATCCGCCCTTGCAGGCGCTCGGCGACCCGCCGCTCGCGACGGCGCTGCTCCAGCAGTTGACCGCCCACCAGCGCCAGTGCGGCAAGGAACAATAAGGCGCTGACCCACAGAGCCATCTCAGACACTCCTCAGCATGCGCCACATGGCAAAGGTGCCGGCCAGGTCCATGGCCAGTGCGCCGAACAGCAGGTTGCGCCCGGTGTTGTCGTTCCACATGGTCATCAGGTAACCGGGGTTGACCATCATGAAGTAACCGACGATCAGAATCGGCAGCCCACCCAGCACGTAGGCGGTCATGCGTGTTTCGCCGGTCAGGGCCTTGAGCTGGCGGGCGCCCTGTTCACGCTCGCGAATCATCTTGATCAGGTTTTCGAGCAATTCGCTGGCGTTGCCGCCGTAGCGATGGTTGACCTTGAGGCCAAGGGCAAACAGGCGAAATTCGTCCTGCTCGTAGAACTCGGCGAAGTCGCTGGCCGAGTCCGGCAGGCTCACGCCCATGCGCACGTTGCGCTGCACGCGGCCCATGGCTTCCTTGAGCGGGTCTTCAACGTTCTCGATGCCGCCCAGTACCGCGTCGGCCAGGGTTCTGCCGGATTTGAGGCTGCGCACGCTGTGGTCCAGCAATTGCGGCAACTGTTCGACCATGCGCTGCACGCGCCGCTGGTAGCGCCAGGCGATATACAGGCGCAGCACCAGGGGCGGCCCCACGAGCATCAGCACCAGGCCCAGGCCATTGGCGACCACGTAGCCCAGCAGCACGCCGATCACCCAACCGCTCAGCCACAGGCCCAGGCGGTCCGTGGGCTTGCCCAGCCCGGCGCGCAAAAACATGCGCTCCAGGCCGGTCCAGTGGGTGGCTTGCTCATGGGCCTGCGGCTGGCCGTCGCCGAGGCGTTGCAGTACGCGGTCGGTCCGGGCCTTGCGCACGCCGTTGTGAAACAGCCAGAACGACAGGCCGATCAGCACCAGGCAGATAAGCAGCAACACCGGTCCGGTCATCCAGCGCTCCCTATAGCGGCAAGGCCGATTCGCGGCGCAGTTTGTCGCCGGCGGGGTTGAGGGCTTCGCGCAAGAAACCGAACCCGGTGCGCCGGTCCAGCCGGAACAGGGTATTGGTGACATACACGTCGTCACGCACACCGACCACTTCCACCACCTCGCTGACGCAGCGGCGGCCATCGGGCATGCGCGTCAATTGGATGATCACGTCCAGCGCGGCGCAGATCATCTGGCGCAGGGTTTTTTCCGCGATCACACGGCCGGTCAGGCCCACCAGGGTTTCCAGGCGCAGCAGCGCATCCTGGGCGTTGTTGGCGTGCACGGTGCTCATGGAACCGTCGTGGCCGGTGTTCATGGCCGTCATCACGTCGAGCACTTCCACGCCACGGATCTCGCCGAGGATGATGCGGTCCGGGCGCATCCGCAGGGCGTTGCGGATCAGGTCGCTGGACCTCACCTCACCGTGGCCCTCGGCATTCGGCGGGCGGGTTTCCAGGCGCACCACGTGGGGGTGGCCCAGTTGCAGTTCGGCGACATCTTCGATCGTCACCAGGCGCTCGTGGGGGTTGATCAACTGGCTGAGGATGTTCAGCAGCGTGGTTTTGCCGGTGCCGGTACCGCCGCTGATGAGGATGTTGCAACGCTTGCCGACGGCCTCCTGGAAGAATTCGAAGATGCTTTGGTCGATGGTCTGCATGGCGACCAGGTCGCTGCTCTTGAGCATGTCCTTGCGAAATTTTCGAATCGACAGGCACGGCCCGTCCAGGGCAATCGGCGGGATTATCGCATTGACCCGGCTGCCGTCGGGCAAGCGCGCATCCACCATCGGCGACGACTCATCCAGGCGCCGCCCCAGCGGCGCGAGGATGCGTTGCATCACGCGTTCCACATGGTGGTCGTCGATAAAGCGCAGGTCACTCTGGTGCAGCAGGCCGTCACGCTCGATAAACACCCGGTGTGGGCCGTTGACCAGGATTTCGGTCACCGACGGGTCACGCAGCAGCACTTCCAAGGGGCCGAAACCGGTGAGTTCGTCGACGATTTCTTCGGCCAGGCGCTCCATTTCATAGCGCGAAATCGCCAGGCGCATGCGCGTGATGTACTCGGACACCTTGTCGATGACAAATTGCGCCAGGGTCTGGCGCGTGCCTTCGAGCAGGTTTTTGCCCGACTCCTCGATGGCGTCGATGATGTAGCGATGCAGCACCAGTTTCAGGCCATCGTGATCGCTGTTGCCGCCGGCGCTGCGGGCCGGGCCGCCGAAGAGTTTTTCGCCGTTCATCGGCCCGACCCCAGGAGGCGTTCAAACCAGCGTACGGAGGGTTTTGCAAGGCCTTCGGAGCGTTTCGCCAGGCGTTCACCCAGGGTGCGTATGGCTTGCGTCAAGGGCTCGCGTGGGGCCAGCGCAAACAGGGTCTGGCCCTGGTTTTTCACATTCAGGCGCAGCTCGGCGCTCAGCGGCAACACGGCGATGCACTCCAGGCCGAAGCTTTTTTCGAGGGCTTCGGTGTCGGGTGCACACGACTTGATGTAGCGATCCACCACCAGTTTGGCGTGTTCCAGTTTCATGCCTTTTTCGCGCCAACGATTGAGCACCGCCAGGTTGCGGCGGCAGTCCAGGACACTCTGGTCGGTGCACCACAGCAATTTGTCGCAGTGGCTGACAAAGGTCCGCAGCGCTTCGCTGTCCGGCTGCCCGGTGATGTTCACGACGATGTGCTGGAAGTGCTGGCGCAGTGCGCTGAGCAACATGTACAGCTCGGCCGCGCTGGTGAGTTTGAGCGGTTCGTCACCGGTGGCGTAGGCCAGGATGCGCAGGCCGTCGATGGCAGTGGTGAAGGCGCTGTTGATCAACGTCGTGTCGAGGCGCCGCAAGTGGCGCAACGCGTCGCCGAAATTGAACGTGCTCTCCAGGCCCAACAGGGCCAGGCTGTCGCTGCGCGGCAGGCCCAGGTCCAGCAGCAGGGTTTGCTGCCCGCTTTTTTGCACCACCAGGGCCAGATGGGTCGCGAGCATCGCCCCGTCCGCATTGCTTTGGGTGCCGAACAGCACGGTCAGGCCGCCCAGGTGGGCATTCGGTGCGACGGTCGGCAGGCGCTTGCTCAGGCGGCGCACCAGGCCGGCCACTTCGCTGGAACGTGAGCCGTAGGCGACGAAATCCCGGGCCCCGGCGCGCATGGCATTGAGCACCAGCTGGTTATCCATGCCATCGCCCAGGGCGACCACCGCGAGCATCGGCTTGGCCTCCAGGGCTCCCTCGATCAGCGCGCTCTGGGCTACCACGTTGTCGCGGTCCAGGCCGACGAACACCAGGCTGGCGAAGGTTACATCGACCAGTGCAAGCAACTCATCCAGGCTACCGCCGCCGGCACTGACCACCTGGCCCAGCGGCGCGAGCGCGCCCTGTAGCCATTCCAGGTCGGTGGTGTTGCGGGTAATCGCCAGAAACGTCTGGCTCAGGCTATCGCTCATTGGGAAAGTCCGGTTCGACGGTCGAAATTGCCGTTTTCCAGGAAGAACAGTCGATACCAATTGGGATCGTAACTGCGCAGTTTCTCGCCCGGCAGGGCGGGCAGCGGAGCGTTGGCGGCCAACGGTTGGACCAGGTGGGGCGTGACGATCATCAGCAGTTCCTTTTCTTCGCGGCTGATGTTGGAGTCGCGAAAAAACGCACCCAGGATCGGAATGTCCCCCAGCCCTGGAAACTTGCTGATGGTGGAGCGGTTGTTGGTGCTGATCAGGCCACTGATCACGAAGCTTTCGCCATCGGCCAGGGACACGCTGGTGTCGGTGCGGCGCACGGTCAGGGCTGGCACCTGAATGCCCTGGATCACCACGGCGTTGCTGTAGTCGAGTTCGCTGACCTCCGGCGCCACTTTGAGGGTGATGCGGTTGCGGTCGACCACCGTGGGGGTCAGGGTCAGGCGGATGCCGAACTCCTTGTACTCGATGGAGATGGTATCGCTGCCGGCGCTGGGCACCGGGATCGGCACCTCACCGCCGGCGAGGAATGTCGCGCTCTGGCCACTCATGGCCACCAGGCTCGGGCGCGCCAGGGTGTAGGCAAAGCCGCTGCGTTCCAGGGCGTTGATCATCGTCTTGACCCGTCCGCCGCCAAAGCCGACGTTGAAACTGTCGGTGCTCACCGGCAGCCTGAACACCCCCTCCGAGGGCGAGAGCAGGCTCGGGCTGCCGAGGAAGAAATTGGTGCCCATGCCGAGGAACTTGGTACTCGCTTCCTTGAGCTTGGTACGGCTGACTTCCACAAAACGGATATCGGTCTGCACCTGGCTGGGCAGCAACGGGTCCTCCGAGGGCGACAATGACAGGCTGGTCAGCGCCGAGGTGGCCTTGCCCTTGACGAACACCATGCTTTGGCGTGGTGTGCTCGAGCAAGCGGTCCATACCATCAGGCTGGTGGCGCCGCTGGCGACGCCGGTCAGCAGGAAATTACGGTCGCCATTGACGCGTACATCGGCGATCCGTGGATCGCCTATCGCCAGGCGCGTGATCGCCACCGGCGTTTGCAACGCTTGTTGCAAGCCTTCCCCCACCTCGATCACCGCGGGTAACTGGCCCAGCGCACTGCAATTGGCCGGTGCCGCCCACGCCATGCCGGCCGGCAGGCTCGACAGCATCAGGGCCCAGGCCAATTGCGTGAACAGAGGGGCGTGGCGATGGCTCATTCAAGGCATCCTTGCTCAATCACGGGGTTTGGGGCGCCGCTTGGGCACCGCGAATCACTTCAATGCCTCGCCGTATTCCCGGTTCCCGGCCGGTTGGCGCGAGTTTTTTTGGCGGGCCGACCAGGGCCAGTTGGGTAAATTGGTAGAGGTCGCGGTTGGCAGTGGCCAGGGTGTCCGGCGCATCGCTTTCCCCGGCCCAGTAGCGGCTGAGCAGTTGCTCATCGGCGCTGCGTATGGCCAGGCGCAAGGTACCGGCCTGGGCGGCGAGCATCAGGCGGCTGACTAACGCTTGCGGCACCGCCAGCACCACGGTGCGTGCGGCAGCCCGGCGTTGGGCGGCCAGGGCGCGCTCCTCGGGTGTGGTCGGTGGTGGCACGGCGGGTGCGCCGTCGTTGGTCGGGCCCAATTGGTCACCGACGCTCAGCAGGCGCATGGCCGGCAGCACCACTTGTGCGGACTGCTCGGTGTTGCTGGCGTCCTGGCGCAGGAACAGCAGCACGTCCACGTAATCGCCGGGGGTCAGTTGGCCGGCGGCGCCGATCACCTCATCCACGGCAACGGCCAGCGCGCGCTCCTCGGGGCGGATCATGCGGGCGAGCGGGCCGCCACCGGTGAAGCTGTCGGCGCTCAGCCAGGTACCGGCGGCGAGGTCGCGCAGCGGCGTGCGCCCGATGGCCTGGTCCAGTTGGGTCAGGCTGCCGGCAGGCACGGTCAGCAGTTTTTCCACGGTGAGGTCGGCGGCGGTCAGCGCCACGAAGGCAGGCACGTCACGCACCAGGACCACCACCGGTTGGCGGGTCTGGTCTTCGACGGCGGCGACGGTTTTTTCAACAGAAACGACAGGTACGGCGGGCACCGCGACCGGCTCCGACGGGCGGCTCAAAACCAGCCCCCAGTATCCGGCGATCAGTGCCCCGATCAGCAACAAGCCGGCCAGGACCATGCTGATACGACTGTTCATGACGGCTCTCCCTTTCCCGTTGCACTGCCTACCCGCTAATCCAAACGAGTTAATTCGCAACCCTGGCTGTGATGAACATCTAACGATTTGGCTATTTGAAGGTAGCTCAGCTAGGACGAAATGCCATTACCTGGGGAAAAATTAATCTGAACGCCAAAGGCGGCCGGTTAGACCGCGCGTTCATGCCCGCCATCGTTATGACTAATACTTTGTGATTAATCCGTTATTACAGTTGTGAGCCTGAGGTTTGTTGACAATGCTCTAAAGGCACGCCGCGATCCTCTGGTACTAGAGCCCTTCCGGCTTTCAGTGGCGTTTTAGGGAGAAGTCTTATGTTCCTTGACCTGATGTTGAAGTTTTACGTGCAGACGCATTTGTTTTTTCAACGCAAAGAGGGCGCTTCAGGGATTGAATACGCAATTATCGTGGCGATGGTTGCTCTGGTTATTGTCGGCGCGGGGGCAGGGCTGGGCGATAAGATCAAGGGCATTTTTAGCAGCGTCGGCGACGCCATGAAGACTTAAACCGCGCGCCACTGCATGTGCAAACTTCTTATTAAAGTTCTTATCGTTCAGGTACCGCTATGAGCGCCTCTTCGCCTCCCCGCCAGCAAATCCTATTGGTGGACGACGAAGAGGACGCCCTGATCGAACTTGCCGAGTCCCTTGGAAACGAGGGATTTGTCTGTTTTACCGCCAACTCCGTCACCTTCGCCCTGCAAGAACTGACACTTCATCCCGACATCGCGCTGGTCATTACCGACCTGCGTATGCCTGAGGAAAGCGGTATTTCTCTGATCAAGCGCCTGCGCGAACACACCTCACGCTCACACCTGCCGGTGATTGTGATGTCGGGTCATGCCGAAATGGATGACGTCAGCGACATGCTGCGCCTGCAGGTGCTGGACCTGTTTCGCAAGCCGATCTACCTGGTCCGGTTGATTGATACCTTGAACAGCCTTTTTCCCCTCTCCAAAGCCAGGTAAGTGATGTGTTACGAGCGCGCGCGTGTGTATGGCTAGCGCGCTTATGTGGCGAGCGGGCTTGCCCGCGTTGGGCTGCGCAGCAGCCCCAAAAAGCCAGATGCGTTTCGCCAGACACTGCGCATTGGCTGATCTGGGGCCGCTTCGCGGCCCAACGCGGGCAAGCCCGCTCGCCACACAAGCCTGTCTGCGACACCAGCATGCTTTGTCAAATAAGCCTTCCTGCCACACCAGCCTGCTTTCCCACACAAGCCGTCCTGCCCCCCAGTCGATTCAGAGTTGGTAACTGAAGCTCACCGTATAGCGCGGCCGCCGCTCGAAGCTGTCCTGCGCTACGTCTGACATCGGCTTGGCCGCTTCCAGCGCGATGTTGTAGTACTTGGCGTCGCCAAAGCGCAGGCCCACGGCCGCCGATGACATGTCGTTGCCTTTGACCGGCAAGTCGTTGAACCAGGTCTTGGCGCGGTCGAACACCACATACGGTTGCAGGATGCGCACCCAGTCGCCGGCGCGGCTGTAGCTGTAGTTGATCTCGTACGCCACGCCCCAGCCCTTGTCCCCGGTGCCCTGGTCATCGGGGTAGCCACGGCCGAAGTTCTGCCCGCCAAAGGTCGCACGTTCGCTGTCGGGCAGGGTGTCGTCGCTCCAGTACAAGGCGCCGGAGAGCACGCCTTGCCAGTTTTCGAACAGCGTGTTGCTCTGCACGCCCGACAGGCGCAGGCGGAAGAAATCCAGGTCCGGCTTGAGGCCACCGAAGTCGCTGTGGGTCTTGGCGCCCATGCCGTTGGTGCCCTGGTACACGCCCGCGCTGAGGATGCGCAGTTGGGTGGTGTCGGCCTTGCGCCAGTCACCTTCGACCGCGAAGGCGCGCAGGTCGGTTTTCAGCTCCAGGCGTTGCGCCAACCCGTCCAGTTTGTAGCGGGTGGTCTGGTCAACTGCGTAGTAACGGGCGCCGAGGCTCAACGACTCGTTGGGCGACGCGATCACCGGGTGGGTGAACCCGATGGAGTAACGGTCGATTGCCTGGTGCGGCTTGAGTTCCAGGCCATTGCCCAGTTGCAGGTGGGTGCGTGGATCGGCGCGGTAGCGTTCGCCGGATAACGCCAGTTGGGTGCCCTCGGCATTGATGAACTGGCTGTAGGCCGCGCGGTAGTAATGCTCTTTATCGTCGCCGGGCGGGAACAGGCCGCTGACGCTCAGCTGTTCGCCCATGGAGGTCCACGCGTTGCTGGTGGCCGTCAGCAGTGCTTGCGTACCGCCACGGCTGGCCTCGTTCAGGCTCATGCTGGTGGTGAAGGGCTTGCGGCTGGCGGTGATCTGCATCGCGGTGCCGCCATCGGTGGTGCCGGGCGGCGGGACCTGGGCTTGCAGGGTCACGCCGGGGATCGCGCTCATCAGGGTGGTGTAGCGCTCGAAGGTCTTGCGGGTGAGCGGGCGTTCGGCCTTGAGTTTTTCGGCGAGTTTGTCGACGTAGGCCGACACCGCGCCGATGTCCCCTTGCACCTGGTAATCGCGGATATAACCCTCCACCAGCACCACGTGCACCAGGCCGTCCTCGAAACGTTGCTCGGGCAGGTATGCGTAGGACAGCAGGTAGCCATCCTCCTGATAACGTCGGGTGATGCTGCGAGTGGCTTCGATCAGTTGCGCCAGGTTGGTTTCATGGCCGATCAGCGGCTCGAAGACTTGGGCGACGTCCTTGAGCGGGTACACCGTACCGCCGTCGATCTGTAGTTTGCGGATGGTCACTTTGGTGTCCATCAGCAAGGGCTGTGCGGCCGTTGCGGCCGGGACCGGCAGTTGGGTCTGCGGGGTCACCGGGCGATAGGCGTCGGCGGGCAAGTTGGGTTGGGGCAAGGTGCGGATGGTGTCGTTGCTGTTGAGGAAGTTGGGCAGCGTATCGGCGTGGGCGTAAGCACTGAGGCTCAGCAGCAACAACGGCGTAAAAGCGCGCATAGGACACTCCATGGTCAAACTGCAGCAGCGTTTCGCAGATTCCCGCCGGGCTCTGGGGGCGCGGTTCGGGTGCTTTCAAGGGCTATTCATTGGCCCATAAAAAAGACGAGAAACCTATTCAGGGTTTCTCGTCTCAACCAAGCGTAGGCGCTGTAGGTGGGGCCGTCTAACGGCCAGGTGCAATTCTATTTTTTACCGCCCAGGCCCCCCAGCAGCCCGCCCAGCAAACCACCGTTGGCACTCGCACCCGCCCCGGCGGAGGCCGATGCGCCAGCCCCCAGGTTCAGGCCGCCACCGAGCACGCCGCCACCGGTGTTGGTACCGCCGGTGACCAGGCCACCGATCGAGGCGACGGTGCCACCCACTGCGGTCACGGTCCCGCCCAAGGCGTTAGTGACGGGGTTGGCATTGGTGCCGCTGATCTTGCCGCCGAGGCTGCTGACGGCGCCGCCAACATGGGTGACCAGGCCGTTGACGGGAGTACCCAGGCCGGTAGCGCCGCCGACGGTTTGAGTGAGGCTCTGCACGCCGCTGGTGACCGGGTTGAGCGCGCTGCCGATAGGGCCGGTGAGCCCGGCCACCGGTACGCTGGTGGTGGTGCTTGGCGTGGCGCCGCCGAGCGCCGCCACGGTGGTGCCCAGTTTGACGCCCGTGACGCCGGCGGCACTGACTACGCCGTTGGTGTTGCCCGCGTCCAGGCCGCTGCCGGCACCGGCAATCACACCTCCCAAGAGGCCGCCCAGGTTGCCCAGGCCTGCGGCGCCGCCAGTACCGCCACCGCTACCGCCATTGCCGCTGCCATTGCCTTCTTTTTCGGGGTCGACATAACCGCTGGCCTTGCCCACCGCCGTGCCTACGCCATTGAGCACGTTGCCCAGGGCGCCGGTCACAGGGTTGCCGCTGCCGCCGGTGTCGGCCACTTTATCGCCCAGGCCGTCGACGGTCGCGCCGACTTTCTCCAGCAGGCCGCCAACCGGCGAATCCAACCCAGTGGAGTTGCCGACTTTGCCGGTGGTTTTTTCCACCAGGGACACCACGGGCACCAGTACTTTGGCGCCGACGGTGTTGGTGACCGAGCCCAGCGGGCCGGTGGTGCTGGCAGTGCTCAGGGTGTCGCCGAGCATGGTCACGGCGTTGCCGACCTTGCCTACGACATTACCTACCAAAGGGGCGGCACCGCTGACTACGGGCACGTGCCCCAGCAGTGTCGCCACATTCTGACCGGTGCTGCTTACACCGGTGCCCAGGTCGGCCACGCCATTGGCCACGCCGGCGACGGTTTTGCCCAGGGCATTACTGTCGGTTCCCAGGGTGCCCAGGCCATCCGAAACGCCGGTGCCGATGCTGCCCACCGCTGTTCCCAGGGAGGTCACCAGGCTGCGGGTGGTGGCGCCAACAATCGGCAGGCTGCCGAGGGTGGTGCCCAGGCTGGTGACGGTGCCGCCGAGGTCAGTCACGGTATCGCCGACGGTGTCGGCCACGCTGGCGGTCACCAGTTGGGTGCTGGTGGTGCCTGGATCGGTGCCCGGATCGGTACCGCCACCGCCGTCGGTGGAACCGCCCGAAGAGGAAGAGCCGCCACTGTGATGCCCACCACCACCGCTGCTGCAGCCGCCGAGCGTCAATGCGACTGCCAGGGCCAGCGCGGTACTTGCTTTCCAAAACACTCGTTGAGTTTTCATGATTGAGTTCCCTGCACCTGTACAACCTTAGTTGTCTTCAAACACTCACTACTTCTTGGGGGGTGATGTGTTTGTCCGTGGCTCTATCACAGACCCGGGCAGGCGCTCTCACAATGCTCAACTTGGTATTAACAATTTATATACGGGGTGCGGTGTATCGGTTAAGTAACTAACACCAAGGGTGTAAGGAGAGTATGTATCAAGATGTATATTCGCTATAAATCAACTACTTAAATAAAAAAACGGACTTCGATGAAGTCCGCTATAACTTAGAGTGTATATATACAATTTAGCAGGGCGGGTCAGGCAATAGGCCGCCACTTGCCGCGCATATGTTCTATATCGCCCGCGCCTTTCAACAGCAACTCACCGCTTGAGCCGGGGGCACTGGCCAACAAGTTCACCTCACTGGGCAGACGCACTGGTTTCCTGAACTCGACCTCTATTTCAATATTCGCCGCCGGTAAATGTTCCGCCAGGGCGGCGAGCGTGCGCGCCTTGTTCCACAGCCCATGAGCGATGGCCTGGGGAAAACCGAACAGCTTGGCGGTGAGCGCGCTGAGGTGGATCGGGTTGTAATCGCCGGAAACCCTGGCATAACGCCGACCGATATCGGCGGGGGCTTTCCAGCGGGTCAGTTCGCTGATCTGCGGAGGGCTAGTGGGCTGCGCATCATCTGTGGTTTCGCCTTCCAGCTTCACGCCGCGACACAGCATGCGGCTTTCGCCTTCCCATAGCAGGCCGAGGGCGTCTTCCACGCGGGTGACCACCTCAAAGGTTGCGCCCTTGGCGTGGGGCTTGAGGTTTTGCGCATGCACGCTGATAAAAAGCTCGCTGACGCCGCCCAACGGGCGATGGACGCGGATGCGATTGCTCAGGTGAATCAGCCCCAGCAGCGGGAAGGGGAACGACGTGTCGGTGAGCAACTGCATCTGCAGGGCGAACGCGAGGATGTGCGGGTAAGTGGCCGGCAGTACCGGGCTGTCGGCAAAGCCGCAGACCTTGCGATACGCCGCCACCTCCCTGGGGTTGACGTTGACCCGGCAGCGCAAGCCCTGCGCGGGCAACGTCTTGCCGGTGATTTTGCGTTTGAGCGCGGCCCGCCAGTACAGCGGCGGAAGCATCGGAGTACTGCCCAACGTCTGCCATTGCATGATCAGGCTCCCAATAAGCTTTGGCCACACACCCGCAGCGCTTGCCCACTGACCGCGCCGGAGCCCGGTTGGGCCAGCCAGGCCACGGCTTCGGCGACGTCTTGCGGCACGCCGCCCTGGCCAAGCGAACTCATGCGGCGCCCGGCCTCACGCAGGGCGAACGGAATATGCGCGGTCATCTGGGTTTCGATAAAACCGGGGGCAACGGCGTTGATGCTGATCCCGCGTTCGCCCAGCAGCGGCGCCCACGCTTGGGCCAGGCCGATCAAACCGGCCTTGCTGGCGGCATAGTTGGTTTGCCCACGGTTACCGGCGATCCCGCTGATGGACGCCAGCAGGATGACCCGCGCGTTGTCATGCAGGGTGCCGCTGTCGAGCAGCGCCTTGGTCAGCACTTGCGGTGCATTGAGGTTCACCGCCAGCACCGCGTCCCAGTATTCCGGGGTCATGTTGGCCAGGGTTTTGTCGCGCGTGATGCCAGCGTTGTGCACCAGGATGTCGAGGCCGTCGGGCAGCTGTTCGATCAACTGGCGGGCGGCGTCGTCGGCGCAGATATCCAGGGCCACGGTACGCGCGCCCAGGCGTGCGGCCAGGGCATCCAGGTCGGCCTTGGCCTGGGGCACGTCGAGCAGGATCAGCTCGGCACCATCGCGCGTGAGGGTTTCGGCGATGGACGCGCCGATGCCGCGCGCCGCGCCGGTTACCAGGGCCTTGCGCCCGGCGAGTGGGCGGGTCCAGTCCTCCACCGGCGTGGCGCAGGCCTGCAGGCGGATGACCTGACCGGAGATGTAGGCGCTTTTCGGCGACAGGAAAAACCGCAGCGCGCCTTCCAGCTGGTCTTCGGCACCATCGCCGACATACAGCAGTTGCAGGACGCCGCCGTTGCGCAGTTCCTTGGCCAGCGAGCGACTGAAGCCTTCCAGTGCTCGCTGGGCGCTGGCGGCAAAGGGCTCGCTGAGGCTCTCCGGGGCACGGCCGAGGATCACCAGGTGGGCGCTGTGATCCAGGTTTTTCAGCAACGGTTGGAAAAACTCGCGTAGCTGCTTGAGCTGGTCGGTGTGATTCAAGTCGCTGGCATCAAACACCACCGCCTTGAGCTTGGGGCCGTGGCCGGGAATCCAGGTCGATTGTTCGTCGCCGTAGCTATAAATGGCGTCGGTGAATTTGTTGGCGAACCCCTGCACCTTGGCCGCCAGTGCGCCGCCGCCCAGCAACAGTGCGCCTTCCACCGGGCGCAGGCGCCCGGCTTGCCAGCGTTCCAGGCGTACCGGTGACGGCAGGCCAATGGCGGCGACCAGGCGATGGCCGAGGCTTGAGTTGGCGAAGTCGATATAACGGTCAGACATGGAACGCTCTCCTTAGGCTGGGGTTCAAAGGGTTGACCATCCCAGGGTAGCAGTCGTTCGACTAGGCTCAGTGATCCAGCCCATAACCGACAGAGGGAGCATTCCATGACTCAATTGCGCCGTGTAGCGATCATTGGCGGTAACCGCATTCCGTTCGCCCGTTCCAATGGCCCGTACGCCACGGCGAGCAACCAGGCCATGCTGACTGCCGCCCTTGAGGGCCTGATCGAGCGCTATCACCTGCACGGCCTGCGCATTGGTGAGGTGGCCGCCGGCGCGGTGCTCAAGCATTCCCGCGACTTCAACCTCACCCGCGAATGCGTGCTGGGCTCGCGCCTGTCGCCGCAAACTCCGGCCTATGACATTCAACAGGCCTGCGGTACCGGGTTGGAGGCGGCCCTGCTGGTGGCCAACAAGATTGCCCTGGGCCAGATCGAATGCGGCATCGCCGGCGGGGTGGACACCACCTCCGACGCCCCCATCGGCGTGAACGAAGGGCTGCGCAAAATCCTGCTGCAAGCCAACCGCAGCAAAACCCTGGCGGATAAATTAAAAGTCCTGTTACAACTTCGTCCGCAGCACCTCAAACCCGAATTACCGCGCAATGGTGAACCCCGCACCGGCTTGTCCATGGGCCAGCATTGCGAGTTGATGGCACAAACCTGGCAGATCCCCCGCGCCGAGCAGGACCAGTTGGCCCTCGAGAGCCACCAGAAAATGGCCGCCGCCTACGCCGAGGGCTGGCACAACGATTTGCTGACGCCTTTTCTGGGCCTGACCCGCGACAACAACCTGCGCCCCGACCTGACCCTGGAAAAACTCGCCGCGCTCAAGCCCGCCTTCGAGCGCAGCGAAAAGGGCACGCTCACCGCCGGCAACTCCACGCCGCTCACCGATGGTGCGTCGCTGGTGCTGCTGGGCAGTGAAGCCTGGGCCAAGGAGCGTGGCTTGCCGATCCTTGCGTATTTGCGCGACGGTGAGGCGGCGGCGGTGGATTTCGTCAACGGTGCCGAAGGCCTGTTGATGGCGCCGGTGTATGCCGTGCCACGCTTGCTGGCGAGGAATGGTCTGACGTTGCAGGACTTCGACTACTACGAGATCCACGAAGCTTTCGCCGCCCAAGTGTTGTGCACGCTCAAGGCCTGGGAGGATGCGGATTACTGCAAGACGCGCCTGGGGCTGGAGGCGCCGCTGGGCGCCATCGACCGCAGCCGCCTCAACGTCAAGGGCAGCTCCCTGGCGGCCGGGCACCCGTTTGCCGCCACCGGGGGGCGCATCGTCGCCAACCTGGCCAAGTTGCTGGATGCGGCGGGCAAGGGGCGCGGGCTGATTTCGATCTGCGCTGCCGGTGGGCAAGGTGTCACTGCGATCATCGAGCGTTGATTGTGCTGAAAATTGGCATATTGGATGCATTCTTGAGTGGTCAGAGGTCGGTAGCCTCTCCCACCGGCGAGCCGATTGCCGTATAACGAGTGCCATACGCGTACTTGGTAATAAAGGACCCACAATAAAAGCTGATGAAGACTCCTAAACGCATTGAACCCCTGATCGAAGACGGTCTGGTCGACGAAGTGCTGCGCCCACTCATGAGTGGTAAAGAAGCAGCTGTTTATGTGGTGCGCTGCGGCAATGAATTGCGTTGCGCCAAGGTTTACAAGGAGGCGAATAAACGAAGTTTTCGTCAGGCATCCGAATACCAGGAAGGCCGTAAGGTCCGTAACAGCCGGCAGGCCCGGGCCATGGCCAAGGGCTCCAAGTTCGGCAAGAAAGAAACCGAAGATGCCTGGCAGAACGCCGAAGTGGCGGCATTGTTCCGTCTGGCTGGCGCGGGCGTTCGCGTGCCCCAGCCCTATGACTTCCTTGAAGGCGTGCTGCTGATGGAGCTGGTGGCCGACGAGTACGGCGACGCCGCGCCGCGTCTGAACGACGTGACGCTGGAGCCGGATCAGGCGCGCGAATACCACGCCTTCCTGATTTCCCAGATCGTGCTGATGCTGTGTACCGGCCTGGTGCACGGTGACCTGTCCGAGTTCAACGTTTTGCTGACGCCCACCGGCCCGGTGATCATCGACCTCCCCCAGGCGGTGGATGCGGCGGGCAACAACCACGCGTTCAGCATGCTGGAGCGGGATGTGGGCAACATGGCTTCCTATTTCGGGCGTTTTGCCCCGGAATTGAAGAAGACCAAGTACGCCAAGGAAATGTGGGCGCTGTACGAAGCGGGCACGTTGCACCCGGCCAGCGTCTTGACCGGCGAGTTCGACGAGCCGGAAGAGTTGGCAGACGTGGGCGGTGTGATCCGCGAGATCGAAGCGGCGCGGCTGGATGAAGAGCGCAAGCAAGCGATTCGCGCGGCGGATGATGCGCCGCCGACCAAGACGGCAGAAGAACCGCCGCCGCCTTGGATGCAGTGATCTTCTGGCAAGTAAGGCTCTAAAGTCAGTGGAGATCAAAATGTGGGAGGGGGCTTGCCCCCGATTGCAGTGGATCAGCTACAGATAAGCTGACTGACCCACCGCTATCGGGGGCAAGCCCCCTCCCACATTTGATCTGTGTACACCCGCTCAGGCGCAGCAGCTACCGGACGCCAACTCCTTGAGAATCGGGCAATCGGGCCGATGATCGCCCTGGCAGTGCTCCACCAGGTCCTGCAAGGTATCGCGCAGTTGGCCCAGCTCCAGAATCTTCTGGTTCAGCTCATCAATATGCTGGCGCGCCAACGCCTTCACGTCGGCGCTGGCCCGTTGCCGGTCCTGCCACAGGGTCAGCAACTTGCCGACCTCTTCCAATGAAAACCCCAGATCCCGCGACCGCTTGATAAACGCCAGCGTGTGCAAGTCGTCCTGGCCATAAACGCGATAGCCGCTGTCGGTGCGGTGGGCGGCCTTGAGCAGGCCGGTGGACTCGTAATAACGAATCATCTTGGCGCTGAGCCCGCTCTGGCGGGCGGCCTGGCCGATGTTCATGGGCGTTGATCCTCCAAGTTCTTGGGCTTCCACGTCTTCAACAGTAAGGCATTGCTCACCACGCTGACACTGGACAAGGCCATCGCCGCGCCCGCCAACACCGGGTTGAGCAGGCCAAAGGCCGCCAGGGGAATGCCGATCAAGTTATACACAAAGGCCCAGAACAGGTTCTGGCGGATTTTTGCGTAGGTCTTGCGGCTGATCTCCAACGCGGCGGGCACCAGGCGTGGGTCGCCGCGCATCAGGGTGATACCGGCCGCGTGCATCGCCACGTCGGTGCCGCCGCCCATGGCGATGCCGATATCGGCAGCGGCCAGGGCCGGGGCGTCGTTGATGCCGTCGCCGACCATCGCCACCATCGCGGTTTTTTTCAGCGCGGCCACGGTAGCGGCTTTTTCGGCCGGCAGCACTTCGGCGTGTACATCCTCGATACCCAGCGCTGCCGCGACCACACGCGCACTGCCGCGATTGTCGCCGGTGAGCAAATGGCTGCTGATGTGCTGCGCCTTGAGTTGCTGCACAGCGTCCAGCGCGCCGGGCTTGAGCGTGTCGCCAAAGGCGAACAGCCCCAGTACGCGTGGCTGCGCACCTTGCTCGATCAGCCAGGAGAGGGTGCGACCTTCGGCTTCCCAGGCCGTGGCGGAGGCGGCCAGGTCGCCCATGCTCAAACCGCTTTCCTCCAACAGGCGACGATTGCCCAAGGCCAAGGCCTGGCCCGCGAGCGTACCGGCGATGCCGCGCCCGGTCAGGGCTTGGCTGGCCGTCACATCGGCCACTGTCAGGCCTTTTTCAATGCACGCGTCCAGCACGGCCTTGGCCAAGGGGTGTTCGCTGCCGCGCTGCAACGCACCGGCTTGCGCCAGCAGCAAGGCTTCGTTGCCATCCAGCGCGACCAAATGGGCAATCCTGGGGGCGCCGGAGGTGAGCGTGCCGGTTTTGTCGAACACCACCGCACTCACGGCATGGGCACGCTCGAGGGCTTCGGCGTCCTTGATCAGGATGCCGTAGCGCGCAGCGACGCCGGTGCCGGCCATGATCGCGGTTGGCGTGGCCAAGCCCAGGGCGCACGGGCACGCGATCACCAGCACGGCCACCGCATTGATGATCGCAGTCTCCAGGGGCGCGCCGTACAGCCACCAGCCCAGCAGCGTGATCACGGCCAGCACCAGCACGGCGGGCACGAACACCTGGCTGACTTTATCCACCAGTTTCTGGATCGGCGCCTTGGCGGCCTGGGCCTCTTCCACCAGGCGGATGATCCGCGCCAGCACGCTTTCGGCGCCGAGGGCGAGGGTGCGCACCAGCAGGCGACCTTCGCCATTGATGGCGCCGCCGGTGACCTTGTCGCCTGGCTGCTTGGGCACGGGCAGGCTTTCGCCGCTGATCAGGGCTTCGTCGGCATGACTCTGGCCGTCCACCACTTCACCGTCCACCGGGAAGCGCTCGCCAGGTTTTACCAGCACCAGGTCATTGAGCTTGAGTGCAGCGATGGCGACGTCTTCCTCACGCCCCTCCAGCACCCGGATCGCCCGTTCGGGCCGCAGCGCTTCAAGGGCGCGGATGGCGCTGGCAGTCTGACGCTTGGCGCGGCTTTCCAGGTATTTACCCAGCAGCACCAGAGCGATCACCACCGCTGAGGCTTCGAAGTACAAATGGGGCGCCATGCCAGCATGGGCGGTGAGCCATTCATAAAGACTCAGGCCGTAACCGGCGCTGGTGCCGATAGCCACCAGCAGGTCCATATTGCCAGCACCGGCGCGCACGGCTTTCCAGGCGGCAATATAGAAGCGTGCACCGAGGATGAATTGCACCGGCGTGGCCAGGGTGAATTGCACCCAGGCGGGCAGCATCCAGTGCAGACCAAAGGGTTCCACCAGCATCGGCAGCACCAACGGCAAGGCCAGCGCGATGGCCAGCAGCAACGCCCAGCGCTCGTGGTGCAGGCGTTGGGCCTGATCGGCCTGGGTGGCGGTTTCGCTTTGCGCCAGGGTGGCGGTGTAACCGGCCTTGTCGACGGCGGCGATCAATACGCTGGGGTCGATCTGGCCGAGCACTTCTACGTGGGCGCGCTCGTTGGCCAGGTTGACACTGACGCTGTGCACCCCCGGCACCTTGCCCAGCGCGCGCTCGACACGCCCGGCACAACTGGCGCAGGTCATGCCGCTGATGGGCAGGTCAAAGGTGGTGGATCCATTCATGGGGCAGTCCTCCTGAAGACGTTGCCCCTAGCATCAACCTTGACCTGTGGGTAAGGTCAAGCGTGTTTAATATTCCAGCGCGGCAGGTTTCAAGTACATACCGTCCTGGCCTTGGGCGATACGCAGCTTGCGTACATCACCGGCCCGGAGTGTGATGTTCTGCGCCGGTGGCGCCAGCAGGCCCGGCAAGCAGCCTGGGGATTGGCCCGGCAACAGCTTGAGGCGCAGGGACAGATTGCCCGCCGGCAGGTTGAACGAGGTGGCCTGTTCCTGGAACAGCCGGCCCGCCAACTGGTCATTGAGGTACAAGCCGATTTCGCAATTGGTCGGTACTTCCAGGCGTTCGCGGGAAATGATCAGCACCGCATAGTCTTCTGCGGCGCTGGCCTGGGGCGCAACGGCAGACAAGCTCATCAGGCCGACAAGGCCAAAAAACGACCAGCGCATGGCGAATGCTCCGTGGTTTGAATCAAAGATGGGTGAAGCTTGGCCGACGTCGCCCCCGAATACCAGCCCGGCAGATCATCGCGGAACTTGACCTTGCCATCGTGGCAAGGTCGAGACTGGCTTCAACCTCATCCAAGGAGTTATGTCATGCAAGTATTCAGTGTTGAAGGAATGACCTGCGGCCATTGCGTCCGGGCCGTGACCCAGGCGGTGCAGAGCCAGGACCCGGCGGCCAGTGTGAAGGTCGACCTGGCGGCGAAGGAGGTGGGCGTCGAGAGCCGTTTGTCTGCCGAGCAGGTGATCAGCCTGATCACCGAGGAAGGCTACAGCGCCAAGCTCGCCTGACCCGCCTAAATAGTTAGCGAGCTATCGTGTTCAATGCACCCAAGCACGGCTAGACTGTCGGGCTGCCGACACACTTGGGTGCCTGATGAACCTTCGCATAATCCTGATTCTGGGTGCCTTGAGCGCCTTCGCGCCGCTGGCGATCGATTTCTACCTGCCGGGCTTTCCGGCCATGGCCACGGCCTTTGCGACCGACGAAAAACATATCCAGCTGACCCTGGCGGTGTATTTCGCTGGCCTGGCCATTGGCCAACTGATCTACGGCCCACTGGCCGACCGCTTTGGTCGGCGCGGCCCGCTGCTCAGTGGTGTCACGCTGTTTACCCTGGCGTCGTTCGCGTGCGCCTTCGCGCCGTCCCTGGAATGGCTGATCGGCGCGCGCTTCGTGCAGGCCCTCGGCGGTTGCGCGGGCATGGTGATTTCGCGCGCGGTGGTCAGCGACAAATGCGATGCGGTGGGCTCGGCCAAAGTGTTTTCCCAGTTGATGCTGGTCACCGGCCTGGCGCCGATCCTTGCACCGCTGGCCGGCGGGTTGATGGTGGGGCTGTGGGGCTGGCAGTCGATCTTCCTGGCGCTGTCGTTGTTCAGCGTGATGGCGGCCATTGCCGTGGCGGTCGGGCTGCCGGAAACCTTCCCGGCCCATCAGCCGCGTCAACCGTTGTCCGGCTCGCTGCGTCGCTATGGCGCGCTGCTGTCAGACCGGGTCTACCTCGGTTACGCCCTCACCGGGGGCATCTCGATTGCCGGGATGTTTGCCTACATTGCCGGTTCGCCCTTCGTATTTATCAAGCTGTACGGCGTGCCCGCCGAGCATTACGGCTGGTTGTTCGGCTCCAACGCCGCCGGGTTTATCCTGGTGGCGCAGGTCAATGCGCGGTTGCTGTCCAAACGCGGCCCGGCGTTTTTACTCTCGCGCAGTGTGTGGGTCTACCTGCTGGCGGCGTTGACGTTGCTCGGCATTGCGGCATTGCGCACCGATGCCCTGTGGCCACTGCTGGTGCCGCTGTTTATCTGCATCGCCAGCCTGGGCTGCATTTTGCCCAACACCTCAGCCTGCGCCATGAGCGGGCAGGGCGCGCGGGCCGGCAGTGCTTCGGCATTGCTGGGCTGCATCCAGTTTGGCGTAGCCGCAGGCGCAGCTTCGCTGGTGGGGGTGCTGCACGATGGCACGGCAATGCCGATGGCGATGGTCATCTGTTTGTGCGGTGTGTTGGCGGTGACGATTGCGATGTCGACCCAGCGCCTGCAACGGGCGAGGGCCGCGCAGGCGCAGGTCTGAAAGGCAGCTTAGCCAGCGGCGGAACGTTGCTGGCTGAGCGGGAAGCGATGGGGGGCCTGGATACGGGCCTGCAGGGTGTCGGCAAAGGCGCGGGCCTCGGCCTCGGTGCGGAAGGTGAACGCATCGCCGTTGAGACGAACCTGCCATTTGTTGCCTGGGGCTTTTGCTAACGCTTTTATCAGGATCTTCATTGCTGACTTCCTCACGTAAAAGAATCGTGGCAAAGGCGGCCAATATAAACCCGAATACGCTTACAAATATGACAAAGATCAACTCTCTGACTAGCGGCGTCGTCCATCACTCACATGAGTAACAGACGACGCTGACAGACGTTGTTTCAGAACCCTTCCAGCACGATCTTGCCCTTGGCCTTGCCGCTCTCCAGCAGCGCATGGGCGCGGCGCAGGTTTTCGGCGTTGATCACGCCAAAGTGCTCGCCCAGCGTGGTTTTCAAGGTGCCGGCATCGATCAACTCGGCCACGCGGTTGAGCAGGTGGTGCTGTTCGATCATGTCCGGGGTCTCGAACATCGAGCGCGTGTACATGAACTCCCAATGCAGAGACAGGCTCTTGCGCTTGAGCTTGCTGACGTCCAGCGCTTTAGGGTCATCGATCAGCGCCAATTTGCCCTGGGGCTGCAGCGCTTCCACCAGTTGGTCCAGGTGCACGTCGGTCTGGGTCAGGCTGGCGACATGAGTCACGTGAGCGATACCGGCGCGTTTGAGTTCTTCACTCAAGGGTTGGCTATGGTCGATCACCAGATCGGCGCCGAGTGTCTTGGCCCACGCCTGGGTTTCCGGGCGCGAAGCAGTGCCGATGACGTTGAGCGCGGTGAGCTGGCTGGCCAATTGGGTGAGGATCGAACCCACGCCGCCGGCGGCGCCGACGATCAGCAGGCTCTGGCCTTCGTCGTCTTTGCTCTCGCGCACTTGCAGGCGCTCGAACAGCAGCTCCCAGGCCGTGATGGCGGTCAACGGCAGGGCGGCGGCTTCGGCAAAACCCAGGCTCTTGGGCATGTGGCCGACGATGCGCTCGTCCACCGTGTGCAATTCGCTGTTGCCGCCGGGGCGTACCAGGGAACCGGCGTAGAACACCTGGTCACCGGCCTTGAACAGCGTGACGTCGCTGCCGACGGCCTTGACCACCCCGGCCACGTCCCAGCCCAGCACCTTGGCGGCGCCGTTTTCCGGGGCGACGTTCTGGCGGACCTTGGTGTCCACCGGGTTGACCGAAATGGCTTTGACTTCCACCAGCAGGTCGCGCGGGCCAGCGACGGGGGCGGGCAATTCGATGTCTTGCAGGGATTTCGGATCGTTGATCGGCAGTGAGGCGTAGTAGGCAATGGCTTTCATGGGGGCTCCGGAAAATGGGCGATGATCAGGCAAGAAACTTGAGGCGCTTGAGTTCGAAGTGTTCAAGGACGTCGGCGGCCTTGGCGCGGAAACTCTGGATATGCGCGCTCTGGTCGTGGTCGGCCAGGGCGGCGTCATCGGCCCAGCGTTCAAGCATGTAGAAAGTCTCGGGGTGTTGCAGGTCCTGGTGCAGGTCGTATTGCTCGCAACCGGGTTCCAGGCGGGTGGGTTCCAGCAGGCCGCGCAGCAGCGGTTCCAGGACGGCCTGTTGGCCGGGTTTGGCGATCAGCGTGGCGATGACGTTAAAGGCAGTGGGCATATTCAACTCCAGACACGTGACAAACGGGATGGGCAGATCATTGGCTATTTCCCGCGAAGATAAAAGCCGCTAAAACAGCAGTCTGTTTCAATTATTTTTTGATAATGGAGGGCGGATGCTGCGTTTCGATGATCTGCAGTTGTTTGTGCGTGCGGCGGACCTGGGCAGCCTGTCGGCCGCCGCGCGGGTCATGGACCTGTCGCCGGCGGTGGCGAGTGCCGCGTTGAAGCGTATCGAGCAGCTACTCGGCACACGCCTGCTGGCCCGTTCCACGCGCAGCCTGCGCCTCACGGCGGAAGGCGAGGGCTTCCTCGAATACGCGCGGGCGGCGTTGAGTTCGTTGGACGAGGGCCGGCGGTTACTGGCCAGCGGCCAGGACCACGTCAGCGGCGTACTGCAACTCTCGGCCCCCTCGGATTTTGGCCGTAACCAACTGTTGCCCTGGCTCGATGAGTTCCAGCGCGAGTACCCGCAACTGACCGTGCGCCTGCTATTGGGCGATCGGATTGCCGACCTGTTCCGGCAACCGGTGGATATCGCCCTGCGTTATGGCGAGCCCGAGGACTCCAGCCTGATCGCGCTGCCGGTGGCGCCGCATAATGTTCGCGTGCTATGTGCCTCGCCCGACTACCTCGCGCGCCACGGTGAACCCCGGCACCTGGAGCAACTGGCCCAGCACAATTGCCTGCTGTACATGCTCGGCAGCCGGGTCCACGACCATTGGAGTTTCCATGACGGCAAACGCGACGTCAGCCTGACCGTCAGTGGCGACCGCTTCAGCGACGATGCCGACGTGGTGCGGCGCTGGGCGGTGGCCGGCGTGGGCATTGCCTACAAGTCCTGGCTGGACGTGAGCACCGATGTGCTGGCCGGGCGCCTGCGCTTGATTCTGCCGGAGCTGCGCGGCGAGCGAACGCCGCTGAATCTGTTGTGTGCTCACCGCGCGCAATTGAGTAAACCGATCAACCTGCTGCGCGAAATGCTCGTGTCGCGCTGTGCGACCTTGACGGCTCAGTTACCGGAACGTTCGGGTACGGCGTAACAGCCTCCATTAATACCGGAAATTTCCCTCAGATTCTGTCCCTGTCTGCGCTGTGGGACGCCGCGGAACCGGCGCTTTGCGCCCCTATACTTGGGGGCCAACCGCCGCAGAAAAATGATCAAACAGGGAGTGAATACATGGAAGCAGCACCGTGCATCAGTCAGATCGCCAGCTTGCTTGCCGAGCCTAAACGCGCCGCCATGCTCTGGGCGCTGATGGACGGCTCGGCCAAGTCGTCGCAAGAGCTGGCGAGCCTCACCGGGTTGTCAGCGGCCTCCGCAAATGCGCACCTGGCCCGGCTGGCCGGCAGTGGGCTGCTGCGGGTGGAGGCGCGTCGCGGCAGGCGCCTGTTTCGCGTAGCGGCTGCCGATGTCAGCAACGCTGTCGATGCCTTGGCCACCAGCACCATGGCCAGCGCGGCCCGCAGCGCGCCGGATGCAATACCCGCAACCCTGGCCGCTCCGGCGTTATTGCGCCGTGCGCGGCTGTGCCATGGGCATCTCGGGGGTGAGTTGGCCGCGCAGTTGTATCAACGCATGGTGCAAGCGGGGTGGGTCGAGCGCCATGAGCACCGTACCGATGTGACCCTCAAAGGCACGCAGCGCCTGGCCGAACGGGGCATTTTCACTCAGGCATTGGCGTCGCCGCTGGCGTGCGACTGTTTCGATTGGAGCCAACAGCAACCGCACCTGGGCGGCGCGTTGGGGGCGGGGTTGTTGCGACTGTTTTTACAGTCCAACTGGATCAGCGTGATCAACGAGTCGCGGGCGCTGCGGGTCAGCGACACCGGGTTGTTGGAAATTGCGCGGCTGGCCGCACTCGAACCGCTCTGAGCCTGATGTTGGCAACCCAGCACTAATGTGGAAGCGGGCTTGCTCGCGAAGGCCGTGTGTCAGTCGATGCATCAATCGACTGGTCCACCGCCTTCGCGAGCAAGCCCGCTCCCACTGTTAGCCTGCGTTCATTCAGTGAGCGCGGGTTATGGTTTTACCAATCGCGCATCCAGGCTGTTCTGGGCCAGGCGTTTGGCCTGGTCCTGGGTCATGCCCAGCGAGGTGTACAGCGCGTGGAAGTTTTCGGTGACATAACCGCCGAAGTACGCCGGGTCATCCGAGTTCACTGTCACCTTCACGCCACGCTCGAGCATGTCGAGGATGTTGTGCTGGGCCATGTCGTCGAACACGCACAGTTTGGTGTTGGACAGCGGGCACACGGTCAGCGGGATCTGCTCGTCGATGATGCGTTGCATCAGGCGTTCGTCTTCGATGGCGCGCACGCCATGGTCGATGCGCTGGATTTTCAGCAGGTCGATGGCTTCCCAGATGTACTCGGGCGGGCCTTCTTCGCCGGCGTGGGCCACGGTGAGGAAACCTTCATGGCGGGCACGGTCGAACACGCGCTGGAACTTGCTCGGCGGGTGACCCATTTCCGAACTGTCCAGGCCCACGGCCACGAACGCATCCCGGAATGGCAGGGCCTGGTCGAGGGTTTTCTCGGCTTCGGCTTCGCTCAGGTGACGCAGGAAGCTCAAGATCAAACCGCTGGTGATGCCCAGTTGTTGCTCGCCGTCTTTCAGCGCAGCGGCGATGCCGTTCAGCACCACTTCGAACGGAATACCACGGTCGGTGTGGGTTTGTGGGTCGAAGAAGGGCTCGGTGTGGATCACGTTCTGCTCTTTGCAGCGCAGCAGGTAGGCCCAGGTCAGGTCGTAGAAGTCCTGGGAGGTGCGCAGCACATCGGCGCCCTTGTAATACAGGTCGAGAAACTCTTGCAGGTTGTTGAAGGCATAGGCCTTGCGCAGGGTTTCGACGTCGTTCCATGGCAGCGCAATCTTGTTGCGCTCGGCCAGGGCGAACAGCAGCTCAGGCTCGAGCGAGCCTTCCAGGTGCAGGTGCAGTTCAGCCTTGGGCAGGGCGTTGAGCCAATCGTACATATCTAAATTCTCATCAGGTGCAATGGCGGCATTCTACAGGTCATGGCTGAAATAATCGGCAAAACCTGACCGGCAGGAGAGTATTCGTTTTATTCGCGCAAGGGCGGCGTGAACTAAGGTGTAACGAAACGTTAGCGGCTTGGCGCAGTCTGTACCCCATCAATGACTGATTTGCCGTACTAAAAGGCCCGGAATGCTCACATCCCTCAAGCAAGAAAAATTCATGCTGCTGGCGCTGATTGCCGCCATCGCGGCCTACCCGTTGGAGCACTGGATGCTCCACAGTGGGCAAATTGTCGCGCTGCTGGCCGGCGTAGCGCTGATCGGTTTTATTGTGGTGGCGTCGATGCGCGTAGCACACCACGCCGAGCAACTCGCGGAAAAAGTCGGCGATCCCTACGGCACCATGATCCTGACCCTCGCCGCCGTGCTGGTGGAAGTGGTGATCCTGGCGATCATGATGAGCAATGAGCCCTCGCCGACCCTGGTGCGCGACACCATCTACTCGGCGGTGATGCTCGATATCAACGGCATCCTCGGCCTGGCCGCGCTGATGGGCGGCATCAAGCACGGTGAACAGTCCTACAACGATGATTCGGCGCGCACCTACAGCGTGATGATCCTTACCGCCATGGGCGTGTCGATGGTGGTGCCGGAATTTATCCCCGAGGCCGACTGGAAAATTTACTCGGCCTTCACCATCGGCGCGATGGTGGTGCTCTACACCTTGTTCCTGCGTATGCAGGTGGGGCCGCACAGCTATTTCTTCAGCTACAGCTACCCGGAAAAACGCCGCAAGAAACAGCCGGAAGAGCAGCAGGAGCCGCCGGTCAACCTGGCCTTTTCCATCGGCACACTGGTGTTTGGGGTGGTTGTGATTGGCGCGCTGGCCGAGGTGATGTCCAAGACCCTCGACCTGGGCCTGGAAGGCACGGGCGCACCGCCGGTGATTACGGCGATTGTGGTGGCGGCCATTTCGGCGGCGCCGGAGATTCTGACCGCGTTGCGCGCGGCCCTGGCCAACCGCATGCAGTCGGTGGTGAATATTGCGTTGGGTGCGTCGCTGTCGACCGTCATCCTCACGGTGCCGGTGATGGAGGCGATGGCGCTCTATACCGGCCAGCCTTTCCAGATGGCGATGACCCCGGTGCAGACCGTCATGGTGTTCATCACGCTGATTGTCAGTGCGATCAACCTCAACGATGGCGAAACCAACGCCATCGAAGGCATGACCCATTTTGTGCTGTTCGCGACCTTTATCATGCTGTCGCTGCTGGGGTTATAACCCGACTTCAACAACACCGCAGGGCCAATGTGGGAGGGGGCTTGCCCCCGATGGCGGAGTGTCAGTCAAGAGGTACTGGCTGACCCACTGTTATCGGGAGCGAGCCCCCTCCCACATGTTGACTTGTGTTTGACTCAAGTCCCGGCGATCAACTGCCTGGCCGCTTGGCTGTGATCGGCGATCAAGCCTTTCAAATCCAGCCCCTCGACCTGGCCGTCGATGACTCGCCATTTACCGCCGATCATCACTCGATCCGCACGGTCCGCGCCGCACAACAGCAGCGCCGAAATCGGATCGTGGCTCCCGGAGAAGCGCAGCTCATCGAGTTTGAACAGCGCCAGGTCGGCCTGCTTGCCCACCGCCAATTCACCAATGTCGGTACGCCCCAGCAACTGCGCCGAACCTTTGGTCGCCCAGCCCAGCACGCCTTGGGGGGTGATCTTCTCGGCCCCGTAACGCAGGCGCTGGATATACAGGGCCTGGCGCGCTTCGAGGATCATGTTCGACGCATCGTTGGAAGCGGAACCGTCCACACCCAGGCCAATCGGCGCGCCGGCGGCGAGCAGGTCCAGGGTCGGGCAGATACCCGAGGCCAGGCGCATGTTCGAGCTGGGGCAATGGCAGATACCGGTGCCGGCCGCGCCCAGGCGCGCTATTTCATCCGGGTTGAAGTGAATGCCATGGGCCAGCCAGGTGCGTGGCCCGAGCCAGCCGACGCTGTCGAGGTAATCCACCGTACGCAGGCCGAAGCGTTGCAGGCAGAAGTCTTCTTCGTCGAGGGTTTCCGCCAGGTGGGTGTGCAGGCGCACATCGAGTTGATTGGCCAGATCGGCGCTGGCGCGCATGATTTCCGGGGTGACCGAGAAGGGTGAGCAGGGCGCCAGGGCAATCTGGATCTGCGCGCCATCGCCGCGCTCATGGTATTCGCGGATCAGGCGCTGGCTGTCATCGAGGATCACTTGGCCTTGCTGCACCGTCTGCTGCGGCGGCAGGCCACCGTCGGCTTCGCCGAGGCTCATGGATCCGCGTGTGAGCATGGCGCGCATGCCGAGTTCGCGCACGCTTTGCACCTGTACATCGATGGCATTTTCCAGGCCGTCGGGGAACAGATAATGGTGGTCAGCTGCCGTGGTGCAGCCCGACAGCAGCAATTCGGCGAGTGCGACTTTCGACGCCAGGGCAAGTTTCTCTGGGGTCAGCCGCGCCCACACCGGGTACAGGGTTTTCAGCCACGGGAACAGCGGCTGATTGACCACCGGCGCCCACGCGCGTGTCAGGGTTTGGTAGAAGTGGTGGTGGGTGTTGATCAACCCCGGCAGGATCACATGCTCGCGGGCGTCGAACACTTGCGCGCAGGGCACCGCGGGCTCTTTGCCCCAGCCCAGCACTTGGGTGATCACACCGTCTTGCAGCACCAGGCCGCCACGGGCGTCGAGGCCGTTGGCAGTGAAAATCGCGAGGGGGTTTTTTAACCAGATACGGGTCGCAGGCATGGGCCGGCTCCTCTGAATGATGGGTTCAGGTTTGCCAGCTCAGTGTTGCCCTGTCTGCTGATCCAGGGTCGCCGGTAAGGGCGAGGGCGTTAGATTACGTGTAGTCCGAGAGCGAGTCTACTGTAGGGAAGTTGACGCGATCAGTGTGGGAGGGGGCTTGCTGCCGATGACGGTGTATCAGCCACACCCTCTGTTACTGATACACCGTCATCGGCAGCAAGCCCCCTCCCACAGGTTCCTGCGCAGTATTTACCAGGCGATGGTATCGCCCTTGTAATCGATAAAGTGATGGCCACCCTTGCCGGTGTAGGCGTTCACCTGGTCCACCAGGCCACGCACGCTGGTCTCGACATCAATGTGTGCGTTTTCACCGCCCATATCGGTTTTCACCCAGCCCGGGTGCAGTGACAGCACGGTGAGTTTGTGGTCGCCGAGTTGGGTGATAAAACTGTTGGTCATCGAGTTGAGCGCAGCCTTGCTGGCCTTGTACAGCGCCAGGTCCGAGCCGTCGGGGATGGTCACGCTGCCCAGTACCGAACTCATGAAGGCCAGTACGCCGTTGTCCTTGCGGATCTGCCCGACAAAGCGCTGGGCCAGGTTGATCGGCGCCACGGCGTTGGTGAAGAACAGTTGGCCGACTTCCGCCAGGGTGGCGTGGCCAGGCTCCTGATTGACCGGGCCTTTGACGCCAGCGTTGACGAACAGCAGGTCGAAGGTGCGGTCCTTGAGGCGCTGGTTCAGGGCGATCACGGCTTGCTGATCGTCCATGTCGAGCTTCTCGATCTGTACCGGGCCTACGGCTTTCAGGGCATCGGCCTTGCCTGGGTCGCGGACGGTGGCGGTCACGTCCCAGCCATCCTTGAGCAGTTGCTTGACCAGGCCGAGGCCCAGCCCGCGCGAGGCGCCGATGATCAGTGCGGTTTTTGGCGTAGACATGAAAAGCTTCCTTTGGAGTCGCGGTTCAGGGAGTGCAGCCTTGGTAGTTTCAGCGTTGTAGCAGGATACGTCCACGGCTGAGGTCGGCGAGTTGAGTTTGCAGGGTGTCGATATGGGCCTCGCCCAAGGCGAGCTGCAGCTCGACGCCGTTGGCGGTGAAGGTCTCTTCGACCACCAGCCCGCCGAGTTCTGCGACACGCAGCTTGACCAGGTTCAATTCGGAAAACCCACAGGCGCAGCGCAGGGGCACGCGGCTGATCAGCTCGATGCGCTCGGCGGTTTGCAGGCATTTATTCGCGCCGCCGCCGTACGCGCGGGCGAGCCCGCCGGTGCCCAGCTGGATGCCGCCGTACCAGCGAATCACCAACACGGCGACCTGATCAAAGCCTTGCGCCTCGATGGCCGCAAGGATCGGCCGCCCAGCGGTGCCGCCGGGCTCGCCGTCGTCATTGCTGCGGTATTGATCGGCCAGCTTCCAGGCCCAGCAGTTGTGCGTGGCGTTCAAGTCGCTGTGCTGCTCGAAAAACGCCTGGGCTTCCTGCGGGCTGGTGATCGGTGCAGCGAGGGTGATAAAGCGGCTTTTGCGTATTTCTTCGCGAAACTCGCAAAGACCGGTGAGCGTGAAAGGCATAAGTCCCGTCTTCAGTCGGCCGGCTTGATGCCGCAACCCTTGAGAATGATGTGGATCAGGTTGGTGCCGGCGTCTTCCATATCCTGCTTGGTCAGCTTGGTGCGACCGGTGACGCGGCAGATCTGGGTGGCAAAGTCGGCATAGTGCTGCGTGCTGCCCCACAGCAGGAAAATCAGGTGCACCGGGTCGACGGGGTCCATCTTGCCGGCATCGATCCAGGCCTGGAACACGGCGGCCCGGCCGCTGAACCAGGCGCGGTAGTCCTGGCTGAAATATTCGGTCAGGCATTCGCCGCCGCTGATGATCTCCATCGCGAAGATCCGCGAAGCCTGGGGTTGGCGCCGCGAGAATTCCATCTTGGTGCGGATATAGCGGGTGAGCGCCACAGCCGGGTCGTCATCGGCGGTCAGGGCGTTGAAGGTGCTGTCCCACAGTTCCAGAATATTGCTGAGCACCGCGATATACAGGCCCAGCTTATTGGTGAAGTAATAGTGCAAGTTAGCCTTGGGCAACCCGGCGCTGGCCGCGATGGTGTTCATGCTGGTGCCTTTGTAGCCATGGCGCGCGAACTCATCCTCAGCCGCCTGGAGAATCGCTTGTTCGTTCTTTTGCCGGATACGGCTGGCGGGTTTACCGGCGGGGTTGCTGTGGGCAGGAACTTCGAGGCTCATGGAGGTTTCCGTGCAGATCGATGATGGCGACGTGTGCACAGATAACCCACCCTCAAGCCCCAGACAAGTCCCGATGCAATAAAACCGTCAAAGCGGTTCCAGGCTGTCGTTTTCCGACGTGCGGTTTGCGGCAGCCGAGGTCGCTTTGGCCTCCGGCAATAACAGGCACAACACAATGGCCGTGAGCCCGCCGCTGGTGATGGCCGAGTCGAAGAGGTTCTGCACCAGCGTCGGCATCAAATGCAGCAAATTCGGTTGGGCGGCGATGCCCAGGCCAACGCCAAACGAGGTTGCGATTATCAGCATGCTGCGCCGGTCCAGCGGTGCCTGGGCGAGGATGCGCACGCCAGCGGCGGCGACGCTGCCAAACATCACCAACGTTGCGCCGCCCAATACCGGCTTGGGAATTTGCTGCAGCACTGCGCCGACCATTGGAAACAGACCCAGGCAAAACAGCACCACGCCGATGTACAAGCCCACATAGCGGCTAGCGACGCCCGTGAGTTGGATCACGCCGTTATTCTGCGCAAAGGTGGTGTTGGGGAAGGCGCTGAACGTGGCGGCGATCATGCAACTGACGCCATCGCCGAGCACGCCACCCTTGAGCCGGCTTATATAAGAAGGGCCGCTGATGGGCTGGCGGGCGATCATGCAGTTGGCGGTAAGGTCGCCCACGGTTTCGATGCTGCTGATCAGATAAATCAGCGCGATCGGTAGGAAAGCGCTCCAGTCGAAGCTGAAACCAAAGCGAAACGGGATCGGCACGCTCACCAGCGGCAGATCGGGCAGGGCTTGGGGTACCAGCTTGCCGCTGAACCACGCCGCCAGGCTGCCGACCGCCAGGCCGATGATGATTGCTGATAAGCGAACCCATGGGGTGTTCGAACGGTTGAGCAGAATAATCGTCAGCACCACGAACAGGCCCAATGCCAGGTTGGTCGGCGCACCGAAGTCCGGTGCATTGAAGCCGCCACCCAGATCGGTGATGCCGACTTTGATCAGGCTGATGCCTATCAACGTAATCACAATCCCGGTGACAAGCGGAGTGATCACGCGGCGCAACTGGCCGATAAAGCGGCTCAGCACGATTTGCACTGCTGCACCGAAAAAACACACGCCGAAAATCATCGCCAGGATGTCTTCCGGACTGCCGCCGCGTTGCTTGACCAGGAAACCCGCCGACAACACTGCGCCGAGAAACGCAAAGCTGGTGCCTTGCAGGCAGATCATGCCGGCGCCGATGCCGAACGGCCTGCGCGCCTGGATGAAGGTGCCTACGCCGGACACCATCAGCGCCATGCTGATGAGGTAGGGCAGGTGAGCGGTAAGGCCCAGGGTGGAGCCGATAATCAGCGGCGGGGTGATGATGCCGACGAAGGCAGCCAGTACATGTTGCAAGGCGGCCAGTAATGCAGGCACGGGTTTGGGCCGGTCGTCGAGGCCGTAGATCAGGTCGCTGGGGCTGGAGGATTCTGGAGGCATGGCGGGCAAACTCAAGGCGGACGGTTCAAGGTCCTTGTACCCTTGCAAAAAGCTGTCCAGTTGCTCAGCTTTTTGCTCAAGGCCCGAGTTAGCGCGTTGCCGCCAGACTTTCCAGAAAGCTTTCCAGCACCAAATGGGGGCGACGCCCTTTGCGCGTGACCGATGCGAGGCTTAAATCGTAAAAGCGCGTAGCTGATTTCAGCGCGCGCAGTCGGCCTTGTTGTACCCATAGGCTGGCGTAGTGGTCGGGGAGGTAGCCGATGTAGCGGCCGGTCAGGATCAGGAACGCCATGCCCTCCCGGTCCGAGGCACTGGCAGTGCAGTTGAGCGCTTGGTAATGAGCCTGGATATCGGCGGGCAGGCGGAACGTTGGGGCGATGGCGTCCTGGCTGTTGATGCGTTCGTCGCCCAATTGCTTGTCGTCGGCATAAAACAGCGGGTGGCCCACCGCGCAATAAAGCAGCGAGCGTTCGCTATACAGCGGCTGGTACTCCAGGCCCGAGAGCGCGCTGGCCTGGGGCACTACGCCGACATGCAGGCGGCCGTCGAGCACGCCTTGTTCGACTTCATTGGGCGCGATCATGCGGATCTGGATCTGTACGTCCGGGCCGCGCTCCTTCAACTGCGCCAAGGCATGGGTGATGCGCATGTGGGGCAGAGTGACCAGGTTGTCGGTCAGGCCGATGATCAACTCACCGCGCAGGTGCTGGTGCAGGCCGTTGACCTCGGTGCGGAAACTCTCCAGCGCACTTAATAGTTGCAGCGCCGATTGGTAGACCTCGCGACCTTCTTCGGTCAGCGAGAAACCCGCGCGCCCGCGTTGGCACAGTCTTAAACCGAGGCGTTGCTCCAGGTCGCTCATCTGCTGGCTGATGGCCGAGCGGCCAATGCCCAGCACTGTTTCCGCCGCCGAGAAGCCGCCGCATTCAACCACGCTGCGAAAGATGCGCAACAGGCGGATATCGAAGTCGCTGACTTGGGCCAGAGGGTCGGGTCGTCGGCTGCTCATAGTTTAGTGAAGGCCTGACTGAAGGTTAGAAGAGTTGAATTTCACCGACTTTATCCCCGTGGCAATTTAGCTGCAAGAACGCTTTTCAATCCCGACGCTGCCTTTTGCCCTGCGAGGTTTTGCTGATGAACATGCCCGAAAACGCCCCTTCGTCCCTGGCCAGCCAACTCAAGTTGGATGCGCACTGGATGCCCTACACCGCCAACCGTAACTTCCAGCGTGACCCGCGCCTGATCGTGGCCGCCGAAGGCAGCTGGTTGACGGATGACAAGGGGCGCAAGGTGTACGACTCGTTGTCGGGCCTGTGGACGTGCGGCGCCGGGCATACCCGCAAGGAAATCCAGGAAGCAGTCGCCAAGCAACTGGGCACCCTGGACTACTCCCCGGGCTTCCAATACGGTCATCCGTTGTCCTTCCAACTGGCGGAAAAGATCACCGATCTGACCCCGGGTAACCTGAACCACGTGTTCTTCACCGATTCCGGTTCCGAGTGTGCCGACACGGCGGTGAAGATGGTGCGCGCGTACTGGCGCCTGAAAGGCCAGGCCACCAAGACCAAGATGATCGGCCGCGCCCGTGGCTACCACGGTGTGAACATCGCCGGTACTAGCCTGGGCGGCGTCAATGGCAACCGTAAAATGTTCGGCCAGGCAATGATGGACGTTGACCATTTGCCCCACACCCTGCTGGCAAGCAATGCCTTTTCCCGTGGCATGCCGGAGCAGGGCGGTATCGCCCTGGCCGATGAGTTGCTCAAGCTGATCGAGTTGCACGATGCGTCGAACATCGCAGCGGTGTTCGTCGAGCCGATGGCCGGTTCGGCCGGCGTCCTGGTACCGCCACAGGGTTACCTCAAGCGCCTGCGCGAGATCTGTGACCAGCACAACATTCTGTTGGTGTTCGACGAAGTCATCACCGGTTTCGGCCGTACCGGTTCGATGTTCGGTGCCGACAGCTTTGGCGTGACCCCGGACTTGATGTGCATTGCCAAGCAAGTCACTAACGGCGCGATCCCGATGGGCGCGGTGATTGCCAGCAGCGAGATCTACCAGACCTTCATGAACCAGGCGACGCCGGAGTACGCGGTGGAATTCCCCCACGGCTACACCTACTCGGCGCACCCGGTCGCTTGCGCGGCTGGCCTGGCGGCATTGGACCTGTTGCAGAAGGAAAACCTGGTGCAGAGCGTAGCCGAAGTCGCACCGCACTTTGAGAATGCGCTGCACGGGTTGAAGGGCAGCAAGAACGTAATCGACATCCGTAACTATGGCCTGGCCGGCGCAATCCAGATTGCCCCGCGTGATGGTGATGCGATCGTGCGTCCATTCGAGGCCGGCATGGCCTTGTGGAAAGCCGGTTTCTACGTGCGCTTCGGCGGCGACACCCTGCAGTTCGGGCCAACCTTCAACAGCAAGCCGCAGGACCTGGATCGTCTGTTCGACGCGGTCGGCGAAGTGCTGAACAAGATCGACTGATTTCTCTCCTTCTATATAGAACAACTTTTCAGGAGCCCTGCATGAGCCTTATCCAGCATTTGATCAACGGTGAGTTGGTCAACGACAGCGGTCGCAGTGCCGACGTGTACAACCCGTCCACCGGCCAGGTGATCCACCAGGTGCCGTTGGCCAGCCGTGAAACCATTCAACAGGCAATCGACGCGGCCAAGGCGGCGTTCCCGGCGTGGCGTAATACCCCGCCGGCAAAACGCGCCCAGGTGATGTTTCGTTTCAAGCAACTGCTGGAGCAGAACGAGGCGCGTATCTCGCAACTGATCAGCGAGGAACACGGCAAGACGCTGGAAGACGCCGCTGGCGAATTGAAGCGCGGGATCGAGAACGTGGAATACGCGTGCTCGGCACCGGAGATTCTGAAGGGCGAGTACAGCCGTAACGTAGGACCGAACATTGATGCGTGGTCGGATTTCCAGCCGCTGGGTGTAGTGGCCGGTATCACACCGTTCAACTTCCCGGCGATGGTGCCGCTGTGGATGTACCCATTGGCCATCGTCTGCGGTAACTGTTTCATCCTCAAACCCTCGGAGCGTGACCCAAGCTCGACGTTGCTGATTGCACAACTGTTGCAGGAAGCCGGTCTGCCTAAAGGTGTGCTGAGCGTGGTGCACGGTGACAAGGGTGCGGTGGATGCGCTGATCGAAGCGCCGGAGGTCAAAGCGCTGAGCTTTGTGGGGTCAACGCCGATTGCCGAATACATCTATTCCGAGGCGACCAAGCGCGGTAAGCGTGTGCAGGCGCTGGGTGGGGCGAAAAACCATGCGGTGCTGATGCCGGACGCGGACCTGGATAACGCGGTGAGTGCGCTGATGGGCGCGGCTTATGGTTCCTGCGGTGAGCGTTGCATGGCGATCTCGGTGGCCGTGTGCGTGGGTGACCAAGTGGCGGACGCATTGATCGCCAAGCTGGTGCCGCAGGTCAAGGCGCTGAAGATTGGTGCAGGCACGTCCTGCGGCCTGGACATGGGGCCGTTGGTGACAGGGCAGGCACGGGACAAGGTCAGTGGCTATATAGAAGACGGTGTTTCTTCGGGTGCCAAGTTGGTCGTGGATGGTCGCGGGCTGAGCGTTGCTGGCCACGAGGAGGGGTTCTTCCTGGGGGGCAGTCTGTTTGATCATGTGACGCCTGAAATGCGTATCTACAAAGAAGAGATCTTCGGGCCGGTGTTGTGCGTGGTTCGGGTGGATAGCCTGGAAGCGGCAATGCAGCTGATCAACGATCACGAGTATGGCAACGGTACCTGCATCTTTACCCGCGACGGTGAAGCGGCGCGGCTGTTCTGTGACGAGATTGAAGTGGGCATGGTGGGGGTGAACGTTCCATTGCCGGTGCCGGTGGCGTACCACAGCTTCGGCGGCTGGAAGCGTTCGTTGTTTGGCGACTTGCATGCCTATGGCCCGGATGGGGTGCGGTTCTATACCCGGCGCAAGGCGATTACCCAGCGTTGGCCACAGCGGGCCAGCCACGAAGCATCGCAGTTTGCCTTTCCCAGTTTGTAACGACGGGTGATTGAAAGCCGGCCCCCTGGGGCCGGCTTTTGTGTTTTCGGGGGCTTTTTGACCGATATGACAGAAATGTGAAAAAAGGTGTTGACGGCAGATTCTGGAAGTCTATAATTCGCCCCACTTCCGGCGCAGTCGAAACGGAAAACTCCTTGGTAAACAAAGAGTTATGCGAGATTCGACAGCGAGTTGCTTGAGTTCATCCAAGCCCAGAAGGAGTTGGTAGAGCGGTGTTGTTTGGCTCTATTAGCGTTTCGATCTTCTCGGTCGAAAGCGGAGAAAAAGAGGTGTTGACAGCAGCGTGTAACGCTGTAGAATTCGCCTCCCGCTAACGAGAGATCGGAAGCGCAAGTGGTTGAAGTTGTTGAAGAAATCTT
>NZ_WKCB01000047.1 GCF_021606685.1 Pseudomonas syringae
CGTGTTTTTTTGGGGGGGGGGGTTGTCTCCCCGGGCAGGGGGGCGGGCGGCGGGAGTTTTGGGGGGGCGGCGCCCCCCCAAGGGGGAGAACCCCCCCTCGCCACAAAAGGCGGGTTTCTAGCGGCTGTGGTGTTCTTTGTAGGCCTTCAGCGCTTTGAGCCGTTCGCGCTTGAGCGCTTCGCCCAGCTCGGGGCCTTTGAAGCCCTTTTCCAGCAGCGGTGCCACCGCCACTTCGCGCGCAACCCTGGCTGCACCGCGTAAATACTCTGCTTGTGGATAACTTCTTTGCTCCAGCCCTTTGCGGCCGCGCGCATCCATTTCGCAGCTCACCACAAATTCCTCAAAGCGCTGCGGTCGGCGATACACGTCAAAACTCTGCAGCAACTCCAGCAGCGTCGTGGCTTTCAGCTCCAGCGCGCGATGGCCATGGGTATGATATTGGCCCACCAGCAGCGCCAGTTCCTGGCAGTCCTTGGGCACTTTGAAGCGCTCATTGACCGCCTTGATCAGTTTTAAACCTGTGTGTTCGTGAGCAATATGCTGCGGCAACTTATCCACAGGCGTCAGGCCCTTGCCCAGGTCATGCAGCAGGCAGGCCCAGCGCACCGTCAGCGGCTGTTTGTGCAAGGCGGCCTGTTCCAGCACGCTCAAGGTGTGCACGCCGGTATCGATTTCGGGGTGATGAGCTTCGGGCTGTGGCACGCCGAACAGCGCATCCACTTCCGGCATCAAGGTTTTCAGCGCGTGACAGTCGCGCAGTATTTGGATAAACACCTGCGGCTGATCTTCCATCAATGCGCGGGATATTTCTTTCCAGCTGCGCTCAGGCGTCAGGGCTTCCAGCTCACCGGATTCACTGAGCTGACGCATCAGCTCCAAGGTCTCTGCAGCTACGGTGAAACCCAGATGCGCATAGCGCGCGGCAAAACGCGCAACGCGCAGTACGCGCAGAGGATCTTCGGCGAAAGCGGGCGATACGTGGCGTAAAATGCGCGCTTCAAGATCATGCTGGCCATGATGAGGGTCGGTCAGGTTGCCGTCATCGTCCTCCGCCATGGCGTTAATGGTCAGGTCGCGGCGGGTCAGGTCTTCTTCCAGCGTGACCTCGGGGCTGGCGTGAAACACAAAGCCGCCGTAGCCCCGGCCGCTCTTGCGCTCGGTGCGGGCGAGGGCGTATTCGTCGCCGTTTTTCGGGTCCAGGAACACCGGGAAATCAGCGCCTACCGGCTTGTAGCCCTTGGCGAGCATTTCTTCTGCGGTGGCGCCGACGACGACACGGTCAATGTCGGTAACTTCGATGCCCAGCAGGCGGTCACGTACGGCCCCGCCGACTTGATAGATTTTCATGAAAAAGCCTCCATTAGCGGCACAGGATACCGCCTGTGCCTGACCAATGGAGGCTTTGCTGTTTCAGAGGTGGACGACGGCCAGGTCCAGGCGGCCGTAGTCGTTATCGCTGTGATCACTGCGTGGAGGTACATGGTGGGTTTTCATCACCTGGTCGCCTTGCAGGGTCTCCAGGTGGATATCGAAGCCCCACAGCCGGTGCAGGTGCTTGAGCACTTCCTCGGTGGATTCGCCCAAGGGTTTACGGTCGTGTTGCTGGTGGCGCAGGGTCAGCGAGCGATCGCCGCGTACGTCAATGCTGTAGATCTGCACGTTGGGCTCACGGTTGCCCAGGTTGTATTGCGCGGCCAGGGTTTCGCGGATGGTGCGGTAGCCGGGCTCGTCGTGGATGGCTGGCACCAGCAGGTCGTCCTTGAGGTCGTCGTCGAGGATGCTGAACAGCTTGAGGTCGCGAATCACTTGGGGCGACAGGTATTGCAGGATAAAGCTCTCGTCCTTGAAGCTGCTCATGGCGAACTTGATGGTCGACAGCCAATCGCTGCCGGCGATTTCCGGGAACCAGCGGCGATCTTCCTCGGTAGGGTGTTCGCACATGCGCCGAATGTCGCGGTACATGGCAAAGCCCAGCGCGTAAGGGTTTATGCCGTTGTAATACGGGCTGTCGAAGCCTGGCTGGAACACCACGCTGGTATGTGAGGTGAGGAATTCCATCATAAAGCCGTCGGTGACGAGGCCCTCGTCGTACAGGTCATTCATCAGCGTGTAATGCCAGAACGTCGCCCAGCCTTCGTTCATCACCTGGGTCTGGCGCTGTGGGTAAAAGTACTGGGCAATCTTGCGCACGATGCGCACGATTTCCCGCTGCCACGGCTCAAGCAGCGGCGCGTGCTTTTCGAGGAAGTACAGGATGTTTTCCTGAGGTTCGGCGGGGAAGCGAGCATTGTCCTTGTCGCTGTTTTTACCCGCTTTTTTAGGAATGGTGCGCCACAGGTCGTTGATCTGCTTCTGCAGGTGCTCCTCGCGCTCCTTCTGGCGCAGGCGTTCTTCCTCGGCGGAAATCGGATACGGGCGTTTGTAGCGGTCCACCCCGTAGTTCATCAGGGCGTGGCAGGAGTCGAGCAAGTCTTCCACAGCGTCGATACCGTGGCGCTCCTCGCACTGCATGATGTACTGCTTGGCGAACACCAGGTAGTCGATGATCGAGCTGGCATCGGTCCAGGTGCGGAACAGGTAGTTGCCCTTGAAGAAGCTGTTATGCCCATAGCAGGCATGGGCCACCACCAGTGCCTGCATGCAGATGGTGTTTTCTTCCATCAGATAGGCGATGCAGGGGTCGGAATTGATCACGATCTCGTAGGCGAGGCCCATCTGGCCACGGGTGTAGGACTTCTCGGTGCTGAGGAAGTGTTTGCCGTAGGACCAATGGTGATAACCCAAGGGCATGCCGACGGACGCGTAGGCGTCCATCATCTGCTCGGCGGTGATCACTTCGATCTGGTTGGGGTAGGTGTCCAGGGCATATCCGGCCGCGATGCGGCTGATTTCCCGGTCGTAGGCCTGGATCAGTTCAAAGGTCCATTCGGAGCCCGTTGAAATGGGTTGGCGTTTATTCTCTTTTTTGGCGGTCATGTCACTAACCTGCGCTGGAAGAGTTCACGGAAGACCGGGTAGATATCGCCGGCCGAGACCAGTTGCTGCTGGGCGAACGTATCGGCAAAGGCTTCGCCGATGCGCTCATATTCAAACCACAGCGCTTGATGCTCACGGGGAGTGATTTCGACGTAGGTGTAGTACTGCACAAACGGCATGATCTGGTTGATCAGGATGTCGCGGCAGATCGGTGAATCATCGTTCCAGTTATCGCCGTCGGACGCCTGGGCGGCGTAGATATTCCATTCGTTGGCCGGGTAGCGTTCAGCCATGATCTCCTGCATCAGCTTCAGCGCGCTGGACACGATGGTGCCGCCGGTTTCCCGTGAGTAGAAAAACTCTTCTTCGTCCACTTCGCGGGCGCTGGTGTGATGGCGGATGAAGACGACGTCGATCTTGTCGTAGTTCCGCTTGAGGAACAGGTACAGCAGGATAAAGAAGCGCTTGGCAATGTCCTTGGTCGCCTGGGTCATCGAGCCGGACACGTCCATCAGGCAGAACATCACGGCCTTGGAACTGGGGTTCGGTTGCTTGACCAGCAGGTTGTACTTGAGGTCAAAGGTGTCGAGGAACGGCACGCGGTGAATGCGCGCGCTGAGTTTCTCGATTTCTGCCTCGATCTGCTGGATATCGCCGAAGTTGTCCGGTTCTTCGCGTTTTAAGCGCGCCAACTCTTCCTTGGCCTCCTTGAGCTTGGCGCGGCTGCTGCCCGACAGGGCGATACGCCGCGCATGGGCTGAGCGCAGGGTGCGGATGATGTTGATGCGGGACGGGTTGCCCTCGTTGCTGATCCCGGCACGCACGGTCTTGAAGGTGTCGGTGCCGGTCAGGTTGCGCTTGACCAGGTTGGGCAGCTCGAGGTCTTCGAACATGAATTCGAGGAATTCTTCCTGGGTGATCTGGAACACGAACTCATCCATGCCTTCGCCGGAATTGCCCGCTTTGCCCGGCCCTTTACCGCCGCCACCGCCTTGGGGGCGCTGGATATGTTCGCCGGTGGTGAACTCCTTGTTGCCTGGGTGCACGACGGTCTGTTTGCCACCGCGGCCGTGGTGCAGCACCGGTTCGTCGATGTCGCGTCCGGGAATGCTGATTTGCTCGCCATGCTCCATGTCGGTAATAGAGCGGCGGCTGACGGCCTCTTCAACGGCCTTTTTGATGTGGTCACGGTAACGCCGCAGGAAACGCTGGCGGTTTACCGTGCTCTTGTTCTTGCCATTGAGGCGTCGGTCGATCACATAGCTCATGGGGAGCCCTCCGGGCAGCTTCACGTTACAAGCTTCAAGCCGCGAGCTGGAAGCTTAGAGACAAGCGGTCAGCCGCCAGGCCAATGGCCCGGCAGCCCGCGCTTGTCGCTGCCTTACTGCGATTTACGAACCCGCAGATACCACTCGGAGAGCAGCCGTACCTGTTTGTCGGTGTAGCCACGCTCGACCATTCGTGTGACGAAGTCGTTGTGTTTTTGCTGATCCTCCTTGCTGGCCTTGGCATTGAAGCTGATGACCGGCAGCAGGTCCTCGGTGTTGGAGAACATTTTCTTCTCGATGACCACCCGCAGTTTTTCGTAGCTGAGCCAAGTGGGGTTTTTGCCATTGTTGTTGGCACGGGCGCGCAGCACGAAGTTGACGATTTCGTTGCGGAAATCCTTGGGATTGCTGATGCCCGCCGGTTTTTCGATCTTTTCCAGCTCCTCGTTGAGGGCCACGCGGTTGAGGATTTCGCCGGTTTCCGGGTCGCGGTATTCCTGATCCTGGATCCAGAAGTCTGCGTACAGCACGTAGCGGTCGAAGATGTTCTGGCCGTACTCGCTGTAGGACTCCAGGTAGGCGGTCTGGATTTCCTTGCCAATGAACTCGATGTAGCGCGGCGCCAGGTACTCCTTGAGGAAGCGCAGGTAGCGTTCGCGGGTTTCGGCCTGGAATTGCTCCTGTTCGATCTGTTGCTCCAGTACATAGAGCAGGTGCACCGGGTTGGCGGCGATCTCATGGGGGTCGAAGTTGAAGACCTTGGACAGGATCTTGAACGCGAAGCGCGTCGACAGACCGTTCATGCCCTCATCCACACCCGCCGTGTCGCGGTACTCCTGGATCGACTTGGCCTTGGGATCGGTGTCTTTGAGGTTTTCGCCGTCGTACACGCGCATCTTCGAATAGATATTCGAGTTTTCCGGCTCCTTGAGACGCGACAGCACGGTGAACTGCGCGAGCATCTTGAGGGTGTCGGGCGCGCAATGGGCCTTGGCCAGGGAGCTGTTGAACAGCAGCTTGTCGTAGATCTTGATCTCGTCGCTGACCCGCAGGCAGTACGGTACCTTGACGATGTAAATCCGGTCGATGAAGGCTTCGTTGTTCTTGTTGTTGCGGAAGGTGTGCCATTCCGATTCGTTGGAGTGAGCCAGCAGGATCCCGGTGAACGGAATCGCGCCCAGGCCTTCGGTACTGTTGTAGTTGCCTTCCTGGGTAGCGGTGAGCAGTGGGTGCAGCACCTTGATCGGCGCTTTGAACATCTCCACGAACTCCATCAGGCCCTGGTTGGCCCGGCACAGTGCGCCCGAGTAGCTGTAGGCATCGGCGTCGTTCTGCGGGAATTCTTCCAGCTTACGGATATCGACCTTGCCCACCAGCGCCGAGATGTCCTGGTTGTTCTCATCCCCCGGTTCGGTCTTGGCCACGCCGATCTGGTTGAGGATCGAAGGGTAGAGTTTGACCACGCGGAACTGGCTGATATCACCCCCAAACTCGGCCAGGCGTTTGGTGGCCCAGGGCGACATGATGGTATTGAGATAGCGCCTTGGGATGCCGAAGTCTTCCTCGAGGATCGCGCCATCTTCGGTGGCGTTGAACAAGCCCAGGGGCGACTCGAAGACCGGTGAACCCTTGATGGCGTAGAAGGGCACCTTCTCGATCAGTTGTTTGAGTTTTTCCGCCAGGGACGACTTGCCGCCGCCGACAGGGCCGAGCAGGTAGAGGATCTGTTTCTTCTCTTCCAGGCCTTGGGCGGCATGGCGGAAGTAGGAGACGATCTGGTCAATGCATTCTTCCATTCCGTGGAAGTCTTCAAAGGCCGGGTAGCGGCGGATCACCTTGTTGGAAAAGATTCGCGACAGGCGCGAATTATTGGCGGTTTCCACCAGCTCCGGCTCACCAATCGCCAATAGCAGACGTTCGGCGGCAGACGCGTAGGTGCTGCGGTCCTGCTTGCACAGTTCGAGATACTCTTGAAGCGTGAGTTCTTCCTGCTGCGTGGACGCGAAGCGTTGTTGGAAGTGGCTAAAGATACTCATGACGTCGTCACCTCGCTCGATACGTGGAGCCGACGCCGGATCAATCAGTCGATGCTGGCAGACAGTGGCGAACGCCAATGGCCGTTTTCCCCCCAGAACACCCTGAAACGCTACCGATGACCCGCACGCCGGTGTACCGGCTCTCCCCTGATTCGGATGGCCTGCAATTAAGGATAGTCTGGAATCGGGGAGGTCAAGGCGCGATGCGTAATTAGTTTGGCTGCGCCGTTCGTCAGAAACGGCGCGAGCCCAAGCGTCACGCGGGGTAGCGGGGTGTGAAAAAAATTATTGCGAATCGCCCGCGGCAATTTCCTCAGGATAGGTCGTACGCCACAGCTCAAAGCCGCCGTCCAGGCTATAGACGTCGCTGAAGCCCTGGCTGATCAGGTAGGCGGCTGCGCTCTGGCTGGAGTTGCCGTGGTAGCAGGCCACGATCAGCGGCGCGTCGAGGTCGGCGGCGCGGATGAAATCAGCGATATTGACGTTGTCCAAGTGCTTGGCGCCGTTGATGTGGGCGGCCGCATACGTCGGTTGGTCGCGGATATCCACCACCACGGCGCCTTGCTCGCGCAGGGCCTGGGCTTGTTCGGGAGAGATACGTTTGAATTCGCTCATGGCGGGCTCCTATGGCTTGGCGGCCGGCAGTGTAACGGGGAGTGAGGATTCGCACTGGCAGCGATGGCGCTCGCCGGTGTCGATGTTCATCAGGGTCATGGCGCCGCCCCACACGCAACCGGTGTCGAGGGCGAATACGCCGGGTTCGTTGCATTGGCCTTCGAGGGCTGCCCAGTGGCCGAAGACGATCTTCGTGTCACGGGTCTTGCGTTCTTTGTGCGCGAACCAGGGCTTGTAGCCGGGCAAGGCGGTGTCGGCGCCTTCCTTGCTCTTGAGGTCGAGCTTGCCGTCGGCGGTGCAGAAGCGCATGCGCGTGAAGTAGTTGGTGATCACTCGCAAGCGTGCGACGCCGGTCAGGTCGTTGTCCCACTTCACCGGTTCGTTGCCGTACATACCGTCGAGGTAGCGGGTGTACAGGTTGTCGTCGGCCAGGGTGCTCTCGACTTCGGCGGCGCACTTGAGGGCTTTTTTCAGCGTCCACTGAGGCGGGATGCCTGCGTGCACCAGCGCCATGTTGCGGCGCTCGTCGTAATGCATGATTTTTTGTCGGCGTAGCCAATCCAGCAGCTCGGCGCGGTCGGGCGCTTCGAGGATTTCGCGCAGGGTGTCGCCTTTCTTCAAGCGCTCGATGTTATTGCCGGCGGCCAACAGGTGCAGGTCGTGGTTGCCCAGCACGCACACCAGTGAATCACGCAGGCTATAGAGATAACGCAGGGTTTCCAGGGACGCGGGGCCACGGTTGACCAGGTCACCCACTAACCACAGGCGATCGTTGAGCGGGTTGAATGCTACACGCTCAAGCAGGCACTTGAGGGGTTCCAGGCAGCCTTGCAGGTCACCGACCGCGTAGGTCGCCATCAGTGCAGGGCTCCCGGCACGGCGAGACGGAAGGGCGCAATCACGGCGTCGAACAGTTGGCCGTCGGTGGCTTTCATCTGATAGGAGCCTTGCATGGTGCCGACCTTGGAGGTCATGACCGTGCCGCTGCTATAGGTGTGGCTGGCGCCAATGTCGATCAACGGTTGCTGACCGACTACGCCTGCGCCGCGAACCTCTTCGACCTGGCCGTCACCGTCGGTGATCACCCAGTGGCGTGAGAGCAGCTTGGCCGGCACCGACCCGTTGTTTTTCACCGTGATGGTGTACGCAAAGGCAAAGCGGTTCTGTTCAGGTTGCGATTGGTCCGCCAGGAAGCGGGTCACGACGCTGACGTCAATCTGATAGCGAGGATCGGACATGCAAGAGGCCTTAAAAGCAAAAGCGGAGGACAGCAGATGCGGATCAGTCTAGGCCAAGAGGTGGGCAGTAGGCCAGACATGTGTCTGGCCGTGCCTGGGTGCCTCAGTCGGCGACTGGCGCTGGCTGGATGGCAAGCTGGTCGGCCAGGCGCACGAAGGCGGCCAGGTCCAGTTGCTCGGGGCGCAGGCTGCCGTCGACGCCAGCCGCTTCGATCTCGGCGTTGCTCAACAGCGCCTTGAGCGTGTTGCGAAGGGTCTTGCGGCGCTGGTTGAACGCTTCGCGTACTACACGCTCGAGCAGTTTGTGATCCTTGGCCGGGTGCGGGAGTACCGCGTGAGGCACCAGGCGCACGATGGCCGAGTCGACTTTGGGCGGCGGGTTGAACGCGCCAGGGCCGACGTTGAACAGGTGTTCGACGCGGCAGTGGTACTGAACCATGATCGACAGGCGACCCCAGTCGCCGCCACCTGGGCCTGCGGCCAGGCGCTCTACCACTTCTTTTTGCAGCATGAAGTGCATGTCGCGGATGATTCCTGCGTTGTTCAGCAGGTGAAAAATCAGCGGCGTGGAGATGTTATACGGCAGGTTGCCGACCACACGCAGGCTGTTAGGCGCGGCGTTGAGGCTGTTGAAGTCGAACTTCAGCGCATCGCCCTGGTGCAGGTTGAAATTGGGCTTGCCGGCGAACTGCTGGTTGAGGATCGGGATCAGGTCCTTGTCCAGCTCTACTACGTCCAGTTGTCCGCCACTGGCCAACAGGCCTTGGGTCAGCGCGCCCTGGCCCGGGCCGATTTCCAGCAGGCGGTCTTCGGGCTTGGCATGGATGGAGCGCAGGATGCGGTCGATCACGCCAGCGTCGTGCAGGAAGTTTTGCCCGAAGCGCTTGCGCGCCCGGTGTTGGTAATGCTCGGTCATATACGGGTCTCGGCCATCTGATAGGCGGTTTCCAGGGCCACGTGCAGGCTGCCGGTATCGATCTTGCCGCTGCCCGCCAGGTCCAGGGCAGTGCCATGGTCGACGGAGGTACGGATGATCGGCAGGCCCAGTGTCACGTTGACGGCGGCGCCGAAGCCTTTGTATTTCAGCACCGGCAGCCCCTGGTCATGGTACATCGCCAGCACTGCGTCGCAGTGCTCCAGATATTTGGGGGTAAACAGAGTGTCCGCAGGCAGTGGGCCGCGCAGGTCCATGCCTTCTTGGCGCAGACGCTCCAGGGTTGGTTCGATGATGTCGATTTCTTCATGGCCCAAGTGGCCGCCTTCACCGGCGTGCGGGTTGAGCCCGCAGACCAGGATGCGCGGTTGGGCAATGCCGAATTTGTGTTGCAGGTCGGCATGCAGGATGCGCGTGACGCGCTCCAGGCGCTCGACGGTGATGGCGTCAGCGATATCGCGCAGCGGCAGGTGAGTGGTCACCAGCGCGACGCGCAGGCCGCGTGTGGCCAGCATCATCACGACTTGTTCGGTATGGGTCAGTTCTGCGAGGAATTCGGTATGGCCGGAAAAGGCGATACCGGATTCGTTGATCACGCCCTTGTGCACCGGGGCGGTGATCATGCCGGCGAAGTCGCCGTTGAGGCAGCCAAGGCCTGCGCGGGTCAGGGTTTGCAGGACGAACGCGGCGTTGGCTGTGTCCAGTTGCCCGGCAACCACCGGGGTCGCCAGCGGGGTGTCCCACACGTACAAACTGCCGGCGGGGGCTGGCAGGTCGGGCCAGTTGCCCGGTGCCACGTCCAGCAAGTCGACAGCCACACCCAGCTGCGCGGCCCGCTCAAGGAGCAGGTCGCGGCTGGTAATGGCAATCAGGGGGTGTGGCTGGAGTTGCGAGGCGAGCAGCAGGCACAGGTCTGGACCTATGCCGGCCGGCTCGCCGGGTGTCACCGCGAAACGCTGGGGTTTCACTGGGTGGCCTGGTCGGTGCCTGTTTGCTCGGCGCCTGGCAGCTTGTTCTCTACGTAGGCTTCGTCACGGATCTGACGCAACCAGGTTTGCAGCTCTTCGTCGTACTTGCGGTTACGCAGCACGTTCAGTGCTTGTTGCTCGCGGGCCTGGCTGGTGTTGTCGGTGGCGCGACGGCCAAGGACTTCCAGCACGTGCCAGCCATATTGGGTCTTGAACGGCTTGGACAATACGCCTTGTGGGGTATCGGCCATCACCTGCTGGAACTCCGGCACCAGGGCTTTCGGGTCGATCCAGTTGAGGTCGCCGCCGTTGAGGGCAGAACCTGGATCTTCCGAGAAGCTCTTGGCCAGGGTGGCAAAGTCTTCACCGCTTTCGATGCGGTCGTAGATCTTCTGGGCCAGTTCCTTGGTTTGTGCTTCGGTGCGGATTTCGCTTGGTTTGACCAGGATATGACGAACATGCACTTCGTCTTTCAGCGAGGTCTCGCCGCCACGGCGCTCCAGCAACTTGAGAATGATGAAGCCGCCTGGGGTGCGCGCTGGCTGAGTGATGCCACCGACTTCCATGGCGCTCAGCTCGCGGTCGAACGGAGGTGGCAGTTGAGCGGCTTTACGCCAGCCCATGTCACCGCCTTCGAGGGCGTTGTCGCTGCCGGACACGGCGATAGCCGTCTGGGCAAAGTCGGCACCCGCCTTGAGGCGATCATAGACAGCCTGGGTTTTTGCCGCCGCCGCATTGAGTTGCTCGGAGTTTGCGCTGTCCGGGGTCGGGATCAGGATGTTGGCCAGGTGCAGTTCTTCGGAAAGCTGCATCTTGCCCAGGTCCGAGGCCAGGAAGTTCTTCACTTCCTGTTCGGACACTTGAACCCGCTCGGCCACACGGCGCTGACGCACACGGCTGATGATCATTTCACGGCGGATCTGGTCACGGGCGTCCTCATAGGACAAACCGTCGTGGGCCAGGGCGGCGCGGAACTGGTCAATGCTCATGTTGTTGCGCTGGGCAATGGTGCCTACGGCCTGGTTCAGTTCTTCGTCCGAAATACGGATGCCGGAACGATCGCCAATCTGCAGTTGCAGGTTTTCGACGATCAGGCGCTCCAGCACCTGCTGGTCCAGGACGCTGGTCGGTGGCACACCACCGCCACGCTTGGCGATGGTTTGCTGAACTTCCTTGACGCGTTGGTCCAGTTGGCTCTGCATGATCACGTCGTTATCGACGATGGCCACTACCTTATCCAGTTCTTGAACCGCAGCGTGCGCCGATGCGGTACCCAGGAACAGCGCGCCCAGCACTAGCGGGCGCAGACAATCAGAAAGCTTGGTCTTCACGTTCACGATAACCTTCAATGCCTTTGTCGAGGAAGCTCTCTACCTTGGCGCCGGTCAGGCCGCCGAGTCCTTTAAGGACGATCTGCAGGAAGAGCCCGTGGTCACCCTTTTCGTTAAGCGGGGCGATCTGGCTGTATTCGTCGTTGGAAACCCAGTAACGGTTGATCAGGCGCAGTTTCCAGCAGCAGTTGTCGTACTCGAAACCACCGAAGGCTTCCAGGGTACGGTTGCGAGCGTAGTCATACTGCCAGCGGGTGATCAGGTTCCATTGTGGAATGATCGGCCACATCATCGAGAAGTCGTGTTGCTGGATTTTGTAGTAATCCTTCACGTAGTTCTCGTCGCCTGGCTGGCCATAATCGCCACCGAACTGCCATTTGCCGGTCAGCTGGTTGTAGACGACCTGGTCGTTACGATAGCGGTAACCGACGTTGATGATCTTGTTCGGGTTGTCTTCCGGCTGGTAGTGAAGCATCGCGCTGCCGGAACGAGGACTGTGGTTCTCGGTATCCCAGTTGTAGTCGGCAGTGGCGCGCCAGTCGCGGTTGAAGCGGAACTCGTAGTCCAGGGCGACTGGCGACACGTCGGAACGTGCGTCGTCACGCTGGGACGCCAGGATACCCGGCAGTTGAACTTCACGATCCTTGAAGTACAGCGCCTGGCCCACGGATACGCGTTGACGCTCGAAGCCGTTGTCTTCGATCCAGCGGCTGGTCAAGCCCAGGGACAGCTTGTTTTCGTCGCCGATACGGTCGGAGCCGCTGAAGCGGTTGTCACGGAACAGCGACGCGTAGCTGAACGAGTACTCGCTGGTATCAAAGACCGGGATGTCGCTCTGGTCCTTGTCCGGTACGTACAGGTAGAACGCGCGCGGTTCGAGGGTCTGGCGATAGTTGGTGCCGAACCAGTTGGTGTTGCGATCGAAGTACAGGCCGCTGTCGACGCTGGCAATCGGTACCGCACGGTCTTGGGAGCTTTTGAACTTGTCTCCCGCCGCCAGCGTATTCTTGCCAATGGAGTCGAGGTCCAGGTCGTACTTGGTGTACACGTACTTGAGCTTGGGCGTTACAAAACCGTAGCTCCAGTTCATCGGGTATTCGACGGCTGGTGCGACGTTCAAGCGGGTACCGTTCGCACGGGTCAGGCCGCGTACGTAGGTGTCCAGGCGACGCTCGACTTCGCCATCTTCATTGGTGAAGGTGCCGTTCTCCAGGTCACGGTCGAAGCGTACGGCTTCAGTCTCGTAGCTGAAGTTCAAACCACCCGGATGGTACGGCAGGGCACCGTTGAAGGTGATCTGCGGCAGGCGGTCATACGGGGTGACCTGGGAAATCGTTGCCAGCTGGTAGGCCTGCAGGTTCAGACGTGCCTTGAAGGTGTCGCCGCGATAAGTCACGGAACCCTGCTGGTTGACGTAGTCCTGGCTCTCGACGCCTTCCTGGTAGGACTTGAGGTCCTGGAAGTAGTAAGGGTCGCTGATCGTGGTGTAGTCGACCTGGGTCAGTACACGCGAATCCAACCCGCCCTGGTGTTGCCAGTTGAGCATGTAGCGGGTTTTTTCGTAATCGGTCTGACGCTTGCGCTCGTCGTTGTCGTCGTTCAGGTACGCGCCGCCGAACTGGCCTTCGCTGGACTTGGTGAGGTAGCGGAATTCGCCTTCCATCATCATGCCGCGCTTGGTCATGTATTGCGGGTACAACGTGGCGTCGTAGTTTGGCGCCAGGTTGAAGTAGTACGGCGTAACCAGAGTAAAGCCGGTTTCGCTGCCGCTGCTGAAGCTCGGAGGCAGGAAGCCGGACTGACGACGGTCGTCGATCGGGAAATAGATGTAAGGCGTGTACAGGATCGGGATGTTCTTGATCCGCAACGTCGCGTTGGTGGCCGTACCGAAACCGGTGGCCGGGTTCAACGTGATGTTGTTGCCCTTGAGCTGCCAGGCATTGCTGTCCGGCTCGCAGGTGGTGTACGTACCGTCCTTGAGACGGATGATCGCGTTTTCGGCGCGTTTGGCGTACAGCGCGTTACCGCGGATGCGCGACTTGTGCAGCACGTATTCGGCGTTGTCGACCTGAGCCGCGCCGGTGTCCAGCTGGACCTCGGCGTGGTCGCCGACGATCAAGGCACCGTTGTCGCGCATACGGACATTGCCGTTCAGCTCGCCACGGTTCTCGGCCTGGTACAGGCTGGCTTCTTCGGCTTCAAGCTGCATGCTGCCCTGGCGCATGACGACGTCACCGGCCAGGGTTGCGACTTGCTGTTCCTGCTCGTAACGAGAGGCCTTGGCACCGATGAAGGTTGGCGCATCGCTCTTGTTCGTCTTGTCGTTCATGCCAGGACGAATCGGCTCGATGTACGCGCCGCTGCAGTAAGGGCCGGTTTCGGCCAACTGGGCTGCGGTCAACTTTTCACGAGGTACCCAGTCCAAGTGGCTGTAGTCGGCACTGCGCGAACGCAGGCCTCGGCCCTTGGCGTCGGTGACCAATGCGGTCTGCGGCACGGCCTCGGCTTTGCCACCAGTGTCGGCTTGCGCCGTGCTGTTGGCCGAGCTGATGGCTGCGCCATCATGCACCGGGCGCGGTGGCAGTGGGGCTGCGGCGGTTTTTGGCGCGCAATCCCAGGCACCCGAAGCAGAGACTGAGCAGTCATACTGTTCCGCGGCGACCACGAATGAGGTGGCGAAGGGTTGCATGGCCAGCAGACTGCCGGTTACCAGCAACGGAAATTTTCTACGAAACGCGGGGGATTTCAATGCCATCTTATTAGTCCGGGCTTCCTGCGTGCCATCTGCCCGCGGTGTGGGCCGCACGCCTCTCGATGGTCTGAAAAAGATGCGTGATAATAAAGCATGACCCGCTTGACGGCTAGCGCCGTCGGAGACCCTTGTAATGCCCGAGCAAGATCTACGTTTACAACAGCTGGAAGTCTGGCTGGATGAGCAGTTGCCGATCCTTTTCAACGCTCAAGGCTGGGGTGTCGTACCCCCGGCCACATTGACCGCGGCCAGCAGCGACGCGAGTTTCAGGCGCTATTTCCGGTGGGAGGGCGGCGGTCGTACCTTCGTGGTAATGGACGCCCCACCCCCCCAGGAAAACTGCAAACCTTTCGTCGATATCGCCGATTTATTGGCAAAGTCAGGCATAAATGTTCCAAAAATTTATGCAGAAGATTTGTCGCGAGGCTTTCTTTTGCTCAATGACCTGGGCACAAAGACCTATCTGGACGTGATTGACGCGCAAAACGCCGATCAATTGTTTGCCGATGCCATCGATGCCTTACTGGCTTTTCAGCAATTGCCGATGGACGCGCCGCTGCCCAGTTATGACGTGGCCTTGCTGCGCCGCGAGCTGGAATTGTTCCCGGAGTGGTACGTGCGCCGGCACCTGGGTATCGAGTTGGATACACAGCAACAAGCGCTTTGGCAGCGTGCCAGTGACCAGTTGATCGACAGTGCCCTGGCGCAGCCGAAAGTGCTGGTGCATCGCGACTATATGCCGCGCAACCTGATGATCAGCGAGCCGAACCCCGGCGTGCTGGATTTTCAGGACGCGGTGTACGGCCCGGTGACCTACGACATCACCTGCCTGTTCAAGGACGCCTTCCTCAGCTGGCCCCAGGCCCGCGTGCGCGAATGGCAGCGCGGTTACTGGGAGCGTGCGGTGCAGGCCGGGATTCCCGTGCAGGCCGATTTCGACGACTTCCTGCGTGCCAGCGACTTGATGGGCGTGCAGCGCCACCTCAAGGTCATCGGCATCTTCGCGCGTATCTGCCATCGCGACGGCAAGCCGCGCTACCTGGCCGACGTGCCGCGCTTCTTTGCTTATATAGAAGCAGTGCTGGCCGAACGTCCGGAGTTGAGCGAATTGGCTGAACTGCTGACCAGCCTGCGCCAACCGACCGAGGCCAGCCTATGAAGGCGATGATCCTGGCGGCGGGCAAGGGCGAGCGGATGCGCCCGCTCACCCTGCACACGCCCAAGCCGCTGGTGCAGGCCGGCGGCAAGCGGCTGATCGAGTATCACCTGGAGGCGCTGGCCAAGGCTGGCTTCACCGATATCGTGATCAACCATGCCTGGCTGGGTCAGCAGATCGAAAGCTACTTGGGCGATGGTGCGCAGTTTGGCTTGCGCATCCGCTACTCCCCGGAGGGCGAGCCGCTGGAAACCGGCGGCGGGATTTTCCAGGCCTTGCCGCTGTTGGGGGATGAGCCGTTCCTGGTGGTCAATGGCGACATCTGGACCGATTACGACTTCACCCGTTTGCGCCAACCGCTCCAGGGGCTGGCCCACCTGGTGATGGTCGACAACCCGGCGCATCACCCTTCGGGCGGGGATTTCTACCTTGATCAGGGTTTGCTTCATGATGCGGCGCCCGGTGCCGATAACCTGACCTTCAGTGGCATTTCAGTGCTCGACCCCGCGTTGTTCGCGGGTTGCAGCGCCGGTGCCTTCAAGCTGGCGCCGCTGTTGCGTGCGGCCATGGCGAAAGGTTTGGTAACGGGGGAACACATGGCGGGACGCTGGATTGATGTCGGCACGCTGGAGCGCCTGGCGCAAGTCGAGACCCTGCTGACAGCGGGCCAGTAGCATGTTGTGGCCAGGGACGCTGATCGGCGCCGGGGCTGGCTTTGCTATCGCCAGTATTCCGGGGGCCTTGCTGGGTGCGCTGTTGGGGCAGGCGCTGGACCGCCGCATGCAACTGCAGAGTTGGGCGCAATTACGCGAACGCCTCGGCGGGCGCACGGCGTTGCGCAACGATGAACTGTTGTTTGTGCTGCTGGGGCGCCTGGCCAAGAGCGGCGGGCGCGTGGTGGATGGGCATATTCAGCAGGCGCGGCAAGAAATGCGCGCGCTGGACATGACCGAGTCGGCCCAGCGCCGTGCAATTGCGGCGTTCAACCGTGGCAAGTCCGGCACCGACCGGGTGCGCAGCTACCTGCGTGCGCTCAAGACCCAACCCCATGCAGCGGAAGGTGTGTTGCGTGCGTGCTGGCGGATGGTCTGGGCGGACGGCAAGGCGGACGACGCCGAGCGCGACCTGATCGACCTCTGGGGCAAGTGGCTGGGCTGGACGCCGCAACAGCTGCAGGCGCTGGCCGCTGACTACACGCCGGAACGCAAGCCGCTGGTCAATCGGGGGGGCAGTTATCAGGATGCGTTGCGCCTGCTCGGCGTGACGGCCACCACCGAGCCATCGGCAATCAAGCGCGCTTATCGCCGCCTGCTCAGCCGCCACCACCCGGACAAGGTGGCCGGCAGTGGCGCTTCCCCCACACAAGTGCGCGAGGCCACCGAGCGCACCCGCGAACTGCACAATGCCTATGCGTTGATTCGCGAGCGCCGGGATTTCCGCTGAAAGTTATGTGATAACCCAATCCAATGTGGGAGCGGGCTTGCTCGCGAATGCGCAGTGTCAGTCGACTCATTCATCAACTGACAGACTGCATTCGCGAGCAAGCCCGCTCCCACAGGTGATCTGCTGCGGAGTTGGAATAGGCGTTCAGTCGGCAGTTGCCTGCGGACTCAACCACCCACGAACCCGGCGATACAGATGCTCCTGCTCGGCAGCACTGTTGCCGGGCAGGGTCTTGAGCGACACCTGTTTATAGCCGTCATTTTTACCGCGCTTAGCGGCCTGGGCGCGCTCTTGTGCGTTTTTGCGATCCTGGGCAGCGTCCTGGTAGAACACGTCCGCCGTCGGCACCTTCAAGGTCGGTGCCAGTTGCTGCAGGTCCGGCTTGCGCGCCGCCGGTGTTTTGCCGGCGATCATGACGAATTTCTGCACCTGGGACGGTTGCTTCTCGCTCAAGTACCGCGCAGCCCACCAGGCACCGGTGCCGTGGCCGGCGAGCACCACGCTGCGGGCGCCCTGGGTCTGGGCGAAGGCCACGGCGGCATCGATGCGCGCGAAGATGCGCGAGGCGTCGGTTTTGTCTTGCTCGTCGGCACCGGGGACCACCGCCGGGTCGGTGCCTTCGGCTTCGGCGCTGGCGGCCTGCTCGATCGGGTTGTCGGCGGTGCTCGCCTCTTTGCTACTGGTATCAACGGTGGCCGCAGGCGCTTGCGCAACGCGCGGAGGCAGGGTGTCCACGCTGATGTCCGGCAGCGAGAGGCTGAGCGTGCCCCAATTGGCCGCCGGCAATTTGCTGCGCAACGGGCCGATTGCTTGCGGCCAGTCAGCATTTTCGCCGGCGCCCGGTACGATAATCACCACGCCTTCCGGCTCGGCGCTATTGGCCGGTTTCCACAAGGCGAGGAATGAATCGCTGCCAGCCTGCAACTGCTGCTGTTCCTGTTGCGGGATTTTGCGCTCCAGGGCGCTGGCCTCTTCCAGGCTACGCTCAGGCAGGGGCTGGCGCTCGACGGGTTTTTCCTCGGCCGGCGCAGGCGCCTCTGCGGCTTGCACAGAAAAGGCACTGGTAAAGAGGAGTGACAGGCACAATGCTGGCAGTGCCGAACGGTTTCGAAGTGGCATCGTGAATTTCCGGCCAGAAGTGATTCCAGCAGCCTAATGGGTTGGTCAGTATTTGTCAGTGATGTGAGACGTGGATCATGGGTTTTCGCTGTCTGCTGGTTATCGGCTGTTTGTGCTTTGCCTTGATGGCAAAGGCCGCCCCTGTGCCTGTTGCCCCACAGGCGCAGCTCACTGCGCAGCAGCGCGAATGGCTCGCCCGGCACCCGGAGCTGCGGGTGGGCCTGGTGTTGCAGGCGCCGTTCGCGCAATACGACCGGCGCTTGCAGCGCTTGTCCGGGGCCAATGTCGAGTTGATGCAGTGGCTGGCCAAGGCGCTGAATATCGACGTGTCCTGGCGCAATTTTCCCAATCAGGAACAGCTTGAAGCGGCCGTGCGCGAAGGCGAGGTGGACATCGCCCCCGGCCTGCAGCAGACCCCCGCCGGTTTGCGCCTGTGGTTATTCACTGACCCTTATATGCGCGTGCCCCAGCATATAGTTGGCATCCGCGACGGCGCCGGGACGGTGGAGCTGGAAAAACTCGATGACCAATCCCGCGTCGCCGTGCGCATGCCCAGTGCCGTGGCCGATTACCTGCGCAGCACTTACCCGGCGCTCAACCTGCAAGGCGTGCCCATGGAACGCCAGGCCCTGCAGTTGCTGGTCAGCCAGCAGGCGCGGTACGCGGTGGTGGATGAAGCGCAGTTGAGCCGCTTGTCCGGCGAGGCGGAGTTCGCTGGGCTGGCAGTGGTGGGCGATATCGGTTTGCCGCAGTTGCTGCGGGTGGCCACGCGCCGGGAATGGCCGGAGCTGGCCGGCATCATGGAAAGTGCCCTGCGCGCCATCCCCGCCCGCGACCTGGACCAACTGCACAGTCGCTGGCTGCAGCCCAAATACCCACGGCTATCGGAGTCCCCGGGCCTGTGGCAAAACCTCAGCCTGTTGCTGAGCCTGCTGTTGCTCGCCAGCCTGGCTGTTGTGTTCTGGCAGCGCCGCCAGCAGCGCGGGTTGGAGCATGACCTGCTGGCCGCCCGCGAAGAAAGCGCAGCGCGTGCCGCAGGGGCCGAGGCGTTGCGGCTGACGCAGTTTTCCATCGACCAAAGCACTGTCGGCATCCTCTGGGTCAACTGGGACAGCCATGTGCGCTACGCCAACCGCGCGGCTGAAAGCATGCTCGGCTATGGCCCCGGCGCGTTGATCGAGCGACCCCTGGTCGACCTCGACCCGAGCCTGGACATGGACCGCTGGCTCAACCTGTGGAAGCGCGCGCGCGCCAGCGAAGACGGCCCGCAGAATTTCGCCACCGATTGCCGCCGCGCCGATGGCAGCATCCTGCCAGCCAACGTGTCGCTGAGTTTTCTGCGCTTTGCCGAGGCTGAGTACCTGGTGGTCTACCTCAACGACGTCACCGAACTGCGTCGCACCCTGGCCGCCTTGCTGCAAAGTGAGGCGCAACTGCGCGAGCTGTCGGCCCACCTGGAAACCGTGCGCGAAGAAGAGAAAGCGCGCATCGCCCGCGAGGTCCACGACGAACTCGGGCAGATGCTCACCGTGCTCAAACTGGAAACCTCCATGTGCGAACTGGCTTACGCGCAGCTGGACCCTGGCCTGTACGAGCGTTTGAACAGCATGAAGCGCCTGATCGCCCAGCTGTTCCAGTTGGTGCGGGACGTGGCAACCGCGCTGCGCCCGCCGATTCTCGACGCCGGGATCGCCTCGGCCATCGAGTGGCAGGCGCGGCGTTTCGAAGCGCGCACGCAAATCCCCTGTCTGGTGCAGGTTCCGGATAACCTGCCGGCCCTGAGTGACGCCAAGGCCATCGGCCTGTTCCGCATCCTGCAGGAAGCGCTGACCAATGTGATGCGCCATGCCCAGGCGCATACTGTCGAGCTGACCCTGGCGGTGGAAGGCACGGACCTGCGGCTGACTATCAGCGACGACGGGGTCGGCTTCGTCCAGCCCCAAGGCCGGCCGGTGTCGTTCGGCCTGGTGGGCATGCGCGAGCGGGTGCTGATCATGGGCGGGCAGTTGAGCGTGGACAGCGAGCTGGGCGAGGGCACCACCCTGAGTGTCACGGTGCCGCTGGATGCAAAACGATAAGAGGAAAGCCTTGTGATTCGCGTACTGGTAGCCGAAGACCACACCATTGTTCGAGAAGGCATCAAGCAATTGATCGGCCTGGCCAAAGACCTGCTGGTGGTGGGCGAGGCGAGCAATGGCGAGCAGTTGCTGGAAACACTGCGCCACGTGCCGTGCGAGGTGGTGTTGCTGGACATCTCGATGCCCGGCGTCAACGGCCTGGAAGCGATTGCGCGGATTCGCGCGTTGAGCAACCCGCCAGCGATCCTGGTGTTGTCGATGCACGACGAGGCCCAAATGGCCGCGCGTGCGTTGAAGGTGGGTGCCGCCGGTTATGCAACCAAGGACAGTGACCCGGCGCTGCTGCTCACGGCGATTCGCAAGGTGGCGGCCGGCGGGCGCTATATCGACCCGGACCTGGCCGACCGCATGGTCTTCGAAGTCGGCCTTACCGATGCCCGCCCGTTGCATTCATTACTGTCCGAACGTGAATTTTCGGTATTCGAGCGCCTGGCCCAGGGTGCCAACGTCAATGACATCGCCCAGCAACTGGCGCTGAGCAGCAAGACCATCAGCACCCACAAGGCGCGGCTGATGCAAAAGCTCAATATCACCTCGCTGGCGGAACTGGTGAAGTACGCCATGGAACACAAGCTTTTGTAGCGACATGCCTGTTTGCGACGCCCTCTGAGCGGCACTGCGCCGATTCCCGGCGCGCGGCGCCCCGGCACTGTTCCATTCCCGCCATCCGTGTAGGGCGATCCCTACCCCCAACCTTCCATCCGGCTGATGTGATTCTCTCCTGGCCCCCGATTTCCGGGGCCTCGCGCCTGGACTACGCTTGTGTCACAGCAGTCCAAAACACAAAGGTGCGGGTATGAGCGAGGTGGATTCAAATGATGTGCTGGTCAGCTTTCGTGGCGTGCAGAAGAGCTACGACGGCGAGAACCTGATCGTCAAAGACCTCAACCTGGAGATTCGCAAGGGCGAGTTCCTGACCCTGCTCGGGCCGTCCGGTTCAGGCAAGACCACCAGCCTGATGATGCTCGCCGGTTTCGAAACGCCGACCGCCGGGGAAATCCAGCTGGCCGGGCGGTCGATCAACAACGTGCCGCCGCACAAGCGTGACATCGGCATGGTGTTCCAGAACTACGCGTTGTTCCCGCACATGACCGTCGCCGAGAACCTGGCGTTCCCGCTGTCGGTGCGTGGTTTGAGCAAGACCGATATCAGCGAGCGGGTCAAACGCGTGCTGAGCATGGTCCAGCTCGACGCCTTCGCCCAGCGCTACCCGGCGCAACTCTCCGGCGGCCAGCAACAGCGCGTGGCCTTGGCCCGGGCGCTGGTGTTCGAGCCGCAACTGGTGCTGATGGACGAACCCCTGGGCGCCCTCGACAAACAACTGCGCGAACACATGCAGATGGAGATCAAGCACCTGCACCAGCGCCTCGGCGTGACCGTGGTGTACGTGACCCACGATCAGGGCGAAGCGCTGACCATGTCCGACCGGGTGGCGGTGTTCCACCAGGGCGAGATCCAGCAGATCGCCGCGCCGCGCACCTTGTACGAAGAACCCAAAAATACCTTCGTCGCCAACTTCATCGGCGAAAACAACCGCCTCAATGGCCGCCTGCACAGCCACACCGGCGACCGCTGCGTGGTCGAGTTGGCGCGCGGTGAGAAGGTCGAGGCGTTGGCGGTGAACGTCGGCCAGGTCGGCGGCCCGGTGACGTTGTCGGTGCGCCCGGAACGCGTGAGCCTCAATGGTTCCAGCGAGAGTTGCGTCAACCGTTTCTCCGGGCGGGTCGCGGAATTCATCTACCTGGGCGACCACGTGCGTGTGCGCCTGGAAGTCTGCGGCAAGGCCGATTTTTTTGTGAAACAACCGATTGCCGAGCTGGACCCGGCCCTGGCGGTCGGCGACGTGGTACCGATTGGATGGCAAGTCGAGCACGTTCGCGCACTCGACCCACTTCTAGAGGCGAACTAATCGCCCCCATGGCTTCACCAACCCTGCACGTGGAGAGAACAACAATGTTGAGTTCCTTGAAGTATTCCGTTCTGGCATTGAGCTTGATGGGCGCGACACAGGCCATGGCCGGCCCGGACCTGACCGTCGTATCGTTTGGCGGCGCGAACAAGGCGGCCCAGGTCAAGGCCTTCTATGCACCGTGGGAAAGTGCGGGCAACGGCAAGATCGTCGCCGGCGAATACAACGGTGAGATGGCCAAGGTCAAAGCCATGGTCGACACCAAGAGCGTGTCCTGGGACCTGGTGGAGGTGGAGTCGCCAGAACTGTCCCGTGGCTGTGACGAAGACATGTTCGAGCCGCTGGACCCGAAACTGTTCGGCAACAGCGCCGATTACGTCAAAGGCGCCATCCAGCCATGCGGCGTGGGTTTCTTCGTGTGGTCGACGGTGCTGGCCTATAACGCCGACAAGCTGAGCAGCGCGCCGACCAGCTGGGCGGATTTCTGGGACACCAAGAAATTCCCGGGCAAGCGCGGCCTGCGTAAAGGCGCCAAGTACACCCTGGAATTCGCACTGATGGCTGACGGCGTGGCGCCGAAAGACGTGTACAAAGTGCTGGCCGGCAAAGACGGCCAGGACCGTGCGTTCAAGAAACTCGACGAACTCAAGCCGTCGATCCAGTGGTGGGAAGCCGGCGCACAACCGCCGCAGTACCTGGCCTCGGGTGACGTGGTAATGAGCTCGGCCTACAACGGCCGCATCGCTGCCGTACAAAAAGAAAGCAACCTGAAAGTGGTGTGGAACGGCGGCATCTACGACTTCGACGCGTGGGCCATTCCAAAAGGCCTGGCCAAGGACCGTGCCGAAGCGGCGAAGAAATTCATCGCCTTCTCGGTCGCACCGCAGCAGCAGAAGACCTACTCGGAAAACATCGCCTACGGCCCGGCCAACACCCAAGCCGTGCCGTTGCTGGCCAAGGATGTGCTCAAGGACATGCCGACCACCCCGGAAAACATCGCCAACCAGGTGCAGATCGATGTGAGCTTCTGGGCGGATAACGGTGAGCAGCTGGAGCAGCGCTTCAATTCCTGGGCGGCCAAGTAACTGATGCAACCCATGTAATCCCTGTGGGAGGGGGCTTGCCCCCGATTGCAGTGGTTCAGTTGATACATGTTTGACTGACCCACCGCCATCGGGGGCAAGTCGAATCGTCGCACCGCCCCTCCCACAAGGGACCTGCATTTATCTTCAAGATCCGGAGTCAGCCATGGCCATCGCCGTTCCCTCGAACGAGGTCAACAGCCCCACCCTCAAGCAGCGCCTGGTGCGTGCCGAGCGGCTCAACCGCTGGAAGGCCCAGGCCTTGATTGCGCCGCTGGTGCTGTTTTTGCTGCTGGTGTTCCTGGTGCCTATCGTCGCGCTGCTGTTCAAGAGCGTCGGCAACCCGGAAGTGGTGGGCGGTCTGCCGCGCACCGTGGTGGCGGTCACGGCCTGGGACGGTCGTGGCCTGCCGGGCGAGCCGGTGTACCAGGCCCTCAGTGAGGACCTGGGCGAGGCGCGCAAAAACCAGACCCTGGGCGATTTGTCCAAGCGCTTGAACATGGAACTGGCGGGTTACCGCAGCCTGCTGACCAAAACCGCGCGGGCGCTGCCGTTTACCGAAACGCCCGCCTCCTATAAAGAAGCGCTGGAAACCCTCGACGAACGCTGGGGCGACCCGGCGTACTGGCAGGCGATCCGGCGCAATACTAGCAGCCTGACGCCGTTCTACCTGCTGGCGGCCGTCGATCACCGCATCGACGACCTCGGCGAAGTGGCCCCGGCCACGCCGGACCAGGCGATCTACCTGGACATTTTTGCCCGTACCTTCTGGATGGGCCTGGTGATCACCGCCATCTGCCTGGTGCTGGCGTATCCGCTGGCGTACCTGCTGGCCAACCTGCCGGCACGCAAAAGCAACCTGCTGATGATCCTCGTGCTGCTGCCTTTCTGGACCTCGATCCTGGTGCGGGTGGCCGCGTGGATCGTGTTGCTGCAGTCCGGTGGTTTGATCAACAGCGCCTTGATGGGCCTGGGGCTGATCGATACGCCGCTGGAGTTGGTGTTCAACCGCACCGGTGTGTACATCTCCATGGTGCATATCCTGCTGCCGTTCATGATTCTGCCGATCTACAGCGTGATGAAGGGTATCTCGCCCACTTATATGCGCGCGGCGATTTCCCTGGGTTGCCACCCGTTCGCGAGTTTCTGGCGCGTGTACTTCCCGCAGACTTACGCCGGTGTCGGCGCCGGCTGTTTGCTGGTGTTCATCCTGGCGATTGGTTACTACATCACCCCGGCACTGCTGGGCAGCCCGAACGACCAGATGGTCAGTTACTTCGTGGCGTTCTACACCAACACCAGCATCAACTGGGGCATGGCGACGGCGTTGGGCGGCTTGCTGCTGCTGGCGACCGTGGTGCTGTACCTGATCTACAACCGGCTGGTGGGCGCCAGCCGCCTGCGCCTGAGCTGAGGAGACCTTGCGATGCTGAGCCCTTATATGTCGCCCGTTGAGCGGGTGTGGTTCTACAGCTTGCGGATTCTCTGCGGGTTGATTCTGCTGTTCCTGATCTTGCCGGTGCTGGTGATCATTCCGCTGTCGTTCAACAGCGGCAGTTTCCTGGTGTACCCGCTGCAGGGCTTCTCGCTGCACTGGTATCAGGATTTCTTCGCCTCGGCCGAATGGATGCGTGCGCTCAAGAACAGCATCATCGTCGCCCCGGCGGCCACGGTGCTGGCCATGGTGTTTGGCACCCTGGCGGCCATCGGCCTGACCCGCGGCAATTTCCCCGGCAAGGCGCTGGTGATGGCCCTGGTGATTTCGCCGATGGTGGTGCCGGTGGTGATCATCGGCGTGGCCAGCTACCTGTTCTTTGCGCCGTTGGGCCTGGGCAACAGCTTTTTCTCGCTGATCGTGGTGCATGCGGTGCTCGGCGTGCCGTTTGTGATCATCACGGTGTCGGCGACCTTGCAGGGGTTCAACCATAACCTGGTGCGGGCGGCGGCCAGCCTGGGGGCATCGCCGTTGACCGCGTTTCGCCGGGTGACCTTGCCGCTGATCGCACCGGGGGTAATTTCCGGGGCGTTGTTCGCCTTTGCCACCTCGTTTGATGAAGTGGTGGTGACGCTGTTCCTCGCCGGCCCCGAGCAAGCGACCCTGCCACGCCAGATGTTCAGCGGTATCCGCGAAAACCTCAGCCCGACAATTGCTGCAGCAGCGACCTTGCTGATTGCCTTCTCGGTGCTGCTGTTGCTGACCCTGGAATGGCTGCGTGGGCGCAGCGAGAAGCTGCGAACTGCGCAAGTCTAAAGCCCAACAGAGATCAAAATGTGGGAGCGGGCTTGCTCGCGAATGCGGACTGTCAGTCAAACAATGAGCGGCTGACCCACCGCATTCGCGAGCAAGCCCGCTCCCACATTGGTTCTGTGTCCATTCAGTGGGTGAATGCAAGACAACCAGCTTCAGTCAGCTACTCTTGTGCCAGCCCACCACCCATAAGAGGCCGCGCACATGAGTACTTCCTCATTCAAGATCGCCCACAAACTGTTGACCGGCGCCGGTGCCATCGAGCAACTGGCTGCCGAACTCACGCGCCTGGATGTGGATAACCCGCTGATCGTCACCGATGCCGCGCTGGTCAAGTCCGGCACCGTGGCGTTGGCGCTCGAACACTTGGGCGATCGCACCTGCGAGATTTTCGACCGCGTACTGCCCGACCCCGAAATCGCGATTGTCGAAGATTGCATGCGCGTGTACCGCGAAGGTGGGCATGACGGCCTGATCGGCGTGGGCGGCGGCAGCGCCATCGATATCGCCAAGAGCGTGGCGGCCTATGCGGGTTACCACGGCGCCCTGGCGGATTTGTTTGGCGTTGACCAGGTGCCGCGCAAGGGCCCGCCGTTGATCGCGATCCCCACCACGGCGGGCACCGGCTCGGAGGTGACGAATGTGGCGATTCTCTCCGACAAGGCTGCGCAGCTGAAAAAAGGCATCGTCAGCGATTACCTGCTGCCGGATGTGGCGCTGATCAGCCCGCAAATGACCCTGACTTGCCCGCGCAGTGTGACCGCCGCCAGTGGTGTGGATGCGCTGGTGCATGCCATCGAATCCTACCTGTCGCTGAATGCCTCGCCGATCACCGACGCTCTGGCCATTGGCGCGATCAAGCTGATTGCCAACGCGCTGCCCAAGGCCTACGCCAACCCGGCCAACCTGCAGGCGCGCGATGACATGGCCACCGCCAGCCTGATGGCCGGCATGGCGTTCGGCAATGCCGGGGTGGGGGCGGTGCATGCCTTGGCTTACCCGCTGGGCGGGCGGTTCAACATCGCCCATGGGGTGAGCAACGCGCTGCTGCTGCCGTATGTGATGCACTGGAACAAGTTGGCCTGTGTGGAGCGCATGCAGGACATTGCGCAGGCCATGGGCGTGAATGTGACTGGGCTGAGTGTCAACGATGCCGCCGATCAGGCGGTCGAGGCGATGACGCGACTCTGCGCCGCAGTCGAGATCCCGGCAGGGCTGCGCAGCTTCGGGGTTCCCGAGGACGCAATCGCCGGCATGGCCACGGAGGCGGCGGGTATCGAGCGCCTGATGCGTAACAACCCGCGCAAGCTCAGTGCGGCGGATATCGAGAAAATCTACCGGGCAGCTTATTAGCCATTGAGCCAGGTCACGGTGCGCGCAGCAAAGCATGAGGTATACAATGCGCGCCATCGTGATTTAGCTCAAAAAGGTGCGTCATGCAGCCCTTCGTTATCGCTCCATCGATTCTCTCCGCCGATTTCGCCCGCCTGGGTGAGGAAGTGGACAAGGTGTTGGCCGCCGGCGCCGACTTCGTGCACTTCGATGTCATGGACAATCATTACGTGCCCAACCTGACCATCGGCCCGATGGTTTGCGCGGCACTGCGCAAGTACGGCATCACCGCGCCGATCGATGCGCACCTGATGGTCAGCCCGGTGGATCGCATCATCGGCGATTTCGTTGACGCCGGCGCGACCTACATCACCTTCCACCCGGAAGCCTCGCTGCACGTTGACCGTACCCTGCAACTGATCCGCGAAGGCGGCTGCAAGGCGGGCCTGGTGTTCAACCCGGCCACTCCGCTGGACGTGCTCAAGTACGTGATGGACAAGGTCGACATGGTGTTGCTGATGAGCGTCAACCCGGGTTTCGGTGGGCAGAAGTTCATCCCCGGCACCCTCGACAAGCTGCGCGAAGCCCGCGCATTGATCGACGCCTCCGGCCGCGATATCCGCCTGGAAATCGACGGTGGGGTCAACGTCAACAATATCCGTGAAATCGCCGCCGCCGGTGCTGACACTTTTGTGGCCGGCTCGGCGATCTTCAACGCCCCGGACTATCAGGAAGTCATCGACAAGATGCGTGCAGAACTGGCGCTGGCGCGTCCATGAGCGGCTTCGAGCAGCTGTTCCCCGGCAAACTGCCACGGCTGGTGATGTTCGATCTGGACGGTACGTTGATCGATTCGGTGCCTGACCTGGCGGCGGCGGTGGACGACATGCTGCTCAAGCTTGGTCGGCCGGCGGCGGGGATCGAGTCGGTACGCACCTGGGTCGGCAATGGCGTGCAGATGCTGGTGCGCCGCGCCCTGGCCAACGATATCGACGCCAACGGTGTCGATGAGGTGGAGGCCGAGCGTGCGCTGGAGCTGTTCAACGCTGCCTATGAAGACGGCCACGAACTCACCGTGGTGTACCCCGGCGTGCGTGACACCCTCAAATGGCTGAGCAAGCAGGGCGTGGAAATGGCCCTGATCACCAACAAGCCGGAGCGCTTTGTCGCGCCGCTGTTGGACCAGATGAAAATCGGTCGGTATTTCCGCTGGATCATCGGCGGCGACACCCTGGCGCAGAAGAAGCCCGACCCGGCGGCGCTGTTTTTCGTGATGAAAATGGCCAATATCCCGGCGTCCCAATCGTTGTTTGTCGGCGATTCGCGCAGCGATGTGCAGGCGGCGAAGGCGGCTGGCGTGCAGTGCGTGGCCTTGAGTTACGGCTACAACCATGGCCGGCCAATCGCCGAAGAGTCGCCGGCGCTGGTGATTGATGACCTGCGCCTGTTAATCCCCGGTTGCTTGGGAGCGGGCGCTGAGATAACGTTGCCCGATACCGATCCGTCCCCTTCTGGAAATTCCATCGTGGTGGTCACTCGCAAACTCTGGATGAAAGTCATCAAGGCCCTGGCCCGCTGGCGTTGGCGCGCCTGACTGATCCTGGCCGCGCCCTGCGGCACGTTTGCATACCTGACTGTTAGACCCTCACGCCACGAGGCACATCATGACCCGCGAAGAATTCCTGCGTTTGGCCGCTGCCGGCTATAACCGCATTCCCCTGGCCTGCGAAACCCTGGCCGACTTCGATACGCCGCTGTCGATCTACCTGAAACTGGCCGACGAGCCCAACTCCTACCTGCTGGAGTCGGTACAGGGCGGCGAGAAGTGGGGCCGTTACTCGATCATCGGCCTGCCGTGCCGCACCGTGCTGCGGGTACACGACCATCATGTGAGCATCACCCATGACGGCGTCGAGATCGAAAGCCATGACGTAGAAGACCCGCTGGCCTTCGTCGAAACCTTCAAGGCGCGCTACAACGTGCCGACCATTCCTGGCTTGCCGCGTTTCAACGGCGGCCTGGTCGGGTATTTCGGCTACGACTGCGTGCGCTACGTGGAAAAACGCCTGGGCAAATGCCCGAACCCGGACCCGCTGGGTGTGCCGGATATTCTGCTGATGGTCTCCGATGCGGTGGTAGTGTTCGACAACCTTGCCGGCAAGATGCACGCCATCGTGCTCGCCGACCCGTCCCAGGCCGACGCCTTTGAGCACGGCCAGGCCGGCCTCGAAGCGTTGCTGGAAAAACTGCGCCAGCCGATCACCCCGCGTCGCGGCCTGGACCTCAGCCGTCCGCCCGCTGCCGACCCGATCTTTCGTTCAAGCTTTACCCAGGATGACTACGAGCGCGCAGTCGATACCATCAAGGAATACATCCTTGCCGGTGACTGCATGCAGGTGGTGCCGTCGCAACGCATGTCCATCGACTTCAAGGCCGCGCCAATCGACCTGTACCGCGCGTTGCGTTGCTTTAACCCGACGCCATACATGTACTTCTTCAACTTTGGCGACTTCCACGTAGTAGGCAGTTCGCCGGAAGTGCTGGTACGCGTCGAAGACAACCTGATCACCGTGCGCCCGATTGCCGGTACCCGCCCGCGTGGCGCGACCGAAGAAGCGGATTTGGCGCTGGAAGAAGACCTGCTCAGCGACGACAAAGAGATCGCCGAACACTTGATGCTGATCGACCTGGGCCGTAACGACACCGGGCGCGTCTCGGAAATCGGTTCGGTGAAACTCACCGAGAAGATGGTGATCGAGCGCTATTCCAACGTGATGCACATCGTGTCCAACGTCACCGGCGAGCTGAAAGCCGGGTTGACCGCGATGGACGCACTGCGCGCGATTTTGCCGGCGGGCACCTTGTCGGGCGCGCCGAAAATTCGCGCGATGGAAATTATCGACGAGCTGGAGCCGGTCAAGCGTGGCGTCTACGGCGGCGCCGTGGGGTATTTCGCCTGGAACGGCAACATGGACACCGCCATTGCAATTCGTACGGCGGTGATCAAGGACGGGGAGCTGCACGTGCAGGCCGGTGGCGGGATCGTCGCCGACTCGGTGCCGGCCCTCGAATGGGAAGAAACCCTGAACAAGCGCCGCGCGATGTTCCGCGCCGTTGCGCTGGCTGAACAGACCCCCAATTCTTGAGGTTTCCCCCATGTTGCTGATGATTGATAACTACGACTCCTTTACCTACAACGTGGTGCAGTACCTGGGCGAACTGGGTGCCGAGGTCAAGGTGGTGCGCAACGACGAACTGACCGTGGCCGAAATCGCCGCGCTGAACCCTGAGCGCATCGTGGTTTCGCCGGGCCCGTGCACGCCGACCGAGGCGGGCATTTCCCTCGAAGCGATTAAATATTTCGCCGGCAAACTGCCGATCCTGGGCGTGTGCCTCGGCCACCAATCCATCGGCCAGGCCTTTGGCGGTGACGTGGTGCGCGCGCGCCAAGTGATGCACGGCAAGACCAGCCCGGTGTTCCATAAGGATTTGGGTGTGTTCCATGGCCTGAACCTGCCGGTGACCGTGACCCGCTACCATTCGTTGGTGGTCAAGCGCGACACCCTGCCGGACTGCCTGGAGCTGACCGCCTGGACCCAGCTGGAAGACGGCTCGGTCGATGAGATCATGGGCCTGCGCCACAAGACACTGAATATCGAAGGGGTGCAGTTTCACCCCGAGTCGATCCTGACCGAGCAGGGCTACGAGCTGTTCGCCAACTTTCTCAAGCAGAGCGGCGGCACGCGCTAAGGACTTTCCATGGATATCAAGACTGCCCTGAGCCGTATCGTCGGCCATCTGGACCTGAGCACCGCTGAAATGAGCGATGTGATGCGCGAAATCATGACCGGCCAATGCACGGACGCGCAGATTGGCGCGTTCATGATGGCCATGCGCATGAAGAGCGAGAGCATCGACGAAATCGTCGGCGCCGTCTCGGTGATGCGTGAGTTGGCGGACAAGGTTGAGCTCAAGACCCTCGACGGCGTGGTCGATGTGGTCGGCACCGGCGGTGACGGCGCGAATATTTTCAACGTGTCGACGGCTTCGTCCTTTGTGGTGGCGGCGGCGGGTTGCACCGTGGCCAAGCACGGTAACCGTGCGGTGTCCGGCAAGAGCGGCAGCGCCGACTTGCTGGAGGCGGCCGGCATCTACCTGAACCTGACGGCGGTACAAGTGGCGCGCTGCATCGACAGTGTCGGCATCGGCTTTATGTTTGCCCAATCCCACCACGGTGCGATGAAGCACGCCGCCGGCCCGCGCAAGGACCTTGGCCTGCGTACCCTGTTCAACATGCTCGGCCCGCTTACGAATCCGGCCGGTGTGAAACACCAGGTGGTCGGCGTGTTCAGCCAGGCACTGTGCCGCCCGTTGGCCGAAGTGCTGCAACGCCTGGGCAGCAAACATGTGCTGGTGGTGCATTCCAAAGACGGCCTGGACGAATTCAGCCTGGCGGCACCGACCTTCGTGGCGGAGCTCAAGAACGACCAGATCAGCGAATACTGGGTCGAGCCAGAAGACCTGGGCATGAAGAGCCAGAGCCTGCACGGTCTGGCGGTGGAAAGCCCGGCCGCCTCGCTGGAGCTGATTCGCGATGCCTTGGGGCGTCGCAAGACCGAGAACGGTCAAAAAGCTGCGGAAATGATTGTTTTGAATGCTGGCGCGGCACTTTACGCAGCCGACCATGCCTATAGTCTCAAGGAAGGTGTCGCGTTGGCCCACGATGCGCTGCACACCGGGCTGGCTCGCGAAAAGCTCGAAGAGCTGGGAGCATTCACCGCAGTATTCAAGATGGAGAATGAAGGATGAGTGTCCCGACCGTTCTGGAAAAGATTCTGGCCCGCAAAGCCGAAGAAGTCGCCGAGCGCCGTGCCCGCGTGAGCCTCGCTGAGCTGGAAAACCAGGCGAAGCTGGCTGATGCACCACGTGGTTTTGCCAACGCGTTGATCGCCCAGGCCAAGCTCAAGCAGCCGGCCGTTATTGCTGAAATCAAGAAGGCTTCGCCGAGCAAGGGCGTGATTCGCGAGATCTTCATCCCCGAAGACATTGCCAAGAGCTATGAGAAGGGCGGGGCGACGTGTCTGTCGGTGCTGACCGATATCGACTACTTCCAGGGTTCCGACCTGTTCCTGCAGCAGGCCCGCGCTGCGTGCAAGTTGCCGGTGATCCGCAAGGATTTCATGGTTGACCCGTACCAGATCGTCGAAGCCCGCGCCTTGGGCGCCGATTGTGTGCTGCTGATCGTCTCCGCACTGGATGATGTGAAGATGGCTGAGCTGGCGGCCGTGGCCAAAAGCGTTGGCCTGGACGTGCTGGTCGAAGTGCACGACGGCGATGAGCTGGAGCGTGCACTAAAAACCCTCGACACACCGCTGGTGGGGGTTAACAACCGTAACCTGCACACCTTCGAAGTCAGCCTGGAAAACACCCTCGACCTGCTGCCGCGTATCCCGCGCGACCGCCTGGTGATCACCGAGAGTGGCATCGTCAACCGTGCCGATGTGGAGTTGATGGAAATCAGCGGCGTGTATTCGTTCCTGGTCGGCGAAACCTTCATGCGCGCCGAGAACCCGGGTGCGGAGTTGCAGCGTCTGTTTTTCCCGGAGCGTGGTGTGGCTGTGAGTGGTTCCACTCTCGATTGATGTGAAATGCGATCAAAATGTGGGAGGGGGCTTGCCCCCCGATAGCGGTGGGTCAGTTAACACATTTGAACCTGACACACTGCCATCGGGGGCAAGCCCCCTCCCACATTTGGTTCTGTGTGTATCCAGAGAGGTATGTGTAGATGACTCAGCCAGTAATGATGACTGTCGAAGCAGGGCTGCCGCCGAGCAGGACTTGCTGGCCGCCGTTTGTGCCGGTCTCTCGATTGATCGGAAACACGGTCAACATTTGAAATGCAGTCAAAATGTGGGAGGGGGCTTGCCCCCGATAGCGGTGGGTCAGTTAACACATTTGAACCTGACACACTGCCATCGGGGGCAAGCCCCCTCCCACATTTGGTTCTGTGTTTATCCAGAGAGGTATGTGTAGATGACTCAGCCAGTAATGATGACTGTCGAAGCAGGGCTGCCGCCGAGCAGGACTTGCTGGCCGCCGTTTGCGCCGGTCTCTCGATTGATCGGAAACACGGTCAACATTTGAAATGCAGTCAAAATGTGGGAGGGGGCTTGCCCCCGATAGCGGAGGGTCAGTTAACACATTTGAACCTGACACACTGCCATCGGGGGCAAGCCCCCTCCCACATTTGGTTTTTGTGTTTATCCAGAGAGGTATGTGTAGATGACTCAGCCGGTAATGATGACTGTCGAAGCAGGGCTGCCGCCGAGCAGGACTTGCTGGCCGCCGTTCGCGCCGGTCTCTCGATTGATCGGAAACACGGTCAACATTTGAAATGCAGTCAAAATGTGGGAGGGGGCTTGCCCCCGATAGCGGAGGGTCAATTAACACATTTGAACCTGACACACTGCCATCGGGGGCAAGCCCCCTCCCACATTTGGTTTTTGTGTTTATCCAGAGAGGTATGTGTAGATGACTCAGCCGGTACTGATGACTGTCGAAGCAGGCCTTGCCGCCGAGCAAGACCTGCTGGCCGCCGTTTGCGCCGGTGAGAGGGAATTCGGCCTGCTCTTCTGGCAACCCAGCGATCAAGCCCTGGTCATGCCGCGTCGTTTGAGCCGCCTACCGGCGTTCGAAACTGCCAGCCAAGTCTCCGCCGACGCCGGTTGGCCAGTGTTGCTGCGCGAAACCGGCGGCGAACCGGTGCCGCAGTCGAATGCCACGGTCAATATCGCCTTGGTCTACGCGCCCCCGCGCAGTGAAGGCGATCAGGGCCGTATCGAAACCGGTTACCAGCGCCTATGCCAGCCGATCTGCGATTTTCTGCTCGAGCTGGGCGGCGATGCTTCCGTCGGCGAGATCGACGGGGCTTTCTGCGACGGTCGCTATAACGTCAACCTCAATGGCCGCAAGATGGTCGGCACCGCTCAGCGCTGGCGGCAGAGCGGTGGCCGCCCGGTGGGGTTGGTACACGGTGCGTTGTTGCTGGAAAACGACCGTGAGGAATTGATTGCGGCGGTCAACCGCTTCAATGAAGCCTGCGGTCTTGAGCAGCGGGTGCGCGCCGACAGCCATATCGCCCTGCACGAAGCGTTCCCCGCGCCAGACGCCATCAGCAGGCTGGACAGCCTCTACCGTCAAATGCTGGCCAGCTTCCTGCCGGTTTAACGGGTGCCGAATACCACCATCGTCTTGCCTTTGACGTGCACCAGGTTGCGCTCTTCGAGATCTTTGAGCACGCGGCCGACCATCTCCCGTGAGCAGCCGACGATGCGCCCGATTTCCTGGCGGGTGACTTTGATCTGCATGCCATCGGGGTGGGTCATGGCGTCGGGCTGCTTGCACAGCTCCAGCAGGCAGCGGGCAACGCGACCGGTAACGTCGAAGAACGCCAGGTCGCCGACCTTGCGCGTCGTGTCCCGCAGGCGTTGGGCGATCTGGCCGCTCAGGGCGTAGAGGATGTCGGGGTCGTGCTGGGCCAGTTCGCGAAACTTCGTGTAGCTGATCTCGGCCACTTCGCACTCGACCTTGGCGCGTACCCAGGCGCTGCGTTCCTGTTCTTTGCCGGCTTGTTCAAACAGGCCCAGCTCCCCAAAGAAATCCCCGGTGTTGAGGTAGGCGATGATCATTTCGCGGCCGTCTTCGTCCTCGATCAGGATGGTGACCGAGCCTTTGATAATGAAGAACAGTGTTTCGGAGCGCTCGCCCGCGCAGATGATGTTGTGCTTGGCCGGATAGCGGCGGCGCTGGCAGTGCATCAGCAGCTTGTCGAGATTCTTGATCTTGGGTATGGGAGTAAGAGCAACCATGGTTGTATCCCGAAAAGGCAGCGCGAAGTGGTTTGAGTTTTTGTATTCATCGGTATCGGCATTGATACACGTTGTATAAAGGGTGGCAATACGCCATCGATTTGGCGCCAGCTTAACAGACACATTCTGTCTCGATTAGCCAATTTACTGGGCGAGCGGCGTTATTGGTCGCTTTCATGGGAAACGCTGCCGTGGCCAGGCCCTGTGCTAAGCTGGCGACCCTTTTTTAGCAGTGGAGTCTGGGCGATGAAGGCACGCATCCAATGGGCGGGCGAAGCCATGTTCCTCGGTGAGTCGGGCAGTGGCCATGTTGTGGTCATGGACGGCCCGCCGGAAGCCGGTGGCCGTAACCTGGGCGTACGCCCGATGGAAATGCTCCTGCTTGGTGTAGGCGGTTGCAGCAATTTCGACGTGGTCAGCATCCTGAAGAAATCCCGCCAGGCCGTGGAAAGCTGCGAAGCCTTCCTGGAAGCCGAGCGCGCCACTGAAGACCCCAAGGTGTTCACCAAGATCCACATGCATTTCGTGGTCAAGGGCCGGGCGCTGAAAGAAGCTCAGGTAAAGCGCGCCATCGAGCTGTCGGCCGAGAAGTACTGCTCGGCATCGATCATGCTGGGTGCGGCCGGTGTGGCCATCACCCATGATTACGAAATCATCGAGCTGGGTTGATCCCAGGGGCGGCAGGCAAAAAGAAAGGGCGCGTTGAAAGCGCCCTTTTTTGTGGCTCAGATTCGATACGTGCTTTTGGTCATGACCTTGGCCAAAAGGCTCATGCCAAACCGCACCGGTGCGGGGAAGCGGAACCCGCCGGCATCCAGTGCGCTTTCCGCGTGGTGTTCTTCGTCGATGCGCATCTGCTCAAGAATCGCCCGGGACTTTTCGTCTTCGGCCGGCAGTTGCTCCAGGTGCTCATCCAGGTGCTTGCACACCTGGTGTTCGGTGGCGGCGACAAAACCGAGGCTGACTTTGTCGCTGATCAAGCCGGCAGCGGCACCGATACCAAACGACAAACCATAAAACAGTGGGTTCAGCACGCTCGGGTGGCTGCCGAGTTGGCGGATACGTTGTTCGCACCAGGCCAGGTGGTCGATCTCTTCCTCGGCTGCATGCTCCATCGCCGCGCGCACCTGCGGCAGCTTGGCGGTCAGGGCCTGGCCCTGGTACAGCGCCTGGGCACAGACTTCGCCGGTATGGTTGATACGCATCAGGCCGGCGACGTGGCGGGTATCGGTCTCGCTCATCTGTGCGTCGGGCTGCACGATGGCGGGCGACGGGCGATACGGCTGGCCGCTGAACGGCAGCAGCGTGCGCATGGCCATGTCGGCTTGCAGCAACAGACGGTCAATCGGCGAGTAGTGACGTTGGGTAGTCATGCTGACCTCCGGGAAGAATCTCGGCGGCCAGTTTACCGCAAGAGAGGGCCAAGCGTTTGCGCTGAGTCAAGGCCATAGGGTCGCATGCCGGGTTTGGCGGCGACCCTGCACGTGGGTATCAGCCCGGCGGCCAGTTCATCTGGCGCTGACCCAGCACATGCATATGGATGTGATAAACGGTCTGCCCGCCTTTGGGGTTGCAGTTCATCACCACGCGGAAGCCTTCCTCGCAGCCTTGTTCCACGGCCAGGCGCTGGGCGGTGAACAGGATATGACCGGCCAGGGCTTTGTCTTCCTCGGTCAGGTCATTGAGGGTGCGGATGTGTTTCTTGGGGATGACCAGGAAATGCACAGGCGCCGCCGGAGCGATGTCCTTGAAGGCCAGGACTTGATCATCTTCGTAGATGATATCCGCGGGTATTTCTCTGTTGATGATCTTGGTGAACAGAGTATCCACAGCTGTTTCTCCATTATGAAAGTGCAGGGTCAGTGTACTCAGCCGGTCAGCGCGGGCAATAGGCCTTGTTGATGGCCCCGGCGATCTTGCGCGTCAGCCAGCGTGGGCTCAGGCGTGGGCTGAAGGCCAGCCAGCGATTGCGCCGACCGGGAATGATGATGGCTTTGTTTTTTTCCAGCGCGCGCACCGTGTAAAGCGCCACCTCTTCAGGGCTCATCAGTGCGTCACTGCGCTCGAGCTTGGCGGTGTCCATCTGCGCGGTGCCGAAGAATGCAGTGCGCGTAGGGCCGGGGCACAGCACCGACACCTTGATGCCACAGCTCTTGAGTTCTTCACGCAGGCCTTCGGAAAAGTGCAGCACGTAGGCTTTGCTGGCGTAGTAGCTGCTCATCCACGGGCCGGGCTGGAACGCCGCCACCGACGCCACATTGAGGATCTGCCCACCGCCATGCAGCGCCATGGCATTACCGAGGGCATGACACATGCGAGTCAGGGCCAGGACGTTGACTTCGATCAGGTCTTGCTCGGTCATCCAGTCCTGGGCCAGGAAGGGCCCGCTGGTGCCGATGCCGGCGCAGTTCACCAGCAGGTCGATCTGCCGTTCGCCTTCTTCAAGTTCCAGCAGGAACCCGGACAAGCGCAGCGGTTCGCCCAAGTCGCAGGCCCGAAACAGCACCTCGACGCCAAACCGTTGGGTCAATTCGATTGCAATGTTTTCCAACTGATCACGCTGGCGGGCCACCAGAATCAAGCTGCGGCCACGCCGGGCCAGTGCTTCGGCCAAGGCCAGGCCGATGCCGCTGGAGGCACCGGTGATCAGAGCGTAACGGGTCATGCCTTTCTCCATCGCAACGCCGCCGGGCCTGTGATGGGGCATCACAGGCGGCGGGCGTTTCTCACTGTTGCGCAGAGTCTACAGGTTCGGCCGCTTCGTCAGCACTTTGCGCTTCGTCTTCCTCGACTGTGGCGCCTTGGTCGTAGTCTTCATCGGAGGTGATGGAGCTGTTTTCGTAGCCGCTGTCCATATTGGCTTCGAGCTGGTCCAGGTAACCGTTCATCCCCAGCGTGACCACGATGGCCAGCATCACCGGAATAAACGCCAGCCACAGGGTGGCCAGCACTTTGACGGCGGTGGAGTTGCGCGGTGGTGGCGCGCCGTACTGGTTGGCGCCTGCATTGCCCGGCAATACCAGCAGCAGGATCGGGAAAACACTGTTCACCAGCGGTACAAGGTTGAGGAAGTACAGCCAGCCTGACCAGCCCAGGTCGTGCAGGCGCTGCACACCGATTTGCACACTGACCCAGACCAGCGCCACAAACAGCGCCAGACCCAGCAGCACGCCAAGGATGGTGCCTGCAGTTGGGGAAGCGGTTGCCACGGCGAAGCTCACGGTACTGATGATGCCGCCGGCAACGAGCATGGCCAGGGTCAAAACCAGCGTCCAGGCCAGGTAGCGCAGGCGGCCGATGCGCCCGTGAATAGTGAACACCTTGAGGGCGGCGTACTCGGGCAGGTCATCGCCCACGGCTGCACGCGGCGGTGCATAGGGTGAGGCGGCCGGGCGGGAGAAGTCAGAGGCCGCGGATTCCGTCTCGTGGGTTTCGGCAAGGCTGAAGGCCACGGGTTGTTCGGCTTCGATACGTGCGTCGATCCCGGCGTTTTTCAGCGCAGTGAGATAGGTGTCGGCATCGGGGCGGGACAAGTCGCGTTTCAGTGCGACCGGGCGGCCGGTGAAGAGCTTCTCGATGGCCTCGACATCGCTCTTGAACAGCTCAGCCAGATTGAGTTTGGCAGTGGTGCTCTCGACGCCTGGGAGCAAGGCCCCATCAAACACAATCTTGAAACGGTTGTCGCTCATGCAGGCATCCTTGTCACTTATTCAGGAGGGTTGTGCAGGCCTGCTCAAACGGCGGGCCGTGCGGTTGGGTCAACGTGGCCAGCGCAGCTGTGCCGCCTGCTCGCGCGCCTTGCGGTATTCGGCATCCAGGCGCGCAACGAGTTCATCGACGCTGGGCAAATCATCAATTTCGCCGACGCCCTGGCCGGCCGACCATACGGTCTTCCAAGCCTTGGCTTCGTCGCTCAGCGGTTTGAGCTTGGAACCAACGTTGACTTCGCCTTTGCCTTGCAGCGCGGCGAGGTCAAACCCGGCGTTCTCCAGGCTCTGGCGCATGAAGCTTGCGGGCACACCGGAGACAGCGGGAGTGTGCACGATGTCGGCGGCGCGCGATGTGAGCAGCATCTCTTTATAGGCATCCGGGGCGTGGCTTTCGGTGGTGCCGATAAAGCGCGTGCCGAAATAGGCCAGGTCGGCGCCCAGCAGTTGGGCGGCGAGTATCTCATGACCATGGTTGAGGCAACCGGCCAGCAGCAGGGTTTTGTCGAAGAACTGACGAATCTCGGCGATCAGCGAAAACGGGCTCCAGGTGCCAGCATGGCCACCTGCGCCGGCGGCCACGGCAATCAGGCCATCCACGCCGGCTTCAGCGGCTTTCTCGGCGTGGCGCCGTGTGGTCACGTCGTGGAACACCAGGCCACCATAGCTGTGCACGGCATCCACCAGTTCCTTGACCGCGCCCAGGCTGGTGATGACGATCGGCACTTTGTGCTCGACGCAGATCGCCAGGTCGGCTTCGAGCCGCGGGTTGCTGTTGTGCACGATCAGGTTGACGGCATACGGCGCGGGGTTGTCCAGCTGCGCCAGGCCCGCTTCGATCTCTTCCAGCCAGGCCTTGAAGCCACTGCTCTCGCGCTGGTTGAGCGCCGGGAAGCTGCCGACCACCCCATTGCGACAGCAGGCCAGGACCAGTTGCGGGTTGGAAATCAGAAACATCGGCGCAGCCACCACGGGCAGGCGCAGACGTTGTTCGAGCAAAGCGGGCAGTGACATTGGAGGTACCCCGAGTAATTGAAATTAGAACGGTTTGACCACGACCAAAATTACGATAGCCAGCAATATCAGAACGGGCACCTCATTGAACCAGCGATAAAAGACATGGCTGCGGGTGTTTTCGCCACGGGCGAAACGTTTTACCTGCGCGCCGCACATGTGGTGGTAGCCGATCAGCAGCACCACCAGGGTCAGCTTGGCGTGGATCCACGCGCCGGATTGGAAGATGGCGGGGTTGAGGTAGATCAGCCAGCCGCCGAATATCAGGCTGGCAATCATCGCCGGGCCCATGATGCCCCGGTACAACTTGCGCTCCATGAGGCTGAAGCGTTCCTTGCTGACGGTGTCCTCGCTTTGGGCGTGGTAGACGAACAGGCGCGGCAGGTAGAACAGCCCGGCAAACCAGCAGACGATGCTGATGATGTGGAAGGCTTTGATCCATAGATAGAGCATTTCTAGTTATTCCCAGGTTCACGGTAGCCAAGATAGTAGTGGCTCATGCGCCCGTACGTCACGTTGACGGTTGTCGCAGGACGATACGGCCCCTATTATCGACGGCTTTCCAGTGGGTTCGTTGAGGGCAGGTTTATGGTCAAGGTCGGTATCGTCGGCGGCACGGGTTACACCGGTGTCGAATTGCTGCGTCTGTTGGCTCAGCATCCGCAAGCTGAGGTGGTGGTCATCACCTCTCGATCCGAGGCCGGGCTGGCCGTGGCCGATATGTACCCGAACCTGCGAGGCCACTACGACGGCCTGGCGTTCAGCGTGCCGGACATCAAGACCCTGGGCGCCTGTGACGTGGTGTTCTTTGCCACCCCGCACGGTGTGGCCCATGCGCTGGCCGGCGAGCTGCTGGCCGCCGGCACCAAGGTGATCGACCTCTCGGCCGACTTCCGCTTGCAGGATGCCGATGAGTGGGCCAAGTGGTACGGCCAGCCGCACGGTGCGCCGCAGTTGCTGGAGGAGGCGGTGTATGGCCTGCCGGAAGTCAATCGTGAGCAGATCAAGCAAGCGCGCCTGATCGCCGTGCCGGGTTGCTATCCGACTGCGACGCAGCTGGGTTTCCTGCCATTGCTCGAAGCCGGGCTGGCGGATGCCTCGCGTCTGATCGCGGACTGCAAGTCGGGTGTGAGCGGCGCCGGTCGTGGCGCGGCGGTCGGCTCGCTATATTCCGAGACGTCGGAAAGCATGAAGGCCTATGCGGTAAAAGGGCATCGCCACTTGCCGGAAATCCGCCAAGGGCTGCGTCGTGCAGCGGGTAAGGACGTGGGCCTGACCTTCGTGCCGCACCTGACGCCGATGATTCGCGGTATTCACTCCACGTTGTACGCAACCGTGGTGGATCGTTCGGTTGATCTGCAGGCGCTGTTTGAAAAACGCTATGCCAACGAGCCGTTCGTCGATGTAATGCCGGCCGGCAGCCACCCGGAAACCCGCAGCGTGCGCGGCGCCAATGTGTGCCGCATTGCGGTGCACCGTCCGCAGGATGGCGACCTGGTCGTGGTGCTGTCGGTGATCGATAACCTGGTCAAGGGCGCGTCGGGCCAGGCGGTACAGAACATGAACATCCTGTTTGGCCTGGATGAAAAGCTGGGCTTGTCCCACGCCGGCATGCTGCCTTAACGCTGCTTGGCGGTTGCGCAAAAGGCCCGTTGATCGGGCCTTTTGTGTTTTTAATGGCGGCTGTGCAGATTGATATACCGTAACAATAGTTGACCGCTTTTCTAGGAGAAGCGGATAATGCCGCCCATTACGCATATGGCGGCGTTACGCCGGGAGATTATCAGCATGAGCGTTGAATCCTTCACCCCCACGGCTTTGCAATTCACCCACGGTGCTGCGCACAAGGTGAAGAGCCTGGTCGATGAAGAGGGTAATGATCGCTTGAAGCTGCGCGTATTCGTTACGGGCGGCGGTTGTTCAGGGTTTCAGTACGGTTTTACCTTCGATGAAGATGTGGCCGACGATGACACCATCGTTGAGCGCGAGGGCGTAAGCCTGGTCGTGGACCCGATGAGCTTCCAATACCTGGCAGGTGCCGAGGTGGATTACCAGGAAGGTCTGGAGGGTTCGCGTTTCGTGATCAAGAACCCTAACGCCACGACTACCTGTGGTTGCGGGTCTTCGTTCTCGATCTGATCGACAGCGGATACAAGAACGCCGCTTGGCTTTGATCGGCCAAGCGGCGTTTTGCTGTCTGCAGATTCAGCAGATCAGGCCGGGTAGATTGCGCCCAGTACCCGCAGCCCGCGTGCGCCGGTGACGCTCGGGCGGTTGGCGGCGATGCCTTCCAGGCAGCAATGGGCCAGCCAAGCGAAGGCCATGGCCTCGACCCAGTCCGGGTCCACACCGTAAGTGGCGGTGCTGCTGACCTGAGTGGCAGGGAGCAGCGCGGCCAGGCGGCGCATCAGTGTGCCGTTGTGGGCGCCGCCGCCGCACACCAGCAGGGTTTCGGTGTGGGCTTGTGCGGTTTGCAGGGACTCGATGATGGTCAGCGCGGTCAGTTCCAGCAAAGTGGCCTGTACGTCCTGGGGCTCGAAAGCGGGTAAGCGTCCAAGGTGTTGCTGCAACCATTCCAGGTTGAACACTTCACGCCCGGTGCTTTTCGGGCCTTGGGTCACGAAGAACGGGTCACTCAGCAGTGCGGTGAGAAGCTGAGGTACTACCTTGCCACCGGCGGCCCACTGGCCATCGCGGTCAAAGTGTTCGCCGCGTTGTTGATGAATCCAGGCATCCAACAACACATTGCCCGGCCCGCAGTCGAAGCCGGCTACAGGCTTGCCGGTTTCGATCAGGCTGAGATTGCTGAAACCTCCGACGTTCAATACAGCGCGGTTACCGGTGCGCTCACCAAACAAGGCTTCATGGAACGCTGGCACCAGTGGAGCACCTTGACCACCGGCAGCCACGTCGCGGCTGCGGAAATCACTGACCACCGTGATGCCGGTCAACTCGGTAAGTAGCGCCGGGTTGCCGATCTGCACGGTAAAGCCGCGCGCAGGTTCGTGGCGGATGGTCTGGCCGTGGCTGCCAATCGCGCGAATGTCCTGAGGTTTGAGGTTTTGCTGGTCGAGCAAGGCGTGAATGCCGTGTGCGGCAAGCTGTACCCAGTTCTGCTGGGCAATTGCCGAGCGTGCGATTTCGTCCGGGCCGCTGGCGCACAGGCCAAGCAGCTCGGTGCGCAGTGCTTGCGGCATGGGGATGTAGTGCGTGGCGATCAGGTTGACCGCCGGGCCTTGCTCGATCAGGGCGATGTCCAGGCCATCGAGGCTGGTCCCGGACATCACACCGATATAGAGCGGCATACCTTAACGCTTCGCCGAGGCGAGCAGGGTGGAGCGCTCCTGATCCATACGCGCCATGAGCGGCTGGCTCTGTTGCATGAAGCGCGCACGCTCGGCCTTGGCGATCGGGTCGGCCATCGGCAGCTTCTGGCCCAGCGGATCAACGTGTACGCCGTTGACCTGGAACTCGTAGTGCAAGTGCGGCCCGGTGGACAGGCCTGTTGTGCCGATATAACCGATCACCTGGCCTTGCTTCACAGTGCCGCCAGTCTGCACGCCTTTGGCAAAGCCTTGCATGTGGCCATACAGCGTACGGTAGGTGTTGCCATGCTGGATGATCACGGTGTTGCCGTAACCGCCGCGACGCCCGGCCAACAGTACCTTGCCGTCACCGGCCGCCTTGATTGGCGTACCGCGCGGGGCGGCATAATCGACGCCTTTGTGGGCGCGAATCTTGTTCAGGATGGGATGCTTGCGGCCCATGGAGAAGCGCGAGCTGATACGAGCGAAGTCAACCGGGGTACGGATGAACGCCTTGCGCATGCTATTGCCATCAGCCGTGTAGTAGCTGCTGTTGCCCTGCTTGTTGGTGTAGCGCACGGCGGTGTAGGTCTTGCCGCGGTTGGTGAAACGCGCGGAAAGAATATTGCCGGTGCCGACCACCTTGCCGTTGGCCATTTTCTGTTCGTAAATCACGTCGAATTCGTCACCCTGGCGGATGTCCTGGGCGAAGTCGATGTCGTAGCCAAACACGCTGGCCATGTCCATGGTCATGCTGTGGGACAGGCCAGCGCGAGCCGCGGACTGCGACAGCGAGCTGTTGATCACGCCATGCACGTAGGCGGAGCGCGTCACAGGCTTGGTGGTTATGCGGTTGAACGCAAAGCCTTTGGCGCCTTTGGTCAGGGTGATGCTTTCGAGGTCGTTGAGGTTGCTGTGCAGGTTGTTCAACTGGCCGTCGGGGCTGAACTCGAATTCAAGCTTCTGGCCGTGTTTGAGCTGGGTGAATTGCTTGGCTTGCTTGTCGCTGGCCAGCACGTCGTTAACGGTAGAGGCGGGGAGACCGACCTTCTCGAACAGGGTCGACAGGGTGTCGCCTCTGGCCACGATTACTTCGCGGTGCTGAGGGTTCTTGGCCGCGTCGACAGTAGGCGCTGGTGGAGTTTGAGTGGCTTGCTGCGAGTTTTCCGGGCTGTTGTCGATCTGAGCGAACGGCGATTCGCCGGTTGCATTTGTGGCTTGTTGAGCGTCGGAAGCGTCTTGATCTTGTGTCAGTTGTTCAACCGGACTTTCCAAGTCAAGGCTCAGGGATGTTCGTTTGGCTTCTACGTCACTGGAAGGGAATACCAGGAGCGCCAGGCTGAGAAGGGCTGCGATACCACTTGCGGCAAGCAAGTGGGTCTTAGGGTAAAGCGGCGGCGCTTTAGACGGTTCTGTGGTCATAAGTAATTTTGACTTTGAAGATGAAATGGAAAAGATGAATGACATGATGAAGATGAAATAACTGTATAAAATATAACCAAATCATCTGTGGCGCAAGCTCGCGAATGCCGGGCTTGCTGAACGGTGTCCGTGCGCAGGGCAAAACTTGTAATTAGTCCCTGATCTTGTATGGTTGGTTCCCTTTTGAATCTGAGCCTTGCGGGTCTGTTATGAAGTCGGTTGAAGAGCAGCTAGCGCTGATAAAACGTGGTGCGGAAGAACTGTTGGTCGAGGCGGAGCTGATCGAAAAGCTCAAGCGTGGCCAGCCCCTGCGTATCAAGGCCGGCTTTGATCCGACGGCGCCGGATCTGCACCTGGGTCATACCGTGCTTATTAATAAGCTGCGCCAGTTCCAGGAGCTGGGGCATCAGGTCATCTTCCTTATAGGTGACTTCACGGGGATGATCGGGGATCCGAGCGGCAAGAGCGCAACGCGCCCGCCGCTCACTCGTGAGCAAGTCCTCGATAATGCCGAGACCTACAAGACTCAGGTGTTCAAGATTCTCGACCCGGCTAAAACCGAGGTGGCCTTCAACTCCACCTGGATGGACCAGATGGGGCCTGCGGACTTTATTCGCCTGACTTCCCAGTACACCGTGGCACGCATGCTTGAGCGTGATGACTTCGACAAGCGCTATTCGACCAACCAGCCGATCGCAATTCATGAGTTCCTGTACCCGCTGGTTCAAGGGTATGACTCCGTTGCGTTGCGTGCTGACGTCGAGTTGGGCGGCACTGACCAGAAGTTCAACCTCCTGATGGGGCGTGAACTGCAGCGTGCCTATGGGCAGGAAGCGCAGTGCATCCTGACCATGCCGTTGCTGGAAGGGTTGGATGGCGTCAAGAAAATGTCCAAGTCCCTGGGTAACTATGTCGGTATCCAGGAAGCGCCGGGCGTGATGTACGGCAAGCTGGTTTCGATTCCAGATGCATTGATGTGGCGCTACTTTGAACTGCTCAGCTTCCGTTCGATGGATGAGATCAATGCACTGCGGGCTGACGTCGAGGCGGGTGCGAACCCGCGTGATGTGAAGATCAAGCTGGCGGAAGAGATCGTTGCGCGCTTCCATGGTGAAGAGGCAGCAGCCAATGCTCACCGTGCAGCGGGTAATCGTATGAAGGATGGCGAGTTGCCGGATGACCTGCCGGAGATCGAGCTGACAGCGGCTGAGGCAATGCCGATTGCTGCTGTCCTTAATAAGGCGGGCCTGGTGAAGAACTCGGCAGTTGCCCGTGACCTTCTGGGTTCTGGCGGTGTGCGTATAGATGGTGAGGTTGTTGATCGCACCTTTATATACCAGCTGGGCGCTACCCACGTTTGCCAGGCAGGCAAGAAGGCATTTGCGCGTATTACGCTCAAATCCGAATAAACCTGAAATTAACTGTTGACGGCGATTTATATCTGTCTATAATTCGCCCCACTTCCGGCGCAGTCGAAACGGAAAACTCCTTGGTAAACAAAGAGTTATGCGAGATTCGACAGCGAGTTGCTTGAGTTCATTCAAGCCCAGAAGGAGTTGGTAGAGCGGTG
>NZ_WKCB01000048.1 GCF_021606685.1 Pseudomonas syringae
GCTGTGTGGCGGATATCGTTTTCCAGCAAGAGCAGCCGTCTCAATTCAAATCAAAAAATAATCCCGGCCTTCGACCTGGCCCCGGCGCAGCGGGTTCCGCGTGCAATAGGGCGCGTAGCCCGCATCGACGAAGCGGTACATCAAATGTTCGTCACGGCCGCTGGGGATGCCCAGGCGGGTGGTCTGGATAATCTGCGTAGGCGCCTGGCCCACGTCTTCGACGTAGAGCAGTTCCTGGTCGAAGCGCTTGGCGTCCCACATCGGCACTTTCAGGCCCAGCGCTTTGCACAGCAGCGTCTGCCCGGCGCAGAGTTTCTGCGAGGGGCGGGGGCTGCCGTCGGCGGCCGGGTTGTTCAATAACATCTGCGCCAGGCTCGCTGGGCCGGACACCTCGTCGACCCACGGATAGGCCGACTTGATCAGCACGGCATTGCCCGGACCTTGCGCGCTGAAGTTCAGCGAGTCGCCGCCACGGGCGTAGTACATGTAGATATGGCCACCGTCCAGAAACAAAGCCTTACGCTTTTCTGTGTAGCCGAGTGAGGCGTGGCTGCCTTTTTCGGCCACGTAATAGGCTTCGGTTTCAATAATTCGCGCTGAAAGCCAGGTATCGCCGACGCGATGGCGGATGACTTTGCCCAGCAATTCACGCGCAAGAATTTGCGCATCGCGGTCGAAGAAGCTGTCGGGCAGGGCGCTGGCGGGGAGTTGCGGCGAAAAGCTGGACATGGCGGTCTGGGTAAATACGGCTAAATGTGACCGAATAATAACAACTCGCACCTTAATTACTGCTGAACCCCAACTTTTTACAGTTCATTTCGACCATCCGCCCCTCACCGCTGTCAGTCGGGCGGCGTCACAGCTATAATCTGCCGCTTTCCTCTTTGCCAAGACTCCCTGACCATGACTGAGTCCGTTCTTGACTACATGACCCGCCTGGGTCGCGCTGCCCGGCAGGCCTCGCGGTTGATCGCCCGCGCGAGCACCGCGCAGAAGAACCGTGCCCTGCTTGCGGCCGCCGACGCTCTGGATGCTTCGCGCTCCGAGCTGACCGCCGCCAACGAACTGGACCTGGCCAACGGTCGAGCCAATGGCCTGGAACCGGCCCTGCTGGATCGCCTGGCGCTGACCCCGGCGCGTATCGACGACATGATCGAAGGCCTGCGTCAGGTGGCCAAGCTGCCTGACCCCATCGGTGAGATCCGCGATATGCGCTACCTGCCGTCCGGCATCCAGGTCGGCAAGATGCGCGTGCCGCTGGGCGTGATCGGCATCATTTATGAGTCGCGCCCGAACGTGACCATCGACGCTGCGAGCCTGTGCCTCAAGTCGGGCAACGCGACCATCCTGCGTGGCGGTTCCGAGGCGATCAATTCCAACCGCGCCATTGCCGCCTGCATTCAGCAGGGCCTGGCCGTGGCCGAGTTGCCCGCCGAAGTGGTGCAAGTGGTGGAAACCACCGACCGCGCCGCCGTGGGCGCGCTGATCACCATGCCGGAATTCGTCGACGTGATCGTGCCGCGTGGTGGCAAGAGCCTGATCGAACGCGTCAGCCGCGATGCCAAGGTGCCGGTCATCAAGCACCTGGACGGCGTGTGCCACGTGTACATCGACATCGCTGCCGATATCGACAAGGCGATCCGCATCGCCGACAACGCCAAGACCCACCGCTACGCCCCGTGCAACACCATGGAAACCCTGTTGGTGCACGCTGGCATTGCCGAGCGCGTGCTGCCGCCGCTGGCTGCCATCTATCGCGACAAGGGCGTTGAGCTGCGCGGTTGCGAGCGTACCCGTGCGCTGCTGGGTGCGGACGTGATCGAGGCGACCGAGCTGGACTGGTACACCGAGTACACGGCGCCGATCCTGTCGATCAAGATTGTCGACGACCTGGACGAGGCCATCGAACACATCAACACCTACGGTTCCAAGCACACCGACGCTATTGTTTCCGAGCATTTCAGCGACGCCCGGCGCTTCCTCAACGAAGTGGATTCCGCTTCGGTGATGGTCAACGCCTCCACGCGTTTTGCCGACGGCTTCGAGTATGGCTTGGGCGCGGAGATCGGCATTTCCACCGACAAGCTCCACGCACGCGGCCCGGTTGGTCTCGAAGGCCTGACCAGCGAGAAGTACGTGGTGTTCGGCGACGGTCATGTGCGCACTTGATGGCTAAACGCATCGGGCTGCTCGGCGGCACCTTCGACCCCGTGCACATCGGCCATTTGCGCAGTGCCCTGGAAGTCGCGGACGCCCTTGGGCTGGATGAGTTGCGCGTGATGCCCAATGCGCGGCCGCCGCATCGCGACACGCCACAAGTGTCACCGCAACAGCGCCTCGAGATGGTGCGCCTTGCCGTAACCGGCATACCGCCGCTGGTGGTGGACGATCGTGAGCTCAAACGCGATAAACCGTCCTACACTGTCGACACCCTGGAACTGATGCGCGCCGAGTTGGCCGCGGACGACCAGTTGTTTCTGCTTTTGGGCTGGGACGCATTTTGCGGCCTGCCCTCTTGGCATCGCTGGGAGGAACTCCTCCAGCATTGCCACATCCTGGTTTTGCAACGCCCGGATGCCGACAGCGAACCGCCGGATGCCTTGCGCAACCTGCTGGCCGCGCGGTCGGTAAGTGACCCCTTGGCCCTGACCGGGCCGAACGGGAATATTGCATTCGTCTGGCAGACCCCGCTTGCGGTGTCTGCCACCCAGATCCGTCAACTGCTGGCCAGCGGTAAGTCGGTACGTTTCCTGGTGCCTGACGCGGTCCTGGCCTACATCGATGCGCACGGGCTTTACCGTGCGTCGAACTGAAAAGGCGCGCTTGAACGCACGAACATTCGTGCAGCAAGCGCCCGAACATACGAGCAAAACGAGTTTTTTATGACGAACAAAGACGTAAGCAAAGTTAAGCGCAAAGGCACGTTCAAAAGCGCGCCACTGCCGGTCGAAGCCCACGTTGGCCCGGAACTGGCTGGCGAAGAGCTGGTGAAAGTGGCCGTTGCCGCCCTGGAAGACGTTAAGGCTCAGGACATTCAAGTCCTGGACGTGCGCGACAAGCAGAGCATCACCGACTTCATGATCATCGCTACCGGTACCTCCAACCGCCAGATCGGCGCGATGCTGGACAAGGTTCGCGAAGCCGTCAAAGCCCAAGGCGTCAAGCCACTGGGTGAAGAAGGCAAGGGCGACAGCGACTGGGTGCTGCTGGACATGGACGACGTGATCGTTCACATGATGACTTCCAACGCCCGTCAGTTCTACGACCTGGAGCGTCTGTGGAAAGGCGCCGAGCAGAGCCGTGCCGCCGATGGCAAGCACCACAGCCCGGAAGTGGGCCACGCGCACTTCGACAAGCTGAACAAAGACCAGGAATAAGGAACGGCTGTGCGCCTGCGTCTGATTGCTGTCGGTTCACGCATGCCCAAGTGGGTAGAAGAAGGCTGGCATGAATATGCCAAGCGTCTGCCCGCCGAGCTTTCGCTGGAACTGGTAGAGATACCGCTCAATACCCGGGGCAAGAATGCCGATGTGGCGCGCTTTATCCATCAGGAAGGCGAAGCCATGCTGGCCAAGGTCGGCCCCAACGAGCGCATCGTCACCCTCGAAGTGCACGGCAAGCCCTGGAGCACCGAGCAACTGGCGGTGGAACTGGATCGCTGGCGCCTGGATTCGCGTACGGTCAACTTCATGGTCGGTGGCCCCGAGGGGCTGGCGCCGGAAGTCTGTGCGCGGGCGGACCAGCGCTGGTCGCTGTCGGCGCTGACGTTGCCGCACCCGTTGGTAAGAATTCTGATCGGTGAACAGCTGTATCGCGCCTGGACAGTTCTGTCCGGGCACCCTTACCACAAATAATCTGCGCCCCTCCCGATGACCCAGCCGATCCGCATCAAGGACCACGAGAAAGACGCACGCCTGGTACGCGCTCGCGTGGTATTTGGTGCGTTTCTAGTGGTCGGGCTGATCGGCGTGCTGATTGCGCGCCTGTATTTCCTGCAGGTGATCCAGTACGACTATCACTCCACATTGTCGGAAAACAACCGGGTGCATGTGCAGCCGATTCCGCCGACCCGTGGGCTGATTTTCGACCGCAATGGCGTGGTGGTCGCGGACAACCGCCCCAGCTTCAGCCTGAGCATGACCCGCGAGCGTTCCGGCGACTGGCAGCAGATCCTCGATGTGATCGTCGAGGTGCTGCAGCTGACCCCGGAAGACCGGGTGATCTTCGAAAAACGCATGAAGCAGGGGCGCCGGCCCTTCGAGCCGGTGCCGATCCTGTTTGAGCTGACCGAAGAGCAGATCGCGCGGATCGCAGTGAACCAGTTCCGCCTGCCGGGTGTGGAAGTGGTGGCGCAGTTGGTGCGCCATTACCCGCAAGGGCCGCATTTTGCGCACTCCGTCGGTTACATGGGGCGCATCAACGAGAAAGAGCTGAAAAGCCTCGATCCGGTCAATTACAGCGGCACCCACCACATCGGCAAAACCGGCATCGAGCGTTTCTACGAGCCCGAGCTGCACGGCCAGGTGGGTTACGAAGAGGTCGAGACCAACGCCCGTGGCCGCGTGCTGCGGGTGCTCAAGCGCACCGACCCGGTACCGGGCAAGGACATCGTGCTGAGCCTGGACATCAAGCTGCAGGAAGCAGCCGAGATGGCCTTGGGCGGTCGACGTGGCGCCGTGGTGGCACTGGACCCGAAAACCGGCGAAGTGCTGGCGATGGTCAGCCAACCGAGTTTCGACCCCAACCTGTTCGTGACCGGCATCAGCTTCAAGGCGTACGCCGAGCTGCGCGATTCCATCGACCGCCCGTTGTTCAACCGCGTACTGCGCGGCCTTTATCCGCCGGGGTCGACGATCAAACCGGCGGTGGCGATTGCCGGCCTGGACGCGGGTGTGGTCACGGCCTCCAGCCGTGTGTTCGACCCGGGCTACTACATGCTGCCCAACTACGATCACAAATACCGTAACTGGAACCGCACCGGTGACGGCTATGTCGATTTGGACACCGCGATCATGCGCTCCAACGACACCTATTTTTACGACCTGGCCCATAAGCTCGGCATCGACCGCTTGTCGGCTTATATGGGCAAATTCGGCCTGGGGCAAAAAGTCTCCCTGGACATGTTCGAAGAGTCCCCTGGCCTGATGCCATCGCGTGAGTGGAAGCGTGCGACCCGTCGACAGGCGTGGTTCCCGGGCGAAACCCTGATTCTCGGGATTGGCCAGGGTTATATGCAGGCCACGCCTTTGCAGCTGGCCCAGGCCACGGCGTTGGTGGCCAATAAAGGTATCTGGAATCGCCCGCACCTGGCCAAGACTGTCGAAGGCGAGCGGCCTGTGGATGAAAACCCGATCCCCGACATCGTGCTGCGCGACCCGTCCGACTGGACCAAGGTCAACCACGGCATGCAGCAGGTAATGCACGGTGCACGTGGCACGGCACGCAAGGCGGCGATCGGCGCGCAATACCGGATCGCCGGCAAGAGCGGTACGGCCCAGGTGGTCGCGATCAAGCAGGGCGAGAAATACGACCGCTCCAAGGTTCAGGAGCGCCACCGTGACCACGCCTTGTTTGTCGGCTTTGCCCCGGCGGACGACCCGAAAATCGTGGTGGCGGTGATGGTCGAGAACGGCGAGTCCGGCTCCGGCGTCGCCGCCCCCGTGGTGCGCCAAGTGATGGACGCCTGGCTGTTGGCCGACGACGGCAGGCTCAAGCCCGAATATGGCGGCCCCCCTTCAAGCACCACCGAGGTTACGGCCAGTGAAGAGTAATTTTGACCGCATCCTCTCCAGCGAGGATGTGATGCGTCGCCGCGCGACGTTACTGCAGCGCATGCACATTGATGGCCCGCTATTGATTCTGTTGCTGACCCTGGCGGCCGGCAGCCTGTTCGTGCTGTATTCGGCCAGCGGCAAGAACTGGGATTTGCTGATCAAGCAGGCGTCCTCGTTCGGCCTGGGCCTGTTGTCGATGGTGGTGATCGCCCAGCTGGAACCGCGTTTCATGGCGCGCTGGGTGCCGCTCGGCTACGTCGCCGGGGTGTTGCTGCTGGTGGTGGTCGACGTGATGGGCCACAACGCCATGGGCGCGACCCGCTGGATCAATATTCCGGGGGTGATTCGCTTCCAGCCGTCGGAATTCATGAAGATCCTGATGCCCGCGACCATCGCCTGGTACCTGTCCAAGCGCACCTTGCCGCCGCAGCTCAAGCATGTGGGCATCAGCCTGATCCTGATCGGCGTGCCGTTCATCCTGATCGTGCGCCAGCCCGACCTTGGCACCTCGCTGCTGATTCTGGCCGGCGGTGCGTTCGTGCTGTTTATGGGCGGGTTGCGCTGGCGCTGGATCCTCAGCGTGCTGGCGGCCGCCGTGCCGGTGGCCGTGGCCATGTGGTTCTTCTTTATGCACGACTACCAGAAGCAGCGGATCCTGACCTTCCTCGACCCGGAAAGTGACCCGCTTGGCACCGGCTGGAACATCATCCAGTCGAAGGCGGCCATCGGTTCCGGCGGAGTATTTGGTAAGGGCTGGTTACTGGGCACGCAGTCGCATTTGGACTTTTTGCCCGAGAGCCACACCGACTTCATTATTGCGGTACTGGGCGAAGAGTTCGGCCTGGTGGGCATTTGCGCGCTGTTGCTGATTTATCTGCTGTTGATTGGGCGCGGGTTGGTGATCACCGCACAGGCGCAAACCTTGTTCGGCAAATTGCTCGCCGGTAGCTTGACCATGACTTTTTTTGTTTACGTTTTCGTCAACATCGGTATGGTCAGTGGCCTGCTGCCGGTGGTTGGGGTGCCGTTGCCGTTCATTAGCTACGGCGGAACTTCGCTGGTGACATTGCTGTCAGCGTTTGGGGTTTTGATGTCGATTCATACGCATCGCAAATGGATCGCACAGGTTTGAATAAGGTGAAGATGTCAATGCAAGTAATGCGCGGCTGGGCGACTCGGCACGCGTCCTGGATGGGCCTGATTGGGCTGCTGGGCGCGACGCAAGAGGCGCAGGCCGGTGACTACGATGGTTCACCCCAGGTCGCCGAATTTGTCGGTGAAATGACCCGCGACTACGGTTTTGCCGGTGAACAGCTGATGGGCGTGTTTCGCGAAGCCCAGAAAAAGCAGGCGATCCTCGACGCCATCTCGCGCCCCGCCGAGCGCGTGAAACAGTGGAAAGAATACCGCCCGATGTTCCTCACCGACGCCCGCGTGGCCCGGGGCGTGGACTTCTGGCGCCAGCACGAGGCGGTACTGGCCCGCGCCGAGCAGGAATACGGCGTACCGGCCCAGGTGATCGTCGCGATTATCGGCATTGAAACCTTTTACGGGCGCAACACCGGCAGCTACCGGGTGATCGACGCCTTGTCGACCTTGGGCTTCGATTACCCGCCGCGCGCCGACTTCTTCCGCAAGGAGCTGCGCGAATTCCTGCTGCTGGCCCGCGAAGAACAAGTCGACCCGCTGAGCCTCAAGGGTTCGTACGCCGGGGCGATGGGCTTGCCGCAGTTCATGCCGAGCAGCTTTCGCGCGTATGCGGTGGATTTCGACGGTGACGGCCACATCAATATCTGGAGCAACCCGGACGACGCGATCGGCAGTGTGGCCAGCTACTTCAAGCGCCACGGCTGGATGGCCGGTGAACCGGTGGTGCTGCGCGCCGAGGTCAGCGGGGAGCGTGCCGATGAAGGCCTGACCCAGGGTATCGAACCGGCCAAGACGGTCGGGGAGTTGCGGGCGTTGGGCTGGTCGAGTCAGAATGCGCCACGCGATGAGATGCCGGTCACGGCATTCCGCCTCGAAGGTGAAAACGGCCCTGAATACTGGATGGGCCTGAAGAATTTCTACGCAATCACGCGTTATAACCGCAGTGTGATGTACGCCATGGCCGTGCATCAGCTGTCAGACATGCTGGTCCAAGCACGGGGCAACAAGTAATGCGGGCATCGCCGTTCAATCAACCGCTCAAGCTGGTGGCGTTCGCCGCGTTGTCCCTGCTGGTCGTCAGTTGTTCCACCAGCCGTGGTCCGGCGCCCAAGTCCGGCGGCACGGCCGTGCGGTCCCAGCCGGGGCTGGACATCAACCGCGCGCACAAAGACGGCGCGCCGTGGTGGGATGTCGACGTGTCGAAGATCCCGGACGCTACGCCAACCCTGCACACCGGTCCGTACAAGGCCAACCCCTATACCGTGCTGGGCAAGAGCTACTTCCCGTTGCAGGAGTCCAAGACTTACGTGCAATCGGGCACGGCGTCCTGGTACGGCACCAAGTTCCATGGCCAGAACACCGCCAACGGCGAAGTGTATGACCTGTATGGCATGAGCGCGGCGCACAAGACCTTGCCGCTGCCCAGCTATGTACGCGTGACCAACCTGGACAACAACCGCACGGTGATCCTGCGCGTCAACGACCGTGGGCCGTTCTATTCGGACCGGATCATCGACTTGTCCTACGCCGCCGCGAAGAAACTCGGTTACGCCGAAACCGGCACCGCGCGCGTCAAGGTCGAAGGTATCGACCCTGCGCAGTATTGGGCGCAGCGTGGCAAGCCGGCGCCGTTGATGCTCAACGAGCCGCAAACCCAGCAGCCGCAAGTGACCGCGTCGACCGGCAAGATCGAACAGTGGACGCCGCCGCCGGCGCAGCACGCACCGGACACCGTCGTGGTCCCGCATGCAGCGCCTGGCGCGTCTACAGTGGGCGGTCAGTACCTGCAGGTGGGCGCTTTCGCCAACCCGGATGCGGCAGAACTGTTAAGGTCCAAGCTCAGCGGCATGGTCAACGCGCCGGTTTTCATCAGTTCCATCGTGCGTAACCAGCAGACCCTGCACCGTGTGCGCATGGGCCCGATCAGCTCGCCGAGCGAAGTCGCGCAAGTACAGAACAGCGTGCGCCTGGCCAACCTGGGGCAACCCAGCGTGGTCACCGCCGAATAATAAAGCATTGATGGTTCAGGCCCGCACGCGGGCCTGAGCCGTGGTTGTTGGCTCGTTGAACAACAAAAACCCAGGGGCAAGGGGTGAGCGGGCAACCGAACACGTGACAGTCTGGTAGCGGGCTGTCTGAATAAGTTTTGCCCGCGAGGGCAAGTTTCCATAAGCAATTTCGAGAGACGGATGAACATCACCACCTTAGCCAAACGCACGTGCCTGCTTCTTTCGCTGATCATCACCCCGGCCGCCTGGGCGGTTGAAATGGTGCCGGCTTCCCCGCAACTGGCTGCCAAGGCCTGGGTCCTCATGGATGCCGCCAGCGGCAACGTGCTGGTCGAGAACAACGGTGACCAGCGCCTGCCACCGGCCAGCCTGACCAAACTGATGACCGCCTACATCGCGACCCTGGAAATTCGTCGCGGCCAGATCGGCGAGAACGACCCGGTTACCGTCAGCGAAAACGCCTGGCGTACCGGCGGTTCGCGCATGTTCATCAAGGTCGGTTCGCAAGTGACCGTGAGCGACCTGCTGCACGGCATCATCATCCAGTCCGGTAACGACGCCAGCGTGGCGCTGGCCGAGCACATCGCCGGCAGCGAAGATGCGTTCGCCGACATGATGAACAAAACCGTGACTGACCTGGGCATGACCAACAGCCACTTCATGAACCCGACCGGTCTGCCGAACCCAGAGCACTACTCGTCGGCTCACGACATGGCGATCCTGGCGCGCGCGATCATCCGGGTTGACCCGGTGCACTACGCGATCTACTCCCAGAAGGAATTCTTCTGGAACAACATCAAGCAGCCTAACCGCAACCTGCTGCTGTGGCGCGACAAGACCGTCGACGGTCTGAAAACCGGCCACACCGAAGAAGCCGGCTACTGCATGGTGTCGTCCGCCGTGCGTGACGGCCAGCGCCTGATTGCCGTGGTTTTCGGCACCAACAGCGAGCAGGCCCGTGCGGCCGAGACGCAAAAACTGCTGACCTACGGTTTCCGCTTCTTCGAAACCCAGACCTTCTATCAGAAGGGTGCAGAGCTTGCGACCGCGCCGGTTTGGAAAGGCGCAACCTCGCAAGTCAAGGCCGGCCTGGCTGAAGACCTGACCCTGACCATGCCTAAAGGCCAGCTGAAAAAGCTTGCTGCCAGCATGACCATGAACCCGCAACTGGTTGCGCCAATCGCCAAGGGCGACGTGATCGGTAAAGTCGAAGTGAAGCTGGACGACAAGGTGGTGCACAGCGCCGACCTGATCGCGCTGGACGCCGTCGACGAAGGTGGTATCTTCCGCCGCGTGTGGGATAGCATCCGTCTATTCTTCTACAGCTTGTTCAACTGATAGTGTGCACCTGCAAAGCCCCGCGTTGATCCGACGCGGGGCTTTGCCCGTCGCCACGGCTTACGCTTACGAGGCCGTTACGCCATGACCGATAAAGAAGTAGAAGTAAAGGCGCCCAAGATCGAATTCCCTGTGACGGATTATCCCGTCAAGGTGATCAGCGATACCGGCGTGGGCCGCAAGGACAAGATTCTGGAAATCGTGCGCAAATACGCGACGATCAACGACAACCGCGTGGATGAGCGTCAAAGCTCCACCGGCAAATACACCACGATCCAGTTGCACATCGTTGCGACGGATCAGGACCAGCTCTACAACATCAACAGTGAGCTGCGGGCCACCGGCTTCGTGCACATGGTGTTGTGATGTCACAGGTCCTGGGCTTTCGCGAGCTCGGCCAGATGGCCTATGAGCCCGTCTGGCACGCCATGCAGCGCTTCACCAATGAGCGCGGCACGTCGGCCCCCGATGAAATCTGGCTGGTCGAACACCCGCCGGTCTTCACCCAGGGCCAGGCCGGCAAGGCTGAGCATCTGTTGCTGCCGGGTGATATTCCGGTGGTGCAGGTCGACCGTGGGGGTCAAGTGACTTACCATGGCCCCGGTCAACTGGTGGCTTATCTGTTGCTGGATGTGCGCAAGCTGGGTTTTGGCGTGCGCGACCTCGTGAGCCGCATGGAGGCTTGCCTCATCGAGCTGCTGGCCAGTTACGGCGTGACCGCCGCGGCCAAGCCCGATGCACCCGGTGTGTATGTGCAAGGCGCGAAAATCGCGTCCCTCGGTTTACGCATTCGCCACGGTTGTTCGTTTCATGGCCTGGCCTTGAACGTAGACATGGACCTGGCGCCGTTCCGACGGATCAACCCTTGTGGGTACGCGGGGTTGGCGATGACCCAACTGAGCGAGCACGCCACACCGATTAAATTTGCCGAGGTTAGTGCCCGGCTGCGCGCGCAGCTCGTCAAACACCTCGACTATGCTGAGCAGACGACCCTCACGGGCGGAATCGACTGATTATGACTACTGATGCAGTGCAAACCATGATCCCGACGCTGGACATCACCGAGCGTCCGGCCCCGGCCCCGCGTGCCAAGGTGGAAGCCGGCGTCAAGCTGCGCGGCGCCGAGAAGGTTGCACGCATCCCGGTGAAGATCATTCCGACCACCGAACTGCCGAAAAAGCCTGACTGGATCCGCGTGCGCATCCCGGTTTCGCCGGAAGTCGACCGTATCAAGGCGCTGCTGCGCAAGCACAAGCTGCACAGCGTGTGCGAAGAAGCGTCCTGCCCGAACCTGGGCGAGTGCTTCTCCGGCGGCACCGCGACCTTCATGATCATGGGCGACATCTGCACCCGTCGTTGCCCGTTCTGCGACGTCGGCCACGGCCGTCCTAAGCCACTGGACGTCAATGAGCCGGAAAGCCTGGCTATCGCCATCGCCGACCTGAAACTCAAGTACGTGGTGATCACCTCGGTAGACCGCGACGACCTGCGTGACGGCGGTGCCCAGCACTTTGCCGACTGCATCCGCGAAATCCGCAAGCTGTCGCCTAACGTGATGCTCGAAACCCTGGTCCCGGATTACCGTGGCCGCATGGACGTGGCGCTGGAAATCACCGCCGCCGAGCCGCCGGATGTGTTCAACCACAACCTGGAAACCGTGCCGCGCCTGTACAAGGCCGCGCGTCCGGGGTCGGACTACCAGTGGTCGCTGACCCTGCTGCAGAAATTCAAGCAGATGATGCCGCACATTCCGACCAAATCCGGCCTGATGCTGGGCCTGGGCGAAACCGACGAAGAAGTGATCGAAGTCATGAAGCGCATGCGCGAACACGACATCGACATGCTCACCCTCGGCCAGTACCTGCAACCGTCCCGCAGCCACTTGCCGGTGCAGCGTTTCGTGCACCCGGACACCTTCGCCTGGTTCGCCGAGGAAGGCTACAAGATGGGCTTCAAGAACGTGGCCTCGGGCCCGCTGGTACGCTCCTCGTATCACGCCGACGAGCAGGCCAAGCTGGTCAAGGCAAGCCTGGTTTCTTAAGATCTGTGTAGCACCGCAGATCCAATGTGGGAGGGGGCTTGCCCCCGATAGCAGGGTGTCAGGCACTTATCTGTCACTGATACACCGCTATCGGGAGCAAGCCCCCTCCCACATTTCGTTCCGGGTTAACTAGGGAGAGTTATGTATGACTGCCGCCGTTCCAGCCCTTAGGCCTGAAGGCACCATCGGCCTGATAGCCCCCGCCGGCCCTGCCGCGCTGGATGTGGAAAAAGCCGGGCAATGGATGCGCGCGCGTGGCTACGAGTTACGGATTTTCGGCGGTGTGTACGAGCGCGACGGCTACCTCGCGGGCAGCGACACGGTGCGCCTGCGTGACCTGCACGCCGCCTTCGCCGACCCCGAAATCGATGCCATTTTTTGCCTGCGCGGCGGCTACGGCACGCCACGCCTGCTCGACAGCCTGGACTTCGACCTGCTGCGGGCCAACCCCAAGCCGTTCGTAGGCTACAGCGACATCACCGCCTTGCACCTGGCGATCAGCCGCCACGCCGGTTTCGTGACCTTCCACGGGCCGATGCTCAATGCCGACCTGTTGGGCGACAAGCAACAACCTACCGAGTCCTCGTTATTCAGCCTGCTACGCGGCCAGCTGGGCGCCGGCAGCCTGTTGGCGCACCCGGTTGCCTACCCGTTGACCACGATTGAGCCTGGCATTGCCTGTGGGCGACTGCTGGGGGGTAACCTGTCGATGATTGCGGCGGTGATGGGCACTGAATACGAAATCGACGCCGACGGCATCATCCTGTTTATCGAGGACGTCAACGAACCGATCTACCGGATCGACCGCCTGCTGACCCATTTGCGCCTGGCTGGCAAGCTGGACAAGGTAGCCGGTGTGTTGGTGGGGGATGTGGCGGGTGTCGACAGTGTTGCGCTGGAGCGCCTGCTGAAGCAGACCTTCGAACCGTTGTGCATTCCGGTGTTGTCCGGTTGGCGCAGCGGGCATTGCGACCCGAACCTCACGTTGCCGATGGGCGCGTTGGTGCGGTTGGATGCGGGGGAGCAGCGGCTGGTGCTGGAGCAGGATGTGGTGTTCAAACCCTGATACCAGTGCTGAGTGGCTGTGGCGAGCGGGCTTGCCCGCGTTGGGCTGCGAAGCAGCCCTAAAACCGGACACCGAATTCTTTCAAGAAAATCGCTTTGGCTCTATTGGGGCCGCTTCGCGGCCCAACGCGGGCAAGCCCGCTCGCCACAATAGCGGCCTTGCCAATCAGCGGTTCTGCAGCGACTCCAGCAACTTCACCGTCGGATAGCCGTCCGCCGGCCAGCCCAGTGCCTGCTGCGCTGCACGAATCGCCTTGCGCGTGTTGGCGCCGATAATCCCGTCCGGGTTGCCGGCGTCATAGCCATTGGCGCTCAGCGCCGTCTGCAGGTCCATACGCTGGGAGCGGCTCAGTGGCAGCTCATCCTTGGGCCAATCGCCGCGAATCACACCGCCGCCGCCAAAGCGCTCCGACAGCAGCCCCACCGCCAATGCATAAGACGACGAGTTGTTGTACTTGAGGATCGCGCGGAAGTTATCCAGCACCAGGAACGCCGGGCCACGGTAGCCAGCCGGCAGCAGCAGGGCGGCAGACAGTTGGTCGACGTTCGGCGGCATGCTGGCGCCCGTTGGCAGCTGGATGCCCAGCTTCAGCCACTCAGCCACGCTTTTGCGGATACCGCCATCGGCCAGGGCGTAGTCGAAGTTCGCCGGCAGTTGCTTGACTTCAAAGCCCCACGGCTGGCCTTTCTGCCAGCCAGAGCTTTGCAGGTAATGCGCGGTGGAGGCGAGGGCGTCGGCCGGGCTGTTCCAGATATCGCGGCGGCCGTCACCGTCGAAGTCCACCGCGTGGGTGTTGTAAGTCGTGGGGATGAACTGGGTCTGGCCCATGGCCCCGGCCCAGGAGCCTTTCATCTGGTCTGCCTGGATGTCGCCATGCTGGATGATCTGCAGCGCCGCCAGTAGTTGCGCCTGCGCAAAGCCGGGGCGACGGCCTTCGTAGGCCAGGGTCGCGAGCGAGCGGATTACCGAGTTGTTGCCTTGGAACTGGCCGAAGTTGCTCTCCATGCCCCACACCGACACCAGCGCCTGGCGGTCGACGCCATAGCGTTGCTCGATGCTTTGCAGGATGTCGGCGTACTTGATCAGCAGTGCCTGGCCATTGCGCACGCGCACCGGCGACAGGGCGCCGTCGATGTATTCCCACACTGGGCGGGAAAACTCCGGCTGGCTGCGGTCGGCGCGAATCACCGCCATGTCGGGGGTGACATTGGCGAAAGCGTTATCGAAAACAGCGGCGGTGATGCCCGCTTGCAAGGCTTGCACGCGAAAGCCAGCCTGCCATTCGGCAAAGGTCTGGGTCGGTTGGATATCGAGATTGTCCACGGCCAGCGGGGCCACGACAGCGGGCGCTACCACTGGGGCGGTCTGAAGCTTGGGCAGGGGTTGCGCGTCGGCGGCGGTGGGTTTTTCCGCGCAGGCGACTAGCAGAATGAGGCTGGAGGCAGCGATCAGTTGGCGAAGGTGCCAACGACGGGAAAGACTAGAGGGCATGCACAGGTCCAGGGATTACAAATCAGGTGCAGACCTTATCATGCCAGAGGGGCGCTTGCCTTCAGGCAGCCAGAAAGTAAGAAGCCTCCCAGCTATTAGACTGGAAGGCTTCGCGGCGGTAGCTGCCTTTGCCCTTGCCGGCGCGTTCCTGACGGCTGCGGAACAGTGGCTGGGCGATGATGGATTTGGCCTTGTTGGGGCCATGCTTGGATGGCTTTTTGCTCATGGTCGATGCTCTCGTGGGGTGGGTGGAACGGCGCAAATAATCTGCCTAAGCCAGGCCGGTGTAAAGCCCGTCGAATTTGTGGAAATGTAAATACGGTCAAAATGTGGGAGGGGGCTTGCCCCCGATAGCGGTGTATCAGTGACAGATAAGTGCCTGACACTCTGCTATCGGGGGCAAGCCCCCTCCCACATTTGAACAGCAGTGGTTTTGAGAAAGGGTTATTCAGCAGGCAATGCCAGGCGCTGCCCAGACATCAAAAGCGACAAACGGCTCAGGCTCATCCACGGCGAGCCAGCCGCCTGGCCTTTGATCTGTGCATCGATGCGCTGTGCTTCCAGCAACAGTTGTGCCCAGCGTTGCGCCGAGTGCCGCTGCAGGGCTTTGCTCATCAAGGGTTTGCGCTTGTCCCACACCGGCGGGCGGGCCTGGCTGAAACACTTGTCCAGCGGAATGCCCTGGCTGAATTGCAACGAAATATTGGCCAGCACCCGCAGCTCCCGGGCCAGGGCCCACAGGATCACCGGTGGTTCAACGCCCTCACCGCGCAGGCCTTCGAGCATGCGCAGGGCGTGAGCCGGTTCGCCATTGAGGATCGCATCCACCAGCCCGAACACGTCAAAGCGTGCACTGTCGGCCACGGCGCCCTGGACGGTTTCGACGGTAATCTGCCCGTCTTCGGCCATCAGCTTGAGCTTTTCGATCTCTTGGGCGGCAGCCAGCAAGTTGCCCTCGACCCTGGCCGCGATGAGTTCGACGGCGTCTTGCGTCGCGGACAACCCGGCTTGCGACAGGCGCTGGCGAATCCACTGCGGCAGCTGGTTGCTGTCCACCGGCCAGATCTGGATGAACTGGGTCTGCGTCCCTTCCACCAGGGCCTTGCCCCATTTGGTTTTCTGCGCGCTGCCGTCGAGCTTGGGCAGGCTGATCAGCAGCACCGTGTCTTCGGCGGGGCGCGAGCAGTATTCCATCAGGGCGGCTGCGCCTTTGTCGCCCGGTTTGCCCGAAGGCAGGCGCAGTTCCAGCAGGCGTTTTTCGGCAAACAGCGACATGCTCGCACCGGCTTGCAGCAACGTACCCCAGTCGAAACTGGCGTCGGCGCTGAAGACCTGGCGTTCATCGAAGCCTTGCTGGCGGGCGGCGCTGCGAATGGCGTCTGCGGCTTCCTGACACAGCAACGGGTCATCACCGCTGACAATGTAGACGGGCGCGAGAGCACCTTGCAGGTGTTTGGCGAGTTGGGCGGGGGCGAGTTTCATAGGCAGGGCGAACGGGGCGCGCGGGGCGCCCCGTATGGCTTACTCGACAGGTACTTCAACAGGCGATTGTTTCGGCGTGTTGTCTTCGTACTCTTTTGCGGCTTTCAGCGCGTCGGCATCGGCTTTGGCCTTGTCGTCAGCGCGTTGCTGCAAGGTTTCCAGTTGTTCCGGAGTCAGCATCGACAGGCGCAGGATCATGCGCTGTACCAGCTCGCGGCGCATTTCCTTGCGTACTTGCTGGACTTCGGAGTCCGAGCCCACCAGGTTGTTGCCGTCGTGGCTGACGATTTTCTGCACCTGGATGGTGTCAGCCATCAGAGGCAGGTGGTCGCGGCCCTGGACTTCAAAGCTGAGCACGGTGCTCAGTTCCACGTCGGATGCACGGCCGGCGCTGGCGTAGCTCATGCTGCGCTGGGTTTGTTTCTCGTCCGCGAGGAACAGCTTGTAGGTCGCGCCGTTATAGACGTGAACGCCGCTGTTTTCCAGGACCTGACGCAGCTGGGTGACTGTATCGCTGTAGGTATCGCGGGCACTGACGTCCAGTTCCTTGAGCGCGATTTCGTTGGTACCGGTACCCCGCAGCTGGAAGCCGCAAGCGCTCAGCAGCACGGCAAGGCCCATAACCAGCAAATTGCGTTTGATCATTTTGTTGCTCCCCTTGAAACCATGTGGGCCTTATCGAGGCCCTGAAGGCTTTGTTCGGCGCAGGGCTCAAGCCCTGCGCCCGATCCGATTAGCTAGCGACGATATTGACCAGTTTGCCAGGCACCACGATCACTTTGCGGATCGTCAGGCCTTCGGTAAAGCGCAGCACGTTCTCGTTGACGCGTGCGGCCGCTTCGACTTCCTCGCGGCTGGCGGTAGCCGGCATGTCGATCTGGCCACGCAGTTTACCGTTGACCTGGATCACCAGCTGCAGCGTGTCCTGGACCAGGGCGCTGTCGTCCTGCACCGGCCAGCGCGCATCGATGACCGCGTCGCTGTGGCCCAGGCGGCTCCAGAGGTCGTGGCTGATATGCGGCGTGATCGGGGCTAGCAACAGCGTGACGGTTTCCAGACCTTCGTGAACCAGCGCGCGGTCCTGCTCAGTGGCTTGCGGCGCTTTTTCCAGCACGTTCATCAGCGTCATCACCTGGGCGATGGCGGTGTTGAATTTGTGATTCTGGCCGACGTCCTGGCTGGCTTGCTTGATGGCCAGGTGGGTGCTGCGGCGAATGACTTTTTGCTCTTCGCTCAAGGCGGCCACATTCAGCTTGGCCGGCAGGCCCTGGCTGACATGGGCGTGCGCCAGGCGCCAGACGCGCTTGAGGAAGCGGTGCGAGCCTTCGACGCCGGAGTCCGACCATTCGGCGCTCATGTCAGGCGGCGAAGCGAACATCATGAACAGGCGGCAAGTGTCTGCGCCGAACTGATCAATCATCGACTGTGGGTCGACGCCGTTGTTCTTGGACTTGGCCATCTTCTCGGTGCCGCCGATTTCCACCGGCAGGCCGTCGGATTTCAGTTTGGCGCTGATGACCTTGGCTTTGCTGTCACGCTCAAGCTCGACGTCCGCCGGGTTGAACCAGGTGTAGGCACCATTGGCTTCGCGGCGATAGTAAGTCTCGGCGATCACCATGCCTTGGGTCAGCAGGTTCTTGAACGGCTCATCGGAGCTGACCAGGCCTTCGTCACGCATCAGCTTGTGGAAGAAGCGCGCATACAGCAGGTGCAGGATGGCGTGTTCGATACCGCCGATGTATTGGTCCACCGGCAGCCAGTGATCGGCTGCGTTTTTTTCCACCAGACCGCCTTCATAGTGCGGCGAGGCGTAGCGCGCGTAGTACCACGACGACTCGACGAAGGTGTCCATGGTGTCGGTTTCACGCTTGGCAGGCTGGCCGCATTTCGGGCAACTGCATTCGTAGAACTCTGGCATGCGCGCCAGCGGCGAACCGGCGCCATCCGGCACCACGTCTTCGGGCAGCACGACCGGCAATTGGTCTTCCGGCACCGGCACGTCACCGCAGGTTTCGCAGTGGATGATCGGGATCGGGCAGCCCCAGTAGCGCTGGCGGCTGATGCCCCAGTCACGCAGGCGGAACTGGGTGCGCGAGGCGCCGAGGTTTTTCTTGATCAGGGCGACTTCAATGGCGTCGAAGGCGCCAGCGAAGTCCAGGCCGTCGAACTCGCCGGAGTTGATCAGCTCACCGTGCTCGCCGTAGGCGTCTTGCCACGGGGCCGGGTTGGTGTCGCCCGAGCTGGTGCGCACCACGGATTTGATCGGCAGGTTGTACTTGGTGGCGAATTCGAAATCGCGCTCGTCGTGAGCCGGCACTGCCATTACGGCGCCATCGCCGTAGTGCATCAGCACGTAGTTGGCGACCCATACCGGCAGCTTTTTACCGGTGAGTGGGTGCTCGACGAACAGGCCGGTCGGCAGGCCTTTTTTCTCCTGGGTGGCGACGTCGGCTTCAGCCACGCTGCCGCCTTTGCATTCGGCGATAAACGCCTGCAGCTCAGGATTGTTCTGTGCAGCCTGGGTAGCCAGCGGGTGTTCGGCGGCCACGGCGACGTAGGTCGCGCCCATCAGGGTATCCGGACGGGTGGTGAAGACTTTGAGTGCGCCCGCTTCGCCGATGGAGTCGACGTTGTACGGGAACTGCACTTCCATGCCCTTGGATTTGCCGATCCAGTTGCGCTGCATGGTCTTGACCTGTTCAGGCCAGCCCGGCAGGTCGTCGAGGCTCGACAAGAGCTCATCCGCATAGGCGGTGATCTTGAAGTAGTACATCGGGATTTCGCGCTTTTCGATCAGCGCGCCGGAACGCCAGCCGCGACCGTCGATCACTTGTTCGTTGGCCAAGACGGTCTGGTCGATCGGGTCCCAGTTCACGGTGCCGCTTTTCTTGTAGATCACGCCTTTTTCGAACAGGCGGGTGAACAGCCATTGTTCCCAGCGATAGTAGTCCGGCTTGCAGGTGGTCACTTCACGGGACCAGTCCACCGCCAGGCCCAGGCTGCGCAGCTGGGTCTTCATGTAGGCGATGTTTTCGTAGGTCCACTTGGCTGGGGCTACGTTGTTTTTCATCGCGGCGTTTTCCGCCGGCATGCCGAAGGCGTCCCAACCCATGGGTTGCAGGACGTTCTTGCCTTGCATGCGCTGGTAGCGGGAAATCACGTCACCGATGGTGTAGTTGCGCACGTGCCCCATGTGTAGCTTGCCGCTGGGGTAAGGGAACATCGATAGGCAATAGAAAGTCTCCTTGCCCGGCTGTTCACTGACTTCAAAGGACTTTTGCTCGTCCCAGAACGACTGGGCGGCATTTTCTATTTCACGGGGCTGATATTGTTCGTGCATGGCTACTTTTGAACTGAATAGGGGTGGCCTAATCCTCTTCGGTGCAACGTTCAGGTTGATCGACACCAAAAAGCGGCGCGTCCGTGCCCAAACCCTGCGGGAAGTGGAGTTACAGGAAGCGCCGTAGCATACATGACCCCACTCTATCGAGGGAAACCCTGATTGCGCGGGCGAGGCCGTCTGTCGCGGCACCAGGCAGGTGCAGCCATGGGGACTACGCTGTTTATTGGGGAGTGAGTCATATCTTCAATGAGGTGAGGGGATGGTTGAATCGCAGCGAATCGCAACGAAACCGGATATCTACGAGGGACTGATCGACCGATTGGGTCGTGCATTGGATGCAGCGAGGACAGCGGGCCGATTGCGTGATGAGCGGCCTGTCGAAGTTGAGCTGCGTGGCCTGAGCCGCGCAGAGCTGGAACTGATCAAAGCGTATCTGGAACGAAATCGGCGCAGTGCGCCTCCTTGGGTGGCAACCCCGCCAGCCAAAGAACCTGCGCACTCAGCCAAGGTGGTGTGGCTCAAGGATTTGTCGGCCGGTCGTGGCCCGGAAAAGCTCCGGTCCGCCCGCTACCAGTAATTCACCGCACCAGAACGGCATCACCGCGCCATTGCACTGTAAAGATTGTCGCTAAACCCCGTTACACCTTAGGCTTCGGGCATCTTTGGAGATGCCCGATGCCTATTCGTTACTTCATCAAACAACTGCTCTTGCCGCCCGGCATTCTTTTGCTGCTGCTGGCCTTTGCCTGGTGGTTTCGTCGCAGCCGCCCCCGCCTGGCCGGTTGCTGCTTCGTCCTTGGACTGGGCGGCATGTGGCTGATCAGCCTGCCGGTGATGGTCGAGTGGGGCGCGCGCGCCCTGGAAACAGAAGCGCCGCTGGCCCGTGCAGACTGGTCGAGCCTGGCCCAGCGCGCCGACGCAATTGTGGTGTTGGGCTCGGGCCGCGAGCGCGGTGACCCGGCGTGGGGCGCCGACCAACCGACCGGTACCGGCCTGGAGCGCCAGCGCTATGCCGCGCGGCTGGCAAAGGCGTCGGGGCTGCCGGTGTTGACCACGGGCGGTTTGCATTACGGCACGCCGCCCAGCGAGGCAGAGCTGATGGCGGTGTCGATGCAGGATGACTTTGGCGTGACCGTGCGCTGGAAGGAAGAACGCAGCCGCACGACTTGGGAAAATGCGCAGATGAGTGCCGAGATTCTGCTGCCCGAGGGCATCAAGCGTGTGGTGGTGGTGACACAGGCTTGGCATATGCCGCGTGCGGTGTGGAGCTTTGAGAAGGCCGGCTTTACCGTGGTTCCGGCGCCGGTGGGGTTTCTGGGCGTGGATAACGCCCGGCCACTGGGCGGCTGGATGCCGGAATTCAAGTCGGTATGGCAGAGCGGGCAGTTGATCAACGAGGCAGTGGGGCAGGTGGGGTATCGGGTGTTTTATAGGTAGCGACGCAAATCAAATGTGGGAGCGGGCTTGCTCGCGAAAGCGGTTTATCAGCCACTGCATCTCTGACTGATCTACCGCATTCGCGAGCAAGCCCGCTCCCACATTGTTTTGTGTTTCGCCTTTAGACCGTCTTGGCCATCCGGCCCGCCAGCAGCGCCCAGCCAAACAACGCCAGGCACACAATGATCAACGGCCATGACCGCCATTGCAGATACGGCGTGAGGTTATGCATTGGCACCACTTCGCCGTACAAGATCCCGCGCTCGAATTGCGGGATCTGCACGGTGATTTGCCCAAACGGGTTGATCAGGCCGGTCACGCCATTGTTGGTGGCGCGGATCATCCAGCGGCCGGCTTCCAATGCGCGCATCTGGGCCATTTGCAGGTGCTGCAGAGGGCCGATAGAGCGGCCGAACCAGGTGTCATTGCTGATGGTCAGCAGCAAATCGCTCTGGGCCGACAGGCCTGCGGCGAACTCCGGGTACACCACTTCATAGCAAATGAACGGCGCGATCTGGTAGCCCTTGGCCTGCAACATCGGTTGGTCGGCGGGGCCACGGGCGAAGTCCGACATCGGCAGGTCGAAGAACGCAATCAACCCGCGCAGCATGTCTTGCAGCGGCACGTATTCGCCAAAGGGTACGAGCTTCTGTTTCAGGTACGTGCCGTCACCTTCGCCCACCACCGTGATGCCGTTGAAATAGCGCTTCTGGTGATGCACTTCCTGGCGAATCGGTACGCCGGTGATCAGTGCGGTGTGCCGGTCGGCGGCAAACTTGCCCATCATGCCCAGGTAGCCCTCGACGGACTCCTTGAGCACCGGGACGGCGGTTTCCGGCCACACCAGCAGGTCGACCGGCTTGGAGCTGAAACTCATGTCGCGGTACAGCGCGAGCTGCGCATTGAGCTGCTCCGGGTCCCACTTCATGCTTTGTTCGACGTTGCCCTGGATCGCGGCCACGCTCAGTGGCGCGCCGGAGGGGCTGGTCCAGGCGTGATGCTTGAGCGCCAGGCCAATGGCCCAGGGCGCTACCAGCAACACCAGGCCCGCGCCGATAAAGGCGTTGCGCTTGCTCGCCAGTAAACGCGGCAGGTTGCACAGCAGCGCCGCTGTGAGCGCCAGGGCAAAGGAAATCAGCCACATGCCGCCCACTGGTGCCAGGCCAGTGAGGGGGCCGTCGAGTTGGCTGTAGCCGGAGTACAGCCACGGGAAACCGGTGAGGAACCAGCCACGAAAGGCTTCCTGGCCCACCCACAGCGCGGCAAACGTCAGGGCGTCGGCCAGCGGCGCTTCGTTGCGGCGCAGCCAGCGTGCCCACAGCCAGGCGGGCAGGGCGAAGAACCAGGCGATGGCGGCGGTGAACAGCAGCATCAAGAACCCAGCCAGCAGCACCGAAGCGCCGCCGAAGTGGTGGATGCTGTAGTAGATCCAGCTGGTGCCGGCGCCGAACAGGCCGAAACCGAAACACCAGCCACGGCCCAGGGCCTGGCGTGGTGTCAATTCCCGCAGCCCCACGTAGAACACGCCCACCGCGACCAGCGCAAACGGCCACAGGTCAAACGGCGCCAGCGCCAGGGTGGTGATGGCGCCGGCCACCACGGCCAGCAGATTACCGGGCCAGCCGGGTGCGGTGAGACGGCGCATGTCAGTCCTTAACGGGCAATAGGGGTCAAGCGGATCAAGTGGATACGACGGCTATCGGCATTCAGGATGCGGAAGCGGTACGCGCCAATCTCAGTGGTTTCGTTACGTTTTGGCAGATGCCCGAACGCACTCATCACCAGGCCGCCGACGGTGTCGAACTCGTCGTCGGAGAATTCGCTGTCGAAAAACTCGTTGAAGTTTTCGATCGGCGTCAGCGCCTTGACCAGGAAATCACCGCTGGGCAGCGGCTTGATGTAGCTGTCTTCCTCGACGTCGTGCTCGTCTTCGATGTCGCCGACGATCTGTTCCAGCACGTCTTCGATGGTCACCAGGCCCGCCACGCCACCGTATTCGTCGATCACAATGGCCATGTGATTGTGGTTGGCGCGGAATTCGCGCAGCAGCACATTCAGGCGCTTGGATTCAGGCACGAAGGTGGCCGGACGCAGCAGGTCCTTGATGTTGAAGCTGTCGCCGTTCTCTTTGAGGATCAGCGGCAGCAAGTCCTTGGCCAGCAGGACACCCATGACGTCGTCATGGCTTTCACCGATCACCGGGTAGCGCGAGTGCGCCGAGTCGATCACGGCCGGGAGGAATTCCCGTGGGGTCTGGGTCGCCTTGATGCTGATCATCTGCGAGCGCGGGACCATGATGTCCCGAACCTGCAGGTCAGCCACCTGGATGGCGCCTTCGACGATGGCCAGCGCTTCGCTGTCCAGCAACTTGTTCTGATGGGCCTCGCGCAGCAGCTCCAGCAGCTCCTGGCGGTTTTTCGGCTCGTGGGCAAAAGCCTGGGTCAGTTTACCCAGCCATGACTTCTGCCCGTTGCTCGATCGGTCTTCGCTCATAGCGATTACTCTGAATCCTTTGTCGTTACAGTTAAGTGTTTTTAAGCGTCGTCATCTGCATACGGGTCCGGATGACCCAATTCTGCAAGCAACGTTTGTTCCAGTGTTTCCATTTCCTCGGCTTCGTCATCGTCTATATGGTCGTAACCCAAGAGATGCAAGCAGCCGTGGATAACCAGATGGGCCCAGTGGGCCTCTAGTGCCTTGCCTTGTTCCTTGGCCTCGCGCTCGACCACCTCGACGCAGATCACCAGATCGCCCAACAGGGGGATATCCAGCAACTCATCGGGTACGTCAGCGGGAAACGACAGCACGTTGGTCGCGTAGTCCTTCTGGCGCCAGGTGTGGTTCAGTTCGCGGCCCTCGGGCTCGTCCACCAGGCGAATGGTCAGCTCCGAGTCGGCGGTGCGCTGGCGCAGGGCCAGGGCGCACCATCGGCGGAACTGTTCTTCGCTGGGGGCGGGCGCTTGGGTGGCCAGCTGCAGGTCAAGCTCAAGCATCGCGGCGAACGTCCTTGGAGAGGCCATCGTCGCGGTGTTCGAAACGCTCGTAGGCTTCGACAATCCGCTGCACCAGCGGGTGGCGCACCACGTCCTTGGGCGAGAAGTGCGTGAAACTGATGCCCGGCACATCCTTGAGCACTTCAATCACATGGCCCAAGCCCGACTTTGTGCCCTTGGGCAGGTCAACCTGGGTAATGTCGCCGGTGATAATGGCCGTAGAGCCGAACCCGATACGGGTCAGGAACATCTTCATCTGCTCGACCGTCGTGTTCTGGCTTTCGTCGAGGATGATGAAACTGTTGCTCAAGGTGCGGCCGCGCATGTAGGCCAGCGGGGCGATCTCGATCACCTGGCGCTCGATCAGCTTGGCCACGTATTCAAAGCCAAGCATCTCGTACAGTGCGTCGTAGAGCGGGCGCAGGTACGGGTCGATCTTCTGTGCCAGGTCGCCGGGCAGGAAACCGAGCTTTTCGCCCGCTTCGACTGCCGGGCGGACCAGCAGGATGCGGCGCACTTGCTCGCGCTCAAGGGCATCCACTGCACAGGCCACGGCCAGGTAGGTCTTGCCGGTACCGGCGGGGCCGATGCCAAAATTGATATCGTTACCGAGGATTGCCTTGACGTACTTCTGCTGATTCAAGCCCTTTGGGCGAATCATGCCTTTTTTGGTGCGCAGGGCCACGCTGGCTTCGGCGACAGGGTTGTTGGCCAAGTCTTCCACAGCCGATTCCTGCAAATACAGGTGCACGGTTTCTGGCGTCAGCTCACTACCCTTGGTTTCGCGGTAGAGACGGCGCAGCAGGTTTTCTGCAGATTTAGTGTGCGGGGCTTCACCAATCAGCTCGAACTGATTGCCGCGGTTGCGGATCTCGATGCCCAGGCGTTGTTCGATCAGGCGCAAGTGCTCGTCGAACTGTCCGCACAGATTGGCGAAACGGTGAGCCTCAAAGGGCTCGAGGAGAAAACGATGGGGTTCTGCTATGGGTGCGTTCAAGGTTGCTTTTAGCCGCCCTTTGGCTGTTTAAGTGAAATAGAGGATAACGCCAGTGACCGGTGTGCGAAAGCACTTACGTCATCGGAATGTTGCACGGTTCAAATGTGGGAGGGGGCTTGCTCCCGATGGCTGAGTGTCAGTCAGTACATTTGATACTGATGCACCGCCATCGGGGGCAAGTCGAATCGTCGCACCGCCCCTCCCACATGTTGAGCAGCGGTGATTTGACTATTGCTCGATCAACGACCCGCGCAGCGAATGCGGTTGCGCTGCATCAATGTGTACGTCGGCGAATTGGCCGATCAGGGTTGGATTGTCGCAGCGGAAGTTGACGATTCGGTTGTTCTCGGTACGGCCCTGCAATTCGCCAGGGTCTTTTTTCGAGTAATCGGTCACCAGAATGCGCTGGGTCGAGCCGACCATTTGTCGGCTGATCTCGAAGCCCTGTTGGTTCAAGCGGTGCTGCAGGGCATTGAGGCGCTCTTTTTTCAGCGCTTCCGGGGTTTCGTCCAGCAGGTCGGCGGCGGGGGTGCCGGGGCGCTGGCTGTAGACGAACGAGTAGGAGAAGTCGAAACCGACGTCCTCGATCAGCTTCATGGTCTGCTGGAAATCTTTCTCGGTTTCACCCGGGAAGCCGACGATAAAGTCCGAGCTGATGCAGATGCCCGGCACCGCCGCGCGCAGTTTGCGCAGTTTGGATTTGTACTCCAGCGCGGTGTGGTTGCGCTTCATCGCAGACAAAATGCGGTCGGAGCCCGATTGCACCGGCAGGTGCAGGTGCTTGACCAGCTCCGGCACCTCGGCGTGGGCCTGGATCAGGCTGTCGGAGAACTCCAGCGGGTGCGACGTGGTGTAGCGAATACGCTCGATGCCGTCTACGGCAGCTACCACGCGGATCAGCTCCGCCAAGTCGGCCAGACGACCGTCGGCGGTCAGGCCGCGATAACCGTTGACGTTCTGGCCCAGCAGGGTCACTTCGCGCACGCCGTTTTCGGCGAGGTGGATGATTTCCGACAGTACATCGTCAAACGGCCGGCTGACTTCTTCGCCACGGGTGTAGGGCACCACGCAGAAGGTGCAGTACTTGCTGCAGCCTTCCATCACCGACACATAGGCGCTCGGGCCATCGATACGTGGCTCGGGCAGATGGTCGAATTTTTCGATTTCGGGGAACGACACGTCGACCTGCGGCAGCTTGGTGAAGCGTGCGGCGTCGATCATTTCCGGCAGGCGGTGCAGGGTTTGCGGGCCGAAGACCACGTCGACATACGGTGCGCGGTCGCGAATCGCGGCGCCTTCCTGGCTGGCCACGCAACCGCCGACGGCGATTACCATGTCCGGGTTGGCCAGTTTCAATTCACGCCAGCGGCCCAGCTGCGAGTACACACGGTCCTGGGCCCGCTCGCGGATCGAGCAGGTATTGAGCAGGATCACGTCGGCATCTTCGGCGCGGGCGGTGACTTCCAGGGCCTGGTGTTCACCCAGCAGATCGACCATGCGCGAGCTGTCGTACTCGTTCATCTGGCAACCGTGGGTTTCGATGTAAAGCTTCTTGGCCATGGGAATCGTCAACTGGAGGTAAAGAACCGCGCATTATAGGGGGCATGTCCATTGGTTCCTAGCGTTGTGCATCGGGTGCCATGCTATAGTTCGCGCCCTCTTTTATATCCCCGATGTGTTTCGCCCACCATGACCAAACGTGAAGCTCCAATCTATAAGGTGATTTTCCTTAACCAGGGCCAGGTGTTCGAAATGTACGCCAAGCAGATCTATCAAAGTGATCTGTGGGGCTTCCTGGAAGTGGAAGAGTTCGTCTTTGGCGAGCGCACGCAGCTGGTCGTCGACCCGGGCGAAGAAAAGCTCAAGGCGCAGTTCGAAGGCGTGGTGCGCAGTTTTGTGCCGATGCATTCGATTGTGCGCATCGATGAAGTCGAGCGCTTGGGCACACCCAAGATCAGCGAGGCGCGGGGCGTGAGCAATGTCATGCCGTTTCCGATGCCGATGCCTGAGAAGTAATACGCCTCACCTGTGACCCGTGACCTGTGACCTGGGACCTGGGACGAGCGGGGTTATGTGGCGAGCGGGCTTGCCCGCGTTGGGCTGCGAAGCGGCCCTTGAGGCTGCCACTGCGGCCTGTCTGAAAGAACGCTATTGCGTTACTGGGGCTGCTGCGCAGCCCAACGCGGGCAAGCCCGCTCGCCACATAAGCCCGCTCGCCACATTAGTCCGCTGGGCACATTAGCCCGCTGGGTACACAGGCGGGCTTTACAGAAGAGTTAAGGCAGGGGTGAGAAGGGCGAGCGCCCGTCGGCACTCTGCAATTCCTGCAGGTAATTGCGGAAAATCTGGCCCAGCACCTGGGTAGCCACTTCCAGTTCATCGCGCTGCATGTGCTCGGCGACTTCGTCGGCGGTGTCCAGCGCGTCTTCAGCGCCGTTGACTGCGGCCATTTTCAGCACGATGTAGGCCTGAACGTTATTGGCCGGCACGCCTTCGCCATGGAAGAACATGGTGCCCAGCTGGAATTGCGCCTGGGCGTGACCCTGCAACGAGGCTTTCTCGAAGTAGCTCAAGGCTTTGTTGAGGTCACGGGCGGGGTTGTTGCTGTCGTGGAAGTACTCGCCCAACTCGTATTGCGCTTGCGCATCCCCGCCGTCGGCCTGTTTCTGGCACGCGCTCAGCGCTTCGGCCTGGCTGTCTGGCTGGGTATTGAGGGTGCAACGACCCATCGCTGGGATTAACAACGAGTTGCCGCCTGCTTGTGCATGTGCCAGCAGCGGCTGAAGGAGCAACAGGCAGCCCAGAACCAGGGTGCGGCCGGTGCGTTTCATGGGAATCGACTTACCTCTGACGGGGCACGCGGACCCTCAAGGGATCCAATAAGCGCGCATTATGAAATAAGCAGGCCTCTGCTTACAAAGTCTTTACTCGTTTTTCTGCTGGTTGGGCAAGTTATCTGCCGGATTGCAGGTAAATTCTCTTAAAAGCAAGGAAATCTCTGTAAGGAAAACCGCAAATCGGGCACCGCCCAAGCGGTGTCCGATTTTTCTGCGGTTTATTTCAGGGCTGCGAACGCGCGTTCGGCGGCATCCAGGGTCAGTTGCAGCTCGGCCTCGCCATGGGCGATCGAGGTGAAGCCGGCTTCAAAGGCGCTTGGCGCCAGGTACACGCCGCCTTCCAGCATCAGGTGGAAGAAGCGCTTGAACAGATCGGCATCGCTGCCCATCACGTCATCAAAGGTGACGATGTCGTCGGCGCCGCTGAAATACAGGCCGAACATGCCGCCCGCTTGCGTGGTTACAAACGGGATGCCAGCCGCGTCGGCGCGCTGTTGCAGGCCGTCCAGCAGGCGGGTGGTGTAGTCAGTCAGCTCGGCATGGAAGCCCGGGCGGCTGATCAGGCGCAGGGTGGTCAGGCCGGCGGCCATGGCCAGCGGGTTGCCCGACAGGGTACCGGCCTGGTACACCGGGCCCAATGGCGCGATGTGTTGCATGATTTCGCGCTTGCCGCCGAAGCAGCCCACCGGCATGCCGCCGCCGATGATCTTGCCGAAGGTGCTCAGGTCTGGCGTGACGCCGTAATGCGCCTGGGCGCCGCCGAGGGCCACGCGGAAACCGGTCATCACTTCGTCGAAAATCAGCACCACGCCGTGTTTGTCGCACTGCTCGCGCAGGCCTTCGAGAAAACCCGGGGCTGGCGGTACGCAGTTCATGTTGCCGGCGACCGGCTCGACGATGATGCACGCCACGTCCTGGCCCACTTCACTGAGCATCTGCTCGACGGCGGCGATGTCGTTGAACGGCAGGGTCAGGGTGTGCTTGGCGAACGCCGCCGGCACACCGGCCGAGCTGGGTACGCCCTGGGTCAGCGCGCCGGAGCCGGCCTTTACCAGCAGGCTGTCGGAGTGGCCGTGGTAGCAGCCTTCGAATTTGATGATGCTGTCGCGGCCAGTGAAGCCACGGGCCAGGCGAATGGCGCTCATGGTGGCTTCGGTGCCTGAGCTGACCATGCGCACCATCTCCATCGACGGCACGATCGAACACACCAGGTCGGCCATCTCGGTTTCCATGGCGGTCGGCGCGCCGTAGGACAAACCGTGTTGCAGTTGCTGGCGCACGGCATCGAGCACGTCCGGGTGGCTGTGGCCGAGGATCATCGGCCCCCAGGAACCCACATAGTCGACGTAGCGCTTGTCATCTTCGTCGGTGACGTAGGCGCCCTCGGCGTGCTTGAAGAACAACGGCGTGCCGCCCACGCTCTTGAACGCACGCACGGGGGAGTTCACACCGCCGGGGATGTGTTTCTGGGCATTGGCAAACAGGGTTTCGGAACGGGACATGATCGGGCTCTCTGAATTCAAGACTTGAGGAGTTCGTTGAAGGCGCGGGCGCGGCGCGTGACTTCCTGGGTGCTGTCGGCACCGAACAGGCCGTGCACCACCGCCAGCAGGTCGGCACCGTGGGCCACCAGGGGGGCGGCGTTCTCCAGGGTAACGCCGCCGATCACGCAGATCGGCAGGTGCAGGCGCTGGCGCGCTTGGGCCAGCATTTCAACGGTGGCCGCCGGGGCGCCCGGCTTGGTAGTGGAATTGAAGAAGCGGCCAAAGGCGACGTAACTGGCGCCTTCCTTGGCGGCCTGCTCGGCCAGTTCGATCTGGCTGTGGCAGGTGGCGCCGATAATGGCCTTGGACCCCAGCAACGCGCGGGCCGGGGTCAGCGGGCCGTCGGTCTGGCCCAGGTGTACGCCGACGCCCAGGCGCGCGGCCAGTTCGGCGTCATCGTTGATGATCAGCTGGGTGTTGTAGCGCGAGCACAGTTCGCGCAGTTTTTCCGCTTCACGCAGGCGCCGGGCTTCGTCGGTGCTTTTGTCGCGGTACTGCAGCAGGGTCACGCCACCGTCCAACGCCGCTTCGACGTAGGCGAGGAATTTGCCGGCCAACAATTGACTGTCGGTGATGGCGTAAAGGCCACGTAGTTTCATCAGGCAGGCCTCGTGCTGTTAAGAGCAGAAATCCAGCGGCAAGCGGCGCGGTACGAACTGACCCTGGCCGAGTTGTTCGGCGTCACGCAGGGTGCGCCAAGTGTAGTTGAGTGCCGATTGCACGGCGCTGACCAGGCCTTCGCCCTGGGCGATCCGACCGGCCAGTGCGCTGGCCAGTGTGCAGCCCGAGCCGTGATAGCTGCCGGGCAGGCGTTGGCAGGTAAAGGTCTGCTGCGTGCCGTCGCGGCTGTACAGGCGGTTGTGCACTTCATGCTCATCGCCATGGCCGCCGGTGATCAACAGGTGCTTGATATACGGCAGCAGCTTCTCGGCGCATTGGTCCGCGGTGCCTTGCGGCAGTTCGGCCAGGATGCGCGCTTCAGGCAGGTTCGGCGTGGCAATCAGCGACAGCGGCAACAGCCGTTCGCGCATGGCATAGCCGACTTCGTCCTTGCCCAGGCTGCCCCCGCCGCCAGCGCGCAGCACCGGGTCGCAGACCACCGGCAGATGCGGGTGCGCCTGCAGCAACTCGACCACGGTGTCGACCATCGCCGTGGAACCGAGCATGCCCAGCTTCACCGCCGCCACTGGTGAGTCGCTGAGCACGGCATTGGCTTGGGCCAGTACCCACTCGCGGTCGAGCACGCGGAAATCGCTGACATTGACGGTGTTCTGCACGGTCAGCGCGGTGACGGCCGGAGCCGCATGACAGCCTTGGGCGAGCAGGGCTTCGATATCTGCCTGCAAGCCGGCGCCACCACTGGGATCATGGCCGGAGAGACAGAGGACAACGGGGCGAGAGCTGTAGATATTCATGGTGCGCGAGCTTACCACCAAACGCTTTTTGCGTGGCCGTCTGACGATGCTTGAATTTTGCCTCGATTACGCCGTTTTTTTGGCGTTTGGCCTGGCCCTGAAAGGTCCTGAAAGCCTCGTTCTAGAGCCTTTCAAAAAATTAATTCAATGGTGTCCAATGGCCTCTAGCGGCTATGCTAAAGTGGATCCAAACAACTTACTGTACCGCCGGTGTACGTCTTCTCAAAAGGAATGGGGGGCTTTTTTGACATGACCGGACAGGCCACGCTGGGGCTCTATGCGCTATTTGCTGATTTTATTGTTGTGCGGGCTGCCCATGCTCGCCAGCGCCATCGAGTTCAACCAGAACACGCGCAGCCTGCCGCTGGGCCGAGCCATGCAAGTGCTCGAAGACCCGACCGACACCCTCACAATTGCTGATGTCAGCGCGCCATCTGCCGCTGCCAGGTTCAAACCCCACGATAAAGACACCCTCAATGCCGGCTATTCGCGCTCGGTGTTCTGGCTCAAGGTCGACCTGCATTACACCGCCAAAGATGTCCGGGCACCGCGCACCTGGTTTTTGGAGCTGGCCTACCCTCCGCTCAACCATCTGGATCTGTACCAGCGTGATGGCAGCGGCACCTATCGTCTAACCAGCCGCACCGGCAGCGCATTGCCTTTTTCCAGCCGTGATGTGAGCCAGAGCAATTACCTGTTCAAGCTCAATTTTGTGCCGGATCAGCAGCAAACCGTGTACCTGCGCCTGCAAAGCCAAGGCTCGATCCAAGCACCGTTGACGCTGTGGGCCGGCACCGCGTACCTGGAGCAGCAGCCGCTGCGCCTGTACGTGCTCGGCGCCATTTATGGCGTATTGCTGGGGATGCTGGTCTACAACCTGTTCATCTACCTGAGCGTGCGCGACACCAGCTATCTGTATTACATCCTGTATATCGCCTCATTCGGTCTGTACCAGTTGTCGGTCAATGGCGTGGCGGTGGAATTTTTCTGGCCGAACGACCCGTGGTGGGCGAATGCGGCGGTGCCGTTCCTGATCGGTTCGGCGGCGCTGTTTGGCAGCCTGTTCGCGCGCAGCTTTTTGCACACGGCGCAACACAGTCGCTGGATCAACCGCCTGCTGCTGGCGCTGGTGGGGTGTGGCGCAGTGGTGATGCTGCTGTCGCTGATGACCAGTTACGCCCTGGCGCTGCGGCTGGCCACCGGCCTGGCGCTGGTGTTCACCGTGACTATCTTTGTCGCCGCCATCAAGGCCTGGTACTGCGGCCAGCGCATGGCACGCTATTTCATTATTGCCTGGTCGGCATTTTTGCTGGGCGGGGTGGTGAATACGCTGATGGTGCTGGGCTACCTGCCCAACGTGTTCCTCACCATGTACGCCAGCCAGATCGGTTCGGCCATCGAAGTGGCGCTGCTGTCCCTGGCCTTGGCTGACCGCATCAACTCCATGCGCGAGCAACAGGCGCAGATCCTCTTCGACGCGAGCCAGAAGCTTGAAGTGCTCAACCAGCAACTGGCGCGCAGTAACCGGCTCAAGGATGAGTTCCTCGCCACCCTGACCCACGAGTTGCGCACGCCCATGAACGGGGTGATCGGCTCCCTCGAGCTGATGCAAACCGTGCCTCTGGACACTGACCTCGCGCAGTACCAGCAAACCGCCGCCGGGTCGGCCCGGGACATGATGCGCATGGTCAACGGCATTCTCACCCTCACCGAGCTGCAAGCCGGGCGCCTCAGTGCCCAGCCCCAGGCATTCAGCCTGCGTGGCACGCTCGACACCTTGCGTCAGCAGTTCAGCGTCAGCGCCCAGAGCAAGGGCCTGGCGTTTTCCATAGACGTCGCGGACGAATTGCCGGACCGGGTGGTCGGCGACGTCGATAAGCTGCTGCAATGCCTGGATTGCCTGCTGGACAATGCCTTCAAGTTTACCCACGAAGGGGCCGTGCGCCTGCGCGTGGTGGGTGTGCCCCACAGCGACGGCGGCGTGCGCCTGAGTTTTATCGTCACCGACACCGGTATCGGCTTTGCCTACCTCGACGAGGCCACCCTGTACCAACGCTTCTTCCAGCTCGACGGCTCGACCACCCGCGAATACGGTGGCCTGGGCATCGGCCTGGCGATCTGCCGCCAATTGATCGAGTTGCTGGGCGGGCGCCTCACCCATCATTCCGAACCCCGCAAGGGCAGCCGCTTCCAGTTGGAACTGAAAGTCAGCCCCGCGCCGTTCGAGTCCAGGCAGGCGCTCAATCGGCAGCGTGCACCGCAGGAGTGCGCGGTCTTGCTGGTGGATGACAACAGCGTCGGCCAACTGGTGGTGCGCGGCATGTTGCTCAAGCTTGGCTACCGCGTGAAAACCGTCGACAGCGGCCCGGCAGCGTTGGCGGCCTTGCAGGGAGGAAGTTTCGACGCCGTATTGTTGGATGTTCCGGAAGGCGGTTTCTCATTGTGTTGTCAGATTCGTGCACTGCCTGGCTGTGCGGAGTTGCCGGTAATTGCCCTGAGTGCGTCACTGAATGTGTCGGAGCGTGAGCACTGCCACGGCGTAGGGCCCTCCGAGTGGCTGGTCAAACCCGTGCGTTTCGAGGCCTTGGAGGCGGTGTTGGAACGTCGTTTGCTCGGGCTGGCAGAGGGCGAAAGCGCCGAGCATTCGGCGGGTATGCCACTTCTTTAAGGCCGGTGAGGGTGCTTAACTGAAATTCAGGCCTCATTTGACCGTGGCCTTTTCAGGAGGCCCTTCATGAACCTGCATCAATTCGCCGAAACCCACGACGTCACCAATCAGCCGCCCTCGCTGGATGGCGCCAACCTGTACCGCATCGACCTGCCCCTGCAAGACTGGTCGCGCCGCTTGGGCGCCGGTTGGGCAGAGGCGCGCATCGATGCCTATGGCGCACTGGCCGGTGGGCCGTTGATGGAGGCCGGGTTCCTGGCGAACCAGAACAAACCGGTGTTCAGCAGCCATGACCGCTATGGGCATCGCATCGACCTGGTGGAGTTTCACCCCGCCTACCACGCGTTGATGCGCACGGCTGTCGAGCATGGTTTGCCGTCACTGCCATGGGCCCATCCGCAGCCCGGCGCGCACGTGGCCCGCGCAGCCATGACCTACCTGCACAGCCAGGCTGAAGCCGGCACGGGTTGCCCGCTGACCATGACCTTCGCCTGCGTCCCGGCCTTGCGCCTGCAGCCTGACTTGGCGAGCACCTGGCTACCGAAAATCCTCAGCACTCAATACGACCCGCGTAACGTCGGTATCGCCCATAAGGCCGGCGCCACCATTGGCATGGCCATGACCGAGAAACAAGGCGGCACCGACGTGCGTGCCAACACCACGCGTGCTTACCCGGTGGGCGCCGGTGGCCCGGGGCAAGCCTATGAGCTGGTGGGCCACAAGTGGTTCTGCTCGGCGCCGATGTGCGACGGTTTCCTGACCTTGGCTCACACTGACAAGGGCCTGACCTGTTTCCTGCTGCCCCGGCACCGCCCGGACGACACGCGCAACGAGTTCTATATCCAGCGCCTCAAGAACAAACTCGGCAACTGCTCCAACGCGTCCAGCGAAGTCGAGTTTCGCGGCGCCCTGGCCTGGATGATCGGCGAAGAGGGCCGTGGCGTGCCGACCATCATCGAGATGGTCGCCATGACCCGCTTTGATTGCATGGTCGGCTCCAGCGCGCTGATGCGCCAGGCGCTGACCCAGGCAAGTCATCATTGTGCCCATCGCCTGGTGGGCGGGCGCGTGCTCGCCGAGCAACCCTTGATGCAAAACGTGCTCGCCGACCTGGCCCTGGAAAGCGAAGCCTCGCTGGCCCTGAGCATGCGCATGGGCCGTGCGCTGGACCACCTGGGCGATGAGCAGGAAGCCAAGTTCGCGCGGTTGGTGACGGCGGTGGGCAAGTATTGGATCTGCAAGCGCGCCCCGGCCATGATCAACGAGGCCGCCGAATGCATGGGTGGCGCCGGCTATGTAGAGGACAGCATTCTGCCGCGCCTGTACCGTGAGGCACCGGTGAATTCGACGTGGGAAGGTTCCGGCAACGTGCAATGCCTGGATGTGCTGCGCGCACTGTCCAAGGAGCCAGGCGTGTTGGAAGCGCTGTTCGTCGAGCTGGGCGATGGGCACGGCGACAAGCTGTTGGCGCGGCATATCGAGCAGTTGAAAGCGGCCTTTATGGACACCCAGGACATCCAATACCGCGCACGCCAGTTGACCGAGGAAATTGCCGTGGCGTTGCAAGCCAAGCTGCTGCTGGAGGCGGGGAATGCGTCAGTCAGTGATGGTTTCATTGCCAGCCGCCTGGGCGAGTCGTCCGGCCGGGTTTACGGCACCTTGCCGCGCGGCGTGGATGTTGAGGCGATTGTCCTGCGATCTACACCCCCATTCCCCTGAATAAATACAGTCAAATGTGGGAGGGGGCTTGCCCCCGATAGCGGTGTGTCAGCCAATACATCTGGTGACTGACACTCAGCCATCGGGGGCAAGCCCCCTCCCACATTTACCGCATTCCAACACCGGTGTTTCAGTGCGGCCGCGATACAGGCAAGATAAAGGCCTGCAAGTCAGAACACAGGATGCTTACCGTGACCGAAGCTTTTGTTGTCGTTCAAACCGCTGAAGAAGCCGTGGATCGGCTGGCGGCTCTGCATGAGCGTGCTACCGGCGCGCTCAACCAGGCCCTCAAGCAGTACCTCAAGGACCGCGTCGAACCCGACGCCGAACAACGCGCGCTGTTTCGCTACCCGGAGCTGCGCCTGACCTACCACTGCCACGGCGAAGTCCCACAGACTACCCGGGCGTACGCCAAGGTTCAGTTGCCAGGGACCTACAGCGTTACCGTCACCCATCCTGCGGCGTTCCGTAAGTACCTGCTGGAACAGCTGGTGCCGCTGATGCACGACTTCACCGTGACGGTCGAAGTGGGCGTCAGCCAACAGAACATCCCTTACCCGTACGTGGTGGAGCAGGGCGACGAGCTGGCCGGTTCCGGCGTGACGGCCGCGACCCTGGCCCGTGTGTTCCCGAGCACCGACCTGTCGGCCGCCACCGATGGTATCGCCGATGGCCTGTACGACTGGGAAAACACCGATCCGCTGCCTTTGGCGCTGTTTGATGCGGCCCGCGTGGACTTTTCCCTGCGCCGCCTGGTGCACTACACCGGCAGCGACTGGCGCCATGTGCAGCCGTGGATCCTGCTGACCAACTACCACCGCTACGTCGACCAGTTCATCCTGCATGGCCTGGAGCAACTGCGCAGTGACCCGCGCTTCATCCGCATGGTGCTGCCGGGCAACGTCGTCATCGACAAGAGCATGGACCACGGCGAAGCATCGGCGATTGCTGCCGGTGTGGTGTGGCATCGCTATCAGATGCCGGCCTATCACCTGCAGGCCAGCGACGGCCACGGCGTGACCCTGGTGAACATCGGCGTCGGCCCGTCCAACGCCAAGAACATCACCGACCACCTGGCCGTGCTGCGTCCGCATTGCTGGCTGATGATCGGCCACTGCGGCGGCCTGCGCCAATCCCAGACCATCGGTGATTACGTATTGGCCCACGCCTATATGCGCCGCGACGGGATTCTCGACCGCGTGGTGCCGCCGAACATTCCGATCCCGGCCCTGGCTGAAGTGCAGATGGCCTTGCAGCAAGCGGCGGCCAACGTCACCGGCGAAAAAGGCGAAGAGCTGAAAAAACGTCTGCGCACCGGCACTGTGCTGACCTACGACGACCGCAACTGGGAGCTGCGCTGGGCCCAGGAACGCCCGTTGATCAACCTGTCCCGCGCTGTGGCGGTGGACATGGAAAGCGGCACCATCGCCGCCCAGGGTTACCGTTTACGCGTACCGTATGGCACCTTGCTGTGCGTGTCGGACAAGCCGCTGCACAGCGAGATCAAATTGCCCGGTTCGGCCAACGCGTTTTATGAGCGTGCGGTCAGCCAGCACTTGAAGATCGGCATCGAGGCGGTGGATTTGCTGCGCACCGAACTCAACTCGCTGCACTCGCGCAAACTGCGCAGTTTCGACGAGCCGCCGTTCCGCTAAGCGGTTGGGATGGTCATTTAACGGTCAGGCCACTAGCATTGTCGGTCCTGACCGTTAGATGTTCCTTTGCCATGTCCCGTGCCACCCGTCCCGATTCGCGCCGCCCTGGCGTGAAACCCCCGTACTCTGCAGCGCGTCGCGTGGCCAAGGCGCCGCCGGCCGAGCCCAAGCTGATCCTGTTCAACAAGCCTTTCGACGTGCTGACCCAGTTCAGCGACGAAGGCGGGCGGGCGACCCTCAAGGATTTTATCGACATCCCCGGCATCTACCCTGCCGGCCGTCTGGACCGTGACAGCGAAGGCTTGTTGCTGCTGACCAATGATGGCCAGTTGCAGGCGCGGATTGCCGACCCCAAGCACAAACTGGCGAAAACCTACTGGGTGCAAGTGGAAGGCGAACCGACTGAAGCGCAGCTGCAACGCTTGCGCGAGGGCGTGGAGCTTAACGACGGCATGACCCTGCCCGCCGAAGCGCGGCAGTTGGACGAGCCCGAACTATGGCCGCGCAACCCGCCGGTGCGGTTTCGCAAAAGCGTGCCGACCCACTGGCTGGAGTTGGTGATTCGCGAAGGGCGTAACCGTCAGGTACGGCGCATGACCGCCGCGGTAGGCTTGCCGACCTTGCGCCTGGTGCGCGTGCGCATTGGCGACTGGTCTATCGAGGGCCTCGACCAAGGCCAGTGGAAGGAAGTGCCGGCGCGCCTATAGAGCGCCGGACTCGATCAGGCCGATCACCACACTCTTGATGATGAACGCGGCCACGCCCAGCCCCAGCACGAAAAACAGGATGAACGAGCCAAAGCGCCCGGCCTTGGATTTTTTCGCCAGGTCCCAGACGATAAAGCCCATGAAGATGATCAGAATGGTGACCAGGCCGGTCATCATCCATTCTTCAAACAGGGCGGGGTCGATGTTGTTCATGGGGTATTCCAACAAGACAAGCGAGCAGTATACGGCGTTGTTACAGACGCAACATTGACCTGGGTCGAAGCACAATCATAAATGTGGGAGGGGCGGTGCGACGATTCGACTTGCCCCCGATTGCGGTGTATCAGCCAGCTTATCTGTAGCTGACCCACTGCCATCGGGGGCAAGCCCCCTCCCACATTTGATATGCAGTGATCTTAAGTACGCAGGTGAGTCAGCGGCAGTTCGGTGCTGTTCAGCACTTGGTTCAGCACAAAACTCGACCGCACGCTGGTCACGCCTTCAATACGGGTCAAATGCCCCAGCAGCAGCTTTTGGTAGTGGTCCATGTCCGGCACCACGACTTTCAACTGATAATCGGCGTCCATCCCGGTCACCAAGCTGCACTCCAGCACCTGGGGCAGGGTGCGGATGGCCGCTTCGAAATTCTCGAAACGCTCCGGGGTGTGCCGGTCCATGCCGATCAGCACATAGGCTGTGAGGCTCAGGCCGAGCATTTTGCGGTCGAGCAGGGCGACCTGGCGCGCGATGTAGCCGTCGTCTTCCAGTTGCTTGACCCGGCGTGAGCAGGGCGACGGCGACAGGCCGATACGCTCGGCCAACTCCTGGTTGGAAATCCTCGCGTCGCGCTGCAATTCCGCCAAAATACTCAGGTCGTATCGGTCAAGCTTGCTCATTGGGTTGGCCTTTGTCGTAACTATTGCGGTGAATTATCTATGAAGGGTTAAAAATTGCGCAAGCACTGTTTATTGACGCAATCTTCGCAATCATCTGTCGGGTGCTGGCGGGTATCGTTATCAACAGAATCACCGCCTGGACAACAGTCCAAAGCAGCTCGCCCAATCAGGCCCGCTGCGGCCGCCACCCCAGCAGGGTTGAGTTGGCCTCCAGGCTGCACACTGTCCACAAGACGGCGTGAGGTGAGCCAACGCCAAAAGCGTTGAGCCAGGACGAAAATCTCAAGGGGTGGCCGACGGGTCACCCCTTTTTCTTTGCGCGCGTGTTTACTTAAAAAAATAGTTATCGTGGCTGGTAACCTGTCTCAGAACCGGGCGAGGCATTTCCAGTCTCATCTATGAGGCCGGGCGTTCTAGGCCCTTATCCGCAGTGAGGAATAGCATGAAGCGCATCTGGCGTATGGCAGGTGTAGGTTTGCTGATGGTTGGCGTCGGCACACACGTGATGGCTGACGAACGTGATAACGCACCGCGCCCTGAAGGCGGCGGTCAGCATGAACGAGGCGAGCAGGGCGGGCAGCAAGCGCGTCCGCAGAACAACGCGCCTCGACCGCAAAACAACGCGCCGCGCCCGGAGAACAACCAGCCACGGCCAGAAAACAACCCGGCGCGCACGGAACACAATCAGCCTCGCCCACAGAATCAGCATTTCGATCGCGGCGGCCAGAACGGTGGTGGCCAGTGGCAAGCTCGCCCGCAGGGTAATGAGCAAGCGCGGCCAGTGCAGCAGCCCCAAGCGCAACCGTCGAACAACCTGCCGATCCAGGGTCGCCCGGATACCGTGCGCCAGACCCAGGAGCCACGTCAGGGCTACTACCGTGACATACCTCGCCGCAACGACGGCAACCCGCATTGGGAAGCCGGCGGCCCCGGCTCACGTCCAGGCAATAATGGCGGCTATAACAACCACCCAGGCGACAACCGTTGGCCGGGCCGTCCGGACGGACATGGCAATGGCTGGGGCCCAGGCCCGCAATACCGTCCCGGTTACACCATCGACCGTTTCCCCGACCGCAATTACCGCGTGCCCTACCGTGGCCAGGATTATTTCTTCTCCGGTGGCTACTGGTACCGCCCGCAAGGTCCACGCTATGTCGTGGTTCGGCCGCCGTATGGCATCCGCGTGCAATACCTGCCGGACTATGCGCGGGAAGTCTGGGTCGGCAGTGCGTTGTTCTTCCTCGCGGCAGGCTCTTACTACACCTACGAAAGCAGCTCCCAGCAGTACGTGGTGGTGCAGCCGCCGACACAAGTGCCAGCGCCGCAGCCCGCGCCGCAGGGCAATGGTTATGACGTAGTGGCCTACCCCGCCAATGGCCAATCACCGGCCCAGGTGCAGCAGGACGGTTACGACTGTTATCGCTGGGCGGTGCAGCAAAGCGGCTTCGACCCGCAGGCCGTTACCTACGCCCCTGACCCTGCGGTGGTGCAAACCTACCGCCAGGCCCAGGGCAACTGCCTGAGCAGTCGGGGTTACCAGGTGCAGTACTAGGCCTTGGTGCCTGTGACCACTTCCTGCGGGTAGGCGTGCACCAGCACTTCGGCACGCGGGTAGGCTTGATGAATCGCATGGGCGGCCTGGTCGCTGATGCCGTGGGCCACTGACAGCGTCAGCTCCCCCGGCAGCTCCAGGTGCAGTTGCACAAACCAGTGGCTGCCAGAAATCCGCGTGCGCAAATCATGCGCGCCCAGCACCCCGGGTACGCCACGGGCCAGTTCCAGCATATGTTGGCTGACCTCTGCCGGCAGTTCCTCATCCATCAACACCGCAAAGCTTTCCCGGGCGATCTGGATCGCGCTCCACAAAATGTAGGCGGCAATCCCCAGGCCGAACCAGGCGTCCACCTGATGGAAGCCCAGGCCTGCCAACACCAGCGCCACCAGGATGCTGCCGTTGAGCATCAAGTCGGAGCGATAGTGCAGCGAGTCCGCCCGCACCGCGTTGGAGCCGGTTTCGCGCACAACCCGGTGCTGCAGCATCAGCAGCGCCACGGTCAGCACCAGGGAAAACACGATCACGCCAATGCTCAACCACGGCGCGCCCACTGGCTCCGGGTTTTGCAGGCGCTCGTAGGCCTGGAACGCAATCAACACCGCACTGCCGCCGATGAACAACGCCTGGGCCATGCCCGACAGCGATTCCGCCTTGCCATGGCCATAGCGATGATCGTCATCGGCTGGACGCAGGGCGTAATGCACCGCCAGCAAATTGAGCAGCGACGTCACGCCGTCCAGCAGCGAGTCGGTCAACCCGGCGAGCATGCTCACCGAGCCACTGAGCCACCAGGCGATGGCTTTGGTGACAATCAGCACACAGGCCACGCCGACAGAGGCGCGGGTGGCCAGGCGCAGGAGCCTTGCGTGTTCGGGACTGCTGGTCATGGGCAGTCCTTAGGCGGCGGGTTGCAGGCCCAGGGACGCGAGTTGTTGCACGCTGCCCTTGAACTGGATCATGCGCGGGTCGTCCAGGGGCAGGGTGCGGCCGGTTTCTTTCTGGATGATGGTTTGCAGCTTGGCGTTGTCGACCTTGCCGTCGGCGCCGATGGCTTCTTGCAGCTTCTCTGGCGCGACCTGTGCGGTCTTGCCCGGTTCGAAGTAGATGGCGCCGGTGGCGAAGTCCACGCCGAACGCGATCAGGCCAGGGATCACATAAAACAACAGGCCGATGGCGTCGAGCACGGCAATGGTCGGGTCGATCTTGCCGTCGATCTGGCCACGGCGGTCCGGGTAGAAAATCGACCCACAGGCGGTCAGTTGGCTCAGCAGGGTGACGGCCAGAACACCGCCGATGACACGGGAAGCAATACGCATGAAAAATCTCCTGAACGCGTTGAAAAGTGACTATATGCCAAATCTGCCAGACGCCGATGTTCAAATGTGGGAGGGGGCTTGCTCCCACATTTAACCGTGTTCCCAAGCGGACCGAGTGGCGTTTTTGAGACCGTCACCGGCATCCGGCAGTTCGCCGTTATACTCGCCGCTCTGCTTTGGAGCCAGTATGAATTTGTTGCCGATCGATGATGTTTTACCCGCCCTGCGTGACGCCTTGGCGATTCGCCATGAGGCCGTGCTGGAGGCACCGCCCGGCGCCGGTAAAACTACCCGCGTACCCTTGGCTTTATTGAATGAGCCTTGGCTGGCCGGGCAGACCATCCTGATGCTCGAACCCCGCCGCCTGGCCGCCCGCGCAGCCGCCGAGCAGCTGGCCAGCGAGTTGGGGGAGAAGGTCGGTGAAACCGTCGGTTATCGCATCCGCCTGGACAGCAAAGTCGGGCCCAACACCCGTATCGAAGTGGTCACCGAAGGCATCCTCACCCGCCGCCTGCAAGACGACCCGGCGCTGGACGGCGTGGGCCTGCTGATCTTCGATGAATTTCACGAGCGTAGCCTCGACGCCGACCTGGCGCTGGCCCTGAGCCTCAACGGCCGCGAGCTGTTTCGCGACGAGCAGCCGCTGAAAATCCTGCTGATGTCGGCCACCCTCGAAGGCGAGCGCCTGGCTGCGCTGCTGGACGACGCGCCGATCCTGCGCAGCCAAGGGCGCATGTTCCCGGTGCAGATGCGCTGGGGTCGGCCTTACCAGCCTGGCGAATTTATCGAGCCGCGCGTGGTGCAGACCCTCCTTGAAGCCCTGCAGGATGAGACCGGCAGCGTGCTGGTTTTCCTACCCGGGCAAGCCGAGATTCGTCGGGTAAACCAGCAACTGGCTGACGCCCTGGGTGATCGCGGTGACGTGTTGCTGTGCCCGCTGCATGGCGAACTGGACCTCAATGCCCAGCGCGCCGCCATCGACCCGGCGCCCGCCGGTAAACGCAAAGTGGTATTGGCCACCAACATCGCCGAAACCAGCCTGACCATCAATGGCGTGCGCGTGGTGATCGACGCCGGGCTGGCGCGGGTGCCGCGCTTCGACCCCGGCAGCGGCATGACCCGCCTTGACACTCAACGCATCTCCCGCGCCAGCGCGACCCAGCGCGCCGGCCGTGCAGGGCGGCTGGAACCGGGGGTGTGTTATCGGTTGTGGTCCGAGGACCAGCATGAAGGCCTGGCTGCGTATGGCAGTGCGGAAATCCTCGCCGCCGACCTCGCAGGTTTAGCCTTGCAGTTGGCGCGCTGGGGTGTCACGCCCACTCAGCTTGTTTGGCTGGATGTACCGCCCACGGCCGCCTATGCCCAGGCCCAGGATCTGCTGGTGCGGCTCGATGCCCTGAATGATGAAAAACTCACCGCCCACGGCCAGAAGATGGCCGAGTTGCCGGCCCATCCACGCATCGCCCATTTGCTGCTGCGCGGGCAGGACCTTGGGCTGGCGGCCACCGCGTGTGACGTTGCTGCCTTGTTGGGTGAGCGCGATATCTTGCGCGGCGGCGGCGCGGATTTGCACAGTCGCCTGGCGCTGCTGTCCGGCGAAGAGCGCGCACGCGGCACCCAGGGCGGCGTGCAACGGGCCAAGCAGTTGGCGCGGCAATACCGGGGCTATTTAAGAGGCAAGGCCACCCAGCCGGTGGCCGACCCCGACCACCCGCGCTGGCTCGGCGCCTTGCTGGCGCTGGCCTACCCGGACCGCGTCGCCCAGCAACGGCGCCCCGGTGGCGCCGAATACCGTTTGGCCAATGGCCGCGCGGCGCTGTTCGCCGAGGCCGACAGCCTGATGAAGCAGCCTTGGCTGGTGATCGCCGACCTCGGCAGCCGCCAGGGCCAGCGTGAAGAACGCATCTACCTGGCAGCGGATTTTGACCCGGCGCTGTTTGATAGCGTGCTCGCCGAGCAGGTGCGCACTGTCGACCAGCTGGATTGGGACGAACGCGAAGGCGTGCTGCGCGCCGAGCGCCAGCGCAAAGTCGGTGAGTTGGTGCTGAGCCGCGAGCCCCTCACCGGCCTCGATGAGGCTGCACGCAGCCAGGCGCTGGTCAACCTGGTGCGGCGCAAAGGCCTGGAGCTGCTGCCCTGGACGCCCGAGCTGCGCCAATGGCAGGCCCGCGTGATGCTGTTGCGTCAACTAGACGCCGGCAAAACCAGCGAGTGGCCCGATATCAGCGATAAGGCGTTGCTGGCCAGCCTCGAACACTGGCTGATGCCTTATCTGGGCAAAGTCTCGCGGCTGAGCCACTTTGCCCACCTGGATATTTCCAGCTTCCTGCACAACCTGCTGCCGTGGCCGCTGCCCCAGCGCCTCGACGAACTCGCGCCGCAGCAAGTGAAAGTGCCCTCGGGATCGTCGGTGCGTTTGGACTACAGCGAACAGCCGCCGATTCTGGCGGTGCGTTTGCAGGAATTGTTCGGGCTGGCAGACACCCCGCGCATTGCCGGCGGGCGTCAGGTGGTGAAGCTGCACCTGCTGTCCCCGGCGCGACGGCCAGTGCAGGTGACGCAGGATCTGGCGAATTTCTGGCGCAGTACCTACGCCGAAGTGAAGAAGGATCTGAAGGGCAGATACCCCAAGCATTACTGGCCGGATGATCCGTTGATTGCCGAGCCAACGGCCCGGATCAAACCGCGCAAATAGCCACAATGAATCTCAAATGTGGGAGGGGGCTTGCTCCCGATGGCGGTGTGTCAGCCACCAGATGTAATGGCTGAT
>NZ_WKCB01000049.1 GCF_021606685.1 Pseudomonas syringae
AGCTAGCACATGCTCAGACTGACCCACCGCATTCGCGAGCAAGCCCGCTCCCACATATGAATGCCCAACGCCTGATAGTTTTGTCAGCCCGCAACAAAACCCTCTTTACGCAAGCTTTACCCACACCTGACCGCCGCTGACCTTGCGCTGGGTAATCTACTCACATCCGGACTCACCGGAATAGAGACAGGAGAATCACCATGCGCAAGACCCTTATCGCTTTGATGTTCGCCGCTGCCCTGCCCACCGTTGCCATGGCTGCAATGCCCGAAGGCCCAGGCCCGATGGGCGAACCGTCCGGCCACATGATGGGTGGCCCGGGCCACGGTGGTGAACACGGTCCGCGTGGCAAAGGCGGCCCCTTCAGCCAGTTGGACCTGAGCAAGGAACAGCGCGAGCAAATCGGCAAGCTGATGGGTGACCAATGGCACGCTCGCAAAGACCTGACCAAAAAGTACCTGGACAAGCTTCCGGCCGCTGACCAGAAAGCCATGCAGGACGAAATCGCCGCCGGCAAGCAGAAAACCCAGGCGGACATCCGTGCAGTGCTCAAGCCTGATCAGCAGAAGAAATTCGACGACATCGTCAAGAAGCAAGAACAGCGCCGCGCCGAGTGGAAGGAATTCCAGGCCTGGAAAGCGCAACAGCCGCAAAAAGCGCAATAATGCCATCGCGTTAACGCTCCCAGCCCAGTGGCCTCCCGCCACTGGGCTTTTCCTGTTTGAGGGTTTCCTGTGCGTTCATTGTTCTGGCGCATCCTGGCCAGCTTCTGGCTGGCCATCGCCTTGGTTGCCGGGTTGTCGATCCTGCTTGGGCATATGCTCAATCAAGATGCCTGGATTCTCAGCCGTCACCCCGGCCTCAACAACCTGGCCGAAGAGTGGACACAACTCTACGAAGCCCAGGGCGAGGACGCGGCCCAGGACTTGCTGCAACAACGCAAGCGCCAGTACCACATCGACGTGCAAGTGCTCAACGAAAGCGGCGAGCCGGTGGTGCGCGGAACCTTCCCAAAACGGGCCGCTGCGTTTGAAGCCCGGCAGAATGACAGCAAGGACGGCCACCTGCCCTGGCGACGCCTGACCGCCGAGTACACCAGTGAAAAAACCGGCGACACCTACCTGCTGATCTACCGCATTCCCCACCCCGAGCTGGACGCCTGGCACCGCAGCAGCCTGCTGTGGCCGTTGAGTGCGCTGGCGATTGCGCTGGTGGTGCTGACCCTGTTCAGCTTGCTGGTGACGCTGTCCATCACCCGCCCGCTCAGCCGTTTGCGCGGCGCGGTGCATGACCTCGGCCAGGCCACCTACCAGCAAAACAGCCTGGCCCAACTGGCCAACCGGCGTGATGAGTTTGGTGTGCTCGCCACCGACTTCAACCGCATGGGCGCCCGCCTGCAAAGCCTGATTGGCAGCCAGCGCCAGTTGCTGCGCGATGTGTCCCACGAACTGCGTTCGCCCCTGGCCCGACTGCGCATCGCCCTGGCGCTGGCCGAACGCGCCAGCCCCGAAGAGCGGGAAAAACTCTGGCCGCGCCTGACCCGCGAATGCGACCGCCTGGAAGCACTGATCAGCGAAATCCTGGTGCTGGCCCGCGTCGATGCCGACAACGCCAGCGCCGAAGCTATCGACCTCGTTCCCCTGCTCAAGACCCTGCAAAAAGACGCCCAGCTCAGCGCGCCGGACCAAGTGGTGCAACTGAGCACCGAGGGCGAGCTGCAACTCAGGGGCTGGCCAACCATGATCGAGCGCGCGGTGGATAACCTGCTGCGCAATGCCCAGCGTTTCAACCCGAAAGAGCAGCCGATCGAGCTGCAGGCCTATCGTGAGGGTGCGCATATCGTCATCAGCGTGCGCGATCACGGCCCCGGGGTTAACGCCGAGCACCTCAGCCAGTTGGGCGAGCCGTTCTACCGCGCCCCCGGCCAGACCGCCCAGGGCCACGGCCTGGGCCTGGCGATTGCGCGGCGGGCGGCGGAACGCCATGGCGGCAGCCTGATCCTGGCCAACGCTCCCGACGGCGGTTTTATTGCGCGCATCGACCTGCCGTTGGAACCGGGGGTTGCCACACCGTCCTGAGGATCTTTTATAGTGGCCCTTCTCTTACGGAGGGCCGTTGATGACTGACCTGCTGACCCCCATCCAAGCCGCACTCGACCTGCCGCACGCCGCGCTGACCTACACAGAGGCCGGCGCCCTGCCCTCGACCTTCGCCGTGACCGATCTGGCCAGCGCCAGCATCGGCGCTGCCGGCCAGGCCGTCGCCCAATTGATCCTGCAACAGACCGGGCGCCTGCCCAGCGTCACGGTAGACCGGCGCCTCGCGTCCTTCTGGTTTTCCTCGTCGATTCGCCCGGTGGGCTGGCACGTGCCCCCGCTGTGGGACCCGGTGGCCGGCGATTACGCGGGTGCCGATGGCTGGATCCGCCTGCACACCAACGCTCCCCACCACCGCGCCGCCGCCGAGCGGGTACTGGGCAAGGTCGCCGAGCGTACCGAGATGGCCCGCAAGGTCGCTGCCTGGAACACCGCCGAGCTGGAACAGGCGATTGTCGAGGCCGGCGGCTGTGCGGCGCAGATGCGTTCGTGGCAGGCGTGGCAGCAACATCCCCAAGGGTTGGCAGTGAACGCCGAGGCGCTGATACAGCGCGAGACCTTCGCCACCCGCACCGACACGCACTGGCTCGGCTCGGTGGCGCGCCCGCTGGCGGGCGTCAAAGTGCTGGATTTGACCCGCGTATTGGCCGGCCCCGTGGCCAGCCGCTTTCTTGCCGGGCTGGGCGCCGATGTCCTGCGCATCGACTCGCCGACCTGGAACGAGCCTGGCGTGGTCCCGGAAATGACCCTGGGCAAACGCTGCGCGCGCCTGGACCTGAAAACCGCCGCAGACCGCGCGGTGTTCGAACGCTTGCTCAAGGACGCCGACATGCTGTTCCACGGCTACCGCGCCGACGCACTCGAGCACTTGGGCTACAGCGCCGCCGCCCTGCAAACCCTCGCGCCCGGCCTGATCGACGTCAGCCTCAATGCCTATGGCTGGAGCGGCCCGTGGCGCAATCGCCGAGGCTTTGACAGCCTGGTGCAAATGAGCAGCGGGATTGCCGACGCGGGCATGGCCTGGAAACAGTCGGACAAACCACTGCCGCTACCGCTGCAAGCGCTGGATCATGCAACCGGCTACCTGATGGCGGCGAGTGCGCTTCAGGCGTTCAGCGAACGCCTGAAAACCGGCCGGGGCGGCTCGGCGCGGTTGTCATTGGCGCGTACGGCGAAGCTGCTGGTGGACGCGGGGCACGTGCCCGAACAACTGCCGTTGCGGGCTGAAGCGCCGGAGGATCAGGGGTTGGTGGTGGAGCAGACAGCGTGGGGCCAGGCCCACCGTTTGCTGGCGCCGGTGACCATCAGCGGCACGCCGTTGCAGTGGGATTTGCCGGCCGGGGAGCTGGGTTCGCATCGACCTCAGTGGTGACCTGACAACCGCTATCGGGAGCAAGCCCCCTCCCACATTTGACTCTATTCACAGATCAAAATGTGGGAGGGGGCTTGCTCCCGATGGGGCCAGTACCGACGCTATCAATCCCCTACTGCAGCGACGTCCACACATGCTGATACGCCAACCTCACAACGACAACACCCCGCTGTACAGTCCATACGCCGCCAGCCCCGCGCCGGCGATCACGCAGCTGAAAATGCCTTTTTCCACGTGGGTAAATACGGGTTGGGCCTGCTCGCGCTTGGCCAGGGCGAACAGGATGACACCGGGCGCATACAGCAGCGCCGACAGCAGCAGGTACTTCAGGCCGCCGGCATACAGCAGCCACACGGCGTAGCCCAGCGCGATCAACCCTACCGCAAGGTCTTTAAAGCGCTGGCCCTGCGCGCCGTCATAGGTTTCGCCACGCCCGCTCAACAACACCGCATACGCCGCCGACCACAGGTAGGGCACCAGGATCATCGACGACGCCAGGTAAATCAGGGTGGTGTAGGTGCTGTGGGAAAACAGCGTGATCACCAGGAAGGCCTGGATCATCAGATTGGTCAGCCAGAGGGCGTTGACCGGCACCTGGTTGGCGTTTTCCTTTTTCAGAAAGGCCGGCATGGTTTTGTCATGGGCGGTGACATAGAGGATTTCGGCACACAACAGCGCCCAGGACAGCAACGCGCCCAGCAGCGAAACCGCCAGCCCGAGGCTGATCAGCAAGGCGCCCCAGGGGCCGACGATATGCTCCAGCACGCCCGCCAACGAGGGGTTTTGCAATTGGGCCAGTTCCGGCTGGCTCATGATCCCCAGCGACAGCACGTTGACCAGTACCAGCAGCGCCAGCACCCCGAGAAACCCGATCACCGTGGCGCGGCCCACGTCCGAACGCTTCTCGGCCCGCGCCGAATACACGCTGGCGCCCTCGATGCCGATAAACACAAACACGGTGACCAGCATCATGTTGCGCACCTGGTCCACCACACTGCCGACCTGCGGGTTGCCCAGGCCCCAGATATCCCGGGTGAAGATATCGGCCTTGAACGCCACGCCGGCGATCACGATAAACATCAGCAGCGGCACGATCTTCGCCACCGTGGTGATCTGGTTGATGAAGGCCGCCTCCTTGATCCCGCGCATCACCAGAAAGTGCACCGCCCACAGCAGCAGCGACGCGCAGCCGATTGCCACCGGCGTATTGCCCTGGCCGAACACCGGAAAGAAATAGCCGAGGGTGCTGAACAGCAACACGAAATAACCGACATTGCCCATCCACGCACTGATCCAGTAACCCCAAGCCGACGAAAAACCCATGTAGTCGCCGAAACCGGCCTTGGCATAGGCATACACCCCGGAGTCCAGGTCCGGCTTGCGGTTGGCCAGGGTCTGAAACACAAACGCCAGGGTCAACATGCCGACCGCGGTGATCGCCCAACCGATCAGCACCGCCCCTACCTCGGCACGCGCCGCCATGTTCTGCGGCAAGGAAAAAACCCCCCCGCCGATCATCGAGCCCACCACCAGGGCAATCAGGGCACTGAGTCGAAGTTTCTGGGCCGGTTGAGACATGCTGACTCCTGAATTAATAATAATTGCGCTGATCAACGAATTAATTCAGCGAGTGTAGCGTTTATTAAATACCGCGATAAAACCCACAGGCTCATAACGCAATGGCATGACAATTTATAAAGTTTAGGCTTATTTAGATTTTAAATACCGCGCGCACTAACTACTTGGCCGCGCGGCTTGAAAAAGTTTGCACATTCGGCAAAACGGTCTAGCTTCAAACGACCACAGCGCAGACTAAATAATTAACTACAACGGAGAGACCGCTCTGGGATGCGTCTTTCCGAGGAACAGTATTGCCCAAGGGTTCCCCCCTAAGTCATTAATTCACAATGGAATGTGCCAATGAAGTGATCTGAGTCAGCTGTTTGATTAGCGCACGGATTTATTCTGTGGTCTCTCTTCTCCTGCATTGGAGTCATGCAATGTCTGATTCTCCCGGAAAACTACGACTCGGCGCACTTGTAGCACTGGTCGTGGGCTCAATGATTGGCGGCGGGATCTTCTCACTTCCGCAAAACATGGCGGCCAGTGCCGACGTGGGCGCGGTGCTGATCGGCTGGGTGATTACCGCCATCGGTATGTTGACCCTGGCCTTTGTGTTCCAGACCCTGGCCAACCGCAAGCCGGACCTCGACGGCGGCGTATATGCCTACGCCAAGGCCGGCTTTGGCGACTACATGGGTTTTTCATCCGCCTGGGGTTACTGGATCAGCGCCTGGCTGGGCAACGTGGGTTACTTCGTACTCTTGTTCAGCACCCTCGGTTACTTCTTTCCAATCTTCGGCGAAGGCAACACCCCGGCGGCGGTGATTGGTGCGTCGGTGCTGCTGTGGGCCGTGCATTTCCTGGTGCTGCGCGGCATCAAGGAAGCCGCTTTCATCAACCTGGTGACCACCGTCGCCAAAGTGGTGCCGCTGGTGCTGTTTGTGTTGATCGCGCTGTTCGCCTTCAAGCTAGAGATCTTCACCGCTGACATCTGGGGCGTGAAAAACCCGGACCTCGGCAGCGTGATGAACCAGGTGCGCAACATGATGCTGGTCACCGTGTGGGTGTTCATCGGTATCGAAGGCGCGAGCATCTTCTCGTCGCGGGCAGAAAAACGTTCCGACGTCGGCAAAGCTACCGTGATCGGTTTTATCACCGTGCTGCTGTTTTTGATGCTGGTGAACGTGCTGTCGCTGGGGATCATGACCCAGCCGGAGCTGGCCAAGCTGCAGAACCCGTCGATGGCCGCCGTGCTGGAGCACGTGGTGGGCCACTGGGGCGCGGTGCTGATCAGCGTCGGCTTGATCATCTCGCTGCTCGGCGCGTTGCTGTCGTGGGTGTTGCTGTGCGCGGAGATCATGTTCGCCGCCGCCAAGGACCACACGATGCCAGCGTTCCTGCGCAAGGAAAACGCCAACCATGTGCCGGTCAACGCCCTGTGGCTGACCAATGCGATGGTGCAGGTATTTCTGGTGATCACGCTGTTTTCCGCCAGCACCTACCTGTCGCTGATCTACCTCGCCACCTCGATGATCCTGGTGCCTTACCTGTGGTCGGCGGCCTACGCGCTGCTGCTGGCAGTACGCGGCGAAACCTACGAAAACGCCCTCAAAGAACGCAAGAAAGACCTGTTTATCGGCGCCGTCGCGCTGATCTACGCGGTGTGGCTGCTGTATGCCGGCGGCACCAAGTACCTGCTGCTCTCCGCCCTGCTCTACGCCCCCGGCGCGATCCTGTTCGCCAAGGCCAAGCGTGAATTGGGCAAACCGATTTTCACCACTGTCGAGAAGCTGATTTTCGCCGCAGTCGTCATTGGCGCCCTGGTGGCGGCCTATGGGCTCTACGACGGCTTCCTGACTCTGTAACTGATGTTCACTGGAGGATCTGTAATGACCACGGAAAAAGTGAAGTACGGCGTACATTCCGAAGCCGGCAAACTGCGCAAAGTCATGGTGTGCTCCCCAGGCTTGGCCCACCAGCGGCTGACCCCCAATAACTGCGATGAACTGCTGTTCGATGACGTGCTGTGGGTGGCCCAGGCCAAGCGCGACCATTTCGACTTCGTGACCAAGATGCGTGAGCGGGACATTGATGTGCTGGAAATGCACAACCTGCTCACCGATATCGTCGCCAACCCCGAGGCGCTGGACTGGATTCTGCAGCGCAAGATCACTTCCAACACGGTCGGCCTGGGCCTGGTTGATGAAGTCAGCTCGTGGCTGCGCAGCCTGGAGCCGCGCAAAATCAGCGAGTTCCTGATCGGCGGCGTGTCGGCCGATGACCTGCCGAGCAGCTTCGGTGGCAAGACCATCGAGATGTTCCGCGACTTCCTCGGCCACGCCAGCTTCATTCTGCCGCCGCTGCCGAACACCCAGTTCACCCGCGACACCACCTGCTGGATCTACGGCGGCGTGACGCTCAACCCGATGTACTGGCCGGCGCGACGTCAGGAAACCCTGTTGGCCAGCGCCATCTACAAGTTCCACCCGGAATTCACCAACGCCGACTTCCAGATCTGGTACGGCGACCCCGACCAGGAACATGGCGCCGCCACGCTCGAAGGCGGCGACGTGATGCCGATTGGCAACGGCGTGGTGTTGATCGGCATGGGCGAACGTTCGTCCCACCAGGCCATTGGCCAACTGGCGCGCAACCTGTTCAAGAACAAAGCGGTGGAACGCGTGATCGTCGCCGGCCTGCCGAAATCCCGCGCGGCGATGCACCTGGACACCGTGTTCAGCTTCTGCGACCGCGACCTGGTCACCGTCTTCCCCGAGGTGGTCAACCAGATCGTGCCGTTTACCCTGCGCCCGGATGAAAGCAAGCCCCACGGCATCGACATCCAACGCGAGAAAACCAACTTCCTCGACACCGTCGCCGCAGCCCTAAATCTCAAGGCGCTGCGCGTGGTCGAGACCGGCGGCAACAGCTTCGCTGCCGAACGCGAGCAATGGGACGACGGCAACAACGTGGTGGCCGTGGAGCCTGGCGTGGTGATCGGCTACGACCGCAACACCTACACCAACACCCTGCTGCGCAAGGCCGGTGTGGAAGTGATCACCATCAGTGCCGGTGAACTCGGCCGTGGCCGTGGCGGCGGCCACTGCATGACCTGCCCGATCATCCGCGACCCTATCGACTATTAATTTCCAGGCCCTGGCCGTCGCCCATAAGGTGCCGGCCAGGGGGATAACCTAAACAGAAGGAGATCCATCATGGCTTTCAACATGCGCAACCGCAGCCTGCTCTCGCTGATGCACCACACCACCCGCGAGTTGCACTACCTGCTGGACCTGTCCCGCGACCTCAAACGCGCCAAATACACCGGCACTGAGCGTCCGCACCTGAAAGGCAAAAACATCGCGCTGATCTTCGAAAAAACCTCGACCCGCACCCGCTGCGCGTTCGAAGTGGCAGCCCACGACCAGGGCGCCCACGTCACCTATATCGACCCGGTGTCGTCGCAGATCGGCCACAAAGAAAGCATGAAAGACACCGCCCGCGTCCTGGGCCGCATGTTTGACGCCATTGAGTACCGTGGCTTCGAACAGGAAATCGTCGAAGAGCTGGCCAAGTTCGCCGGCGTGCCGGTGTTCAACGGCCTCACCGCCGAATTCCACCCCACGCAAATGATCGCCGACACCCTGACCATGCGCGAGCACAGCGACAAGCCGCTGCATGACATCAGCTATGCCTACCTGGGCGATGCGCGCTACAACATGGGCAACTCGTTGCTGATGATCGGCGCCAAGCTGGGCATGGACGTACGTATCGGCGCGCCGAAAGCGCTGTGGCCGCACGAAGATTTCATCAAGCAATGCCAGGCGTTTGCCGAAGAAAGCGGCGCGCGTATCACCATCACCGAAGACCCGAAAGAGGCGGTCAAAGGCGTGGACTTCATCCACACCGATATCTGGGTCTCGATGGGCGAACCGGTGGAGGCGTGGGACGAGCGTATCGAGCAACTGCTGCCGTACCAGGTCAACGCCAAGATGATGAAAGCCTCGGGCAACCCGCGCGTGAAGTTCATGCACTGCCTGCCGGCGTTCCATAACAGCGAAACCAAGGTGGGCAAGGACATCGCCGCGCGCTATCCAAACCTGGCCAATGGCGTGGAAGTGACTGAAGAAGTGTTCGAGTCGCCGGCCAACATCGCGTTTGAGCAGGCGGAAAACCGCATGCATACCATCAAGGCGATTTTGGTGTCGGCGTTGGCGGATATCTAACTCAACACCGCTCCCACATTTAGCCCTGTGTTCACAAAGCTGAATTCTAGAAGGATCGCATTATGCGCATCGTCGTAGCCCTGGGCGGCAACGCCCTTCTTCGCCGTGGTGAACCCATGACGGCGGACAACCAACGCGCCAACATCCGTATCGCCACTGAACAGATCGCCAAGATCCACCCCGGCAACGAACTGGTGATCGCCCACGGCAATGGCCCGCAAGTCGGCCTGCTGTCGCTGCAAGCCGCCGCCTACACCCAGGTTTCGCCGTACCCGTTGGACGTGCTCGGCGCCGAAACCGAGGGCATGATCGGCTACATCATCGAACAGGAACTGGGCAACCTGCTGGACTTCGAGGTGCCCTTCGCGACCTTGCTCACCCAGGTCGAAGTGGACGCCAAGGACCCGGCCTTCCAGAACCCCACCAAGCCTATCGGCCCGGTGTATGCCAAGGCTGAAGCAGAAAAACTCGCCGCCGAAAAAGGCTGGGCCATCGCCCCCGATGGCGATAAGTATCGCCGCGTCGTGGCCAGCCCACGGCCCAAACGCATCTTTGAAATCCGCCCGATCAAGTGGCTGCTGGAAAAAAACGCCATCGTGATCTGCGCGGGCGGTGGCGGTATTCCGACGATGTATGGCGAAGACGGCAAGCTGCGCGGCATCGAAGCGGTGATCGACAAAGACCTCTGCTCATCCTTGCTGGCCGCGCAACTGGACGCCGACCTGCTGGTGATCGCCACCGACGTCAACGCGGCCTATATCGACTTCGGCAAACCCACCCAGAAGGCCATCGGCCAGGCCCACCCGGATGATATGGAAAAACTCGGCTTCGCCGCCGGCTCCATGGGGCCCAAGGTCCAGGCGGCTTGCGAGTTCGCCCGCCAGACTGGCAAAACCGCCGTCATCGGTTCACTCTCGGACATCGAAGCCATCGTCCAGGGCAGTGCCGGTACGCGTATCAGCACGGCAACACCTGGCATCACCTATCTGTGAAGTAAAGGAGATACGCCTATGGCCACCTTTGAACCCGGTCACTTGCACGTTGAACGTCACGCGCTGAATAAGGATGACTACAGCTACAACCTGTGCATCGACTATGAAGTCAGCCAGGACCCCAAGGAAGGCAAGGGGATGCTGTTCAAGCTGCATGGCTCGGTGCAAGGCAAGGACCTCAAGGAGGAATTCTTCCTGCCCAAGGATCAGGCGTTCGACTTCGCCCGGCATGCGATGAACATCGCGCAGAAATACGGCATGCCCAAGATTGCCGTGTTGAATGGCTCGATGCACAAGCAGTACGACTTGATGTTTGAAGATGTGCGGCATCAATTGGATGTGAAATCGGGCGACCCGGTAAAACCTGAACATCTGGAGTAATGCGCTTGCACTGACCCAACACTGTGCAAAATGTGGGAGGGGGCTTGCCCCCGATGGCTGTGTGTCAGCAACAAATTTATAAGCTGATCCACCGCAATCGGGGGCAAGCCCCCTCCCACCTGTAGATCTCCATCACCTGTCAGATTTCACCTGCGCCCCGCGCCAAGGCATACTTGCCGCCTCTCGCTCTGCAGAATTGCCAATCGCCCCATGCGTATCCACGTCAGCTTCATCGACCGCGTCGGCATCACCCAGGAAGTCCTGGCCTTGCTCGGTGGGCGCAATCTCAACCTGGATGCGGTAGAGATGGTGCCGCCCAACGTCTATATCGACGCACCAACCCTCAGCGCCGAGGTTCTCGAAGAACTGCGTGATGCGCTGTTCAGCGTGCACGGCGTGCAGGCGGTCACCGTGGTCGATATCCTCCCCGGCCAGCGCCGCCACCTGCAACTCGACGCCCTGCTGGCGGCCATGACCGACCCGGTGCTGGCGCTGGACAGCGCGGGCAAGATCCTGCTGGCCAACCCGGCCTTGATTGCCCTGTACGGCCGCGAGCCGGCCGGGGAAAGCATCAGCGAGCTGTTCAACGATCCGGCGCTACTGGAAACCTTGCTGGAACACGGCTTTCGCCTGCCGCTGCGCGAGATCAGCGTCAACGGCCAGACCCTGTTGCTCGACGCCACGCCGATCACCGACGCCGGCGCCCTGCTCACCCTCTACCCACCCAACCGCATCGGCGAACAACTGTCGGCGCTGCACCACGACCATGCCGAAGGCTTTGATGCGCTGCTGGGCGAGTCCCCGGTGATCCGCACCCTCAAGGCCCGCGCGCAGCGGGTGGCGGCGCTGGATGCACCATTGTTGATCCAGGGCGAAACCGGCACCGGCAAAGAGCTGGTGGCGCGTGCCTGCCACGCTATCAGTGCGCGCCACAGCGCGCCGTTTCTGGCATTGAACTGCGCGGCGCTGCCGGAGAACCTCGCCGAGAGCGAGTTGTTCGGTTATGCGCCGGGCGCCTTTACCGGTGCGCAACGCGGCGGCAAGCCGGGGCTGATGGAGCTGGCCAACCAGGGCACGGTGTTCCTCGATGAGATCGGCGAAATGTCGCCGTATTTGCAGGCCAAACTGCTGCGTTTTCTCAATGACGGCAGCTTTCGCCGGGTGGGCGGCGACCGTGAGGTCAAGGTCAATGTGCGCATCCTCAGCGCCACCCACCGCGACCTGGAAAAAATGGTCAGCGAGGGCACCTTCCGCGAAGACCTATTCTACCGCCTCAATGTGCTCAACGTTGAAGTGCCGCCCCTGCGCGAACGCGGCCAGGACATCCTGTTGCTGGCCCGTTACTTCATGCAGCAGGCCTGCGCGCAGATCCAGCGCCCGGTGTGCCGCCTGGCACCCGGCACCTATCCGGCGCTGCTGGGCAACCGCTGGCCTGGCAATGTGCGCCAGTTGCAGAACGTGATCTTCCGCGCCGCCGCCATCTGCGACAGCAACCTGGTGGACATCGGCGACCTGGACATCGCCGGCACCTCGGTGGCACGCCAGAGTGACGGCGAAGTCGACAGCCTGGAACAGGCCGTGGAAGACTTCGAACGCAGCCTGCTGGAAAAACTCTACGCCAGCTACCCCTCGACCCGGCAACTGGCCAGCCGCTTGCAAACCTCCCACACGGCCATCGCCCATCGCCTGCGCAAGTACGGCATTCCCTCCAACAAGCCCTGACTGGCTGGGTCGATAGAGGTCAAATGTGGGAGGGGGCTTGCCCCCGATAGCAGTGTGTCAATCAAAGCATCTCTAACTGACCCATCGCCATCGGGGGCAAGCCCCCTCCCACATTGGCACATTCCAAACATTGACCGCCTGCCAGGTTTTGGTCTGAGAACGACATCGGCTGTACTGAAAGCGCTACAGCGTAACGATATCGCTACAACCCTGTTTTTTGCGCGCCATGCAAGGCTTTGATCCACATAGGCTTTTTTTCACGCGCACGCGTGTAGCGAAATCGCTACAGCCAATCGTGATATCCTCATCACCATTTTTTATAACTTACTGATTTATAACGACTTAATAACGTTGGCCGCAATATTGCTAAGTAACTCCCCATTATTCCAATCCAGCCCGCCAGACCCATCTGGCCCTGAGGAGTTTCCATGAGCGAGTTGCGTTTCACCGAAGATCACGAATGGCTACGCGCCGAAGCCGACGGCAGCGTCACCGTGGGTATCACCGCTTTCGCGCAGAACGCACTGGGTGACGTGGTTTTCGTGCAACTGCCAGAGTTGCAGGCCTACGACAAGGGCGCTGAAGCCTCCACCGTAGAATCGGTAAAAGCCGCCAGCGGCGTGTATATGCCACTGACCGGCGACGTGCTGGAAGTAAACGAAAAATTGAGCGACAGCCCCGAACTGGTCAACGAAGACCCCCTGGGTGAAGGCTGGTTCTTCCGCTTTAAACCGGCCGACGCCGGGGCGGTAGCTAAACTGCTGGATCAGGATGCGTACGACCGCCTGATCAAAGCCAACGCTGAAGCCTGAGGAGCGCGCCATGACGATTAACCTGAGCACCGCCAACGAATTCATCGCCCGCCACATCGGCCCGCGCCCGGAAGACGAGCAACACATGCTCGCCAGCCTCGGCTTCGATTCCCTCGAAGCCCTGAGCGCCAGCGTGATCCCGGAAAGCATCAAGGGCACCAGCGTGCTCGGCCTGGAAGACGGCCTGAGCGAAGCCGAGGCCCTGGCCAAGATCAAGGCCATCGCCGGCCAGAACCAACTGTTCAAGACCTACATCGGCCAGGGCTACTACAACTGCCACACGCCGTCGCCGATCCTGCGCAACCTGCTGGAAAACCCGGCCTGGTACACCGCCTACACCCCGTACCAGCCAGAAATTTCCCAAGGCCGCCTGGAAGCGCTGCTGAACTTCCAGACCCTGATCAGCGACCTCACCGGCCTGCCGATCGCCAATGCCTCGCTGCTTGACGAAGCCACCGCTGCCGCCGAAGCCATGACCTTCTGCAAGCGCCTGAGCAAGAACAAAAGCAGCAACGCCTTCTTCGCTTCTGTGCACAGCCACCCGCAAACCCTCGACGTGTTGCGCACGCGTGCCGAGCCACTGGGCATTGACGTGGTCGTCGGCGATGAGCGCGAGCTGACCGACGTCAGCGCTTTCTTCGGCGCCTTGCTGCAATACCCGGCCAGCAACGGTGACGTGTTTGATTACCGCGAACTGACCGAACGCTTCCACGCCGCCAACGCCCTGGTGGCCGTGGCCGCCGACCTGCTGGCCCTGACCCTGTTGACCCCGCCGGGTGAGTTCGGCGCCGACGTGGCCATCGGCAGCGCGCAACGCTTTGGCGTGCCGTTGGGCTTTGGTGGCCCGCACGCGGCGTACTTCTCCACCAAGGATGCGTTCAAGCGCGACATGCCGGGCCGTCTGGTCGGGGTCTCCGTCGACCGTTTCGGCAAGCCGGCCCTGCGCCTGGCCATGCAGACCCGCGAGCAACATATCCGCCGCGAGAAAGCCACCAGCAACATCTGCACCGCCCAAGTGCTACTGGCCAACATCGCCAGCATGTACGCCGTGTACCACGGCCCCAAAGGCCTGACCCAGATCGCCCAACGTGTGCACCAGTTGACCGCGATCCTGGCCAAGGGCCTGACCGCCCTGGGCGTGAAGGTCGAGCAGCAACACTTCTTCGACACGATTACCCTCAACACCGGCGCCAACACCGCCGCCCTGCACGACAAGGCCCGCGCCCAGCGCATCAACCTGCGTGTGGTAGACGCCGAGCGGCTGGGTGTGTCGGTGGACGAAACCACCACCCAGGCCGATATCGACACCCTGTGGGCGATCTTCGCCGACGGCAAGGCCCTGCCGGACTTCGCTGCCAACGTCGACAGCACCCTGCCCGCTGCGCTGCTGCGTCAGTCGCCAGTCCTCAGCCATCCGGTGTTCAACCGTTACCACTCCGAAACCGAGCTGATGCGCTACCTGCGCAAGCTGGCCGACAAGGACCTGGCACTGGACCGCACCATGATCCCGCTGGGCTCGTGCACCATGAAGCTCAACGCCGCCAGCGAAATGATCCCGGTGACCTGGGCCGAATTCGGCGCCCTGCACCCGTTCGCCCCGGCCGAGCAAAGCGCCGGCTACCTGCAACTGACCTCGGACCTGGAAGCCATGCTCTGCGCGGCCACCGGTTATGACGCGATCTCGCTGCAGCCGAACGCCGGTTCCCAGGGCGAGTACGCAGGCCTCTTGGCGATCCGTGCCTACCACCAGAGCCGTGGCGACGAGCGCCGCGACATCTGCCTGATCCCGTCGTCGGCCCACGGCACCAACCCAGCGACCGCCAACATGGCCGGTATGCGCGTGGTCGTGACCGCCTGCGACGCGCGTGGCAACGTCGACATCGAAGACCTGCGCGCCAAAGCCATCGAGCACCGCGACCACCTCGCCGCGCTGATGATCACCTACCCGTCCACCCACGGCGTGTTCGAAGAAGGTATCCGCGAAATCTGCGGCATCATTCACGACAACGGCGGCCAGGTGTACATCGACGGCGCCAACATGAACGCGATGGTCGGCCTGTGCGCACCGGGCAAGTTCGGCGGCGACGTGTCCCACCTGAACCTGCACAAGACCTTCTGCATTCCCCACGGCGGTGGCGGCCCGGGCGTCGGTCCGATTGGCGTCAAGTCGCACCTCACGCCATTCCTGCCGGGCCACGCGGCCATGGCGCGCAAGGAAGGCGCGGTGTGCGCGGCGCCATTTGGCAGCGCGAGCATTCTGCCCATCACCTGGATGTACATCAGCATGATGGGCGGCGCGGGCCTCAAGCGCGCTTCGCAGCTGGCGATCCTGAATGCCAACTACATTTCCCGTCGCCTCGAGGAGCACTACCCCGTCCTCTACACCGGCAGCAACGGGCTGGTGGCGCACGAATGCATCCTGGATCTGCGCCCGTTGAAAGACAGCAGCGGCATCAGCGTGGATGACGTGGCCAAGCGCCTGATCGACTTCGGTTTCCATGCGCCAACCATGTCGTTCCCGGTCGCGGGCACGCTGATGATCGAGCCGACCGAAAGCGAATCCAGGGAAGAACTGGATCGCTTCTGCGACGCCATGATCGCCATCCGCGAAGAAATCCGCGCAGTGGAAAACGGCACCCTGGACAAAGATGACAACCCGCTGAAAAACGCCCCGCATACCGCTGCTGAACTGGTCGGTGAGTGGTCGCACCCGTACAGCCGCGAACAAGCGGTGTACCCGGTAGCGTCGCTGATCGACGGCAAGTACTGGCCACCGGTGGGTCGTGTCGACAACGTGTTTGGCGATCGCAACCTGGTGTGCGCGTGCCCGTCGATTGAGAGCTACGCCTGATCTGACTCGAGAAACGCGGTAAAAAATGTGGGAGCGGGCTTGCTCGCGAAAGCGGTGTATCAGTTGATGCATCTGGTGACTGAACCAACGCATTCGCGAGCAAGCCCGCTCCCACATTTGGACCGAGTCAGCTTCCCAAATAATAAGAAACCGGAGAACAACTCATGTCTTTAAGCGTGTTCGACCTGTTCAAGATTGGCATCGGCCCCTCCAGCTCCCACACCGTCGGCCCGATGCGCGCCGCCGCCCGCTTCGTCGAAGGCCTCAAGCGTGACAACCTGTTGAGCACCACTCACGGCATCAAGGTCGAACTCTATGGTTCGCTCGGCGCTACCGGCAAAGGCCACGGCAGTGACAAGGCCGTATTGCTGGGCCTGGAAGGCGAACACCCGGACACCGTGAACACCGAAACCGTGGCTGCACGCCTCGCGCAGATGCGCAGCGACGGTCGCTTGAACCTGCTCGGCGAACACAGCATTGCGTTCAACGAGAAAGAACACCTGGCGATGATTCGCAAACCCCTGGCCTACCATCCCAACGGCATGATTTTTCGTGCCTTCGACGCCACCAATATCCAGATCCGCAGCCGCGAGTACTACTCGGTCGGTGGCGGTTTTGTGGTGGACGAAGACGCCGCCGGCGCCGACCGTATCGTCGAAGATGCCACGCCCCTGACCTTTCCCTTCAAACACGCCAAGGACTTGCTCGGGCATTGCACCACTTACGGGCTGTCCATCAGCCAAGTGATGCTGACCAATGAAAGTGCCTGGCGCCCGGAAGCCGAAACCCGTGCCGGCCTGCTGAAGATCTGGCAAGTGATGCAGGACTGCGTCGACGCCGGCTGTCGCAACGAAGGGATTTTGCCTGGCGGTTTGAAGGTCAAGCGCCGCGCCGCGGCCTTGCATCGCCAGCTGTGCAAGCACCCCGAGTCGGCCCTGCGCGACCCGCTCTCGGTACTGGACTGGGTCAACCTGTACGCGCTGGCGGTGAACGAAGAAAACGCCAACGGCGGGCGCGTGGTCACGGCGCCCACCAATGGTGCGGCCGGGATCGTACCGGCGGTGCTGCATTACTACATGCGTTTTATTCCGGGCGCGAACGAGGACGGCGTGGTGCGCTTTCTGCTCACCGCCGCCGCGATCGGCATTTTGTACAAGGAAAACGCCTCGATCTCCGGGGCTGAAGTCGGCTGCCAGGGCGAGGTTGGCGTGGCCTGCTCGATGGCGGCCGGTGCGCTGTGCGAGGTGTTGGGCGGCAGCGTGTCCCAAGTCGAAAACGCCGCCGAAATCGGCATGGAACACAACCTCGGCCTGACCTGCGACCCGATCGGCGGGCTGGTGCAGGTGCCCTGCATCGAGCGCAACGCCATGGGCTCGGTCAAGGCCATCAATGCGGTGCGCATGGCGTTGCGGGGCGATGGGCAGCACTTTGTCTCGCTGGACAAGGTCATCCGCACCATGCGCCAGACCGGCGCCGACATGAAGAGCAAATACAAGGAAACCGCCCGTGGCGGTTTGGCGGTCAACATTATCGAGTGCTGACGCCTAAAGGCGCGCCAGCACGTTTTTCAGGAGCTGAATATGTCCACCGAAACCCTGTTGAAAACCCCTCTGCACGCCCTGCACATTGAACTGGGCGCGCGCATGGTGCCCTTCGCCGGCTACGACATGCCGGTGCAATACCCACTGGGCGTGATGAAGGAACACCTGCACACCCGTGATCAGGCCGGGCTGTTCGACGTGTCCCACATGGGCCAGATCCGCCTGAGCGGCGCGAATGCGGCCAAGGCCCTGGAAACCCTGGTGCCGGTCGACATCATCGACCTGCCAGTAGGCATGCAGCGCTACGCCATGTTCACCAATGACCAGGGCGGCATCCTCGATGACCTGATGGTGGCGAACCTGGGTAACGATGAGCTGTTCCTGGTGGTCAACGCCGCCTGCAAGGACCAGGACCTTGCCCACCTGCGCGCGCACATCGGCGACCAGTGCAGCATCGAGCCGCTGTTCGAGGAGCGCGCCTTGCTGGCCCTGCAAGGCCCGGCGGCAGTGAAAGTGCTGGCGCGCCTGGCGCCGGAAGTGACCAAGATGACCTTCATGCAGTTCGCCTCGCTGCGCCTGCTGGGCGTGGACTGCTATGTCAGCCGTTCGGGCTACACCGGGGAAGACGGCTTTGAAATCTCCGTACCTGCCGCCAACGCCGAAAGCCTGGCGCGCAGCCTGCTGGCCGAAACCGAAGTACAGGCCATCGGCCTGGGCGCCCGCGACTCGCTGCGCCTGGAAGCCGGCCTGTGCCTCTACGGCCACGACATGAACACCGAGACCACGCCGATTGAAGCCAGCCTGTTGTGGGCGATCTCCAAGGCTCGCCGCGCCGACGGCGCGCGCGCGGGTGGCTTCCCGGGAGCAGACCGGATCTTCACCCAGCAACAAGCCGGTGTAAGCCGCAAACGCGTAGGCCTGCTGCCCCAGGAGCGCACGCCCGTGCGTGAAGGTGCCGAGATTGTCGACGAACAGGGCACCGTCATCGGCAGCGTGTGCAGCGGCGGCTTTGGCCCAACCTTGGGCGGCCCGCTGGCCATGGGTTATCTGGACAGCGCCTTCACTGCACTGGACAGTGAAGTCTGCGCGTTGGTGCGTGGGAAAAAAGTGCCACTTCGTGTAAGCAAAATGCCATTTGTTCCACAGCGTTACTACCGTGGCTGATTGGCTGTTTCTATAAGTAACGCGGTTGCGTTAACGTGCACTAAACTGTAACGCAACCGCCATAAAACAGTGCATTGACGATAGTCATTGTTTAAACGTTTAACCTATAACAAGTGATCAACTCTATCGAATAAGCCCGCTTCACACTTTTGACCAAAGTGTCATAAAGCCGAGCAAACACTGGGCTTTTCTCGGGGCTTGTTTTTTCTCCATTAGTTGGCGTAGAGTTTGCCCACTGTGTTTGCATGGGTCGCTTGGAACCTGGACCTGGGCAGTAGCTGAAGTAGTTGTGCTACAACCCGTTCGACGTCTCTTACTTTCCTGCAACCCAGCCCAGTACTCTTTCATGTGAAAGGGGCTGTCATTAATTTTTAGCGTCAAGGAAATAAGAAAATGGCTGAACGTCAGAGCGGTACCGTCAAGTGGTTTAACGACGAGAAAGGGTTTGGTTTTATCACGCCAGAAAGCGGTCCGGATCTGTTCGTGCATTTCCGCGCTATTCAGGGCAACGGCTTCAAGAGCCTCAAAGAAGGCCAGAAAGTGACGTTCGTTGCCGTGCAAGGCCAAAAAGGCATGCAGGCTGACGAAGTACAAGCAGAAGGCTGATCGTTCTGCGACAAAAAGCCCCTGACATGACATCAGGGGCTTTTTTATGGGCGCTATTGCGTAAACTGCGTGTTTTCTCCAGAGCCCCCTGCCATGTCCAAACCCCTGCTGAGCCCCCAAGGGGAATTCCCCGCTGTTGGCCTGGGCCGTCGCCTGGCAGCGATGTTTTACGACTTCCTGCTGTGCACCGCCCTGCTGATCGTCACTGCGTTTGTCTACAAGCTGGTGTGGATGGCGTTTATCGGTGAAGCCAAAATGCGCACCCTCACTGAATCCGGTGCGTTGGATGGCGACCCGCTGCTGTCGACGATTCTGTTGTTCGTGCTGTTTGGTTTCTTCGCCAAATTCTGGACCCATTCCGGGCAGACGCTGGGCATGCAAGTGTGGGGCGTGCGCGTACAGAACGCGGATGGATCGCGCATCAGCCTATGGCAAGCGCTGCTGCGCTTTGTGGTGTCGATTGCGTCGTGGTTGTGCGTGGGGCTGGGGTTTATCTGGTCGTTGTTTGATAAACATAAACGCAGCTGGCATGACATCTACTCGGACACGCAACTGGTACGAATCCCCAAGCAGAAGAAGTAACGCCTGAACACTGGGAATCCAAATGTGGGAGGGGGCTTGCCCCCGATAGCGGTGAGCCAGCTAAAAATAAGCTGGCTGACACGCCGCCATCGGGGGCAAGCCCCCTCCCACATTTTTTGACCGAGCCAGCCTTGAGGTCAGGCGTTGCCGGCCAGCTTGAGGCGCGCAGCCTGGGTGAAATCCAGCATACGCTTGAGCGGGCGCACAGCGTGGGGGATCACCGACGGCTCGACGAATATCTCGTTACTGCCCTCACGCAGACACTGCAGCGTGCGCTCCAGCGTATTCATCGCCATCCACGGGCAATGCGCGCAACTGCGGCACGCGGCGCCGTTGCCAGCCGTAGGCGCTTCGACGAAGACCTTGTCCGGACAAAGCTGCTGCATCTTGTAGAAGATGCCGCGGTCGGTCGCCACGATAAAGGTCTTGTTCGGCAAGCGTTGCGCCGCTGCGATCAACTGGCTGGTTGAGCCGACGGCGTCCGCCAGCTCGATCACCGCAGTCGGTGATTCCGGGTGCACCAGGATCGCTGCATCCGGGTACAGGGCCTTCATGTCTTCGAGCTGCTTGGATTTGAACTCTTCATGGACGATGCAGGCACCGTCCCACAGCAACATATCGGCACCGGTCTGGCGCTGGATGTAAGTGCCCAGGTGTTTGTCCGGGCCCCAGATAATGGTTTCGCCGTTATCCATCAGGCTTTCGACGATTTCCAATGCGCAGCTGGACGTCACCACCCAGTCAGCCCGGGCTTTGACCGCCGCTGACGTGTTGGCGTAGACCACCACGGTGCGCTCGGGATGCTGATCGCAGAACGCCGAAAACTCTTCGACCGGGCAACCCAGGTCCAGGGAGCACGTGGCTTCCAGCGTCGGCATCAGAACACGTTTTTCAGGCGTGAGGATCTTGGCGGTTTCGCCCATGAAACGCACGCCGGCGACCAGTACGGTCTTGGCCGGGTGGGCGGCGCCGAAGCGGGCCATTTCCAGGGAATCGGAGACACAGCCGCCGGTTTCTTCGGCCAGAGCCTGAATCACCGGGTCACAGTAGAAGTGGGCAACCAACACCGCATCCTGAGCTTTCAGCTCGGCGGCGATAGCGGCACGCAGGCTCGCTTCTTCATCGGCGCTGAGGGCCTTGGGCTGCTTGGCGTCGAGGTGGGCTTGAACCAGTAGGCGTTCGGAAATTTGCGTCATGTTCGCAAGACCTGCAGGCGCAGTTGCGCGAAAGTCGAGTGTACCACCGGCTCTGGAGCCCTCAGGGCGCCGCCGGACGAAGTGATTGTGTTCATCAAGCACGGGGAAGCTGCGCAAGGCTACAGAATATCGAATCGATTCAAAAGCCTAATCTGGAGCGCAAATGGGGATAGGGCGCAACATCCCTGGCAAGAGCCGTCAGGCCGACTCCTGCACAGGGTCAGCGCAACAGCGCGCAAGGAGCTTCTTGCAACGTCACCGATGCGTGCCTCTTCGCCAGGGCATCCTTCAAGGTTGGCAAGGGATGTGTGGAGCGCCGTGTGGCTTCATGCCCGGCCTGAAGTACAGCGTCTGAGGTGCTGGGCACTCATTGGATATCAGCCGGGGCTACTCAGGGAGAGCAGCCAGCGCGCGAGATTATTACAGGCAAAAAAAAACCCGGAAATCCTCACTTGCGTGGGCCTTCCGGATTTTCTAAACCGCCAAAAATGGTGGGTCGTGTGGGATTCGAACCTACGACCAATTGGTTAAAAGCCAACTGCTCTACCAACTGAGCTAACGACCCGCTGTGTGGTGGCGCGTATAATACTGATTTCTAAGGATTATTCAACACCTTATTTGAAATAAATCAGAAATAACGCGTTGGGTCAGTAATTCCGGCCGCTTGGAAGCCTTCTGCACGCAGTCGGCAGCTGTCGCATTTCCCACAAGCACGGCCGTCATCGTCTGCCTGATAGCAGGAAACAGTCAGCGAATAATCCACGCCAAGTCCTACGCCAGCCTTCACGATATCGGCCTTGCTGAGGTTCTGCAGCGGTGCCAGGATGCGGAAGCCCTGCCCTTCTACACCGGCCTTGGTCGCCAGGTTGGCCATACGCTCGAACGACTCGACGAACTCGGGGCGGCAGTCCGGGTAGCCGGAATAGTCCACCGCATTGACGCCGATGAAGATGTCGCGGGCATTCAGCACTTCTGCCCAACCGAGGGCCAGGGACAGGAACACGGTGTTGCGCGCTGGCACGTAGGTGACCGGGATCCCTTCGCTGGGGGCTTCCGGCACATCGATGCTGCTGTCAGTCAGGGCCGAACCGCCGATACCGTTGAGGTTCAGGCCGATCACTTTGTGTTCAGCCACACCCCTGTCGCGAGCAACGCGGGCAGCAGCGTTCAGCTCTGCGCGGTGGCGCTGGCCGTAGTCGAAGCTCATGGTGTAGCAGGTGTAGCCCTCAGCCTGCGCCATGGCTACCACGGTGGCGGAGTCGAGGCCACCGGACAGCAGGATTACCGCGCGTTTCTGATCGATCGTTTGTTCAGTCATTTCAGCGTCCCGGCTCGTCGTTCCAAAGGTATTTGTGCAACTGCAACTGCAGGCGTACTGGCAGGTTATCAGCCACTACCCAGTCAGCGAGGTCACGTGCATTCAGGTCGTGGTGGCTTGGGGAGAACAGTACCTCACCCGCGCGACGATCCAGGCCATATTGGATCAGCTTGGAGTTCGCCCAGTCGTAATCGTCACGGGAACAGATCACGAACTTGACCTGGTCGTTGGCCGTCAGCAGGTCCATGTTCTCGTAGCGATTGCGGTGCGACTCCTTGGAGCCTGGGGTCTTGAGGTCGACCACCCGGCTGACACGCGGGTCTACCGCCGAAATATCGAGGGCACCGCTGGTCTCCAGGGACACCTCGTAACCGGCGTCACACAGCTGCTTGAGCAAAGGGATGGCATTGGGTTGCGCCAGGGGCTCGCCGCCCGTCACACAGACGTAGCGCGGCCGATAACCGGCAACCTGCTCGAGGATGTCGTCGAGGGTGCGTACCGTACCGCCACTGAAGGCGTAGGCGCTGTCACAGTATTGGCAACGCAAAGGGCAGCCGGTCAAGCGCACAAAGACTGTGGGCAGGCCAGCGGTTCGCGTTTCACCCTGTAACGAGTAAAAAACTTCGGTAATGCGTAATGTGTCTTGCATAGTCGCCACGGGCGTAACAGCTAAACAGGCTGTCCGCCTCCGTCAGGCACTTCAAGCAACCCCGCCAACGCGTAGGCCCCAAGAAGCGTGTTTCATAAAAGGGCGTGGATTCTAACGAAAAAACCCGCGCCAGGCGCGGGTTTCTTCTAAACGGACTGCATCGCTTACAAACGCTGCAGATCCCGTTGGGCCAACTGGGCTGCCGAGGTCCCTGGGTATTGGGCCACAACCTGTTGCAGAATGCCTTTGACCTTGTCGGTATGACCCAGGCGGCGCTCTACGTCAGCGAGTTTGTACAGCGAGTCCGGCACCTTGGCGTGCTTGGGGTACAGTTGGCTGACCTTGGCAAATGCCTGGCCTGCCCCCTGCAAATCACCCTTGGCCAGGTTGACCTCACCCAACCAGTATTGGGCATTGCCCGCGTACTGGCTGTTCGGGTACTTGCGCAGGAATGCGGTAAATGCCTGGCTGGCCTTATCGAAATCCTTGGCTTTGATCAGGTCAAAGGCTGCATCGTAATACAGCTTCTCCTTGGCCGGATCACCCGGTTCACTGCTCGCGGCAGGGGCCGCTGCGGCCCCGGCTGCTGCACCACCGGCGGCGGCACTGGGCGCGCCACCGGCAGAAGAATTATCAGGAGTTGCGGCGGGTGTAACGCCGGTTCCTATGCGTCGATCAAGATCCTGGTATCGCTCCAGGCCTTCTTGCTTGAGCTGGTTCACTTGATTCTGCAGAACTTCAATAGTGCCTTGTTGCTGCGACAATTGATCCTGCATGCGTTGCAGCTGGTTGAACAGTTCGCCCTGTGCGGAGGGGGCGGACGTAGCCGCCCCCCCAGCATAGGCGCCGTTCGTGCCATAACCCGCTGGCGGATAGCTGCTCCCGCTATTGTTATAGCCAGAGTTGCTATCTTCCACAGGAACCGCAGCCCACACCGCAAGCGGTGCGAGGCTGAGAGCCAATACAGTTAGAGCACGACGGCACGTTCGCATGACGAATTACTTACGCAGTTCGACGCGACGGTTTTGAGCCCAGGACTGCTCGTCGTGGCCAGTAGCAACTGGACGCTCTTTACCGTAGGAAACCAGTTCCAGTTGGCCTGGAGCAACACCTTGCAGTACCAGGTAGCGCTGAACGGCTTTCGCACGACGCTCGCCCAGTGCCATGTTGTACTCACGAGTACCACGTTCGTCGGTGTTACCTTCCAGAACAACGCGAGCGCCGTTAGCTTTCAGGTCCTTCGCGTGAACGTCCAGAGCGCGCATGGCTTCTGGTTTCAGGTCCGAACTGTCGTATTCGAAGTAGAAAGTGGTGATAGCGCGCAGAGCAGCTTCTTCGCTCAGGGAGCCGTCAACTGCACCAGTGTTAGCGCCGTAACCAGCGTTTGGATCAACAGCTGCGCCTTCACCGGCATTGTCGCCGCCTTTAGACGAGCAACCAACGGCTACGGACAGAGCCAGAGCCAGAGCAGCAAACTTACCAAACTTCAGCATTTCCATCGTGAAACTCCTAATGAACCCCAGTGTGTTAAGTACTTCTTTTTGTAGCGCCGCGTCAGTTCAGGTAAGGGGACCAGGACGGTTCTCTGACTTCGCCTTGAGCGGTAGGAAGCGGGAGCCTTACGCGTCCATTAATGGACACGAGCATCAAGACTCCCCGGCCCTGCTGGCGGGTGGCGTAGATTACCATGGTGCCGTTGGGCGCAACAGTAGCTGACTCATCAAGGTTGGTATCTGTGAGGATTTTTACCGTTCCACGCTGCAAATCCTGGGCCGCAACCCGGAAATTAGTGAAACCATCCTGACGGTGAATCATCACCAACGTCTTTTCATCAGCCGAAAGCTTTGGATTTGCGTTGTAGTTACCAATAAAGGTCACTCGTTCCGCGCCGCCGCCGTTCACATTTGCCTTGTAGACCTGTGGCTTGCCGCCACGGTCGGAGGTGAAATAGATAGTCGAACCATCTTTACCCCAGAACGGCTCGGTGTTGATGCCCGGGCCGCTGGTAACACGGCTGATCTGGCGCGAAGCCATGTTCATCACATAGATATCCGGGTTGCCGTCCTTGGACAGCACGAACGCCAGGCGCGAACCATCCGGCGACCACGCCGGTGCACCGTTGAGGCCTTCGAAGTTGGTGATCTGCTCACGACGGCCAGTATCGATGTGCTGGACGAAGATACGCGGACGCTTCTGTTCGAAAGACACATAGGCAATGCGCTTGCCGTCCGGCGCAAAGCGCGGCGACAGGATTGGCTCACGCGACTGCAGCAAAGTGACAGCACGTGCGCCGTCGTAATCCGAGCGCTGCAAAGTGTAACGAGTGTTGTCTACGGAGAAACGTTCAGCCGTTACATACAACAGACGTGTCGAGAAAGCACCCTTGATACCGGTGAGCTTTTCAAACGACTGGTCCGAGATGTAGTGGGCCATGTCGCGAATCTGCTCGGCAGTGCCCGAGACGCTGCCGGTCAGAACCTGCTGCTCGGTCGCCACGTTGAACAAGGTGTAGGTGATTTGCAGGCGACCGCCAGCCGGCGTGATATTGCCGACCATCAGGTACTGCGCGCCCACCGCTTTCCAGTCACGGAACACCACTTCGCTGGCCTGGTTTGGCTGGCTGATCATGTTGCCTTTCGGAATAGGCGCGTAATAACCGGAGTTGCGCAGGTCATCACTGACGATCTGGGCCATGTCGTCCGGCAGCACACTGCCGCCCTGCCAGCCAAACGGTACTACGGCGATCGGGGTGGCCCGATCGCTACCGCTGGTGACCAGGATGTTCTTTTCATCCGCCGCCGCTATCCCTGCCATACAGCAAATAACGACAAGCATTCCTCGAAGAAGGTTTCTCACAAGGCTAGATCCTCAGGTGTGAATGTCATCTTGAATGAACGATAGGGAGCGAAGTCGCTTGGTTTCATTCCCTGCATCTCGGTCAACCGGCCAATATTCTTGACCGCTGCAACCGCTGAACTATCAAACGAAGCATCGCCACTGCCCTTGGCCACGCTGACCGAAGTCACCGTGCCGTCCGGCAACATGCCGATCTGCAATACGACTGTCATGCCTTTGCGTGCCGAAGGTGGACGTGTCCAGCCTTCCGCTGCACGAGCCCGAATCAGGTCATCGAAACTGCCCGCGACTTCATCACCACGTTCATCGGCCAAGGCTTGCTGACGCTGCGGCGTGTCGGAGAGCAAATCTGCCAAGGCCTGAGCCTTTTTCTCTTCGGCGGATTTACGCGCTGCTTCCTGGGCCTTCTTCTTGGTGGCGTCGGCGGCAGCTTTCTTCTTCGCGTCGTCGGCGATCTTCTTCTTCGCCTCGTCTGCTTCAGCTTTTTTCTTGGCGTCTTCGGCGGCTTTCTTCTTCGCGTCTTCGACTATTTTCTTCTTGGCGTCTTCAGCGGCCTGTTTCTTGGCCTCTTCTTCGGCAGCTTTCTTTGCTTCGTCTTCGGCTTTCTTCTTGGCTATATCAGCCAATTGTTTCTCTTCAGCCTTTTTCGCGTCGGCAGCTTTCTCGGCTTTCTTGGCTTCATCAGCCTTTTTCGCCTCGTCGGCCTTCTTCGCTTCGTCAGCCTTTTTCGATTCCTCGGCCTTTTGAGCCGCCTCTTCTTTCTTTTGTTCCGCAGCAGCCTTCACCGCTTCCTGCTCGACCTTCTTCTGTTCCATCTGCTCGACTTCAGTCTGGCGCGCAGCCGACTTCTGGGCTTCACCCGCAATCTTCTGATTGGTCTGGGTGGTGGCCTGGCTTTTCGATTTCAGCTGATACAGGGTCGCCTGCACGATCGGTTTGGCTGGCGGCAGGTCCGGGGTCATGGCAAAGCTGACGAACAGCATGCCAAATACCAGGACGTGCAGGGCAATTGCCCAGACGCTAGGCCAGAAGAAGCTTTCCGAGGCGGACGGCTCTCGCTGTTGCTGCATCAGGGCGCCTCGGTAATCAAGCCAACGTTACCGACGCCGGCCTTCTGCAGCCCGCCCATGGCACCCATGACGGAGCCGTAGTCGACAGATTTGTCACCACGAATGAACACCTGGGTGTGCTTGCCACCTTCGTTGCCGGAACGAATGATCTTGGTCACGGCATCGGTCATCGCCGGCAGGGTCAGGGCCTTGTCCTGCTGTTTCTGAGTGTCGACTTCGCTGCCAAGGTTCCAGTAATAGGTCTTGTCAGACTTGATCGAAATGGTCAGGACCTGTGTGTTGTTGTCTTGCGGCAAGGCTTCACTGGAAACCTTGGGCAGATCAACCTTCACGCCCTGGTTGAGCATCGGCGCGGTCACCATGAAGATAACCAGCAGTACCAGCATCACGTCGATGTAGGGCACTACGTTCATCTCGGCGACCGGCTTGCGCTTTTTGCGAGCTCGAGCGATTAAAGCCATTGGGAATTACCTGCTTATTCTTCGCTGGTGTGCACTTTACGGTGCAGGATCGCCTGGAATTCATCGGCGAAGGTGTAGTAACGGCCGATCAAGGTTTCGCTGGTAGCGGCAAAACGGTTGTAGGCGATTACTGCGGGGATAGCGGCAAACAGGCCGATCGCGGTGGCGATCAGGGCCTCGGCAATACCCGGAGCCACGGTGGCCAGGGTGGCTTGCTGGGCCTGGGCCAGGCCGCGGAAGGAGTTCATGATCCCCCACACGGTACCGAACAGGCCGATGTACGGGCTTACGGAACCTACGGTGGCGAGGAACGGCAAGCTTTGCTCAAGCTTCTCTTCTTCGCGGGAGATGGCAACGCGCATGGCACGGGCCACGCCTTCCATGACCGCTTCCGGGTCAACACCCGGCTGCTGGCGCAGGCGCGAGAATTCCTTGAAGCCGGCGCGGAAGATCTGCTCCACACCCGAGTCCGGGTCTGGGTTGCTGCCGGCCTGGCGGTACAGCTTGGACAGGTCGATACCCGACCAGAAGCGCTCTTCAAAGCTCTCCAGGGCGCGTCGACCGGCACGCAGCAGGTTGCTGCGCTGAAAAATCATGACCCAAGAGGTAACCGATGCGGCTACCAGGGTCAGCATGACCAGTTGAACCACAACACTGGCATTGCTGACCAGGCTCCACATGGAGGAATGGTCGACGACGGTAGGTTCCACGCTAAATCTCCTGCTTTGATTGTTTACCCGCGCCGCTCTCGGCGGCAAAGGCCGCACGTAGAGTTTCGGGAATGGCCCGAGGTTTCAAACTATTGGTGCGCACACAGGCCACCAGGAACTGCCCCTCACAGAGCAGCGTTGCATCCGTTGCCCGCCTGACCTGCTGCTTGAAACGCAGGCTGACACGGTTCAATTCGATCACTTGCGCACTGACCAACAGCTCATCGTCCAACCGCGCCGGCGCGTGATAGCGAGCCTCGCTGGAATGCACGACGAACAACAGGTCCTCCCCTGCCAGCTCGGATTGGGCAAAGCCCAGCTCCCGTAGCCGCTCGGTTCGAGCCCGCTCCATGAACTTGAGGTAATTGACGTAATACACGATGCCGCCCGCATCGGTGTCTTCGTAATAAACGCGACAGCGATGTGCGAACGACGGATCCCCATTTTGCGCGCGCATACTCTAGTGCTTACTCCTCAGGTTGCCAATCCGGCTGGGCAACTGTTTTTTCATTCTCGAAAAACATATCCAGTGACTGAATGACGACGCCAGCCACTAGGACAGCACAAACCTCGAATAAATCGACGAACAAACTGCTTTTAATCGTCCACTGCATCGAGGAATTCGTCTACCACGGGCATCTCCCCCAATCGTGACGGAATGTTTAACCCGAAGTGCAGATAGGCGTGGCGCGTCACCACCCGCCCCCTTGGCGTGCGCATGATGTAGCCCTGCTGGATCAGGTACGGTTCCAGCACATCCTCAATGGTATGGCGCTCCTCGCTGATGGCTGCCGCGAGGCTGTCGACGCCCACCGGGCCACCGTCGAACTTCTCGATCATGGTCAAGAGTAGACGTCGATCCTGGTGATCGAAGCCATGCTCGTCCACGTCCAGCAGGTTCAAGGCCAGGTCGGCCACCGCCTTGGTGATATGCCCCTTGGCCCGCACCTGGGCGAAGTCGCGCACGCGACGCAGCAAGCGGTTGGCAATCCGTGGCGTGCCGCGAGCGCGCCGGGCGATTTCAAACGCCCCTTCAGGCTCCAGGGGCAAGCCCAGGATGCTCGCCGAACGGCTGACAATCGTCGCGAGGTCGGCAGTGCTGTAGAACTCCAGACGTTGAACAATGCCGAAACGGTCTCGCAGCGGGTTGGTCAACATCCCCGCACGCGTGGTCGCGCCCACCAGGGTGAACGGTGGCAGGTCGAGCTTGATCGAGCGGGCCGCCGGGCCCTCGCCGATCATGATGTCGAGTTGGAAATCCTCCATCGCCGGGTACAGCACTTCCTCGACGATCGGCGAAAGCCGGTGGATCTCGTCGATAAACAACACATCGTGCGGTTCAAGGTTGGTCAGCAATGCTGCCAGGTCACCCGGACGTTCCAGCACTGGGCCGGAGGTGGACTTGATCGAAACCCCCATTTCCTGGGCAATGATGTTGGCCAGCGTGGTTTTGCCCAACCCCGGCGGGCCGAAGATCAGGGTGTGGTCCAACGACTCGCTGCGCCCACGTGCGGCCTGGATAAACAGCTCCATCTGCTCGCGCACGGTGGGCTGGCCGATGTACTCGGCCAGGCTCAGGGGGCGGATGGCGCGGTCCTGGACTTCTTCACGGTCGCGCGGGCCGGTGGCCGCGATCAGACGATCAGCTTCAATCACTTAAATCATTCCCTTCAGGGCTCGGCGGATCATGTCTTCGCTGCTCAGGTTCTTGTCCTTGATGGCCGACACGGCCTTGCTGGCTTCCTGCGGCTTGTAGCCCAGGGAGATCAGCGCGCTGACAGCATCGCTTTCGGCACTGGCCACCTGGCCCGCCGGCATATCCGGCTGGTTCGGCACCAGGGCAAACATGCTCGGTACGACTTCCCAGGCCTTGAAACGGTCCTTGAGTTCGACCAGCAAGCGCTCGGCGGTTTTCTTGCCAACGCCCGGCACCTTGGTCAGCGCCGAGGTGTCCTGGGCCGACACCGCACGCACCAGCTCATCGACTTCCAGGCTCGACATCAGCGCCAGGGCGAGCTTGGGGCCCACGCCGTTCAGGCGAATCAGCTCGCGGAAGAAGTCACGGTCACGCTTGCCAATGAAACCATAGAGCAATTGTGCGTCTTCGCGCACCACCAGGTGAGTGTGCAGGGTCAGCGGTTCGCCGACCGACGGCAGGCGGTACAGGGTGGTCATGGGCACTTCCAGCTCATACCCCAGCCCGTTTACATCCAGAATCAGGTGCGGCGGCTGTTTCTCAGCCAGGGTGCCGCGCAAGCGTCCAATCACGGTTCAGATCCTTAAAGCTTGGGGGTCAGATCGGGGCCTGACCGGAAACAACGATTGCGCTGATGCTATCAGAGACGCAGGCGCCCGCCACGACTGCGTGCCGTGCCGAGGCCATGGGGCAACAGACTGGAACGGGTATGCGCATGGCAAATGGCGATGGCCAGGGCGTCGGAGGCGTCAATCTGCGGCTTTGAAGTGAGCTTGAGCATGTGCATGACCATCATCTGCACTTGCTCTTTATTCGCCGCGCCGGTGCCGACCACCGCTTGTTTGACCTGGGTCGCGGTGTATTCGGCGATTTCCATGCCCTCTTCGGCACCCGCCACGATGGCGGCGCCACGGGCCTGGCCGAGCTTGAGGGCCGAATCGGCGTTTTTGGCCATGAAGACTTTTTCGATGCCCATGGTCACCGGCCCGTAGGTCTGGATCACTTCACGCACGCCGCGATAGACGATCTGCAGGCGCTCGGCCAACTCGCCCGCGCCCGTGCGGATGCAGCCCGAAGCGACGTATACACAGCCACGCGGGGTCTGCTGCACCACGCCAAAACCGGTGATGCGCGAACCGGGGTCGATACCTAGGATTAAAGTCATAACGCCTGCAGGTCGGATAAACACATTTTTTGATACACCATAGTTCCAATGTGGGAGGGGGCTTGCTCCCGATAGCAGTGTGTCAGTCAGCTTATGGCTAACTGGACGACCGCCATCGGGAGCAAGCCCCCTCCCACATTTGCATCTACGTCATTCCTCAGCCTAGCTGTTCGGCCACGGATTCCGGGATGTCGGCATTCGAATATACGTTCTGCACATCATCCAGGTCTTCAAGCATGTCGAGCATCTTCAAGACCTTTTGCGCGCCGTCCAGGTCCAGTTCGGCACTGGTGGTCGGCAACATCACGATTTCCGCGTCAGTGCCTTTGAAACCGGCAGCCTCCAACGCGTTACGCACGGCATAAAACCCGGCAAACGAGGTGAACACATCGATGGAACCGTCTTCGTTGGTCACCACGTCGTCGGCATCTGCCTCCATCGCCGCTTCGATCAGCGCGTCTTCATCCACGCCCGGCGCGAAGGAGATCTGGCCCTTGCGCTCGAACAGGTAGGCCACTGACCCGTCGGTACCGAGGTTGCCGCCACACTTGCTGAACGCATGGCGCACAGCCGCTGCGGTGCGGTTGCGGTTGTCGGTCATGCACTCGACCATCACCGCTACGCCGCCCGGGCCGTAGCCTTCGTAGGTCAGCTCGACCATGTCGTCGGTGTCGGCTGCACCGGCACCACGGGCCACGGCGCGGTCGATGATGTCGCGGCTCATGTTCGCGCCCAGGGCCTTGTCCAGCGCCAATCGCAGGCGCGGGTTGGAGCCCGGGTCACCACCGCCCTGGCGGGCAGCGACGGTCAGCTCGCGGATCCACTTGGTGAAAATCTTGCCTTTCTTGGCATCCTGACGCTCTTTGCGGTGCTTGATGTTCGCCCACTTGGAATGGCCAGCCATAACACAACTCCGAAATTCTCTAGAAACCTTATCTATCCCGCCTCAGGCCGGACTTCTTTCTTTAAAGCACAAGCCTTGTAACGCAAAGGCGCATCCTAAGATGCGCCTTTTTAGACTGCGTAAACCTCAGTGCGCTTGCACGCAGTGGCCTTACTCAGCCTTAGGCGTCTCACGCAGACGGATGTGCAGCTCGCGCAGCGCCTTGGCATCCACTACACCCGGAGCCTGGGTCATTACGTCCGCAGCACTCTGGGTTTTCGGGAAGGCAATCACTTCACGGATCGACTGGGCGCCGGTCATCAGCATCACCAGGCGGTCCAGGCCGAATGCCAGGCCACCGTGCGGCGGCGCGCCGTATTTCAGGGCGTCGAGCAGGAAGCCGAACTTCTCTTCCTGTTCCGCTTCGTTGATGCCCAACAGGCGGAAGACCGCTTGCTGCATCTCTTTGCGGTGGATACGGATCGAGCCGCCACCCAGTTCGGTGCCGTTGAGCACCATGTCGTAGGCGCGGGACAGCGCGCCTGCCGGGTTGGCTTCCAGCTCGGCCGGGGAGCACTTGGGCGCGGTGAACGGGTGGTGCAAGGCGCTGAAGCTGCCGTCGTCGTTCTCTTCGAACATCGGGAAGTCAACGACCCACATCGGGGCCCATTCGCAGGTCAGCAGGTTCAGGTCGTGACCGAGCTTGATGCGCAGTGCGCCCAGGGCTTCGCTGACGATCTTGGCCTTGTCGGCGCCGAAGAACACGATGTCGCCGTCGACCGCGCCAACGCGATCGAGGATCGCGTTCAGGTTGTCCAGCGGAATGTTTTTCACGATCGGCGATTGCAGGCCGTCAACGCCATTGGCGCGCTCGTTGACCTTGATATACGCCAGGCCCTTGGCACCGTAGATGCCGACGAACTTGGTGTAGTCGTCGATCTGCTTGCGCGGCATGCTCGCGCCGCCAGGCACACGCAGGGCGGCAATGCGGCATTTAGGGTCGTTGGCCGGGCCGCTGAACACCTTGAAGTCGACTTCCTTGAGCTGGTCGGCCACGTCCACCAGTTCCAGCGGGTTACGCAGGTCTGGCTTGTCGGAACCGTAGCGGCGCATGGCTTCTTCGAAGGTCATGTGCGGGAATTCGCCGAACTCCAGGTCCAGCACTTCCTTGAACAGGTTGCGGATCATCTGCTCGGTCAGGCCCATGATCTCTTTTTCATCGAGGAAGCTGGTCTCGATGTCGATCTGGGTGAATTCCGGCTGGCGATCGGCGCGCAAGTCTTCGTCACGGAAGCACTTGGCGATCTGGTAGTAACGGTCGAAGCCGGCCACCATCAGCAGTTGCTTGAACAGCTGCGGCGATTGCGGCAGCGCGAAGAACGAACCGGCGTGGGTGCGGCTCGGCACCAGGTAATCGCGCGCGCCTTCCGGGGTGGCCCGGGTCAGGATCGGCGTTTCGACGTCGAGGAAGCCGTTCTCGTCGAGGAAGCGGCGGATGCTGGTGGTCATGCGCGAACGCAGACGCAGCTTCTCGGCCATTTCCGGGCGACGCAGGTCCAGGAAGCGGTAGCGCAGGCGGGTTTCTTCGCCGACGTCGGAGTATTCGTTGAGCGGGAACGGCGGGGTTTCCGACTCGTTCAGTACTTCCAGCTCATAGCCCAGCACTTCGATGCCACCGGAGGCCATGTTCTTGTTCACGGCACCTTCCGGACGCAGGCGAACCTTGCCGGTGATTTTCACGACGTATTCGCTGCGCACGCGGTCGGCGGCGGCGAAGCTCTCGGCGCGGTCCGGGTCAAACACCACTTGGGCCAGACCATCACGATCACGGATATCGAGGAAGATCACCCCGCCGTGGTCGCGGCGACGGTGAACCCATCCGCAAAGGGTGATTTCCTGACCTTCCAGGGTCTCGTTCAGTTGGCCGCAATAGTGGCTGCGCATCATGGTAGTGGTTTCACTTCTCGTAATTCGAAATTCGGTGGAGGCCCGCCTCGTCACCGTACATTAAAGCAGGGGACGGATAATGCAGGAGCCTGCGCATGGGTTTCAACTCAGTCTGCTTTGTCGCCGCCCGCCAGATTCTTCTTGGCGCCGGTCTTGAAATCGGTCTCGTACCAGCCGCTGCCGCTCAGACGGAAGCCCGGCATGGACAACATCTTCTTCAGCTCAGGAGCCTGGCAAGCAGGGCAATCGACCAGCGGCGCGGCGCTGATCTTCTGAATGGCTTCCAACTGATGACCACAGGAAGCACATTGATAGTCGTACATGGGCATGGAGATGTCTCGGCGATCAGATCGTTACTGCGCCGCGCCTACCCTGGGATAACACCCCGCAAGCGCAGCAAAGCGCGGGATTATATCTGGTAAATCGAGGCAGCGCAGCCGGCATTCTGCCCCGAACCCGGCCCACCTCGACGGCGGGCCGGCCCCGGTGCCCGCCGATTACTCAGGGTTCGGCGAAGCAATCCGGCCTTTTAACAGATGAACCACACACACTACCCTGACCAGCCCACTGAAGTTCTTTACACCGCCATACCGCAAGTGCACCTCCCGATCGACGTAGGACAACAGCGCACTGACCGAGCAGGCATTGATCCTGGCGATTTCCGTGAGGATATTCCAATAGATCTGCTCAAGCCGCAGGCAGGTAGAAAACCCGTTGAGCCTCACCGACCGTGACAAGGGCTTGGCCAGCCCCATATCGAACCCTTTTGCAAAAGGGTCGACTTTTATCTTATGAAAACCACCGGTTTCCATCACGCCATTACCGACTCCACATGACATACACCTGACACTCCATTGCCAAACAGCAGCCCATGGGTTGTCCCATTGGGCGATGGCCCTATAAAACAGCAGGCGGACACAGGCAGCCAGAAGACGGGACGTTGATAGGCGTAGGACAACGCCAGGAAATGCATGGAAACCAGCGAGCGGCGCCAGGGCGGCGCCACTCACGGCAGGCGTTTACTGATTTTCGAGCAGGGAGCGCAGCATCCACGCCGTTTTCTCGTGAACCTGCATGCGCTGGGTCAGCAAGTCGGCCGTCGGTTCATCGCTGACTTTGTCGAGCAAGGGGAAGATACCGCGCGCGGTGCGGGTCACGGCTTCCTGACCCGCCACCAACTGCCGGATCATTTCTTCAGCATTGGGCACACCTTCTTCTTCCTTGATGGAAGAAAGCCGGGCATAGATCGAGTAAGCCCCCGGCGCCGGGAAGCCCAAGGCACGGATACGCTCGGCAATGGAGTCCACGGCCAGCGCCAGTTCGTTGTACTGCTCTTCGAACATCAGGTGCAGCGTACGGAACATCGGGCCCGTGACGTTCCAATGGAAGTTATGGGTCTTGAGGTACAGTACATAGGTATCGGAAAGCAGCCGTGAAAGCCCGTCGACGATGGATTTACGATCTTCTTCACTGATACCGATATCGATTGCCATGTTTTTCCCCTTCAATTGAAAAAGCATTCACTGATCAGGTGCAGGACCACTCTAGCAAGAGTGTTGCGGATGCGCAGCCAGGTACACCCACGCGACGTGCGGCAAATCGCCCCTGTGGCGCCGGTCCGGGGACTGCTGCACAGCCCGACGCGGCCAAGCACGTTTGCCACGCAAACGCCTGCACCTGTCTAGGACAAGCGTTTGCCGCAGAAATGCCGTGGGCCTTGCAACACCTGGAAATGCTTGATTTGAGTAGGCACAGCCTTTGCTGTTAAATAGGCAGCGTGCCACTGCCGTTAATTCTCGCGGCCAGCGGCATAGGCTGATACCCGCGCACGTGCCCAACGCCTCCCATTGTTCAGAAGCGAACCGTGCCGGTCAGCTCTTCCTCGTGATCCGTCTTAACGTGAGTTAATCAAAATGTTGAAAATCGTCCACCTGCTAACGGGCGTTGCAGCTTTGCTGCTGTCCTTTATACCGAGCTTGCAACAGGGAAGCCCTCCCTACCTGGAACAACACGACGCTCTGTACCTGGCCTTGTTCGGCCTTATTAACCTGACGCTGGCACCGGTGATTCCTTACTGGAACAAAGGCACACGTCATCAACTGCAAAACCTGGTCAGCGCGCTGCTGGTGCTGACTGTTGTCGTTCAAACCCTCACCCTCCTGGCACCCATGCCTGAAGTGGGCGGCCACCCGGCCATCCTACTCAGCCTGGTGATTGCTGTGGTCGCCATCGTTCTTCACCTGGCCATCAGCTTCTACCGTTCGTCCCCAACGGCCGCGTCGCAAACCTACGACATGACCAACCGGGATACCGGTACCGTCAAGTGGTTCAACACGTCCAAAGGCTTCGGCTTTATTTCCCGCGATTCGGGCGACGATATCTTCGTCCACTTCCGGGCTATTCGCGGCGAAGGCCATCGCGTCTTGGTGGAAGGCCAGCGCGTGGAGTTCTCCGTGATGAATCGCGACAAAGGCCTGCAGGCCGAAGACGTGATCGCTGCTCTGCCGCGTCGCTGATACCCGCCTTCGCAGCAAAAAAAACCGCGATCCAGCGTTGACTGGATCGCGGTTTTTTATTGCCTGGCTATTTAATCCAGCCACGCATCAATAATGCGGCGGCGGCGCTTCCTCTTCGGAGGTTTCGAACTGCCCGCCCATTTCTTCCTGGCGCTTGAGCAGTGCAGTGATCTGCAATTGCAGGCGCTCGACGGCGCGTTGCTGCGCGACGAGGATGTCATTGAGGGTTTCGATGGTGTCGTCCTGGAAGGCCAGGCGGCTCTCCAGGTCCGTCACGCGGTCTTGCAAATCCATGGTTCAGTCCTGCGCAAAAATAAAGTCGGCAGGCAACAACTCACGCATGCGCGCACGAATAGCCGCTACCTGTTGTGGTGTGTAAGGCTGCGCCGGCTGCTTGCCCCAGACCGGCGCCGGCCAGGCGGCGTCATCACGCTTGCGCACAATGACGTGCACGTGCAACTGGCTGACGACATTGCCCAACGCGCCAATATTCATCTTGTCGGCGGCCCAGCCTTCATTCAGTAACTGCGCCAGGGCGGTGGTTTCCTGCCACAGCGCCTGCTGATCGGCGACATCCAGCTGAAACACTTCACTGATACCGTTGATCCGTGGCACCAGGATGAACCACGGGTAATTCGAGTCATTGGACAGCAGCAGGCGGCTCAGCGGGAAATCGCCAATGGTCAGCGTGTCTTGTTGCAGGCGTTGATCTAAGGCGAACACCACGGGCACTCCGTTCGGCAGGTCAGGTTCAGGGGCTCAAGCATACCTGCGAATGGCGGCCGCTTCACGCCGGCTCCGTGCGCCTGGGCAAGGCGCGTGAAAAAAAACGCACCATTTCGAGACAAGCGCCAATTTCGACTACGCTCAATTACCAATCGAATCGCCACATACCCGATGCTGAAAACAAAAATGCAACGAAAGCCCCGAGGCAGACGCTTTATAGATAAAGGCACCGAGCCATCACTGATGACTCCAAGCCACTGAGGCCACGCACCAAAGTGACTCACCGACGCCTCAAAGAGATCCGCCGATTACCCACTGACCGGGGTGAACGGGTAACGTTTTTCCCACAGACAGGAATTATGCGCGACCGAGCAGTCACCCAACCCGGCCAACAAGGCCAAACTAATCGGCGCAAAAGCCCCGTGCTTATGCGGTTTTCACGCGGCTGCTACTTTTTTCACGAAAAAATCACATTCGGTTACCAACTTGGGCGCGCTTGTTGCATTCATCCCAGCATAGTCGGCAACGGCACCGGAATGGACGCGGTGTTTCGCGATAAAAGACGCCAGCGACTCAGTGCATACCAGGGATGATTCAAACTGTTGAAAGTAGCGTTTTCTACTGCACTCTTTTAACAGTTTGGAAACAGCATTGACGTTGTCAGCCTCGGTACAGTGAGGCTGTGAAATTGCGACACGGACCTAGCGATTCACGACCAGCTCGTAAAGAAGCTGAAAGGAAAGATGGGCAAGTATCGCCAATTATTGTCAGCGTGATATACCTTTGCGCCGACACAAAAAGAAAGAGCCGCCCAGACAAAAATACAGGTGGGACGGCAGTACTCTTCCTAAACCAAAGGAGCAAATCACGATGCGCGTGATGAAGTGGAGCATGATCGCCCTGGCTGTTTCAGCAGGCACCTCGCAGTTCGCAATGGCGTCCGCCCAGGACGACTCTAAGGGCTTTGTTGAAGACAGCACTTTCGGCATCAATACACGTGCGTTGTATTTCAGCCGTGATTTCCGCAACGAGCCGGGCGGTGATGGCTACACCATCATCAACGGCAAGCGACAAAGCCGCGTAGAAGAGTCCGGCCTGGGCTTCAACGCCTTGTATGAGTCGGGTTTCACTCAGGGGACTATTGGTGTCGGTGTGGACGTTATCGGCCTGCTGGGCGTCAAGCTCGACAGCGGCAAGGGTCGCGCAGGCACCGGCCTCTTCCCTCAGGGCTCGGACGGTCGCTCGCAGGATGATTATTCCAAAGGCGGCGGCGCCGTTAAGTTCCGCATTTCCAACACCGTGCTGAAAATCGGCGACCAGTACACCACCGCCCCTGTGTTCGCCTCCGACGACAGCCGCTTGCTGCCAGAGCTGCCACAAGGTATCTCGCTCACCAGCAACGAGATCAAGGGCCTCAAGCTCGAAGGCGGTCACTTCACGTCGAGCATTGCACAAAACCAGACCTACCATGACAGCCTCGGCCTGACCAAGACTGACTTCGTGGGCGGCGTGTACGCGTGGACGCCTGAGTTCACCACCAGCCTCTACTACGCCAAGACCGAAGACTACTGGCGCAAGTACTACGCTAACGTCAACTGGACCCACGCGCTGAGCGATGATCAGTCGTTGGCGTTCGACTTCAACATCTATGACACTAAAAGCGAAGGTGCAGGCTTGGTGCGTGCTGACAAAGACGGCACTACCAAGCTCGACAACCGCGCGTTCAGCTTGCAGGGCGCTTACACCATCGGCGCTCATACCTTTACCCTGGCAGCTCAGAAAGTCACGGGTGACGGTCAATACGGCTATGGCGTAGACGGCGGCGGCACTGTGTTTCTGGCCAACTCGGTGGCTCGCTCCGACTTCTACGGCGAAGACGAGACGTCCTACCAGGCTCGTTACGACATCAACATGGCGACCTTTGGCATTCCTGGCCTGAGCTTCATGACCCGTTACGTCACCGGTAGCGGTGCCAACACCGCCACCACCTCGAACGGTAAAGAGTGGGAACGCGACATCGAAGCCAAGTACGTTATTCAGAGCGGCCCGGCTAAAGACCTCAGCTTGCGCTTGCGTCAAGCAACCTACCGTTCCAGCGATGCGGTGTACTTCAACTCACCGTCCCTCGACGAACTGCGTCTGATCGCGCAATACCCGTTGAACATCTTGTAATTGACGATTTGATTACAACGATGAACTGAGGCTTAGGCCTCAACTAAAAAGCCGCTCCCCGTGTAAGGGAGCGGCTTTTTTATTGCAGTATTATTTCAAACAACAAATAACTAGCAAGCTAACTAACGAGGTTAGAACTTTTGCAGTAAACCTGACCGATCGGCCACATTCACTGCGCCTGCTCTGTATTACTTCGCTACTGTTTCCTGCATGACACGAATCACTCGCTGCGGAAACGGAATATCAATATTGGCGGCTTTCAAACGGTCACGCGCCAGTTCATTGAACATGAACACCACGTCCCAATAATCCGCAGTCTTGGTCCAGCAGCGCAGGGACACAGTGATCGAGCTGTCGCCCAGGGTCGACACCACGGCAGCCGCAGCCGGGTCGGCCAGTACACGCGGGTCTTTCGCCAGCTCCAGCAGGACTTCACGGGCTTTCTGCAGGTCGGCTTCATAGTCCACGCCCACGTCGAACACGACCTTACGGGTCGGCTGACGGTTGGTGTTTGTGATGATGCCGTTGGACAGGATGCCGTTAGGCACGATTACCGTCTTGTTGTCGCCCGTACGCAGCACGGTGTGGAAGATCTGGATGCTGTCGACCGTACCGGAGGTGCCCTGGGCTTCGATCCAGTCACCAATGCGGAACGGGCGGAACAACAGAATCAGCACGCCGCCGGCGAAATTCGCCAGGCTGCCTTGCAGCGCCAGGCCGATGGCCAGGGTAGCGGCACCAATTGCAGCCACGAACGAGGTGGTTGCCACGCCGATCATCGAGGCCACGCTGACAATCAGCATGACCTTCAGCGCAATGTTCGCCAGGCTGGTGATGAAGTGTTGCAGCGCAAGGTCAGCGTTACGGATGGCCAGCAAACGCCCCACACGGCTGGTAAAGACGTTGATCAGCCACCAGCCGATGGCTAGGGTGATCACCGCCAGCAACACTCGGCTGCCATATTCCATGATCATCGGGATCCACGATTGTGAGGTCTTGATCAGGTGATCCACTTCAGCGTTCAAATCCATCTAGATTCTCCTGGTTGCCGGATGTTCGGCGCATTGAGTGCCCATAAATGCAATTGAGCCCCGTAGGGCTCAATCGCAGGCGCAGGTTCTGGGGCGTGGGACGTCAAAAACGCCCGCAGGTTCCGCAAAGTGCCATCAGTCGCGGAAGTTATTGAACTGCAGCGGCATGTCGAACGTCTTGGCGCGCAGGGCCGCGATGGCCTCTTGCAGGTCGTCACGCTTTTTGCCGGTAACGCGAACCTGCTCACCCTGGATGGCAGCCTGGACTTTCAGCTTGGCATCCTTGATGTGGGCGACGATCTTCTTCGCCAGCTCCTTGTCGATGCCTTCCTTGAGCACGGCTTCTTGCTTCATCAGCTTGCCGGAAGCGTAGGCGTCCTTGATTTCAAGGCACTGGGCGTCGATCTTGCGCTTGACCAGGGACAGCTTGAGGATTTCGATCATCGCTTCCAGCTGGAAATCGGCTTCAGCGGTCAGGTTGACGGTCAGTTCCTTTTCCTTGAATTCGAAGCTGCCCTTGCCTTTCAAGTCATAGCGGCGGTCCAGTTCCTTGACGGCGTTCTCGACGGCGTTGGTGACTTCGTGTTTGTCCAGTTCGGATACCACGTCGAACGAAGGCATGTCATATCTCCAATATAAGGGGCGGGCTTCGTCGCGATGGAGCGCGCCCGAGCTAAAATGCCGGGGCATTATAGCGGTTCTTTCGCCGCGTTCACTGTGAGCGACCCTACGGAGCAAAAACTGATGTCGACCACCTGGCATATTCTCGGCGCCGGCAGCCTGGGCACCCTCTGGGCAACGCGCCTGGCCCGCGCGGGCGTGCCCGTGAGGTTGATCTTGCGCGATCAGGCGCGTCTGGCCGCTTATCAAGCCACCGACGGGCTGACCCTGGTAGAACACGGTGCAGCGCACACCTACCCGGTGATCGGCGAAACACCCGACAGCCCAGAGCCGATTCATCGCCTGCTGGTAGCGTGCAAGGCCTACGACGCGCAAGGCGCCGTCGCACAACTGCAACACCGGCTGGCCCCTGACGCCGAACTGATCCTGCTGCAAAATGGCCTCGGCAGCCAGGACGCTGTGGCCGCGCAACTGCCGCTGGCCCGCTGCATCTTTGCCTCCAGCACCGAGGGCGCGTTCCGCGAGGGCGATTGGCGCGTGGTCTTTGCCGGCCATGGCTACACCTGGCTGGGGGACGCGCGCCACCCCACGCCCCCGCTGTGGCTGGAAGACCTGCACGCCGCCGGCATCCCCCACGAATGGAGCACCGACATTCTGACGCGCCTGTGGCGCAAGCTGGCGCTCAATTGCGCCATCAACCCGCTGACTGTGCTGTACCACTGTCGCAATGGCGGCCTGCAAGACCATCAGTGCGAGGTCGCGACCTTGTGTGGCGAACTGACCGAGTTGCTTGAATGCTGCGGCCAGCCGGCCGCCGCCGAGGATTTGCACAGCGAGGTCGAACGCGTGATCCACGCCACGGCGGCCAACTACTCTTCCATGTACCAGGACGTGGCCAACGCCCGGCGCACCGAAATCAGCTACCTGCTGGGCTATGCCTGCCAGGCGGCGGCGCGCCACCAATTGGTCCTGCCCCATCTGCAACAGCTGCAAGCGCGTTTGGTCGAGCACTTACGCGCACACGGATTGGCCAGCGACTGAGGCACGCGCTACCCTGCCTACCTGTCTATCACCTGGGAAAACCCTGATGCCACTGCGCCAGCGTCTTGAAAATCTACCGGTAGGGCAGAAACTGCTGGCCGCCCTGCTGGTGCTGTTGACCACCGTTTTACTGGTGGCCAACCTGACGTTCATCAGCGCCGCCTACTGGATCTCTCAGGAAAGCATGGCACCCCAGGCCCTGCAGGCCATCGGCCGCCTGGTGTCCAACCCGGCCCTGGCCGCCGACGCCCTCGAATCGCCCACCAAGGCGAATGCGCTGCTCAATGAGCTGACCAGCTATTCGCCGTTGCGCGCCGCCGCCTTGTACGACGGCCAGGGCAACCGCCTGGCGCAGATGCAACATGGGGATCGCCTGCACCTGCCGGACACCTATCGGCACATCGAAGCCTGGCGCGTAACCGAATTTCGCAGCAACCAGGTCATCACCCTGCCCCGCGCCGGCCAGCCGTCCGGTCACCTGCTGCTGGTGGCCAGCAGTGAGCTGCCGGTAGCCTTCTATACCGGCACCTTGACGGCCAGCCTGGGCATCCTGATTTTCAGCGTGCTGCTGTGGCTGATCATCGCCCGGCAGATCAAACGCCTGATCACCCGGCCCATCCATGAGCTGGAAGAACTGTCACGCCAGGTTACGCGGGAAGAGAACTACGCCCTGCGCGCCGGCCGTGGCAACCATGATGAAATCGGCAGCCTGGCCGAGGCGTTCAACACCATGCTGTCGCGCATCGAAGCCCGTGAGCAACAGCTCAAACGCGCACGGGACGACTCCCAGGCCGCCTACGACCAGGCCCAGGGCTTGGCTGAAGAAACCCGCCACACCAACCGCAAGCTGGAACTGGAAGTGCAGGTTCGCAGCAAGATCGAGAAAAAACTCACCGGCTTTCAGAATTACCTGAACAGCATCATCGACTCGATGCCCTCGGCGTTGATCGCCCTGGATGAGCAACTCTACGTGACACAGTGGAACCAGGAAGCCAGTGCACTCTCCGGTACGCGCCTGGACGAAGCCCTGAACCAGCCGATCTACCTCGCCTTCCAACCGCTCAAACCGTACCTGCCGCAGATCAAGGCCACGGTGGAGCAACACACGGTGGAACGGATCGAACGCGTCACCTGGGTCAAGGACGATGAGCCCAAGCATTACGCCCTGACCTTCTACCCGCTGAGCGGCGGCGCCGGGCGCGGCGTGGTGATCCGTATCGACGACATCACGCAGCGCCTGTCTCTTGAAGAGATGATGGTGCAGTCAGAAAAAATGCTCTCGGTTGGTGGCCTCGCCGCCGGCATGGCCCACGAAATCAACAACCCGCTGGGGGCGATCCTGCACAACGTGCAAAACATTCGCCGCCGGCTTTCCCCCGAGCTGCCCAAGAACCTGGAATACGCCGAGCAGGCGGGTATCGAACTGGAAACGGTCAACCGTTACCTGGAGGGTCGCGAAGTGCCGCAACTGCTCGACGGCATTCAGCAGGCCGGGGCACGGGCGGCAAAGATCGTCACCCATATGCTCAGCTTCAGCCGCCGCAGCAACCGCCAGATGGCGCCCTGCGACCTGCCGGCGCTGATCGATCAAGCCGTGGAAATCGCCGGTAACGACTTCGACCTGGCCATCGGCTTCGACTTCAAGGGCCAGGCGATCATCCGCCAGTTCGACCCGCAACTGGGCCCGGTGCCCGGCACCGCCAACGAGCTGGAGCAAGTACTGCTCAACCTGTTGAAAAACGCGGCCCAGGCGATTCATTTGCGTGAAAACGACAGCGAACCGGGGCGCATCATCCTGCGCACCCGCCTCAACCCGCCGTGGGCGGAGATCCAGGTGGAAGACAACGGCATCGGCATGAGTGAAAACGTACGCAAACGTACGTTCGAGCCGTTCTTCACCACCAAGGAAATCGGCCAGGGCACCGGGCTTGGGCTGTCGGTGTCGTACTTCATCATCACCAACAACCACAAGGGCCAGATGGAAGTGCATTCCACCCTTGGCCAAGGCACGTGCTTCACCCTGCGCCTGCCTCTGGCCGGCAGCCAATTGCCGCCCTCCCC
>NZ_WKCB01000005.1 GCF_021606685.1 Pseudomonas syringae
GCCCAGCGCCAACCCCCACCAGGCGCGCTGCATGAACTCGGAGAGGGCGATCACCTGCAGGGTAAATGCCGGCAGTTGGCCGTCCACTCCGGCGAACAAGGTCTGGAACTGAGGCACCACGTGCACCAGCAACACGCCGGTGACCAGGCCGGCGACCACCAGCACCGCGGCCGGGTAAGTCATGGCCTTTTTGATTCGGGTTCTGAGCTGCTCACTTTTTTCCCGGTGGATCGCCACGCGCTCCAGCAAGGTTTCGAGTGCCCCGGCGTGTTCGCCGGCCGCCACCAGGTTGCAGTACAAGTCATCGAAGTAACGCGGTTGTTTGCGCAAGGCTTCGTTCAGGCTGGTGCCAGCAGCGATCTCCTGTTTCAGGCCCTGCACCAGTTCACGCATCGACCGGTTGTCGAAGCCCTCGCTGATGATGTCGAAGGCTTGCAGCAGCGCAATCCCGGCCTTGAGCAGCGTGGCCAGTTGGCGAGTGAACAGGGTGATATCGTCGGTTTTTATCGACGGCGCGAGGTTGGGCAGCAGCGCGGATTTCTTGTACACCCGCCCAGGGCTGATGCCTTGCTGGCGCAGCTGCGCCTTGATCAGCGCAGCATTGTGCCCACGGGTTTGCCCGCACACTTTGCGTCCTTTGCGGTTGGTGCCTTCCCAGGCGTAAGTCGTCGAAGCGTTGTTCATGTCGCGGTTCCGCACACAAGGGTCGAAGCTTCATAGCTTAGTCAGGTGGCGGATTCGGACAGGCCGTTGGCCAAGGATAAAATGTCAGAATGTGCGTCTTGCAGGCGCTTGACCGCGTACGGATGAGTACACTGGCGCCGCTGCACACCACGGGGCGCAGGAAGCGCCTTGTCATGAGTTCTATTCTGGAGAGTGAATGTGATGCGTCAGAACGGTTTTACCTTGATCGAGTTATTGATCGTCGTGGCAATCATCGGCATTTTGGCCACCATCGGCCTGCCGATGTACACCACCCACCAGGCCAAAGCCAAGTTCACCGCTGGCCTGGCTGAAATCAGCGCGTTGAAGGCCGGGTACGAAGACACCCTCAACCAGGGCACCGTACCCACCCTGGCACTGATCGGCGGCACCAGCCCCACCGCCAACTGCACGATCGACGTGACGGGCGACGTAGCCACCGGTGCGGGTGCCATCAGCTGCGAGTTACTCGACGCTCCGGCACCGGTGCTGGGCAAGACCATCAGCCTGACGCGCAGCGCCACCACCGGTTGGAAGTGCACCACAAACGCTGAAGCAAAATATGTCGGCAAGGGCTGCGGCGCCGACGGGGCATAACTGCTAAACCATCCACAGGGATGTAGAGGTGGCCGATGGTGTTATCCGTGCAGCAGCGTGGCAGTGTTTTCCTGGTAGTGACCGCGTGTTTGTTGATTGTTGGGGTATGTGCACCGTTCGGTGGGCATGACCTGCAACGTGCAATGCAGATCGCCATCGGGTTTTGCGCGGTGCTGTATGGGCTGGCGGTCACCCCGGCGCAGCGCTTGGTGGATCGGCCCACGGCCATCGGTGTGGCGTTGATTGTGGTGCTTGGCCTGATGTCTTCGGCGCTGGCGCACCAGCCGCTGTGGGCGTTCACCGAAGTGGCGTTGTTTGTCAGTTGCGCCGCGATTGCGGTGGCGTTTGCGTCGCTGCGGCGCAGTGGTGGTGAGCCTTTGGATCGTGTGCTGATCCTGGTGGTACTGCTGATCTGCCTGATCAAGTCGAGCCAATACCTGTATGCCGCGGCACTCGCGTTTTCCAGTGGTGGGCGCTCGCTTGACCCTGACCTGCTGCTGTCCGGCTTTTCCAACAAGCGTTTCTACGGCCAGTTCCAGACGTTTACCCTGCCGCTGCTGGCGCTTCCCCTATTGTTGCCCTCTGTCTCCCGCACCCTGCGAGGTGCGGTATTTGCGTTGCTGTGCGTTTGGTGGTTGATCGCGATCAGCGGCGGTACACGCGGCACGTGGCTGGGCATGGCCGTGGCCGGTGTGGTGGTGGCGCTGCTGGGGCCGGGACGGCGTTGGCTGGGTTGGCAGTTGGCCGCTGTGCTGGGCGGACTCTTGCTGTATTGGCTGGGGTTTACGCTGTTGGCGGATTACTTGGGGATCGAGATCACCAAGGACGCCAGTGACCGCCTTACCACCTCGCTGTCAGGGCGCGGCCCGATCTGGTGGCAGGCCTGGCATATGCTTCTTGAGCGCCCGTGGCTGGGCTTTGGGCCGATGCATTTTGCCGATATTGCCAACCGGATTGCTGCCCATCCTCACCAGTCCATCCTGCAGTGGGCGAGCGAATGGGGCGTGCCCTCGGCGCTGTGCGTGGCGGTGCTGGCGTGGCGAGCTGGCTGGGCCACGTTCGGTGTGTTGCGTGAACGCGCGCAGTGCACCGAGCGTGCAGACCTGCTGCGCTTATGCCTGTTTGCGGCGTTGGTCGCGGCGCTTGTGCAGTCCATGGTCGATGGTGTGATCGTGATGCCCAACTCGCAGGTCTGGTTGGCGCTGGTGGTGGGCTGGCTGATGGCGCTGCATCGGTGGCGAACGCCGGTCAGCGTTGTTCCGCCGATGGCCTGGAACCTGTGGAAGGGCCTGAGTGTGCTGGCCGTTGGTCTGCTGGTAGTGATCGCGCTGCGCGACGTGCCCCATCTGCAGCAAGCCCAGCAACACTACCTGGATGCCCATGAAGGCCGCCTGCAGCCACGCTTCTGGGCCCAGGGGGTCATTGCGCGCTGAAGGCCGCAAGTTGCCGGACGCCCGATGCGGTGCTAGCTTTAGTCCACCGCCCGTGTAGCTCAGTTGGTAGAGCAGCGCACTCGTAACGCGAAGGTCGCAGGTTCAATTCCTGTCTCGGGCAAAAGGGCAGCACCGTTTCAAATGCAACGCTTCAAAGGCAGCACTGTTTTCAGATGATCCCAGAATGGTTCTGAAGGCCAGACGAGTCGGCATTCGTGCCCGCTCTTTTGTATCTGCGCAACCTTGATGACCCAGATGCATCCCCATTCCTTGATCTAAGAGAACAACATGACCACGACAGAAATGACCCAGGAAGTTCGGCACCAAGCAGCCCTCGAAAAATACCTCGAGGAATCGCCGCAGCTTAAAGAAGAGATCAAGGACCTGAGCGCCGATGATCAGCGCGACCAGATTCAGTGGGCATTCGAGGACGAGGCCGAGAGCCAGGGTTACCAGCCTTGGGAGTTGACCCTCAAGTACACCTCGACACCTGAAGAGTTTGAAGCCGCACGGCTGGCCCTGCACAAAGAGGCAGCCGAGGTGCTGGGTGTTGAGTGGGAAGAGTATTGCGAGATGAACGACCTGGTCGTTTAAGCGCGTACTTGAGGCAGGAGCGAGCGCGCTCGCTCCTGCACACACACGTCAGATACTGAGGCGCATCGACAGATCGACCGCCTTCACATCCTTGGTCATCGCACCGATGGAGATGTAGTCCACGCCGGTTTCGGCGATCGGCAGCAGGGTGCTTTCATTGATCCCGCCGCTGGCTTCCAGCTTGGCCTTGCCGCCGTTGAGGCGCACGGCTTCACGCATATCGTCCAGGCTCAATTCATCCAGCATGATGATATCGGCGCCTGCCGCCAGTGCGTCGCGCAGTTCTTCCAGGCTCTCTACTTCGATTTCCACCGGCTTGCCCGGGGCGATCTTGTGCGCGGCCGCAATGGCCTGGCCGATGCCGCCACAGGCAGCGATATGGTTTTCCTTGATCAGGAACGCGTCATACAGCCCGATACGGTGGTTGTGGCAGCCGCCGCAGGTTACCGCGTATTTCTGCGCCAGGCGCAGGCCCGGCAGGGTTTTGCGTGTGTCCAGCAGCTTGACTTGGGTGCTGGCGACAAAGTCCGCCAGGTACTGAGCACGTGTGGCGACCCCGGACAGCAATTGCAGGAAGTTCAATGCGCAGCGCTCGCCGCTGAGCAGCGAGCGAGCCGGGCCTTCGAGGTGAAACAACACTTGGTTGGGGCTGACGCGATCACCGTCGGCCACCTGCCAGTGCACGGCGACCCGTGGGTCCAGTTGGCGGAACACCGCGTCGACCCACGCAGTACCGGCAATGACGGCGGTGTCGCGGGTGATGATGGCTGCGGTGGCCAGCCGTTCGGCCGGGATCAACTGTGCAGTGATGTCGCCGCTGCCGATGTCTTCCAGCAGTGCGCGGCGCACGTTGGCTTCGATTTCGGCGGTGAGGTCGGCAAGACGGAGATTCGGCATAACACGCTCCACAAACAAAGTGCCCCGATTATAGGGGCAGTGCGGGCTCCAACCCAGACTCAACGCACATTTACCGCGCAACGACAGAGTTTGCTGGCGCAACCCCCCTCATTTGCAAGATAATCTCGCGCCTTGCAATTGGCGTCATAGCTTTGACGTCCTGGTGATAACCGGTTTTTCATAGCGCCCACACGGGCCCTGTACCCGAGCTTTACCCACCCAATACCGCCGTTTCAGGAGGCCAGGATGCACAATGACGGAAAGGTGGTGCCAATCAACAAGGCACAGGCCACGCCATCGCCGCTCGCCCGACTGCCGGTGGTGTTGCTGCAGGTTCGCGACAAGGCTGCACAGCAGTTGCAGCAGGGTCTGCAGGACCTGTTCGATAACGCCGACGACACCCTGTTCGAAATGGCCGACAAGGCCCGTAGCAACGTCGATCACCATATCTTTTTTGAAGCCATGCGCGACCTGCGCCTCAAGCGCAAGAATTTCGAGCGCGTGTTCATGGAGCGGCTGTTCGAAGCCTTCGCCGACCTGGGCCAGGCTGGACGGGGTGAGCGGCAACTGGTGCCGGTGGTGTCCTATGACGTAGCCAAGGGTGCCTCGCGTGATGATCTGGAAAAAGCCGTGGCACTTGAGGCCATGCTGGGCCGGGTGCGCCACCGCGATGGCTTGGCGCTAGGGCAACTGACTGCGCGCTTGAGCGCGTTGCTGGGCAATCGCCTGGACGACCGCGAGAACCCGCTGGGCCCGGCGCTGCTCTGCGAGTTTTTCCTGCGGGCGGGGCGCAGCCTGGGCGTGGAGATCCGGGTCAAACTGATCATGCTCAAGCTCTTCGAAAAATACGTGCTCAGTGACGCCGACCAACTGTACGGCGAGGCCAACCGACTGCTGGTGGCGACCGGCGTGTTGCCAGCCCTCAAGGCCGTGCCATCGCGGCGTCCCGGTGGGCGTGCAGCCGGTGAGCAGCCGAGTGAGCAAGCGCCGCCGAGCGCCGAGCTGCCAGGTGACGAAAACGGCCAGGAAGCCTTCGTCGCCTTGCAGGCATTGCTGGCCACGATGCGTGGCAGTGTCGCGCCCACTCTCGAAGCCAGCGCCGAGCCGCTGCCCATTGCCACCCGCGATCTGCTGCGCCTGCTGTCGCACTTGCAGCAATACGTGCCGGAGCCGGAGGCTGAAGATGATGTCGACCTGCGCAACCAGCTTGAGCAGTTGCTCACTCGCGTCAGCGTCAAGAGCGGCAAGTCGCGGGTCCTGGAGGCTTGGGACGAAGACGTGATCAACCTGATCGCCCTGTTGTTCGAGTTCATCCTCAACGACCGCACGGTGCCCGATGCGCTCAAGGCGCTGATCGCGCGCCTGCAGATTCCGCTGCTGAAAGTGGCGGTACTGGACAAGCGTTTTTTCACTCGCGCCAGCCACCCGGCGCGATGCCTGCTCAATGAAATCGCGGCGGCGGCCATGGGCTGGAGCCCGCGCGAAGACTACCAGCGTGACCCCCTCTACCTGCGCATCGAGCAAGTGGTGCAGCGTTTGCTCAACGAATTTGTCGAAGACCCGGCGATTTTTTCCCAGTTGCTTGCGGAGTTCGGCGCGTTTACCGCCGACGAGCGCCGGCGCAGCGAGCTGCTTGAGCAGCACACCCGCGATGCCGAAGACGCGCGCGTGCGCACCCAGGCGGCCCGCCAGCGGGTGGCCGCGGTGCTGGATCAACGTTTGTTGGGCAAGGTGTTGCCCAAGGCGGTGGTGCAGTTCCTGCAACAGGCCTGGAGCCAAGTGCTGTTGCTGGCCAGCCTCAAGCAGGGTGAGCAGTCGGTGCAATGGCAGGCGGGGCTGCGCACCATGGACGAGTTGATCGGGAGCGTCAGCCTGCAGCAAGACACCCAGGCCGCTCGCCATCTGCTGGAGCAACTGCCGGGCTTGCTCAAGGCGTTGCGCGACGGCTTGACCAGCGCCGCGTTCGACCCGTTCAGCACGCGTGAATTTTTTCTGCGGTTGCAGGCCCTGCATGTCCAGGCGCCCAACGGTGTCGACGGCCTGATCGAAGTGCGCGAACCCTGTGCTTTCGGCGCCGCGCCGCACGATCCCAGCGCCGAGCTGCCGGCCAATGATCCCGACCTGCTCAAGGTTCAACGGTTGCGGATCGGCACCTGGATAGTGTTCCAGGAGCGCGCCAGCACCCCGTTGCGCTGCCGGCTCACCGCGATCATGGCACCGGCCGGCGGCTATATCTTTGTCAGCCGAACCGGCCTCAAGGTCCTGGAGCGCAGTGCCGGGCAGTTGGCGCTGGCGTTCAAGTGTGGCGAGCTGCATGTGCTGGACGACGGGCCGCTGTTCGAGCGTGCGCTGGCGGCGGTGGTGGGCAAGCTGCGACAACTCAATCACGGCAAGTGATCGCAACCACAGGGGCGAACGCGGCATACTGGTAACACGTTGTCTCGTTCAAGGAACCTGTATGCAGTTGGACCCCACCAGCGGTTGGTGCCAGGGCATCCGTCATTGCCCTTCGCCCAACTTCAATGAGCGCCCCGCAGGCGAAATTTCACTGTTGGTGGTGCATAACATCAGCCTGCCACCGGCGCAGTTTGCCACCGGCAAAGTGCAGGAGTTTTTCCAGAATCGCCTGGATGTCACGGAACATCCCTACTTTGAGGGGATCGCCGACCTACGGGTGTCCGCGCATTTCCTGATTGAGCGTGACGGTGCGGTGACGCAGTTTGTGTCCTGCATCGACCGGGCCTGGCACGCCGGCGTTTCGTGCTTTGAGGGGCGTGAAACCTGTAATGACTTTTCCCTGGGGATAGAGCTGGAAGGCACGGATGACCTGCCGTTCACCGACGCCCAATATGCGGCGCTGATCGACCTGACCCGCCAACTGCTGGCGGCCTACCCAGGTATCACTGCGCAGCGCATCTGTGGCCACAGCGATATTGCCCCGGGACGCAAGACCGATCCCGGCCCCGCTTTTGATTGGGCGCGCTTTCGCAGCGCCCTGCAGGATGGAGGACACGCACGATGAGTTTTCTGGTGTTGGTGCTGGCCGTGTGGATCGAGAAATTCTCGGCCCTGCGCCAGCGGTTGCAGCGCGATGGCGGTTGGCTGCGCGAGCTGGCCAGGCTGGAAGCGAGCCCGCGCATGGGCAAGCAGCCCTGGCTGATTCTGACGGTATTGGTGTTGTTGCCGGTGGCGTTGCTGGCGCTGTTGCTGCTGGTGCTGGAGCCAGTGGCCTACGGCTTGCTGGCCTTGCCAGTGCACCTGCTGGTGGTGATCTACAGCCTGGGGCGCGGTGATGTGCTGGCCGGTCTTGGCCCGTTTCGCGATGCCTGGCGGCGTGGGGATCTGCAAGCCGCCGAGCATGTGGCCGAGCGCGATCTGAACCTGAGCGCAGACAGCGGTGAACAACTGCTCGAGCGCGTTCAGGGGCATTTGCTCTGGCAGGCCTACCAAAGCTTTTTTGCGGTGATTTTCTGGTACTTCCTGCTGGGGCCAGTCGCCGCGCTGGCGTATCGCCTGCTGGCCCTGGCCAGTGAACACAGCAAGAACCCGTTGGTGGCCGAACGTGCCGGGCAGATGCGGCATGCCTTCGACTGGCTGCCGGTGCGCCTGCTGGCAGCCAGCTTTGCACTGGTGGGCAACTTTGTCGCGGTCAGCCGCGTGATGCTCCATGAGCTGTTGAGCTGGGACATCAGCGCCGCGCAATTGATGGAGAAAGTCGGCCTGGCCGCCGCCGAAATCCCGCCGCCAGTGGTAGGCGCCGATGGCATCAACAGCCTGGACCGTCTTTGGGAACTGCTGCTGCGCGCGGCGGTGCTGTGGTATGCCGGGTTTGCTATCTGGACCGTGCTGCCTTAATCGAGTCAGCACGCTCAACACGGTGGGAGGGAGCAACTCCCTCTCGCCGTTCGTTAACCTTACGTTACAAAACTCCCTTCCAATTTGAGCTATACAGACAGAGCGCCAAATAGTGGCTTTCTGCCGCCGCCCTGCGCCTCAAATAAAAATAATAGAAAGGGAGATCACCTGTGAAGCGCTTGCTCTATCCCGCCGTTGCGCTGATGAACCGTCTGAGTTTCGGTATGAAGTTCAGCCTGATCAGCGTGCTGTTCCTGCTGCCCATGCTGGCGACCAACTACTACCTGGTGCGCGATTCCTGGCGTGAATTCCAGGGCACACGCACCGAACTGCAAAGCCTCGACCTGCTCGGCAGCAGCCTGGCGCTGCGCCGTGACCTGGAAACCCTCAACAACCAGGTGCAGATCAACGCGACCCTCGGCCAAGCCGGCAAGGCCGGTGACCTGGAGGGCAAGATCAGCACCCTGGAACAGCGCGTGTTGAGCCGTCTGCAAAGCCTTGAGGCGATGACCTCCGAGCCCGAACAGATCGCTGCCTTTGAGGGCAAGCGCGATGAGTTGGTGGCCGCCTTCAAGGCCCAGCAACAGGAAACCTCGCTATTGAGCAAAAGCGCGCTGATCGGCAAGTTGCTCAACAACGCGCACATGCTCAGCCAGATCGTCGCCAGCCAGGCCGGCCTGAGCCGCGACCCCCAGAGCGATCTGCGCCAACTCACGGCGCTGATCACCAGCGTGACCCCGCACGTCACCCAGACGTTGGGCGAGGGGCGGGCGATGGGTGCCTATTCCCTGGGCCAGGGCTTTCTCAATTCCTCGTCCAGTACGCGATTTGACGAATTGCTGCAGCAGTTGGAAAAACTCCAGGCTGAATACGGCCTGAAATTGCACGACGCCCTCGGCGCCAGCAAGCCCGCGCACGCGGCCCTCGACAGCCTGGCCAAGGCCAGCAACGCCAGCCTCAAGCAAGGCAGCGAGCTGTTTGAAGAACAGGTGGTGATGGCCGAAACCCTCGATGCGCCGTGGCAGGTTTTTTACGACAACGTCAGCCAATTGATGGCGCAGACCTATCAGCTCGATGAGGCCACCCTGGCGTTTATCGGGCAGCAACTGGAGCAACGCCTGGCGCAGAACCGCACGCACATGGTCGCGCTGATCGCAGCGCTGACGGCGGTGTTTTTGCTGATCTTCTACTTGTACGCCGGGTTCTATGCCTCCACGCGTACAACGCTGCGGCGCCTGGGGGCGATGATGGACAAGGTCGCGGCCGGCGACATGACGGTTACCTTTGTTGCCCACAGCCGTGATGAGCTGGGCGACCTTGGCCAGGTGTTCAACGGCACCGTGGCGAAGATCCATGACTTGATCGAGCGCGTCGGGCACACCGTCGCCCAGGTCGAACTCCAGGCCGGTCAAGTGCAAGCGGTGTCGGCCCAGAGCAACCAGGCCGTTTCCGGCCAGCGAACCCAGATCGAGCAGGTGGCCACGGCCATGAACCAGATGTCGTCCACCGCCCAGGAGGTGGCGCGCAGTGCCGCTGCAGCGGTCAGCAGTGCCCACAGCGTCAACGATGAAACCGTCAGCGGCCGTGGCCTGGTGCAATCCCAGCAGGGCAGCATCGCGCGGCTGGCGTCGGAGATCGATCAGTCGGTGCGGGTGATCAACCAATTGGCCAGCGACAGCCAGTCCATCAGCAGTGTGTTGGAGGTGATCAAGAGCATCGCCGAGCAGACCAACCTGCTGGCCCTCAACGCCGCCATCGAGGCGGCACGGGCCGGCGAGCAGGGGCGTGGTTTTGCAGTGGTGGCCGACGAAGTGCGCACCCTGGCCCGACGTACCCAGCATTCCACCGAAGAGATTGAGCAGATGATCAGCCGCTTGCACAACGGCGTGGCCGCAGCGGTGAAGGCCATGAGCAGCAGCCATGTAATGGCCAGCGGCACGGTGGGGGAGTCGGAAAAAGTCCAGCAGGCCCTGGAAAATATCCTCGGCGCCGTAGGCATGATCGTCGATCAGAACCAGCAAATTGCCGCCGCCGTGGAGCAGCAGACCGCTGTGGCGCACGATATCGACCAGAACATCGTCGCCATCAACCGGGCCGGTGAGCATGCGGCCGAGGGCGCGAATCAGACCGAGGCGGCGAGCCGGCAGCTATCGATGCAGGTGGTCGAGTTGAAGCAGTTGATCGGCGCGTTTCGAGTGTAGGGTTGGCGCCGGGGCGCCGCCCTTACCAGTTGAACAGCTCGCACGCATTGCGTGTGCTCGCTTCAGCCAGCAGCAGGGGGCTGATGCCCATGTGCGCGGCCAGGGCCGTGCAGATCGCCGGCAAGTGTTGCGGGCTATTGCGTTGGCCGGGGTACATGGCGGGGGCCATATCGGGTGAGTCGGTTTCCAGCACCACCGCGTCCAGCGGCAGTTGCGCCAGCACCTTGTGCATGCGCAGCGCCTGGGGCCACGTCGCCGCGCCGCCCAGGCCCAGTTTGAAGCCGAGCTTGATGTATTCGCGGGCTTCTTCGCGGCTTCCGGCAAAGGCATGAATGATGCCGCCTCGTGGCACGCGGATGCGTTTGAGGGTGGCGATCACCGCCGCGTGGCTGCGGCGTACGTGCAGCAGCGCGGGCAGTTGAACATCCACTGCAAGCTTGAGTTGAGCCTCGAACAGCGCTTGCTGGCGTTCGCGGTCGAGGGTGTCGAGGAAGTAATCCAGGCCGATCTCGCCGACTGCGCACACCTGCCGGTGCCCCTGCAAGCGGGTCAGCCAGTCGCCCAGTTCCGTCAGATCGGCGGGGCGGTGATCCTCCAGATACACCGGGTGCAGCCCGAACGCGGCGAACAGGTCGGCATCCGTTTGCACCAGCTCCCACAGCCGCTGCCAGTTCTGCTGATACACGCCCAACACCACCATGCGCCGCACGCCCAGTTCGCGGCTGTGGGCGAGGACTTCGCGGCGATCGCTGTCGAAGTCCGGGAAGTCCAGGTGGGTGTGGGTGTCGATCAGCTCCACGCTCAGGCCTCGTGGATACGCTGCTTGAACGTACGGCCGATGGCATGCACGCCAGGTTGATACTGTTCTTCTTCAATGGCGGCCAGGGCCAGGCGCAGGGCGGTGTCGGCGATCAGCTGATGTTGCTGGGCCATGGCATTGACCGGCAGCGGCAGGAAATCCAGCAGTTGGGTATCACCAAAGGTGCCCAGGCGCAGCGGTCGCGACTTGAGCGGGAAGTCGTGCAGCGCGTCGAACACGCCTTGCAGCAGCACGTAGGACGTCGTCACCAGCGCGTCAGGCAAATGCCCCAGCCGCTGAAGAAGTTGCTCCATCAGCTGTCGGCCACAATCGCGGCTGAAGGCTTCGCCGTGCTCAAGGATCACCTCGCCGGTGAAGCCCTGGAGTGCTTCACGGAAACCGGCGGCACGCTCCTGGCTGATGCTCAGCTCGGGCCGCGCGCCGATCAGCGCGATCTGCTTGGGCAGCGGTTGCAGCAAGCTGCTGGTCAGTTGCTGGCAGGCTTGGCGGTCATCGCTGACCACCGAGCAGAACCGCCCGGGTTCCATCACCCGGTCGATGGCAATCACCGGCAGGCCCTTGGCTTGCAATTCGCGGTAACTGTCATCGCTGGCGGGCAGGCAACTGGCGACGAACAGCGCATCACAACGGCGGGCGCGGAACAACTTGGCCAGTTGGCGCTCGCTGCCGGCTTCGTCGTCGGAACTGGCGATCAGCAACTGATAACCCCGGGCTCGCGCACCTTGCTCCAGTAGCTTGGCGATGCGTGCGTAACTGGGGTTTTCCAGGTCCGGCAGGATAAACCCCAAGGTGCGCGTATGCCGGCTGCGCAGCCCGGCCGCCTGGGGGTTAGGGGTAAAGCCATGGGCTTCAACCACCGCACGCACCCGTTCGACGGTTGCGTGGCTGATCCGTTGCTGCTCGGCCTTGCCATTGATGACATAGCTGGCGGTGGTCACGGACACACCGGCGAGACGTGCGATATCACTGAGTTTCAAACCGGGATTTCCTTGTTTTTTGGCGCTTGCCCCGACATTTTGTCCGATCGTAACCGATTACTGCACGCGACTAATGTCTCAGCTCAAGCGCCGAGTGGTCCTTCAAGGATGCGCAATTAACGCGTAATCTGCCATAAATTCTAGATTAAACGTTTCAGCCAGCGTATTTTTACGACGTTCGCGACTGAGTGCCTACTGCCAATTGACTGCTCAGTCAGTAATTGCGAAAGCCCCTTACACTGTTTTATTTAAAACAATACCTAGTGCGGCCACCGCACTAACTAGGAGAACGGCATGCTTGAGCTCACTGTAGAGCAGATTTCCATGGGCCAGACGGCTGTGGATAAATCTGCGGCCCTGCACCTGCTCGCTGACACACTGGTGGCCGATGGCCTGGTTGCCGAGGGTTACCTCAGTGGCTTGCAGGCCCGTGAAGCCCAAGGCTCGACCTTTCTTGGCCAAGGTATTGCCATCCCCCACGGCACCCCCGAAACCCGTGACCAGGTATTTTCCACCGGCGTGCGTCTGCTGCAGTTCCCTGAAGGGGTGGATTGGGGCGACGGCCAGATCGTGTACCTGGCCATTGGCATTGCCGCCAAATCCGACGAACACCTGCGCCTGTTGCAACTGCTTACCCGCGCCCTTGGTGAAACCGACCTGGGCCAGGCGTTGCGCCGTGCCGGAACCGCCGAAGCCTTGCTGAAACTGCTGCAAGGCGCGCCGCAGGAACTGGCGCTGGACGCACAGATGATCAGCCTGGGCGTGTCCGCCGATGATTTCGAAGAGCTGGTATGGCGCGGCGCTCGCCTGTTGCGTCAGGCCGATTGTGTCAGCAATGGGTTTGCCGCCGTGCTGCAGCAGGTTGACGCGCTGCCCTTGGGCGATGGCCTGTGGTGGCTGCACAGCGAGCAAACCGTCAAGCGTCCGGGCCTGGCGTTTGTCACCCCGGACAAACCCATGCGCTACCTCGGCCAACCGCTCAATGGCCTGTTCTGCCTGGCCAGCCTGGGCGAGGCGCATCAGGCCTTGCTGGAGCGCCTGTGTGCGCTGCTGATTGAAGGTCGCGGCCAGGAACTGGGCCGCGCTACCAGCAGCCGCGCGGTGCTTGAAGTGCTTGGCGGCGAACTGCCGCCGGACTGGCCCAGCGCGCGCATCACCCTGGCCAACGCCCACGGCTTGCACGCGCGTCCGGCGAAGATCCTCGCGCAGTTGGCGAAAAATTTTGAAGGCGATATCCGTGTGCGCGTCATCGATGGCCCGGTAGGCGCCGTGTCGGTGAAAAGCCTGAGCAAACTGCTGAGCCTCGGCGCACGTCGCGGCCAGGTGCTGGAATTTGTCGCCGAACCGACGATTGCCGGCGATGCGTTGCCGGCTTTGCTCGCCGCCGTGGAAGAGGGCCTGGGTGAAGAGGTCGAGCCGCTGCCAACCGTGAGCGCCCCGCCCGCCGTTGTCGATATCGCGCCGGTGATCAGCGCGCCGCAGGCCGGCAGCCAGCTCCAGGCCATCGCCGCCGCGCCAGGCATCGCCATCGGCCCGGCGCATATCCAGATTCAACAGGTGTTCGACTACCCGTTGCGCGGCGAATCTGCCGCCATCGAGCGTCAGCGCCTGCACGCTGCCCTGGCCGATGTACGCCGCGATATCCAGGGCCTGATCGAGCGCAGCCAGGCCAAGGCCATCCGCGAGATTTTCATCACCCACCAGGAAATGCTCGACGACCCGGAACTCACCGACGAAGTTGACACCCGCCTCAAGCAAGGCGAAAGCGCCCAGGCCGCGTGGATGAGTGTGATCGAAGCCGCTGCCAAGCAGCAGGAGTCGTTGCAGGACGCCTTGCTCGCCGAACGCGCGGCCGACCTGCGTGATATCGGGCGCCGCGTGCTCGCGCAACTGTGCGGCATCGAAACCGCCCAGGAGCCAAGCGAGCCCTACATTCTGGTGATGGATGAGGTCGGCCCATCGGACGTCGCGCGTCTGGACCCGGCCCGCGTCGCCGGCATCCTCACGGCCCGAGGCGGCGCAACGGCGCACAGTGCGATTGTCGCGCGCGCCCTTGGGATTCCTGCATTGGTAGGTGCAGGCCCAGCCGTGCTGTTGCTGGCCAGCGGCACCGCGCTGTTGCTGGATGGCCAACGCGGTCGCCTGCATGTGGACCCCGACGCCGCCACCCTGCAACGCGCCACCGTCGAGCGCGATACCCGCGAGCAGCGCCTGCAAGCCGCCGCCGCCCAGCGCCATGAGCCGGCCCTGACCCGTGACGGCCACGCCGTGGAAGTGTTCGCCAACATCGGCGAAAGCGCCGGTGTGGCCAGCGCGGTCGAGCAGGGCGCCGAGGGTATTGGCTTGCTGCGCACTGAACTGATTTTCATGGCCCACCCGCAAGCGCCGGATGAGGCCACCCAGGAAGCCGAATACCGCCGCGTGCTCGACGGCCTCGGCGGTCGCCCGCTGGTGGTGCGCACCCTCGATGTCGGCGGCGATAAACCGTTGCCCTATTGGCCGATTGCCGAGGAAGAAAACCCCTTCCTCGGCGTACGTGGCATTCGCCTGACCCTGCAGCGCCCACAGATCATGGAAGCCCAATTGCGCGCACTCCTGCGTTCAGCGGACAACCGGCCGCTGCGCATCATGTTCCCGATGGTTGGCAGCGTGGATGAATGGCGCGCCGCTCGCGATATGACCGAGCGCCTGCGCCTGGAAATCCCGGTGGCCGATCTGCAACTGGGCATCATGATCGAAGTGCCGTCGGCGGCCTTGCTCGCGCCGGTGCTGGCCAAGGAAGTCGACTTCTTCAGCGTCGGCACCAACGACCTGACCCAATACACCCTGGCCATCGACCGCGGCCACCCGACCTTGTCGGCCCAGGCCGATGGCCTGCACCCGGCGGTGTTGCAACTGATCGACATCACCGTGCGCGCCGCCCATGCCCATGGCAAATGGGTGGGCGTGTGCGGCGAGCTGGCGGCGGACCCGTTGGCGGTGCCGGTGCTGATCGGCCTGGGGGTGGACGAGTTGAGCGTGTCGGCCCGCAGCATTCCCGAAGTGAAGGCGCGCGTGCGTGAATTCAGTCTGAGCGAGGCCCAGGGCCTGGCGCAAAAAGCACTCGCGGTGGGTTCGCCCGCCGACGTGCGTGCCCTAGTGGAGGCCGTGTAGATGGCAAGGATTCTGACCCTGACGCTGAACCCGGCGTTGGACCTGACGGTACGCCTGGCGCACCTGGAACCGGGCGCAGTCAATCGCAGTGAAACCCTGCTCACCCATGCCGCCGGCAAGGGCGTGAACGTGGCGCAGGTGTTGGCCGACCTGGGCCATGACGTGAGCGTGGGCGGTTTTCTCGGCGCCGCAAACCCCGAGGCTTTTGATGCGCTGATCGCCAGCCGTGGGTTTGGCGATGAGTTCGTGCGTGTGCCGGGTGAAACCCGCAGCAATATCAAGATTGCCGAACGTGACGGCAGGGTTACCGACATCAATGCGCCGGGGCCACTGGTCAGTGAGGCGGCGCAGGCACAACTGCTCAAAAGCATCGCAATCATCGGCCCAGAATTCGATGCTGTGGTGGTCGCCGGCAGCTTGCCGCGTGGCGTCAGCCCGGAGTGGTTCCAGGGGTTGCTGGCAGAACTCAAACGCCTGGGTTTGAAAGTCGCCCTGGACACCAGTGGTGAAGCATTGCGCGCCGGTTTGCAGGCTGGCCCGTGGCTGGTCAAACCCAATACTGAAGAGCTGGCTGACGCCCTCGGGCATGCCCCGGACGCGATCAGCCAGCTTCACCAACAAGGCGTGGAACACGTGGTGGTGTCCGACGGTGCCGCAGGCGTGAGCTGGTACAGCTCGACTGCGACCCTGCAGGCCACGCCGCCCAAGGTGACGGTCGCCAGTACCGTCGGTGCCGGCGATTCGTTGCTGGCCGGGATGCTGCACGGTTTGCTCAGTGGCCACACGCCGGAGCAGACCCTGCGCCGCGCCACGGCGATTGCCGCGATGGCGGTGACGCAGATCGGTTTCGGCATCAGCGATGACGCGCAGTTGGCGCGCCTCGAAAGCGGCGTCCACGTACGTACGCTGACAGAACAATAAGAGGGTTTGTGATGAAGTTAGCCATTGTTACCGCCTGCCCGAACGGCATGGTCACCAGTGTGCTGTGCGCCCGCTTGTTGGACGCCGCCGCGCAGCGCCAGGGTTGGAGCACCAGCGTTGAGGTGGTGGATGTGCAGCGGCCGGAACGCCAGTTGTCCCAGTCCACCATCGACGACGCCGAATGGGTGTTGTTGGTCAGCAGCACGCCGGTGGACATGCAGCGGTTCGTCGGCAAGCGTGTGTTCCAGAGCACACCGGCCCAGGCGTTGGCGGATGTTGACGCGGTATTGCGTCGGGGCGCCGAAGAGGCTGAGGTCTATGTCGCAACGCAGCAGACGGCCAAAAACGCCCCGCGTATCGTGGCGATCACCGCCTGCCCGACCGGCGTCGCCCACACGTTCATGGCTGCCGAAGCGTTGCAGCAGACGGCCAAGCGTCTGGGCTATGACCTGCAGGTCGAAACCCAGGGCTCGGTCGGTGCCCGTACACCCTTGAGCCCGCAGGCCATCGCCGATGCCGACGTGGTGCTGCTGGCCGCCGATATTGAAGTCGCCACCGAGCGTTTCGCCGGCAAGAAGATCTACCGTTGCGGTACCGGCATTGCGCTCAAGCAGTCCGAGGCGACCCTCAACAAGGCCCTCGCCGAAGGCGCAGTAGAAAGCGCCGCCAGCGGGGCGGTGGCCAAGAAGTCGGAAAAAACCGGCGTCTACAAGCACCTGCTCACCGGCGTGTCGTTCATGTTGCCGATGGTGGTGGCGGGCGGGTTGCTGATTGCCTTGTCGTTTGCGTTTGGGATTCATGCGTTTGAACAGGAAGGCACGTTGGCGGCCGCATTAAAAACCGTCGGCAATACCGCCTTTACGCTGATGGTGCCGCTGCTGGCGGGTTATATCGCCTACTCGATTGCCGACCGTCCTGGCATTGCGCCCGGCATGATCGGCGGCCTGCTGGCGGGCACATTGGGCGCAGGGTTTATCGGCGGTATCCTGGCCGGTTTCCTGGCGGGCTACTGCGTCAAACTGATCACCCGTGCCGTGCAATTGCCGCAAAGCATGGAGGCACTCAAGCCGATCCTGATCATCCCGCTGCTGGCCAGCCTGTTCACCGGTCTGGCGATGATCTACCTGGTGGGCCCGCCGGTGGCGCGCATGCTCACCGGCCTCACCGACTTCCTCGCCACCATGGGCACCACCAATGCGGTGCTGCTGGGCATCCTGTTGGGCGGCATGATGTGCGTCGACCTGGGCGGGCCGATCAACAAGGCGGCGTATGCGTTTTCCGTCGGCCTGCTGGCGGCATCGAGCGGTGCGCCGATGGCGGCGACCATGGCTGCCGGCATGGTGCCGCCGATCGGCATGGGTATCGCCACGTTCCTGGCGCGACGCAAGTTCGCCCAGACCGAACGCGAGGCCGGCAAGGCGGCGATGATCCTCGGCCTGTGTTTTATCTCTGAGGGCGCGATTCCATTTGCTGCCAAGGACCCGCTGCGCGTGATCCCGGCCAGCATCGCCGGCGGCGCGTTGACGGGGGCGCTGTCGATGTATTTTGGCTGCAAGCTGGCAGCGCCCCATGGCGGCCTGTTTGTGTTGGTGATTCCGAATGCGATAAACCACGCGCTGTTGTACTTGCTGGCGATTGTCGCCGGTAGTGTGCTGACGGGGTTGGTGTATGCGCTGATCAAACGTCCGGAAGCGGTGGAGCTGGCTGTGGCACCCTCCAAGGCCTGAAACAGGTTAAAAATGTGGGAGGGGGCTTGCTCCCGATGGCGGTGTGTCAGTTAGCTAATTTTCTGCTGACACACCGCCATCGGGGGCAAGCCCCCTCCCACATTTGGATCCCCAGTGTTGCGGAATAGGGTGTCATCTGCGCTTCATCCCTGCATGCTTTAGTGGCTCTTTTGATACTCAAGAGGGCACCTGCATGACTCATTTCGATCTTGGCCGCCGCCGCGTGATGCAAGCCGTCGGCGCCGGCCTGTTGCTGCCGGGCCTGGCGCCGGCAGTGATCGCGTCGGTCAAGGACCGTCCGCAACTCACCGATGGCGTGCAGTCCGGCGACCTGCTGGGCGACCGCGCGATGATCTGGAGCCGCAGCGACCGCCCCGCGAAAATGGTGGTGGAGTGGGACACCCGCAGTGTGTTCAGCAACCCGCGCAAATTCGTCTCGCCGCTGGCCGACAGCCGCACTGATTTTACCGCCCGCGTCGAACTCACCGGCCTGCCCGTCGACCAGGCGATTTTCTACCGCGTGCACTTCGAAGACGCCCAGACCGGCGTGGCCAGCGAGCCCTGGTTCGGCCACTTGCGCAGCGTGCCGTCAGCGCGTCGCGACATCCGCTTTGTGTGGAGCGGCGACACCGTCGGCCAGGGCTTCGGCATCAACCCGGACATCGGCGGCATGCGCATCTACGAAGCCATGCGCCTGCGCCTGCCGGACTTTTTTATCCACAGCGGCGACACCATCTACGCCGACGGCCCGGTGCCTGCACAGCTGACCACCGAAGGCGGGCGTATCTGGCGCAACATCACCACCGACGCCAAGAGCAAAGTCGCCGAAACCCTGGATGAATATCGCGGCAATTACCGCTACAACTTGCTGGATGAAAACGTGCGGCGCTTCAATGCCGAGGTGCCGCAGATCTGGCAATGGGACGACCACGAGGTGGTGAACAACTGGTCGCCGAGCAAGCAACTGGATGAGCGCTACCAGACCAAGGACATCAACACCTTGGTGGGCCGTGCGAGCCAGGCCTGGTTGGAATATTCGCCGATGCGCCGGCAAAGCGCGGATGGCGGCGGGCGGATTTATCGCAAGCTCAGTTATGGTCCGTTGCTGGATGTATTCGTGCTGGACATGCGCAGCTACCGTGGCCCGAACGACGACAACCTGGGCGCGGAAAAACCCTTCCTCGGCCGTGAGCAACTGGACTGGCTCAAGCGTGAACTCAAGGGCTCCCAGGCGCAGTGGAAGGTGATTGCCGCCGACATGCCCATCGGCCTTGGCGTGCCCGACGGCGAAGTCAGCCCTGGTGTGGGGCGTTGGGAAGCCATCGCCAACAATGATCCAGGTGCGCCGCAGGGCCGCGAGCTGGAGATCGCCGAGTTGTTGGGCTTTTTAAGGGCGCAAAAGGTACGCAACCATGTGTGGCTGACGGCCGATGTGCATTACTGCGCGGCGCATCACTACCACCCGGATCGCGCGGCGTTTCAGGATTTCGAGCCGTTCTGGGAGTTCGTTGCCGGGCCGTTGAATGCCGGGAGTTTCGGGCCGAATCCGTTGGATAAAACCTTTGGCCCGCAGGTGGTCTTCGAGAAGGCCCCACCGGCGCAGAACACCTCGCCGTTCGCGGGTTTTCAGTTTTTTGGTGAAGTGCAGATCGACGGGCAGACGGCGGAGTTGACGGTCATCCTGCGGGACTTGGATGGGGTCTCAGTGTTCGAGCAAAAACTGCAACCGGTTTGATTTGGAATGCGGTTAAAAATGTGGGAGGGGGCTTGCCCCCGATTACGGTGTGTCAGTCAGCTTAGTTTTAGCTGATCCACTGCTATCGGGGGGCAAGTCGAATCGTCGCACCGCCCCTCCCACATTTGATCTTCAGTGTTTTTGAAAAATCAGTACACATCCCGGCGATAGCGCCCCTGCTCGATCAAGCGCTCCACCGCTTCGCTGCCCAACACCTCATGCAGCACCTGATCCACGCCCGACGCCATCCCCTGCAAACTCCCGCACACATAAATCGCTGCGCCGTCGGCCAGCCATTTGCGCAGCACATCCGCCGATTCGCGCAAACGATCCTGCACGTAGATCTTCTCTTCCTGATCCCGCGAGAATGCCAGGTCCAGCAGCGCCAGATCACCGCTGGCCAACCAGCCTTGCAGCTCGTCCTGGCACAGGTAGTCGTGGGCGATATTGCGTTCGCCGAACAACAGCCAGTTGCGTTGCTGGCCCTCGGCAATGCGCGCTTTGAGCAAACTGCGCAGGCCGGCCAGGCCCGTGCCGTTGCCCAGCAGAATCAACGGCACCGGCGCGTCCGGCAGGTGGAAGCCACTGTTACGGCGCAGGCGCAGGCGGATGCTGGAACCGATGACGGCATGCTCGGTGAGCCAGCCGCTCGCCAGCCCCAGGCTGCCGTCGGGGTGGCGTTCCTGGCGTACGATCAACTCCAGCACGCCATCGCTGGCAATCGAGGCAATCGAGTATTCGCGCATGCCCAAGGGCACCAGCGCGTTGACCAGCGCCTGGGCGTGCAGGCCTACCAGATGCGCGCGGTTGTCCGGCAGTTGGCGGGTGGCCAGGGCTTGGTTGAGCGGTTGCGCCAAGCCGTCGACCACAACGCCGTCGCTGCTGGCCAGGCCCAGGCCCTCGAGGAAATGTTCGATGGCCCAAGGGCAGTTGTGTGGCAGCACTTCGACCAGGTCGCCGGCTTGCCAGTGTTGTGGCGACGGCGAAGTAAGCCCCAGCAAATAGACATCCGAACCGCTGCTGTCGCGGTTGAGCAGCTTGCGCTGGCTGAGCGTCCAGTTTTCATACTGGGCGGTCGGCCAGGCCGCTGCCGGGGCATGGCCTGTGAGTTGGCCCAGTTGTTGTTGCCAGAGCAGCAGGGCGGCGGTGTCGCCGCTGTCCACTTCCACCGTGGCAAACAACGGGTTGCCGCCCTGGTGGGTCAGCCAGAAATGCAGGCGCCGCGCAAAGCCGCAGAAGTGTTCGTACTGCCGATCACCCAGGGCCAGTACCGAGTAATTCAGGCCCTTGAGGGGCAGCGCCTGACCGAGCACGCTGCGCTCGAAGCCACGGGCGCTGTCAGGCGCTTGGCCGTCGCCGAAGGTGCTGACGACAAACAGCGCGTTGTGCGACTGGCGCAGGTCGTTCTGGCTGACGCTGCCCAAGGGCTGCACCTTCACCGGCAAGCCCGCCGCCTGCAATTGCCCGGCGGTCTGCCAGGCCAACTGTTCGGCGAAACCGCTCTGGCTGGCAAAGCCGATTAACCACGCAGGAGCCTCACTGTGGTTGGCGCTGAGGCCGTTGCGCGCGTCGCGCACCTGGCTTTTTTTGCGGCGACGGTCGAGGTACAGCAGCCAGCCGGTGATGAAAAACAGCGGCATGAGCAGGGAGCTGACGGTCAGGATAATCCGCCCCGCGAGGCCGAAATAACTGCCGGTGTGCAGCGCGTAGACGCTGGTCAGCAGCCGGGCGCCGAGGGTCTTGCTGGCGTAGCGGTCGTGGGATTTGACCTCGCCGGTGGCCGGGTCCAGGTTGATCTGGTTCAGCGCCCGGTCATGGGGCGAATTGTCCAGCAGGTAGTACACCGTGGCCGGTTGCCCGGCGACGGCTGGCATGCGGATGTTGTAGGCCGTCAGGCCTGGGCCGGCGTTGCTGTAGAGGCTGCTCCAGATCGCGTCGTAGTTGGCCACGGGCGCGGCACCCTCGGGCGCCGGGCCGCGCTTGCGCGCGCGTTCGTTGTGTGGGGCGTCGGACAGCAGTTGGGTCAGGCCCTGGCTGTACCAGTCGTAGGACCAATACAAACCGGTGAGTGCCGACAGCAGATACGCCAGCAGGCACCAGGTGCCGAATACCGAGTGCAGGTCCCAGTTGAAGGCGCGGCCCTTTTTGCGCCAGTCCAACGTCAGCCAGGCGCGCCAGCTCGCGACCTGGCGCGGCCAGCGCAGGTACAAGCCGGAGAGGCAGAAGAACACCAGGATCAGCGTGCACGCGCCGGTGATGTTTCGCCCGGTGTCGCCCATTACCAGGAAACGGTGAAATTGCAGCAGGAAGCCGAACACGTCCTGGCCGGCCACCTCGCCCATGTAGTCGCCGGTGTAAGGGTCGAAATAGCGCAACTGGCCACGGCGCTCGCCGGGCGGCGGGGTGAAGAACACGCGCGCAGCGTTGCCGCTTTCGCTTTCCAGGAACAGCATGGCCACGGTCTGGCCTTCGGTGGCTTCCAGCTTGCGCACCAGCTCGGCAGGCGGCAGCACGCCGGCTTCACGTTTTTGCACGGTGAGTACGCTTGGGTTGAGCGCCCGCAGTATTTCATCCTGAAACGAGACCGCAGCCCCGGTGATCCCCATCAAGGCCAGTACCAGCCCGGCAGTGATGCCGAAGAACCAGTGCAACTGGAACAGGGTTTTCTTCAACACGTCTGACCGCCTCGTCTATCCGGATATGTAGGGCACGGCGCGCATTATGCCGTGGGTTATCGAGAAAAATTCTGTTTTGCACGCAAAAGCCCCGCGCATCCGATGCGTGGGGCTTTTTGCGCTGGGCTGCGCGCTTTTAGAAGTGAAAGCTGGTGCTCAGCAGGGCGGTGCGACCGGCCGCCTGGTTGGCGAAGTGCGCGGCGTAGGCCTTGTCGTAGTAGGTCTTGTCGGTGAGGTTTTGCACGTTCAGTTGCAGGTCGATGTTCTTGGTCAGTTTGTAGCTGGCCATGGCGTCGTAGCGGGTGTAGGACGGCACGTAAACGGTGTTGGCCGCATCGCCGTACACCTGATCGACGTAGAACGCGCCGCCGCCGATGGTCAGCTTGGACGTGATGTCATACGTGGTCCACAGGCTGAACGCGTTCTGCGGGGTGTTGGGCATCTGGTTGCCTTGGTTGGAACCGGGCTGCACCACGGCCTGACGGTTGCCGTTCTTGCCAGGGTCGACCAGCTCGCTTTTCAGGTAGCTGTAGCCGGCGAACACTTGCCACTGATCGGTGATTTTGCCGCTGGCCGACAGCTCCAGGCCATCGACGCGGGATTCACCGGCGGTTTCATAGGTGTTGGAGTCCACCAGGATGCGCGTGTTTTTCTTCTCGGTGCGAAACACCGCTGCGGCCAGGGACAGGCGGTTGTGGAACAGGTCCCACTTGGTGCCCAGTTCGTAGTTGACGGTTTCTTCCGGTTTCAGGTCGCTGGTGTTGATGCCGGTAGGGATCGCGTTGCTGTCGACGCCTTCGCCCACCAGGCCGCCGGCCGGCGAGGCCGAAGTGGCGTAGGAGGTGTAGATGCTGCCGTTCTCCAGCGGCTTCCAGACCAGGCCGGCCTGCCAGTTGAAGAACTGGCTGTCGTCCTTGACCGTGGAGCGTCCCGTCGTGGCGTTGGTGTTGGCTTGGGTGTCGAAGGTGTCGTAGCGCAGGCCGACGTTGAGCAGCCATTTGGGGTCCAGTTCGATGGTGTCGAACACATAGGCGGCGCGGCTGGTGGCCTTGGTGTTGGTGCCGTTGTAGTTGCGCGCGATGCTGCCGTTCCAGGCGTCGTCCGGGTTCGGGTTGCCCAGTGAGGTGCACTGACCACCCAGGCTGCCGGCGGCCACGGTGCAATTGGGGTTGGCGTTCGGGCTGACGGTGTAGCCGCTCACGCGGGTTTCTTCACCGGTGAATTCCAGGCCGGTGGAGTAGCTGTGCTTGAAGCCCAGGGCCTGGAAGCTGCCGAACAGATCGGTCTGGTTGGTGGTGGTTGTGGTGGTCGATACGCGGGTGTTGGCGCGACGCCACACGGTGCTGTACTTGTTGACGTTGAGTTTGCTGTCATCCGGCTGGGTCAGGATGTAGTCCTGGCCGGTGCTGCCGTGGCGCAGGGTATTTTTCAGGGTCATGGTGTCGCTCAGGTCGTGCTCGACGGAGAACGTACTGATATCGGCGCGGGTCTTGCGGAAGTCGCGATGCTTGAGGCCGTAGAAGTTATCGCTGTCGCCGCCGTCGGTGGGTTTGTCGTGCACGTGGGTGGTGGCGGTCGACGAGCTGTAGCCGTAGGGAATGCCAGAGTCCGGCAGGTCGTTGCTTTCCATGTGGTAGTAGCTGAGGTTGACGCGGGTCGGGGTGCCCAGGCCGAACGTCAGCGACGGAGCGACGCCCCAGCGGTCATAGTTGACCGCATCGCGACCGGCCACGTTCTGTTCGTGGCTCATCAGGTTCAGGCGGAACGCGGCGCTGTCGAGGAACTGGCGGTTGACGTCGAGTACATAGCGACGGGTCTGGTCGGACCCATAGGTGAAGCCGCCGTTGGTGAAGTCCCGCGCTTGGGGGGTCTTGCTCACCAGGTTGAGGCTGCCACCGGCCGAGCCGCGGCCACCGAACGAGGAGTTGGGGCCTTTGCTGACTTCGATGGATTCGATGTCGAAAATCTCGCGGCTCTGGCCGCCGGTGTCACGTACGCCGTCCAGGTAGGTGTCGCCCTGGGCGTCAAAACCACGGATGAACGGGCGGTCGCCCTGCGGGTTGCCGCCTTCACCGGCGCCGAAGGTAATGCCCGGCACGGTGCGCAAGGCATCCTGCAGCGAGGTGGCGGCGGTGTCCTTGAGGACTTGTTGCGGCACCACGGTGACCGAGCGCGGTGTGTCCACCAGCGGCGCGGTGTATTTCTGCGACGAGGCCTTTTCGACCTGGTAGGAGGTGTTGTCCTGTTCTTCGCCGGTGATGCTGGTGGCGCCCAGGGAGATGCTGTTGCGCTGGCCTTTTTGCTCAGTGTCTTCGGCTGCTTGCGCCAGATGGGCGACAGAGCTGGCCCCGAGGGCAACGCCAATGGCCGAAGCCAGCAGACGCGGTGAGCTGGCAGGTGTTTTTATTGAAGTGCGCGACATGACGTGTCCTTTCCCCAAGGATGTGAGGCCGCGGAATATAGTGTTAACAAGTATTTCTATCAATTGAGATACATTGCTAATTGCACTGAATTTACATTCTTTACACTTTTTGCTTACGGTTTTTACAAGCTCAACCGTCTTGCGCGTTTTACAGGGCGGATAGGAATCAATACCATTGGCGCCTCCCTGCTGACTGGTATTGCCCCATGCTCCTGCACATTCCCGGCCTGTTCTCTCGCGAGGAGGTGCAGCGTATCCGCCAGGCCCTGGAAAACGCCGATTGGGCCGACGGAAAAATCACCGCCGGGCACCAGTCCGCCAAGGCCAAGCGCAACCTGCAATTGCCCGAAGGCCACCCGCTGGCCAAGGAAATCGGCGCCGCGATGCTTGAGCGCTTGTGGCAGAACCCGCTGTTTATGTCAGCGGCGTTACCGCACAAAGTCTTCCCACCGTTGCTCAATTGCTACACGGCCGGGGGCAGCTTCGACTTCCATATCGACAACGCAGTGCGCCAAGCCAGGGGCAGCCATGAGCGCGTGCGTACCGACTTGTCGTCCACCTTGTTCTTCAGCGACCCGGAGGAATACGACGGCGGTGAACTGGAGATCCAGGACACGTTCGGGCTGCAACGCGTCAAGTTGCCGGCCGGTGACATGGTGCTGTACCCCGGCTCCAGCCTGCACAAGGTCAACGCCGTCACCCGTGGTGCGCGCTATGCCTCGTTCTTCTGGACACAAAGCCTGGTGCGCGAGGACAGCCAACGCACGCTGCTGTTCGAAATGGACGGTGCGATCCAGCAACTGACCCGGGATGTCCCCGACCACCCGGCGCTGATCCAGCTCGCCGGCACCTACCACAACCTGCTGCGCCGCTGGGTCGAGGTCTGACATGGGGTTTTTACTGCGCCGCGAAGAAGTGCTCAATGTCGAACAGTTGCAGAGCATGCTCGACGACTCGCCGGTGCGTGCGGCCCAGGCCATCCTGATCGCGGCGAAGGAGGGCGTGGTGGAGGCCCAGGCGCTGCTCGGGCAGATCCTCCTGGAAGGCCGCGGCATTGCGCGTGACGAGGCGCTGGCTTTGCGCTGGTTCCAAATCGCGGCCCAGGGCGGCCATTTAATGGCGCGCAATATGGCCGGGCGTTGCCTGGAGCATGGCTGGGGCTGCGCCGTCGATGAGGCGGCCGCTGCGCAGGAATACCGCAAGGCCGCCGAGGCGGGGCTGGACTGGGGCCAGTACAACTACGCCAACCTGCTGGCCACCGGGCGCGGAATCGCTGAAGACCAGCCACAAGCGCTGAGCTTCTATCGCCGGGCAGCAGAGCAGGGCCACGCCAAATCGATGAACCTGCTGGGGCGTTATCTGGAAGACGGTCAACATTGCCCGCGCGATGTGCAGGCGGCTGTGGACTGGTATCGACGCTCGGCCGAAGGCGGGGATTTCCGTGGGCAGTTCAGCTACGCGGCGGTGCTGGCCGACCGAGGCCAGGTCGATGCGGCGCTGGACTGGCTGCGCAAGGCGCTGGCGGGAGGCAATCTCAAGTTTTTGCGTACAGCCCAAAATGCCCTGGCGGCGGCGAATGATCCGCAGATTCGAGCGATGGCTGAGGCTTACAAGCAACGGGCTTTCAGTCTTTCGTAGCTGGCACAAAAACTGACATTAGTTCGCTGGCGAAAAGGATTTGCCCATCGTCATCATCACCTCACACAAGCCCGCTTGATCGTTAAGCGGGCTTTTTCATTGGTGTGTCTCGTGTGTATAAAAACATTGCCGTCTGGTGGTGTGTAATGTACACACTCAAGGGTGGGCGATGAGAAGTCGAGAGGTGATTGAGTTGCTGGTAGCGGATGGTTGGTTTGAGGTCGCAGTGAAGGGTAGCCATCATCAGTTCAAACACCCGATGAAGCGAGGGCGAGTTACAGTCCCTCATCCCAAGTCAGAAATTGCCAAGGGCACGCTCTACAGTATTTTCAAATCAGCCGGCCTCAAGTGATAGTTCTGATTGATGAGTTGAATGAGTTCCGTGGGTCTCGTTCAGAGGAGCAACGATGAAATTTCCAGTGGTAGTTCATAAAGACGCTGATTCGGATTACAGCGTGACTGTTCCCGATGTACCCGGGTGTTTCTCGGCTGGTGGGTCTTTTTCCGAGGCGTTGGATAATGTCCGTGAGGCATTGGCGTTGCACTTGGAGGGGCTGGTTGCTGACCAGGAAAAACTTCCCCAGGCGTTGGAGGTGGATGCCCATTTGGATAATCCGGATTTTGCCGGTGGCGTATGGGCGATTGTCGACTTTGATCTCACGCCTTATCTGGGGCGCTCGGTGCGGTTCAATGCTTCTTTACCCGAGCAGTTGTTGCACCGAATTGATGAGCGCGTGCAGAAGGACCACCGCTATGCATCACGCTCAGGTTTCCTGGCGACGGCGGCGCTGCGTGAGTTGTCTGCGTGAGTCAGGCAGCCATAAAAAAACCCATGACAAGTCATGGGTTTTTTTATGCGTGGCGTGCTTACACGTAGAACGACTTCAACGGTGGGAAGCCATTGAACTCAACTGCGCTGTAGCTGGTGGTGTAGGCACCGGTCGACAGCCAGTACAAACGATCACCGATCGCCAGGTTCAACGGCAGGCCGTACTTGTAGTTTTCGTACATGATATCGGCGCTGTCGCAGGTAGGACCGGCGATTACCACTTCTTCCATCTCGCCTTTCTTCTCGGTCCAGATCGGGAACTTGATGGCTTCGTCCATGGTTTCGATCAGGCCGGAGAATTTGCCCACATCCGTGTACACCCAACGCTCAACGGCGGTACGCGATTTACGCGCCACCAGTACCACTTCACTGACCAGGATGCCGGCGTTGGCAATCAACGAACGGCCTGGTTCCAGGATGATTTCCGGCAGGTCGTCACCGAAATCTTCCTTGAGGAAGCGGATGATTTCTTCGGCGTAGGTTTCCAGGCTGTTGGTGCGGGTAATGTAGTTGGCCGGGAAGCCGCCGCCCATGTTGATCAGCTTGAGGTGGATGTTGTCTTCTTCTTTCAAGCGCTCGAAGATCACTTTGACCTTGGCGATCGCCGCGTCCCACACGCTGATGTCGCGCTGTTGCGAACCTACGTGGAACGAAATGCCGTACGGCACCAGGCCCAGGTCACGGGCAAGGATCAGCAGGTCCATGGCCATGTCGGTCTGGCAGCCGAATTTGCGCGACAGAGGCCAGTCAGCCGTGGTCGAGCCTTCGGTGAGGATGCGCACATAGACTTTCGAGCCCGGTGCGGCCTTGGCGATGTTACGCAGGTCGGCTTCGGAGTCGGTGGAGAACAGGCGCACACCCTTCTCGTAGAAGTAGCGGATGTCCTTGGATTTCTTGATGGTGTTGCCGTAGCTGATACGGTCGGCGCTGACGCCGCGGTCCATGACCTTGTCCAGCTCGTAGATCGAGGCGATGTCGAAGCTCGAGCCTTTGTCTTTCAACAGGTCGATGATCTCGACGGCCGGGTTGGCCTTGACCGCGTAATACACCTTGGCGAATTCGAAACCGGCGCGCAGGTCATCGTAGGCCTGGCTGATCATCGCGGTGTCGATCACCACGAACGGGGTTTCCTGTTTGTCGGCGAACGCCTTCATTTTGTCAAAGGTGGCGCGCGCGAAATAATCTTCGACGTTGATCGACATGCTGGGAACTCCTAAGGGCAAACTGAATTGATCAATGGGTGCAAATGAACGTCCTCCGTATCCCCACTTTGGTTCGCCTACTTCCCAAGGCATGTCGCCGAAAGCAAAAAGGCCACGGGATAAACTTCCCTTGGCCTTGCTGTCTCGTCGTCAGTACTTGAGCCGGATGGATCGTTTCCAGCATGGACGTTCGGCGCGAACTTTAGGGCGTGAGGGGCTCGAGATCAACTAAAAATGTCGCGTTTTTGCACGCGTTCGTCGCGGGACCGCGTGCAGCTACTTATGTAACCGACAGGTGTGACGGATTGATGTTCCCCGGATGGGGCAATTTGAAGTGTTTCAGGCGCGGTGAAGATCCAATGTGGGAGCGGGCTTGCTCGCGAATGCGGTGTATCAGCCAATGCATCCGGTGACTGACACGCCGCCTTCGCGAGCAAGCCCGCTCCCATATTTTGATCCCAGGTGTGTCAGCTCAGATCAGGCCAGGGCAGTCTCGGCAGGCGACACAATACTGGTCTTGCCCCCACGCGACTTACCAGAGCTCAGGTACTCGGCAATCGACTCCTGGGTTACTTCACCCAGGAACACCCGCTCCGCATCCATGACCGGCAACCACGAGCGGTTGAACTCGTACATGCGCGACAACAGGATGCGCAAGTGCTCGTCGTACGCCGCCGTGGCGTTGAACTCGCGCAGGTACTGGCCGCAGGTACCGGTCTGACGGTGCAGGTCGCGACGTCGTACGTAACCCAGCGCCTTGTTCTCGGCGCACGTGACCACCACGTAGCGGCGGTCGGTTTCGTCCATCAGCTCCAGGGCATCGGCCACCGGGGTTTCCGGGCTTACCGACGGGGCGTTGTCCGCCGCGTCTTCGGCCTTCACCAGCAGCAGGCGCTTGAGGGTGCTGTCCTGGCCGACGAAATTGCTGACGAACTCGTCAGCCGGATGCGCCAGCAGGGTGTCCGGGTGGTCGATCTGCAGCAGCTTGCCGGCACGGAAGATCGCGATCTTGTCGCCCAGCTTGATGGCTTCGTCGATGTCGTGGCTGACCATGATCACGGTCTTGTTCAGCGCGCGTTGCATCTCGAAGAATTCGTTCTGGATCATCTCGCGGTTGATCGGGTCGACCGCGCCGAACGGCTCGTCCATCAGCAGCAGCGGGGCGTCGGCCGCCAGCGCGCGGATCACGCCGATACGCTGTTGCTGGCCGCCCGACAGCTCGCGCGGGTAGCGATGCAGGTACTGCTTGGGTTCCAGCTTGATCATGCTCATCAACTCGCGGGCGCGGTCGTGGCATTTCTGTTTGTCCCAGCCGAGCAGCTTGGGCACGACCACGATGTTTTCCTCGATGGTCATGTTGGGGAACAGGCCGATCTGCTGGATCACATAGCCGATGTTGCGACGCAGGGTCACTTCATCGAGGTCGGTGGTGTCTTCGCCATTGATCAGGATCTTGCCCGAGCTGGGCTTGATCAGGCGGTTGATCATTTTCAGCGTGGTGCTTTTGCCGCAGCCCGAAGGGCCGAGGAACACACAAATCTCGCCTTCATTGACGGTCAGGCTTACATCGTTAACGGCAGTGATAGTCTTGCCGTTGCTTTGGAAGGTCTTGGACAGGTTTTGAAGTTCGATCATTTGAGCAATCCTTTTGGAGTCAGCGAGCGTTGCAGCCATTGCAGAAGCAGGTCGGCGAAGATGGCCAGGAGACTGACCAGCACGGCGCCGACGATCAGCATCGACATGTCGCTGCGGCTGATGGAAGCCAGAATAAGTACACCCAGGCCACCGGCACCGATGGTGGCGGCGATGGTCATCACGCCGATATTCATCACCACGGCGGTGCGCACACCGGCGAGGATCACCGGCACGGCAATGGGCAGTTCGACCATGCGCAGGCGCTGGCCGAAGGTCATGCCGATGCCCTTGGCGGCTTCGCGAATGCCCGGCTCGACGCCGGTGAGGGCGAGGTAGGTGTTACGCATGATCGGCAGCAGGGAGTAGAGGAACACGGCAGTGATCGCCGGCATCGGTCCCAGGCCCTGGCCGAATTTGGAGTAGAACGGCAGCAGCAGGCCGAACAGCGCGATGGACGGCACGGTCAGCAGCACCGTGGCGCTGGCCTGCAGCGGGCCGGCCAGGGTCGGGAAGCGGGTCATCAGCACGCCCAGGGGCACGCCGACGACAATCGCCAGGACCACGGCGATGCCGACCAGGGTGATGTGCTGCAAGGTCAGGTGCAGGACTTGGGCCCAATCAAGATGGGAAAAGGCGTTCAGGAATTCCATGTCTTCTCCTCTTATTGATTGATGGGATGTTGGCGCAGGAAATCGGCGGCAACAGCGGACGGGCTTTCATGATCGACGTCGACGCGCGCATTCAGCTGGCGCATGGTTTCGTCGTCGAACAGATCGGCCAGCGGCTTGAGCTCGGCAGCCAGTTGCGGGTGCTTGTCGAGGTATTCCTGACGCACCACCGGCGCGGCGGTGTAGTCCGGGAAGTAGTGCATGTCGTCTGCCAGCAGCTTCAATTTGAAGGCGTTCAGGCGACCGTCGGTGGTGTAGACCAAACCGGCAAACACCTGGCCATTACGCAGGGCGGTGTAGACCAGGCCTGCGTCCATTTGCCGGGTGTTTTTGCGGGTCAGGTTCATGTCATACAGCTTGACCATGCCGGCCAGGCCGTCGGAGCGGTTGGCGAACTCGGTGTCCAGGGCCACCAGGCGGTGTTCCTTGGTGTCTTGCGCCATGGCTTTGGTGAGGTCGCTGATGGTGTTGATCTCGGGGTGTTCCTCGGCGACTTTTTCCGGCAACGCCAGGGCGTAGGTGTTGCTGAAGTGCGACGGCGAGAGCCAGACCAGGCCTTTTTTCGCGTCGAGTTCTTTAACTCGTGCGTAGGACTGTTCGCTGTCGAGTTTCTCGTCGATGTGGTTGTAGGCCACCAGCGACACGCCGGTGTATTCCCAGATCAGGTCCAGTTGCCCGCTTTCCTGGGCACTGCGCGCCAGGTTGCTGCCCAGGCCGCCGGTCACCTGGGTGTCGTACCCCTTGGTGCGCAAGTACTGGGAGGTGATTTCGGCGAGCAGGGTCTGTTCGGTGAACACCCGGGCGCCGATGCGGATTACAGGTTTTTCAGCGGCTTGCGCAATGCCTGCAAACAGCAGGACGCAGCTCAATATCAAGGTCAGTTTTTTCATGTCGTTTCCTTTGCCAAGCCTAAGACGGACGCAACCCGCGTTCCAGCCAGAGGCGGCTGGCCATGGTCACCAGACCGTCGAGCAGCAACGCCAGCAGCGCGGTGCACGCGGCGCCCAGCAACAGTTGCGGCTGATTGTTCAGGGCGATACCGGGGAAGATCAGGCTGCCCAGGCTGTTGGCACCAATCAGGAACGCCAGCGGGGCAGTACCCACGTTGATCGCCAGGGCCACACGCACGCCGCCGATGATGATCGGCACGGCGTTGGGCAATTCCACACGAAACAGCACCTGGCGCGGCGTCATGCCGATACCGGTGGCGGCTTCCTTGAGCGAGCCTTGAACGTTTTTCAGGCCTTCGTAGGTGTTGCGCACGATAGGCAGGAGGGAGGCGAGGAACAGCGCGAAGATGGCCGGGCCGCTGCCGATGCCGAGGACGCCGAGGGCGATGGCCAGTACGGCCAGGGGCGGGACGGTGTTGCCGATGTTGAAGATCTGCATGAAGCGTTCTGCGCGCCCGACCATGTTCGGTCGACTGAGCAGGATACCGGCGGGGATGCCCACAATCAGGGCCGCCAGCATGGAGACTAGAACAAGGATCAAATGAGCTTGCAGGTAAAACAACAAATCGTCGCGGTACAGTTCGATCGTGTTGATGCCGATCCAGTGGACCAGCAGGGCCAGGAGAGCGACGACAACCACTCCTCCTATCAGCCCTTTGCCATAGCGAATAGCCACAGGCGGACTCCTTTTTTCTTTTGTCGGCGAACACATTTCCGAGCGGCAATGCCATTCCTGGCTGTCGGCGAATGTGTTCGCGAAAAGCAGCTCGCCGATACTGGCAATGCAGTATGCGATCGAGCCATGAGCGCAGCCTCGTCAGGCTAACTTGCTGATTTATCAGCCCCTGTTCCGAGTGCGGTAGCAGGGGAGTGGACGTCTCTACCTTTTAAAAGGTTCCACACTTGGCAGCATTTAGCCACCCCCAATGGGGTGAACGGTGGTCCGGCCCCCTGGGTTTGCGCTATACTCGCCGCCCTTTTTTGACTCACCTGCCAGGCGATTTCCCATGACCCACCAGGCCGCCGAAGTCGCGAAACGCCGCACTTTCGCCATTATTTCCCACCCCGATGCCGGTAAAACCACCATCACCGAGAAGCTCCTGCTGATGGGCAAGGCAATCGCGGTGGCCGGCACGGTGAAATCGCGCAAATCCGACCGCCATGCGACATCCGACTGGATGGAGATGGAGAAGCAACGGGGTATTTCCATTACCACGTCGGTCATGCAGTTCCCGTATCGCGACCACATGGTCAACCTGCTCGACACCCCGGGCCACGAAGACTTCTCCGAAGACACCTACCGCACCCTGACTGCGGTGGACTCGGCCTTGATGGTCCTCGACGGCGGTAAAGGCGTTGAGCCGCGTACCATCGCGTTGATGGACGTGTGCCGCCTGCGTGACACGCCGATCGTCAGCTTTATCAACAAACTCGACCGCGATATCCGCGACCCGATCGAGTTGCTGGATGAAATCGAAGCGGTCCTCAAGATCAAGGCTGCGCCGATCACCTGGCCGATCGGTTGCTACCGCGACTTCAAGGGCGTGTACCACCTGGCTGACGACTACATCATTGTCTACACCGCCGGCCATGGTCACGAACGTACCGATGTGAAAATCATCGAGAAGCTCGACTCCGACGAAGCCCGCGCCCACCTGGGTGACGAGTACGACCGCTTTGTCGACCAGCTGGAACTGGTGCAGGGCGCTTGCCATGAATTCAACCAGCAAGAGTTCCTCGATGGCCAACTGACCCCGGTGTTCTTCGGCACCGCCCTGGGCAACTTCGGCGTCGACCACGTGCTCGACGCCGTGGTGGATTGGGCGCCGCGCCCACTGCCGCGCGTGGCCAACGAGCGCACCGTGGAGCCGGTGGAAGAGAAATTCTCGGGTTTCGTGTTCAAGATCCAGGCGAACATGGACCCCAAGCACCGCGACCGCATCGCCTTTATGCGCATCTGCTCCGGCAAGTACGAAAAAGGCATGAAGATGCGCCACGTGCGCACCGGCAAGGACCTGCGCATCGGCGACGCGCTGACGTTCTTCTCCTCCGAGCGTGAACAGCTCGAAGAAGCCTTTGCCGGCGACATCATCGGTTTGCACAACCACGGCACTATCCAGATCGGTGACACCTTCACGGAAGGCGAAGTGCTGGGCTTCACCGGTATCCCACACTTTGCGCCGGAGCTGTTCCGTCGGGTGCGCCTGCGTGACCCGCTCAAGTCCAAGCAACTGCGCCAGGGTTTGCAGCAGTTGGCGGAAGAGGGCGCCACCCAGGTGTTCTTCCCGGAGCGCAGCAACGACATCATCCTCGGCGCCGTCGGTGTGCTGCAGTTCGATGTGGTGGCCAGCCGCCTGAAAGAGGAATACAAGGTGGAATGCTCCTACGAGCCGATTACCGTGTATTCCGCGCGCTGGATTGACTGCAGCGATAAGAAGAAGCTCGAAGAGTTCTCCAACAAGGCCGTAGAAAACCTGGCGGTCGATGGCGGTGGGCATTTGACTTACCTGGCGCCGACGCGGGTTAACCTGGCGTTGATGGAAGAGCGGTGGCCGGATGTGAAATTCCGTGCGACCCGCGAGCATCATTAAGGTTTGGGGGTATATCCGTTATTTGGGTAACGGCGGCCTATGGTTCCGCTCTTACAGCGGGTCACTTTTGGAAAGGCCCAAAAGTAACCAAAAGGCCTTCGCCCCACCACTCGGCACCTCGCCTAGGCTCGGTGTGCCCGCCCGCAGGTCTTGGAGCGTGCGGCCAGCGTAGTTGACAGGGCGCCTCAGATCAAAAGCCAAAGCGCGGCGGCCTGTTAGCCGACCGGTCTTGCGTGTTGGAACTCAATTAAAAATGTGGGAGGGGGCTTGCCCCCGATGGCAGTGGGTCAGCTACAGATTTATCAGCTGACACACCCTCATCGGGGGCAAGCCCCCTCCCACATTTGGATCTCCATGTATCAGGGGTATATCAACCTTCTGTTGATCTGGCCCTTGGATCCTTTGCGCTGACAAGCCTGCGTTCGGCCAGCGTGATTGACGGGGCGCCTGAGATCAAAAGCCGGAGCGCGGCGGCCTTCGAGCCGACCGGAGTTGCGTGTTGGAACTCAATTAAAAATGTGGGAGGGGGCTTGCTCCCGATGGCAGTGGGTCAGCTACAGATTTATCAGCTGACACACCCTCATCGGGAGCAAGCCCCCTCCCACATTTGACCGAGTGAGGCTTCAACGATCCGGCCGGCTGCCAGGCCGCCTTGCTTTGTTTTTGATCTGGCCCTTACATCCTTTGCGCTGACGAAGTCAGCGGTCTTTTGATCTGCGCTTTTGATCGTGATCTTGATCTGAGGCGCCCCATAAAAACACGCTGGCCGCACGCAGGCTTGAATCCGTAGGCAACCCGGCAGGACGCCGGGTTAGCCGCGCTGGGCCATGGATGGCCCATCGCGGCGGCCCACGGATTCAAGTCTGCGTGCGGGCACACCGAGCCCAGGCGAGGTGCCGAGTGTTGGGGCAAGAGCGTTTTGGTTACTTTTGCGCTTTTCAAAAGTGACCCGCTGTAAGAGCGGAACCAATATCCGCCATAACTACAACAACGGATATACACCCAAACACTGGCAAGAACCCCACATACGGTCTAGCGTTTCCCCACTCCCTACCAAAAAGGAAACCCTAGTGCGCCGCGCTAAACTCATCCTCCACCTGGCCCTGCTCGCCACCTTCGCGCTGCCCATCCCCCTGGCCGTAGCAGGCGCCGGAACTCCCCAGTGGAAAGACACCGGCCCGGTCACCAAGAAAAAGCAGAACGAGGTCAACTCCGGCAGTTGGCAACCCCAAGCCCAGCCTGCCCCCAAGGAAGATGCGGAAAACCCCTACAACGAAGGTGAAGACAGCGAAACCTACGACGACGGCGACACCTGAGCCCTGGCGCAAACCCCGCATCGGGGCTAGCGTCAACGCTGGCGGCGGTACGTCACTGCCGAGCTGACTGGACGGAATCAACCATGAGTATTTTTCAACGAGTCGTGCTGTTGATAAAAGTGCTGGTGCTGTTGTCGTTGGGGATGTCGCCGGCCTGGGCCTATAACCCGGTGCACAGTGGTGCCGCGCTGTCGGCGGTGCACAGTTCGCAGGATCTGCAACTGGCCAAGTCCGAGGCCGAACCCGGTGACCAGGACCAGGGCGGCAGCAGTGACGATGACGACGCCACCACCAACGAGCCGGACAGCGATGACCCGGACGACGATGACGGCGACAGCCAGACATAGGCAGTCGCCAAAAAAAAGCCCCGCCTGACAGGCTGATGCGCAACCTGACGGGAAGGGCTGTGTAACGCGGTGTATGCCCTGGACTTATCCCCAGGGCATTTTTTATGGGTACAACGCCTCAGGCCACAAACTGCTCCGCGTAGTGGCAAGCCACTTGGCGGTTATCCAACGGCCGCAACAGCGGCTCCTCGGTGCTGCAGCGAGCGGTCGCATACGGGCAGCGCTTGTGGAAAGCACAGCCTGGCGGCGGGTTCAGCGGGTTGGGCAACTCGCCGACGATCTTGATTTTCGGCTTGTTCGGATCCGGGTGGATGGTCGGGGTCGCCGACAGCAGCGCCTGGGTGTAGGGGTGCAACGGGCGGGCGTAGATGTCTTCCTTGGGGCCGACTTCTACGGGGCGGCCGAGGTACATCACCATCACGTCATCGGCGACGTGCTGCACCACCGCCAGGTTGTGGGAAATGAACACGTAGGCCGTGTTGAATTCCTGCTGCAGGTCCATGAACAGGTTGAGCACCTGGGCCTGGATCGACACGTCCAGGGCCGAAGTCGGCTCATCCGCCACCAACACTTTGGGTTGCAGCATCATGGCGCGAGCCAGGGCGATGCGCTGGCGCTGGCCGCCGGAGAACATGTGCGGGTAGCGCTGATAATGCTCGGGGCGCAGGCCCACTTGCTTCATCATCGCCTGGACTTTCTCGCGGCGTTCTGCGGCGGACAGGTTGGTGTTGATCAGCAGCGGCTCGCCGAGTTGATCACCGACCTTTTGGCGCGGGTTCAACGAGGCGTACGGGCTCTGGAACACCATCTGCACGTCTTTGCGCAGTTGCTTGCGCTGGGCCTTGTCGGCACCGGCGACTTCCTGGCCGGCGATTTTCAACGAACCCGACGACGGCTCTTCAATCAGCGTCAGCGCACGGGCCAGGGTGGATTTGCCGCAACCCGACTCGCCAACCACGGCGAGGGTCTTGCCGGCTTCCAGTTCGAACGACACACCATTGAGCGCGCGTACTAGCGCGTGGCCCTTGAACAGGCCACGGGACACTTCGTAGTGACGGGTCAGGTCGCGGGCGGTAAGAACGACGGCCATTACGCCACCTCCTGGTTCAAGGGGTAGAAGCAGCGCGCCAGGCTGTTGGATTTAGGGTCAAGGCCCGGGCGGGTCTGGCGGCAGCTCTCTTGCACATACGGGCAGCGCGGCGACAGCAGGCAACCCTGCGGGCGGTCATAGCGGCCGGGTACGATGCCGGGCAGCGTGGCCAGGCGCGTGGCGCCCAGGCTGTGCTCGGGGATCGCCTTGAGCAGCGCTTCGCTGTACGGGTGCGCGGGAATGTCGAACAGTTGCGGCACCTGGCCGACTTCCACCGCTTGGCCTGCGTACATCACGCACACGCGCTGGGCGGTTTCGGCAACCACGGCAAGGTCGTGGGTGATCAGCACCAGGCCCATGTTCTGCTCTTTTTGCAGGGCCAGCAGCAGTTCCATGATCTGCGCCTGGATGGTCACGTCCAACGCGGTGGTCGGCTCATCGGCGATCAGCAGTTTCGGCTCGCCGGCGATGGCCATGGCGATAGCCACACGCTGGCTCATACCACCGGACAGCTGGTGCGGGTAGGCATCCATACGGCTGGCGGCGCCTGGGATTTCAACTTTTTCGAGCAGTTCGATGGCACGTTTGCGCGCTTGCTTGCCGGACATTTTCAGGTGCAGGCGCAGCACTTCTTCAATCTGGAACCCCACGGTGTAGCTGGGGTTCAGCGCGGTCATCGGGTCCTGGAACACCATCGCCAGGTCTTTGCCGACGATCTGGCGACGCTGGCGGTTGCTCAGCTTGAGCATGTCCTTGCCGTCGAAGGTCAGCGAGTCGGCGGTGACGATGCCGGGGTGCTCGATCAGGCCCATCAGCGCCATCATGGTCACGGATTTACCCGAGCCCGACTCGCCAACGATCGCCAGTACTTCGCCTTTGTCGACGGAAATGTCGAGGCCATCGACCACCGGCACGGCGGTCTTGTCGCCGAAGCGTACGTTGAGATTCTTGATTTCTAACAGTGACATGGGAATCTCCTCAGGCGGCGTTCTTGAGTTTCGGGTCCAGCGCGTCGCGCAGGCCGTCACCCATCAAGTTGATTGCCAGCACGCTGAGCAAAATGGTCAAACCAGGCAAGCTCACTACCCACCAGGCGCGTTCGATGTAGTCACGGGCCGAAGCCAGCATGGTGCCCCACTCAGGGGTTGGCGGTTGTACGCCAAGGCCGAGGAAGCCCAGGGCCGCGGCATCGAGGATCGCCGAGGAGAAACTCAGGGTGGCCTGCACGATCAGCGGCGCCATGCAGTTGGGCAGCACGGTGATGAACATCAGGCGTGGCAGGCCGGCGCCGGCGAGGCGGGCGGCAGTCACGTAGTCGCGGTTCAGTTCGCCCATCACCGCCGCGCGGGTCAGACGTACGTAGGACGGCAGCGAAACAATGGCGATGGCGATTACGGTGTTGATCAGGCCAGGGCCGAGGATCGCGACAATGGCGACAGCCAGCAGCAGCGATGGCAGGGCCAGCATGATGTCCATCAAACGCATGATGGTCGGGCCGAGCAAGCGCGGGAAGAACCCGGCGAACAGGCCCAGCAGGATGCCCGGGATCAGCGACATCACTACCGACGACAAACCGATCAGCAAGGAAAGGCGCGAACCCTGGATCAGGCGCGAGAGCAGGTCACGGCCCAGTTCGTCGGTGCCGAGCAGGAACTGGATCTGCCCGCCTTCCAGCCACGATGGCGGGGTCAGCAGGAAGTCGCGGTATTGCTCGCTGGGGTTATGCGGGGCAACCCAAGGCGCGAAGATCGCGCAGAACACGATCAGCAACATGAACAGCAGGCCGGCAACCGCGCCTTTGTTCTTGGAGAAGGCTTGCCAGAATTCTTTGTACGGGGACGGGTACAGCAGGCTTTGATCGACTGCTGACACTTGAGTAGGTGTGGTCATGGTCATGATCTCAGCGCTGGTGACGGATGCGTGGGTTGGCGAAGCCGTAGAGGATATCCACCACGAAGTTCACCAGGATCACCAGACAGGCGATCAGCAGGATGCCGTTTTGCACCACCGGGTAGTCCCGTGCGCCAATGGCTTCGATCAGCCATTTGCCGATGCCGGGCCACGAGAAGATGGTTTCGGTCAGCACAGCACCCGCCAGCAGGGTGCCGACTTGCAGGCCGACCACGGTGAGTACCGGGATCAGCGCGTTACGCAGGCCGTGGACAAATACCACGCGTGCCGGCGACAGGCCCTTGGCCTTGGCGGTGCGGATGTAGTCTTCACGCAGCACTTCGAGCATCGACGAACGGGTCATGCGCGCAATCACCGCCAGCGGGATAGTGCCGAGCACGATGGCCGGCAGGATCAGGTGGTGCAGGGCGTCCCAGAACGCATCCGGCTCGTCGGCCAGCAGGGTGTCGATCAGCATGAAGCCGGTGCGCGGCTCGATGTCGTAGAGCAGGTCGATCCGCCCGGAAACCGGGGTCCAGCCCAGGCTCACCGAGAAGAACATGATCAGGATCAGGCCCCACCAGAAGATCGGCATCGAATAACCCGCCAGGGAGATGCCCATCACCCCGTGGTCGAACAGCGATCCTCGCTTGAGTGCCGCGATCACCCCGGCCAACAGGCCCAGGATACCGGCGAACAACAGGGCGGCCATGGACAGTTCCAGGGTCGCCGGGAAGAGGGCGGTGAATTCGGTCCACACGCTGGTGCGCGTGCGCAGCGATTCGCCAAGGTCGCCTTGGGCGAGTTTGCCAACATAGTCCAGGTATTGCGCATACAACGGCTTGTTAAGGCCAAGGCGTTCCATTGCCTGTGCGTGCATCTCGGGGTCGACGCGCCGCTCGCCCATCATGACTTCGACGGGGTCGCCAGGGATCATGCGAATCAACGCAAACGTGAGCAACGTGATGCCGAAAAACGTGGGGATCAATAACCCCAATCGGCGGGCAATAAAACTAAACATCTTGTTGTGTACCTCAATCAGCCGGTTAGGCAAGTTCGGCACCGTCCTGGTGGGCGGTGCCGAGCGTTTCTCTTATTTACTTCACCTGAGTGGTGGCGAAGTTATTTGTACCTAGAGGGCTTTGGGTGAAGCCCTCTACGTTCTTACGCATAGCGGTGAACAGTTTCGGGTAAGCCATGGGAAGCCATGGTTGGTCCTTGTCGAAAACGTCCTGTGCTTGTTCATAGAGTGCGGCGCGCTGGGTGGGTTCAGCGATGGCGCGCGCCTTGTCGATCAAGTCCTGAAACTCTTTGTTACACCAACGCGCGTAGTTTTCGCCGTTTTTGGCTGCATCGCAACTCAGGTTCGGCGTGAGGAAGTTGTCCGGGTCGCCGTTATCGCCTACCCAGCCTGCCGAAACCATGTCGTGCTCGCCGTTTTTAGCGCGCTTGAGCATCTCGCCCCATTCCATGACTTTGATATTGACCTTCAGGCCAATCTGCGCCAGATCCGCCTGCATGCGCTGGGCGCCGAGCATCGGGTTAGGGTTGGTCGGGCCGCCGCCGTTACGGGTGAACAGGGTGAACTCGGTGCCTTCCGGCACGCCGGCTTCCTTGAGCAGGGCGCGGGCCTTGTCCAGATCACGCGGCGGGTTTTTCAGCTTGTCGCTGAAACCCAGCAAGGTCGGCGGATAAGGGCCGGTACCCACCACCGCATTGCCTTTGCCGAACAGGGCTTCGGTATAACCGGCCTTGTCGAACGCGATGTTGATCGCGTGACGCACCCGCGCATCGCTCATGTATTTGTGGGTGGTGTTCAACGCGGTGTAACTGGTGGTCATCGCCGCCAGCTCATCGACTTTCAGGTTCGGGTCTTTCTTGATGCTTGGAATGTCATCCGGCTTGGGGAACAGCGCGATCTGGCATTCATTGGCCTTGAGTTTCTGCAGGCGCACGTTGTTATCGGTGCTGATCGCCAGGATCAGCGGGTCGACAGCCGGTTTGCCGCGGAAGTAGTCAGGGTTGGCCTTGAAGCGCGCCTGGGCGTCTTTCTGATATCGGATGAAGACAAACGGGCCAGTGCCGATGGGCTTGGCGTTGAGGTCTTCGGTCTTGCCGGATTTGAGCAACTGGTCGGCGTATTCCTTCGAATGGATTGAAGAGAATGCCATGCCCAGGTCGGCCAGGAACGGTGCTTCAGGACGGGTCAGGGTAAAGACGACGGTGTAATCGTCGATCTTCTCTACGCTCTTGAGCAGTTCCTTGAAACCCATGCTTTCGAAATACGGGTAGCCCACGAGGGACTTGTTGTGCCACGGGTGATTCGGGTCCAGCTGGCGCTGGAAGCTCCAAAGCACGTCGTCGGCATTCAGGTTGCGCGTGGGTTTGAAGTAGTCGGTGGTGTGGAACTTGATGTCGTCACGCAGGTGGAACGTGTAGGTCAGGCCATCGGCGCTGATCTCGGGCAGGTCTTTGGCCAGCGCGGGGATCACTTCGGTGGTGCCGGGCTTGAAGTCCACCAGGCGGTTGAACATGGTTTCTGCGGCGGCGTCAGCGGTGACGGCCGTGGTGTACAGGACCGGATCGAAACCCTCTGGGCTGGCTTCGGTGCAGACCACCAGCGGTTTGGCCGAAATGCCCACAGCCACGCTCAACAGGGCGGCAGCAATGGCGGCTTGTAGCGGTAGCATTTTCATTCAGAGCCCTCTGCAATCGATGGGACCAGACAAACGTAGACGGCGGGCTCGTCCTGAGCCCGCCGTCTACCTGGCGCTAGTTAAAGGATGTTGAACGGGATGGTGGTAACCAGACGGAATTCTTTGATGCTGCCGTCAGATTGGTTGGCGCTGGCACGGTGTTCCACGTAGGTGGCACGAATCGCGGTGGCCTTGAGCGGGCCGCTCTGGATGGCGTAGCTTGCGCCTACACCGTATTCCTGATGCTTCTCGCCATCCTGGGTCAAAATCTGCGCGCCGTAGCCGAGTGCGCCGTTGCCGCTGCGGTAGTGAGTACCGTCGATGCCCCAGCCGCGAGCGGAGTAGGCGTTGAACTTCAGGCCAGGCACGCCGTATTCGGCCATGTTGATGGCGTAGGCGATCTGGAACGATTTCTCGTTCGGGCCGTTGAAGTCGGACGTCAGGGAGTTGGCCAGGTAGATGCCGTTGGTTTCGTGCAGGTAGTCGAAGTACTCGTTACCGTCTACTGCCTGATAGGAGAAGGTCAGGCTGTGAGCCTGGTGAGCCAGGCCGAGCGACAGCGAGTAGGTATCGTTGTCGATCTCGCCCATCAGCGCTTTGCCTTCGTCCACGGTCTTGTAGTAGTTCAGGCCGGTGGTGAGGGACAGGGTCTGGCTGTCACCCAACTCGTGGGTTGCGCCGAAGTAGTACTGGTTCCAGAAGTCCTTGACGTTGGCACCGAAGACGCTGGTCTTCAGGCTCTTGAACGGCTGGTAGTTGGCACCCAGGGTGTAGACCTTGTCGGTGGTCGCGCCATTTGCGCCGCCTGCGCTGTACTCGGAACGGAATTTCGACAGGCTCTGTTCGGTACGTGGCGAAACGCGGTCAAACGCGCCGCCCTGGAACGACAGGTTGCTGAACTCTTCGCTGTTGAAACTCACGCCCTGGAAGCTCGACGGCAGCGCACGGTTGCCGATGGTGTCGACGATTGGCGTGCTGAAGTTCTGACGACCGGCGGTCAGCGTGGTGTTCGAAACGCGGAACTGCACGTTGGCCAGGCCCAGTTTGCTCCACTGGTCTACAGCGTTGCCGTCGGAATCAGCCAGGGTACGGTTGGAACCGCCCTTGATGTCGCGCTTACTGCGGTCCAGAACCAGAGCGTTGTACACCGCCACTTCGGTCTTGACGCCTACGGTGCCCTGGGTGAAACCCGAGCTGGCGTTGATGATGGTGCCCTGTACCCAGTTGGTACGGTTACGGTCGGTCTTGGCTACGCCGTGCTCGGTGTAGTCGAAGGAACCGCCACGATAGAGGCTTTCGTGGGAGTACCAGTTACGCGTGGTGCCGCCGAGGCTGAAATCTTCGATGAAGCCTTTGGCTTCGCCTTGTGCGCTGGTGCCGGCCAGGGTGGTAGGAACGAATTCCTGGCTGGCGGGTTCAGCGTAGGCGGTGGCCGTGATGCTGCTGATGGCCAAGGCCAGAAGCGCTTTGCTGCTCAGTTTCATGGGTGAAGCTCCTTTGGTTCTCTTTTTTAATGCCGGTCTTTTTTGGTGATCCGGCTATTTGGGTGTGTAACTCGTTCAAGCTTTTGCAAACGTTTGCCGTGGGAAATTTCCCAACAAAAGGCAGCACGTTTGCCGGAGAGCGGCTTCCCGCCCTCCTGCATCCGGTTATTTTCTTATGGGGTGATACTGACGCCCGAGAACACGTTGCGGCCGAAGGGGCTCACTTTGAAACCTTCGACTTTGGCGCTTAACGGCTGGTTGACCGTTGAGTGGGCGACGGGCGTGATCGGCACCTGCTGCTTGAGCAGTTGCTGCGCCTGTTTGTACAGAACAGTCCGTTGTTCGCGGTCGGTGACGACCTTGGCTTGCTTGATCAGCTTGTCGTAGGCCGGGTCGCACCACATGGAGTAGTTGTTCCCGCCGATGGCGTCGCAGCTGTAGAGGGTGCCCAGCCAGTTGTCCGGGTCACCGTTGTCGCCGGTCCAGCCGATCAGGCTGATATCGTGCTCACCGTTCTTGGTGCGCTTGATGTATTCGCCCCACTCGTAGCTGACGATCTTGACCTTGAGGCCGATCTTGGCCCAGTCGCTTTGCAGCATCTCGGCCATCAGCTTGGCGTTGGGGTTGTATGGGCGTTGCACCGGCATCGCCCACAGGGTGATTTCGGTACCTTCCTTCACGCCGGCGGCCTTGAGCAGTTCCTTGGCTTTTTCCGGGTTGTAGGCGGCGTCCTTGATGCTGTCGTCGTAGGACCATTGGGTCGGCGGCATGGCGTTGACCGCCAATTGGCCTGCGCCCTGGTACACGGCATTCAGAATGCTCTGCTTGTTCACCGCCATGTCCAGCGCCTGACGCACTTCGAGCTGGTCGAACGGCTTGTGGCGCACGTTGTAGGCGATATAGCCGAGGTTGAACCCAGGCTTGGTCAGCAATTGCAGGTTCGGGTCAGCCTTGAGGGCGTCCACATCCGCCGGGCGCGGGTGCAGGGTGACCTGGCATTCGCCGGCCTTGAGCTTCTGCACGCGCACCGAGGCGTCGGTGTTGATGGCGAAGATCAGTTGGTCCAACTGGACCTTGCTCGGGTCCCAATACTGTTTGTTGGCCACATAGCGTATCTGCGAGTCTTTCTGATAGCGCTGGAACACGAACGGCCCAGTGCCGATCGGCTTCTGGTTGATGTCGCTGGGCTTGCCTTCCTTGAGCAGTTGCTCGGCATATTCGGCCGACAGGATCGCGGCGAAGCTCATAGCGATGTTCTGCACGAATGCGGCGTCGACCGAGTTCAGGGTCATCACCACGGTGTGCGGGCCGGTTTTTTCGACCTTGGCAATGTTCTTGTTCAGGCTCATCCCGTTGAAGTACGGAAACTCGGTGGGGTAGGCCTTGCGAAACGGGTGGTCGGCATCAAGCATGCGGTTGAAGGTGAACAGCACGTCGTCGGCGTTGAAGTCGCGCGTCGGCTTGAATTCCTTGTTGCTGTGGAATTTCACCCCTTCACGCAGGTGAAAGGTGTAGGTGAGGCCGTCTTCGGAAATATCCCACTTGGTTGCCAGCGCAGGCACCACGTTGGTCGCGCCTTTTTCAAACTCGACCAGGCGGTTGTACAGCGGCTCGGCCGCGTCGTTATCCGTCGCGGTCGTGTATTGCGCGGTATCAAAGCCAGCCGGGCTGCCTTCAGAGCAGAACACCAGGCTCTTTTTATCGGCGGCCTGGCCCATCGTGGCCACAGCCAACAGGCTGGTGCCAAAAATTGCGGATAGAACGGTGGTATGGCGCATGACGATCCCGATCCTTGTTTGTAGTTGTCATCAGTGAGCAATCGCCCCGGTTTTCGGCCAGGGAGACATCACTGATCCCACACGCAGCAAGTGCCTTTCCCAAGTTGGAGCTTCTGCTGTCCTACGACGGTATGAGCCGTAGACTTCGCAGTAAATGCGCCAAAACGGACTGACTATGTAGGCAACAGAGCAACATGACGCGGTACGTTGCTGTAGGACACAACCACTGCGAATGCGATCTGTTGCCTGCGGTCCAGGCGGATGCAATAACGGCGACGTTATGAAACGTCGCCGCCAGTGATCCTTACTTGCCGCTTACGCTAACGCCGTAGAAGGAGTTCAAGCCAAACGGGCTGATCTTGAAGTCCTGCACGGTGTTGCGCATGGGTTGATACACCGTCGAGTGCGCGATAGGTGTCATCGGGACTGCATCTTTGAGGATATGTTGCGCCTGCTTGTACAGCTCGGTGCGTTTGGCGACATCCGATGTGGCCTTGGCTTCTTTCACGATGCCGTCGAATTTCTTGTCGCACCATTTGGAGAAGTTGTTACCGGCCAGCGAGTCGCAGCCGAACAGCACGTTCAGCCAGTTGTCCGGGTCACCATTGTCGCCGCTCCAGCCAATGATCATGGCCTGGTTCTCGCCGCCTTTGGAGCGCTTGATGTACTCGCCCCACTCGTAGCTGGTGATCTTGACCTTCAAGCCGATCTTGGACCAGTCGTTCTGCAGCATTTCAGCCATCAGCTTGGCGTTCGGGTTATACGGACGCTGAACCGGCATGGCCCACAGGACGATCTCGGTGCCTTCCTTGACGCCTGCTTCCTTGAGCAAAGCCTTGGCTTTCTCAGGGTCGTACTTGGCGTCCTTGATGGTGGTGTCATACGACCATTGGGTCGGCGGCATGGCGTTGACGGCCAACTGGCCAGCGCCCTGGTACACGGAGTCGATGATCTGCTGCTTGTTCACCGACATGTCCAGTGCCTGGCGCACTCGCAGGTCAGCCAGCGGGTTAGGCTGGTCGCTGCCCTTGACCTTGTCCATGACGTTGTAAGCGATATAGCCCAGGTTGAAACCGGCCTGGTTCGGCAGTTTCAGGTCCTTGTCTTCGCCCAGCGCCTTGAGGTCGGCCGGACGCGGGAACAGGGTGACCTGGCATTCGTTTTTCTTGAGCTTCTGGATACGCACCGACGGGTCGGTGGTGATGGCGAAGATCAGGTTATCGATCTTCACGTCTTCAGGTTTCCAGTAGTCCTTGTTGCCGGTGTAACGGATGTTCGAGTCTTTCTGGTAGCTCTTGAACACGAACGGGCCAGTACCGACCGGCTTCTGGTTGATGTCGGCAGCTTTGCCTTCCTTCAACAGTTGCGCGGCGTATTCGGCAGACTGGATGGAGGCGAAGCTCATCGCCAGGTTCTGGATGAAGGCCGCGTCCACGGTGCCAAGGGTGAACTTGACGGTGTGGTCATCGACTTTCTCGATGTTCTTGATATTGGTGTCCATCCCCATGTCCGTGAAATACGGGAATTCGGTGGGGTAGGCTTTGCGGAACGGATCGTCCTTGTTGATCATGCGGTTGAACGTGAACAGCACGTCATCGGCATTGAAGGTACGCGTCGGTTTGAAGTACGGGGTGGTGTGGAACTTCACGCCATCACGCAGATGGAACGTGTAGGTCAGGCCATCCGGGGACACGTCCCAGTTGGTGGCCAGCCCAGGAATCACAGCGGTGCCGCCGCGTTCGAACTGGGTCAGACGGTTGAACATGGTTTCGGCCGAGGCATCGAAGTCTGTTCCGGTGGTGTACTGGCCTGGGTCAAAACCGGCCGGGCTCCCTTCGGAGCAGAACACCAGGTTAGTCGCCGCTTGGGCGAAAGGGGCCGCGGCCATAAGGCCAGCGCTAACGATTAACGGAATGACTGCGTTTCTAAGCATGTTGGCCTCATGATTTGTTGTCATTTTTGGTGGTGAGGGCGACCTCGTGAGTCGGCCTGCGGATACTTATGCAGGCGCCGTACCCATTGCAAGATGTTGAACCGTTGCAATAGGCAAACAGTGGTACGAACGTACAGGAATGTCGCAATTATGAAAGTTTTTACATAATTGCGACTATTTCGAGGGTTTTTTCGGTGCAAGGTGTGCACCAGGAAGGCCCAGCCGAGGCGTCTAGCGCACTCGGTTGGGGCGTTGCTGTTACTTATCTAGACTCACGCCGTAGAAGGGCGTCAGCCCGAATGGGCTGATCTTGAAGTCGCGGACTTCCTTGCGCAGGGGCTGGAAAACCGTCGAGTTTGCGATAGGCGTTATAGGTACTTGTTCTTTAAGTATTTTTTGCGCCTGCTGATACCACTTGATGCGCTGTTCTCGGTCGCTGCTGACCTTGGCTTGCTGCACCAGGCTGTCGTAGGCCGGGTTACACCACTTGGCGTAGTTGCTGCCCTTGACTGCCGCACAACTGTAGAGCACGCCCAGCCAGTTATCGGGGTCGCCGTTGTCGCCGGTCCAGCCATAAATCATCGCGTCATGCTCGCCATTTTTGGCGCGCTTGATGTATTCGCCCCACTCATAGCTGACGATATTGGCCTTGATGCCGATTTTGGCCCAATCCTGCTGGATCATTTGTGCTGACATCCGCGCGTTCGGATTAGAGGCGCGCTGGACCGTCATGGCCCACAGATTGATGGTGGTACCGGGTGCAACCCCTGCTTCTTTTAGTAGCGCCCGGGCCTTGGTTGGGTCATACGGCGCGTCCTTGACTGTCGGGTCATAAGACCACTGCGCCGGTGGCAACGCGTTCTGCGCCAATTGCCCGGCGCTTTGGTATACGGCCTTGATGATGGCCGGCTTGTCGATGGCCATGTCCAGGGCCTGGCGCACTTTAAGCTGGTCCAGTGGCGGGTGCGTCACGTTGTAGGCCAGAAAGCCCAGGTTGAACCCGGCTTGCTGCAGCACCCGCAGGTTGGGGTCCTGTTTCATCACGTCGATGTCGGCGGGGCGTGGGTAGCCGCTGACCTGGCATTCACCGGCCTTGAGCTTTTGCAGGCGCGAGGCGGCATCCGGGGTGATGGCGAACACCAGGTTATCGAGCTTCACATCCTCGGGTTTCCAATAGTGTTTATTGGCCACATAGCGGATCTGCGAGTCTTTCTGGTAGCGCTTGAACACAAACGGCCCGGTGCCTACCGGCTTCTGGTTGATGTCCGAGGCGGTGCCTTGCTTGAGCAATTGCGCGGCGTATTCGGCGGACTGCACCGAGGCAAAGCTCATGGCCAGGTTTTGCACGAACGACGCATCGACGTTGTTCAGGTTGAAGCGCACCGTGTGCTCGTCGATTTTTTCGACGCCCTTGATGGTGGTGTTCAAGCCCATGTCGGTGAAGTACGGCGACTCGGAGGGGTAGGCCTTGCGGAACGGGCTCTCGGCGTCCAGCAAGCGATTGAAGGTGAAGAGCACGTCGTCCGCGTTGAAGTCGCGGGTAGGGGTGAAGTAGTCGGTGGTGTGAAATTTGACGCCGTCGCGCAGATGGAAGGTATACGTCAGCCCGTCATTGGACACCTCCCAACGCGTCGCCAGGCCAGGTTCGACTTCGGTGCCGCCACGCTTGAACTGGGTCAGGCGGTTGAACACGGTTTCAGCCGAGGCATCAAAATCGGTGCCGCTGGTGTACTGGCTGGGGTCGAAGCCGACCGGGCTGGCTTCGGAGCAGTAAACCAACGTGCTGGCGGCCTGGGCCATGGGCATAAAGGCCAGCAGGCCGGCGGCGAGGAGCAGTGGTTTTAAGGTGATTCTTTCCATGGAGACCCCTGAAGTGGCAGGCATATAAACGCTGCTTAAACGAAAACGGCGGTCACCGAGGTTACCGCCGTTGAGGAGGGGCAGATAGGGGGGACGTACTTATCAGACCTGCTTGGGAGTGATTTCTATACGTGTAGGTGCTGAGCGTCCAATGACATACGGCTCATTGTTAGGGTGGCCATTAATCGATATCGATCTTGAGGCTTTTACATTCACGTCTGTGAGCGTTTCAAGTTCGCCATTCTGTTCGTCTAATCTGGTAAGTATAAACTCGGATTTTGCTGTAACAGTGGTTGTAGTATCGGCAGGGTTATAGTCAATGACGTAGTGGGGGTCGCGACCGCTACCAAATACAGTGCCCTTGAATCGAGTGGTTTGAAATTCATCTGGGGCAGCGCCCAGTAACCATTGATTGGCCACTTCAGATATTCGTGCCCTTAACGCGGGATCGGGAATAGCGATCTCAAGTTTTTCAATGTTTTCTTGTATGACCTTATTGAGTTCGGCAGTTGACAACTTGGCGCCTTTTTTCAGCTCAAGCAGTTTTACCTCTTTGGGGATGTCAATTTCCAACGCGACACCTTCAGGTGTTTTTACGGTGAACCGGCTGCGATTGATGTCTTTTATGAATTGCTCGCTGTACTCGCTCGTACCGAACGTTGATTTTTCGGCTGTCGGGTGCGGCGTCGCATTGGCTGGGTTTTCCTCAACAGTCCAGGAAACTTGCGGTATGTGCTCACCTTGATCGTTTACAGCTATGCCGTAGGTATACGTGTGCTCCGCAGTATTGAGGTATTTATCCAGCGTTGTTGCGCCTTTCATTTTTGCCCCGTCTATTTCTAGAAACTGATCCGACAGCAGCGCGGGCTTGGATTCGACGCTTGGGGTTGGCGAATTTGAGCGCTGCCATGGCCATCCGCCGACTTCACCGCGTCGACTCCATATCCCGGCGTTATCAGGGTTGGCAATAATCCCGCTACTGGCTAATTTCGAAGGGTCATTGGGGTCCCGTACGCGTAACAAGTAATTTATCCCGTCCCCGGCATCAGGCTTCTCAGCCACGAAATACGTCTTTGCGTTGAACTCTATTTCTCGCATTCCCGGAAAGGACGCAGGCTGTGGCGTTGATGTCACTTGCGGTGTCTGTTTGGGCGTAACCGGAAGTTCATCAGCATTGCTTGTCGACTTGGGAGGACGCGCCAACTCAAATTCGCTGGTCTGCGCGTTGTATCGCCAATTGTAATGTTCGGTGCCGGAGGCGTTGAAATTAATGGTCGGCTCACCCAGTCCTGCCTCTGCCGCGGCCGGTATAATTTCGTGCGCCAGCAGCAGGCCTGTTATCACCGCGCCGGCGGTTCCTCCCACACGATCTTCTGCGGTTTTACCGTGAATACTGTCATGGATGCCGAAGACAATATTGCCTGCATTGCCGACAACGGGGAGGTAACCGAACGTATTCCCCCAAACCTCTTTTGCCGCCTTCCAGCTCTGCTGTGAGGCGCCAAATACTTCAGTTTGGTCGGCCCACACGGAATTCTTGGCATTCACTTCCTGGAATTTTGAGGCAATGCCATTGTTCAAAGGACCGAACTTCAAATGATAGTCGCCGTCTCGTGAATGAGCGTAATTGAACAGTTCTGAAACCGGTACTGGCTTATCCTTCACGAGATTTTGATAACCAGGGTAGTGTGCGTTAATGCCTTCAATCAGGTTGTCAAGAACGCCGACCGCGCTTGGCCAATGGGCATCTTTCCAGGCTTGCCGGTCGCCGGCATTAAAACGGCTAACTAAGTTGTCACGATTGTGTTTGGCCCAGGCGGCAAAATCTTTATCCCCATGAATTTCGCTGACAGTGCCATTTTTCAGGTCAACCATCACCCCTTGATTGGGTCTGTGATCAGGGTTGCCGTCATAGGCGGTATACGGAATAAATGCATACTCTGCCAGTGGGTAGCCGTATAAATTCGGGATTATAACTTGTCCATTCTTATCCAGTGTCCGCTCGACGGCTGCCTGGCCCTCAGGGCTTAAACGCTCGAAGGCATGTTTATCGCTACGCAGGCTGTGCAAGGTTCCCCGTAAAATATAGGTGTCTGCCTTTCCTGATCGTTGCGCCAGTTCTCCCGAGGCGTCTCGCATTGGTTTGGCGACGATATTTTCCCAACTGTTTTGGAGTTTCTTGCCAATCGACTCTAAATCGCTGACCGTATTTCTATCTTCACGTTCGATATTCATGAAATTAAAGTTGATCGGGCCACCTCGCGATACTTTATCGTGCTCCAGCGCACCTGCTGCGATTTCCCATGCGAAGTAGGGGCGTTGCTCTGAGTGGGTCATATGCTCGGGAGTACCCTTTCCCACATAAGACTCGAATGTCACGATGATTTTTTTATGCGGGTCGTACCCCGCTGACAATAGCCCACCACTGAAGTAACCTGCGGGTTCCATATATTGGCGAGCGTCTTGGAATTTAGCATTCCTTTCGCCTTCGTTACCGGATTCCACATACTTGATCTTCCACTTTACGCGGTAGGCATATTCACCAGCACGCTTTTCCCGTTCTTGCAGGGAGGCGTCCGCCTTGGGCGGGGTTTCGCTCCAACCATAAATGACTCCGTTGTAATTACCAGGTTTAAGATCTACGGCGGGTGGGTGTCCTTTAAGCCCGCCAATATAAAACTGACGACCCTGCGGCCTGTTGCTGTTCGGGCTTTCCCAAGGGGCGATTGCACGAGAGGCACGATGCGACTCGGATGCTTGTTCTGAATAATCCGCTGGGTTGGCTATCGGTGATGAATCAGGGGGGGCTGGAGTGTGCAGTGGGGAAGGTGCCAATGGTTGCATTGTAGGCTCGATTAGTTGGTTTATTCGTAGTTAATCGTCGAGCGGCCGTGCACTGCCATGCGGCAATGAGTGTTCGCGGCTCGGCATTGGTCGGTGCCGCGCAGACTGTCTTGAAGTGCTATATGCCTTATTAAAGTTGCGCTGGAATCGACAGTAACTAAGTGGCTATGGGGTGCGGGACGTTCCGTTTTTATAATCGAACTTCGCGTGTGATCTTGGGATTTAAGTTAATCCCTACAGTGCTGGGGAGGGGGCGGAAGCACGCAGCCTGTTGTAGTGTGGCTTTAATGAAGCGCTGCGAATATGGCGTTCGAGATGGGGTGTAAGTTTTGTTTTTATATTGGCAAGGGGCTGTTTGGCCAACTGAACACTGCCCAAAAAAAGCGCAGCCGTTCAGGCTGCGCCGTTTTTAATGTCGTAAGCGGTTTATTGCAACACTTCGATCACACCATCAGCACTCATGCTGACCTGGCTGGTGCCGGCTTCGACTTCCGGCGTCGGTGCCGAATCCGCCATGGCCGCTTTCATCATCATGGCGCCACGGGCATACGGTTGTGGATAGCCATTAGTGTTGAAGTTCAGGTTGACGATCTTATAGCCCTTGCCGCCCAGCGCATCGGTGGCCAATTGGGCGCGTGCCTTGAACGCGGCGACTGCGTCCTTGAGCAACGCATCTTCACTGGACTTGCGCGTGGCGTCGGCGATGGCGAAGTCCATGCTGTCCATTTTCAGTGTGTTCAGCAATTCGCCGGTGAGCTTGGACAGGGCCGGGAAGTCCGCACTTTCCAGGCGCAACTCGGCGCGCTCGCGCCAGCCGGTGATCTTCTGGTTTTTGTTGTCGTAGATCGGGTAGCTGTTACGGCTGCCCTGGCGCAGGGTCACGGCCTTGACCTCACGGGCCTCGCCCAGGGCCTTGTTCAGGGTCGTGGTGATTTCGGCTGCCAGCTTGGCTGGGTCGGCATTCTGCGACTCGGTGTAGAGGGTGACGATCATCTTGTCGCGGGCGACCTCCTGGCTGACCTCGGCACGCAGGGAAATCTGGTTGTAATGCAGCTCATCGGCGGCCATTGCCGGAAGGCTGGCCAGGGCGCTGGCGCTGAGGGTGATAACGGCTGCACTGCGAGTGAAACGAGACATGGAAGCTCCTTGGGATGTTCGTGTTCGGTATGACTGTAGACGGTGGCATCGGGTTCTTGGGGTTTACACATTCGCTACATGTAGTGGTGTTGCCGACGAACGGTCATCAAACGGGCCTGCGGCAAAGAGCCACACGCGCCGTGTCGGTGGGCCTGCTTCGTTTATACTCCTGCCGATCCGCCTGCAGCGCTCACCGGGAGAGCTCATGCTCGCCGCCGTAAAATTGACTTCCGCCACCCGCCAGAACCTCTGGCGCCTGACGTTTATCCGTACCCTGGTACTGGCCGCACAGGCCGGCTCCGTCGGGCTCGCCTATTGGTTCGACTTGCTGCCACTGCCCTGGCTGCAGCTGGGTGTGACCCTTGCGTTCTCCACCGTGCTCTGCGCGTTCACCGCTATCCGCCTGCGCACCACATGGCCGGTGACCGAGCTGGAATATGCGCTTCAGTTGGCGTGCGACCTGTTTATCCACAGTGTGTTGCTGTATTTCTCCGGTGGTTCCACCAACCCGTTTGTTTCTTACTACCTGGTACCACTGACCATTGCTGCCGTGACGTTGCCATGGCGCTACTCGGTCGTACTGTCGGGCATCGCCCTGACGTTTTATACCTTGCTGCTGGCGCAGTTCTATCCGTTGCAAACCTTCCCGATCGCGCGTGAAAACCTGCAGATCTACGGGATGTGGCTGAGTTTTGCGCTGTCCGCCGCCGTCATTACCTTTTTCGCCGCCCGCATGGCCGAAGAATTGCGCCGCCAGGAAGAACTACGCGCCATTCGCCGTGAAGAGGGCCTGCGTGACCAGCAGCTGTTGGCCGTGGCCACTCAGGCCGCTGGCGCCGCCCACGAACTGGGCACACCGCTGGCCACCATGAGCGTATTGCTCAAGGAAATGACCCAGGACCATCACGACCCTGCCCTGCAGGATGACCTCAGCGTGCTGCAGGAACAGGTCAAGCAGTGCAAGCAGACGTTGCAGCAACTGGTGCGCGCCGCCGAAGCCAATCGCCGCCTGGCGGTGGAGATGCAGGACGTTACCCAGTGGCTCGATGAAGCCCTGAACCGCTGGCACCTGATGCGCCCCGAGGCCAGTTACCGCTTCAACCTGCTGGGCCAGGGCAGTGTGCCGCGCATGGCGCCGCCGCCGGACCTGACCCAAGCGCTGCTTAACCTGCTGAACAACGCCGCGGATGCCTGCCCCGAAGGCCTCGGCGTGCAGCTGGACTGGGACGCGGAAGACGTCACCATCAGCATTCGCGATCACGGCGCGGGCGTGCCGCTGGCGATTGCCGAGCAGATCGGCAAACCGTTCTTTACCACCAAGGGCAAAGGCTTCGGCCTCGGCCTGTTTTTGAGCAAGGCCAGCGTGACCCGCGCGGGCGGCTCAGTGAAGCTCTATAGTCATGAGGAAGGCGGTACGCTCACCGAGCTGCGCCTGCCCCGTGTCGCACGAGGAGATATCGATGAGTGACGAGATCCAAGTCGAAGGCGAAGAACTGCCGCACCTGCTGCTGGTAGATGACGACGCCACCTTTACCCGCGTCATGGCGCGTGCCATGAGCCGTCGCGGCTTTCGCGTGAGCACCGCAGGTTCAGCCGAAGAAGGCCTGACCATCGCCCAGGCCGACCTGCCGGATTATGCCGCGCTCGACCTGAAAATGGACGGCGATTCCGGCCTGGTGCTCCTGCCCAAGCTGCTGGAACTCGACCCTGAGATGCGCGTGGTGATCCTCACCGGTTACTCCAGCATCGCCACCGCCGTCGAGGCCATCAAGCGCGGTGCCTGCAACTACCTGTGCAAACCTGCAGATGCCGATGACGTGCTGGCCGCCTTGCTCTCCGAGCACGCCGACCTCGACACCCTGGTGCCGGAAAACCCGATGTCGGTGGACCGCCTCCAATGGGAGCATATCCAGCGCGTGCTGACCGAGCACGAAGGCAATATCTCCGCCACGGCCCGCGCCCTGGGCATGCACCGCCGCACACTGCAGCGCAAGTTGCAGAAGCGCCCGGTACGACGCTAATCCCGCATCAAGCACTGAGCGGGTGCAACACGTAAGCTGCGTGCTTTTAGAAACGTGCTGTACCTGCTTTATCAGTGAATCGCTACTGCCAATTATTTACGGGGCTCTTAGAGTTTCTCGAAAAACTCACTGGGGTCCACGCCTTGTGCTGAGCGAAGGAAGTCCTGTTCGCTGAACTCACTAACTTCATATTCTGGAACAGTGGGGTCTGTACCAAAAGGCTGGCGTGAGCTAGCAGTGCCCCCGCTATTGAGTAGGCTCTCCAGGGATTTTTCCATTGATTCTTTCGTTGAGAACTTTGCCATTCCGTAATTAGGGTCATAAACGAAGAAGTCTTTTATACCGTTTTTCACAGTGGTGCCCGCTATGATGCCATGACTATTGTCCCTGATTCGAAGTATCGTTGTCTGTGTAGCCTTATCCAGCTCAGCGGCGATATACGTGTAAGGAACTTGTTTGCCCGGCTGCGCGCTGTGAAAGTGATATTCACTGACTTTTTGCAGATCCTTCATGTTTTTTCTGAAGCGGAGGATACTTGGCTCTTTTGAAGTGACAGTAGCCTTAAACAAGTTCTCGATCAGCACGTCTTCTTTCCCATGGAGAATCGCCAGTGCCATCGTATTGGCGAGCGCAGCGCATTCCCCGCCATTTAATGCACTGATCTCATGCAGGTAAAAACTTTGTGGCATTCCAACGGCCACTCCACCGGCAGCCTCCATGTCGGCTTTGAAAACCAAAAACCTTTCAAGGCTGAACGTGACCTCTCGCTTTTTCAGCAGCGCCACCAAGGTACCTATTTCCTCGGCCGTTCTTTGGGGCTCCATAATTAATGCTTTGATTTGGTCAGTCGCCATGTCGGCTCGGTAGTCTTTTATTTTGCGCGGGTCCCCCTGGGTCAGGCCTTTTTCATAAGCGTCGCGAAAAGGTCCCTTTTTTAGCGTGCCTTTTATCTTTTTTGCAAACAAATGATTATCGATAATTTGTCTGAATTTGCCATTTCCCAGCTCTCTCACCTGGGGCGCGTTGGCTGAAATACTCTCTCCCGGCTTGATCAGTTCAATGTTGTTATTTGCATTTAAACGTACCCTGTAGAGTACGGTGCCGTTGGTTCCATCCTCTGCTATTGGGATGTAGGGTTCGCCTTTTATCTTGTAGACTCCCCATTCGTCGGCTACGAACTCTCCGGTTGTTTTGTATTGACTGGCGTAGGGTTCGAACGTCGTTTTAATGGTGTTTTTTAGTCTGAATTTGTCTGTGAGTTCGCTCAGTCTGCTATTGGTTGGGGTTTGGGTTTGGGTTTGGGTTTGGGTTTGTGTCGGGGAAGGCTCTTCCCTCGGGGGCGCTGACTCCTCTACATGGGGGGCTGACCGAGGGCTTTGGTGTGGTGAGAACGCTACTTCGGGTTTTAATTTCGTTAGAATGCGGGGCACCACCACCGTGGCGGCGTTGAACAACCCGAATACTATTCGATCAGTTCCTTGCTCTTTGCCGTGAAGTACGTCGTCAATCCCAATGCCGGCAGTGGCGAGTCCATCTGCCAGGTAATAAAGATCCAACGCCACTGCCACTTCAGGGACCACCAACGCTAGCGGGGTGAGAAACATCGCGGCTTTGGCGGTCTTTTCCAAGCCTGCAATGATATGTCCTTTGGTGACGTCGCTGCCTGTGGTTATTTTGACTGCCGCATCCGCGTGTGACCGAGCTTTCTGTCGTTTCGATACTTCGTCGAACGGTAGGTTGTAAGGTTCTGTCTCGATGAACGCCTGAGGGTCCCACTTGCCGCTGAATGCCTTGTCGTTATAGAAGCCAGCGGGTTCATGGTAAGCGGGCCAGTCCCCGAGGCCGGCAAGGGTTTCATCTATTCCGGCGCGTGCCCAGCCATTAGGTTTGTCCTCGAGTTTGAAGTGAGAGGCCAGTGCATTTTGCTTGAGCGGTTCAGCCATTTGTTTCGCAAGCCACGCCTTCATTTCGGCGGGACTATTGAAGCTATGAATGGGTGAAGAGTTTCCCGGTATATAAAGCAGCGTGAGCGGGCGAGCCTTATTGCCGTCAGCGTCGGTTTTTGCACTTTTATCGGTGATATAGATAATGTCGGTGGATGGAAACTCACCGATTTTCAGCAAACCGACTTCGATGTTCGGGTCCTTGGGCGGATTCTTTAGAAGTTCTTCAAATTTTATGTCAGGCCATGAATTCTGATTGTCCGCCATTCCTGCTGCGCGCATCACTAACGCTCGGCCCGCTGCGCTCAGGCTGCCCTCTTGATGCTGCGCCATCGCCGATTTGATAAAGGCGGCTTTGGCTAGCGGTGCGTATTTTTCTTGATGGCTGCTCCAGAATTGATCCAGAAACGAGGCATACGGCTTTTGAAATTCAGCGTTCCATATCAATGCTTTGAAGTCTGCTGGCGAGAGCGAGCTTTGGGTTGAACTGTTGTACGCGAGGGTGGGTGAGCCGGCGGGTTCGTTGTAGATGCCTTGATAGCTGTGGGTGATATCCGCGTCTTTACTGTGTGGATCAAAGCGGCTTGAGAGGTCATAAAAGTGCGGACTGCGACGGTCAAGACTGTCCTGAAGTTTTACGTTCGGGCCACCTGTAAAGAAGGAAACGCTGTAGCCCTCTCCTTGTGGGGTATCTTGCGCATTTTTGATCAGCGCCTGGGTCAGTGTGATTCTTTCGGTGATTTTTGCCGGGTAGGGTTCTTTACCTTGGCTGTTGTAATCGTAAGTGACGAGATAAGTATTATCAGGGTCGATGTCCCACATCTGCTTCTTGCTCGGGTCTGTTTCCCGGGCTTTCATCTGTGCAAATTTCTCTTTGAGGAAGATGGACGCTTCCTGCTCCACACTTTTGAACGAAGTGGAGATCGCTTTCGCCGCAGGGTCGATGTTGATGTTGAGGCCAAGATTGACAGGCAGCGAGGTTTTTTGGTCGTTTGCCACACTTTTGCCGGGGTCGGGATCGACAACTGTTTCAACGTAAGAGTCATTTCGCGAGGGGGACTCTGGCTTTATATCAACGACCAATTGCTGCTCAATCGGCGCCGTGGAGTCGATTGAGCGTTTACGGTGAGCCTGTGTACTCGGCGAATCGGGTTGGTCATGAATGCTCTCAGGCTGGCGGGTAGGGAGTGTGGGGCTGATTTGCATAGTGGGCATCTCGTCATTGAAAGTGTGCGGTCTGTGTTAGCGCATTAGGTGGCCCTGGGCGTGGGAAGCGTTCCCGTCGTTATGTAAGTTCGTTCTAGTTGGCATCAGGGAAATGTGCGCAGAGTTGTTACCCAAGCTTTGCAGTGGAGGCGCAAACCATCTGATATGCCGCTGAACGCAGGCTGAACAACCCGCTTTGGGCCGCACGGAGCCCTGAACCGATCCACTATGATCGGTTCAAACGCCTGTCACTTTTTCTTACCGAGCCTGAACGATGAATCAGAACGCTGAGTACTCTGCGGTCAATGACGCGGTGCGTGGGCACTTCTTTCGCCGAACCTGGGCGATGATCACGCCTTATTGGCGCAGTGAAGAGAAGGGCAAGGCCTGGCTGCTGCTGGCTGCGGTGATTGGTTTGTCGTTGTTCAGCGTGGCGATTTCGGTGTGGATCAACCACTGGTACAAAGACTTCTACAACGCCCTGGAGAAGAAGGACACGGCGGCGTTCTGGCAGTTGATCGGCTATTTCGGCGGGATCGCGGCCGTGGCCATCCTCGGTGCGGTGTATCGCCTGTACCTGACCCAGATGCTGACCATTCGCTGGCGCGCCTGGCTCACCGAAAAGCACTTCGCGCGCTGGCTCGCGCACAAGAATTACTACCAGCTGGAGCAGGGCGGCTACACCGATAACCCGGACCAGCGGATTTCCGAAGACCTCAACAACTTCACCTCCAGCACGTTGAGCCTGGGCCTGGGCTTGCTGCGCAACGTGGTCAGCTTGGTGTCGTTCTCGATCATCCTGTGGGGCGTGTCGGGCAGCATCGAGGTGTTCGGTATCACCATTCCCGGCTACATGTTCTGGTGCGCATTGTTGTACGCCGCAGTAGGCAGTTGGGTGACGCACTTGATCGGCCGTCGCTTGATCGGCTTGAGCAACCAACAACAACGCTTCGAAGCGGACCTGCGTTTTTCCATGGTGCGTGTGCGCGAGAACGCCGAGAGCATCGCCTTGTACAACGGCGAACCGAACGAGAACCAGCGCTTGAGCGCACGCTTCGCCAAGGTCTGGCACAACTTCTGGGACATCATGAAAGTGTCCAAGCGCCTGACCTTCTTCACTGCCGGCTACAGCCAGATTGCGATCATCTTCCCGTTTATCGTCGCCGCGCCGCGCTACTTCACCGGCAAGATCGAGCTGGGCGAGCTGATGCAAATCAACTCGGCGTTCGGCAACGTGCAGGAGAATTTCAGCTGGTTTATCGACGCGTATTCGGAGTTGGCGGCGTGGCGCGCTACCAGCGACCGTCTGCTGAGCTTTCACCAGGCGATGACTGACAACGAGCAGCGCCCACCGGCGATTGATGTGCGCGCCCAAGGCGAACGCCTGGTCGTGCAGAACCTGGGCATGGACCTCGCGGACGGCCGCCACTTGCTCACCGATGCCGACATGACCGTAGAGCCGGGCCAGCGTCTGATGCTCAGCGGCCGCTCCGGCAGCGGTAAAAGTACCCTGCTGCGTGCCATGGGCCACCTGTGGCCAGCGGGCCATGGCAGCATTCGCTTGCCGGCGGCGCGCTACCTGTTCCTGCCGCAGAAGCCTTACCTGCCGATTGGTACGTTGAAGGCCGTGCTGAGTTATCCACAGGACGACAGCGTTTACTCGGCGCAACGTTATGCACAGGTCCTGGAAACCTGCCGCCTGCCACATTTGATCGCGCGTCTGGACGAGGCCAACCACTGGCAGCGCATGCTCTCGCCGGGTGAGCAGCAGCGCCTGGCCTTTGCTCGCGCGTTGCTGTTCGCGCCGCAATGGCTGTACATGGACGAAGCCACCTCGGCCATGGATGAAGAGGACGAGGCGACGCTGTACCAGGCGTTGATCGATGAGTTGCCGGGGCTGAGCATTGTCAGCGTGGGGCACCGCAGCAGCCTCAAGCGCTTCCATGGGCGGCATGTGCGCATCGAGGGCGGGCGGTTGCAGGAACAACCCGTGGCTTGAAGCGTCGCTCGGTTAATGTGGGAGGGGGCTTGCCCCCGATAGCGGTGTGTCAGCTGCAGGTGTTGTGACTGACACACTGCCATCGGGAGCAAGCCCCCTCCCACATTTGACCTCATTGTTCCGGCTACTGAGCGCGCACAAAAAAGCCCGGCTGATCATCGATCAGCCGGGCTTTTTCAGTGCTTGAAGAGGGCTTACTTCTTCAAGCCGTAATGCTCATCCAGCATGCCTGGGGCGTTCGGCGTTTTTGGCGCGTAGTCCCGTGGCGGCTCCTGGTTTTCCCGGGGTGGGGTCAGGCGCTCGCGTGGAGCTTGCGGTGCATCGGAATGCAGCGCGGCCAGCAGGCGCTGACGGGTGATGTCGTCGAGGGCCAGGCGGTTGGCGCCATCGGCGAGGTGATCCTGTACTTCCTGGTAGCTCTGGGTGAGCTTCTTGACCAGGGTCGCGGTGCTGTTGAAGTGGGTAACAACCTCGTTCTGATAACTGTCAAAACGTTCCTGGATGTCATCCAGCTGACGCTGCGTGCGGTTAGGCGCGGCATTCGGCAGCAAGCGAGCAACCAGGAAACCAATGGCGACACCGGCAACCAGGGCAAGAGTCGGCAACAACCAAACTAAGAGCGAGTGTTCCACGAGTCCTTCCTCTATAAACGGCTTTGCTTTACGTTAACGGCTCGGACCTGCGCTGTATACCGCGATTAAGCTCGCAATGATGCCATGCACAGACTTTTAGCTAGACGAGTCGACCCTTTGAGAGGTCACGGAGTTCATTCCTTGCTCATGCGTGAAACCCCCGTTTTGATCGATGGCCCGGTAGGCCAACTGGAAGCCTTGTACCTGGATCACCCCGAGCCACTTGGCCTGGCGCTGATCTGCCACCCCAACCCGGTGCAGGGCGGGACCATGCTCAATAAAGTCGTATCGACCTTGCAGCGCACCGCGCGCGATGCCGGTTTGATTACTTTGCGTTTCAATTACCGTGGCGTTGGTGCCAGCGCTGGTACTCATGACATGGCCACCGGTGAAGTCGACGATGCCGAAGCGGCGGCCACCTGGCTGCGGGAAAAACACCCGGACCTGCCGATCACCCTCCTGGGGTTTTCCTTCGGCGGGTATGTGGCCGCCAGTCTCGGTGGCCGCCTGGAAGCCAAGGGCGAAAAGCTCGCGCATCTGTTCATGGTCGCCGCTGCGGTGATGCGCCTGCGCGACAGTGACGTGCTGCCACAAGGCTGCCCGCTGACCCTGATCCAGCCGGAAACCGACGAAGTGGTCGACCCGCAACTGGTCTACGACTGGTCCGCCGCCCTGAATCGCCCCCATGAGCTGCTGAAAGTGGCAGAATGCGGACACTTTTTTCATGGCAAGCTGACCGATCTCAAGGATCTGGTACTGCCGCGTCTTTCGAATTGATAGCAGTCTGATAAGCGATTACCCATGACGACTCGTACCCGTATCCTCACCGGCATCACCACCACCGGCACGCCGCACCTGGGCAACTACGCCGGTGCGATCCGCCCGGCGATCCTCGCCAGCCAGGACGCGAATGCCGACTCCTTTTACTTTCTGGCCGACTACCACGCCCTGATCAAGTGCGATGACCCGCAGCGCATCCAGCGCTCGCGTATGGAAATCGCCGCGACCTGGCTGGCCGGTGGCCTGGATGTGAACCGGGTGACGTTCTACCGCCAGTCCGACATCCCGGAAATCCCCGAGTTGACCTGGCTGCTCACCTGCGTCGCCGCCAAGGGCTTGCTCAACCGCGCCCACGCCTACAAGGCCTCGGTGGACAAGAACGTGGAAGCCGGCGAAGACCCGGATGCGGGCATCACCATGGGCCTTTACAGCTACCCGGTGCTGATGGCGGCGGACATCCTGATGTTCAACGCGCACAAGGTGCCGGTCGGTCGCGACCAGATCCAGCACGTGGAAATGGCCCGCGATATCGGCCAGCGTTTCAACCACCTGTTCGGCAACGGCAAAGAGTTCTTCACCATGCCCGAGGCGCTGATTGAAGAAAGCGTCGCCACCTTGCCGGGCCTGGATGGCCGCAAGATGTCCAAGAGCTACGACAACACCATCCCGTTGTTCACCAGCGCCAAGGACATGAAGGACGCCATCTCGCGGATCGTCACCGATTCGCGCGCGCCGGGCGAAGCCAAAGACCCGGACAACTCGCACCTGTTCACCCTGTACCAGGCGTTTGCGAGCAAGGCCCAGGAAGCAGAATTCCGCGCCGAGCTGCTGCAAGGCCTGGGTTGGGGCGAGGCGAAGAACCGTCTGTTCCAGCTGCTGGACGGCCAACTGGGTGAGGCCCGCGAGCGCTATCACACACTGATGTCGCGTCCCTCGGACATGGAAGACTTGCTGTTGGTTGGCGCCAAGAAGGCCCGCGCTGTGGCGGCGCCGTTCCTGGCTGAGTTGCGCGAAGCGGTGGGCCTGCGTTCATTCGTCAATCAGGCGGCTGCACCAGTCGCGACCAAAAAGAAAACCGCGAAAGCCGCGCGTTTCGTGAGCTTCCGCGAAGACGACGGTAGCTTCCGCTTCCGCCTGTTGGCGGCTGATGGTGAGCAACTGCTGCTGTCGCGCAACTTTGCTGACGGCAAAGCGGCCGGCGCAGTGACCAAGCAGCTGCAAAGCGGCGTGATGCTCGACGTGCGCCCCGAGGCCCTGGGCTTCAGCGTATGGCTGGACGACGCGGCCGTGGCCGACAGCGCCGAGTTCGCCGACGCGGCCTCCCGCGATGCCGCCATCGCCGCCTTGCGCGTTGCGTTGACCCCCACCGAGGATTAACCCGACCAAGGGTTGATTGCCATTATCCAGGGCCGTCGTTACAGTGACGGCCCGTTTTTGTTGCCTTGCTAACGAAATTATGACGCCCCTAGAACGATATCAAGCTGATCTGAAACGCCCTGAATTCTTCCACGACGCGGCCCAGGAAAACGCCGTGCGTCATTTGCAGCGCCTGTACGACGACCTGGTCGCGGCCTCGCAAAGCAAGCCGGGGATGCTCAGCAAGCTGTTTGGCAAGAAAGACCACACGCCGGTCAAAGGCCTGTACTTCTGGGGTGGCGTCGGCCGGGGCAAGACTTACCTGGTAGACACCTTCTTCGAAGCGCTGCCGTTCAAGCAAAAGGTGCGCACGCACTTTCACCGCTTCATGAAGCGTGTGCACGAAGAGATGAAAACCCTGCCGGGCGAGAAAAACCCGCTGACCATCATCGCCAAGCGTTTTTCCGAAGAAGCGCGGGTGATCTGCTTCGATGAGTTCTTCGTCTCCGACATCACTGATGCCATGATCCTCGGCACCCTGATGGAAGAGCTGTTCAAGAACGGCGTGACCCTGGTCGCCACCTCGAACATCGTGCCTGACGGCCTGTACAAGGACGGTCTGCAACGCGCGCGTTTCCTGCCGGCCATTGCGCTGATCAAGCAGAACACCGAGATCGTCAACGTCGACAGCGGCGTCGACTACCGCCTGCGTCACCTTGAGCAAGCGGAGCTGTTCCACTTCCCGTTGAACGAAGCAGCCCATGATAGCCTGAAAAAGAGCTTCCGCGCCCTGACGCCGGAATGCACCCAGGCGGTGGAAAACGACAAGCTGATGATCGAGAACCGCGAAATCATCGCCCTGCGCACCTGCGATGATGTGGCGTGGTTCGAGTTCCGCCAGCTGTGCGACGGCCCGCGCAGCCAGAACGACTACATCGAACTGGGCAAGATCTTCCACGCGGTGATCTTGAGCGGCGTAGAGCAGATGGGCGTCACCACTGACGACATCGCGCGCCGTTTCATCAACATGGTCGATGAGTTCTACGACCGCAACGTGAAGTTGATCATCTCGGCGGAAGTCGAGCTGAAGGACCTCTACACTGGCGGTCGCTTGAACTTCGAATTCCAGCGCACGCTGAGCCGGTTGCTGGAAATGCAGTCCCACGAATTCCTGTCGCGCGGCCACAAACCTTAATCGTTCTCCAGAACAATAGAGATCCAATGTGGGAGGGGGCTTGCCCCCGATAGCGGTGCATCAGTCAATATCTACAGTGACTGACACTCTGCCATCGGGAGCAAGCCCCCTCCCACATTTTTTACAGAGTTTGACCTGGCTTACGCGGCCTGCTGGAATTGCTGACGGTACTGGTTCGGTGACAACTCGGTGTGCTGCCTGAACAGCCGCGCAAAGAAACTCGCATCGTCGTAACCCACCTCGTAACTGATGGTCTTGATGCTTTTGCGGCTGCCCGAAAGCAGGCCTTTGGCGGTCTCGATACGTAGCCTTTGCAGGTAATGCAGCGGCTTGTCACCGGTGGCGGTCTGGAAGCGGCGCATGAAGTTGCGAATGCTCATGCCGTGCTCCCGGGCGACGTCTTCGAAGCGGAACTTGTCGGCGAAATGCTCTTCGAGCCAGTGCTGGATCTGCAGGATGATCACGTCCTGGTGCAGCTTTTGCCCACCAAACCCGATGCGCCCCGGCGAGTAGCTGCGTTGCACTTCATAGAGAATGTCGCGGGCCACGGCCTGGGCGATGTTGGCGCCGCAGAAGCGTTCGATCAGGTAGATGTAGAGGTCGCACGCCGAGGTGGTGCCGCCGGCGCAATACAAGTTATCGGCGTCGGTGAGGTGCTTGTCCTGGTTGAGCTGGACCTTGGGGAAACGCTCGCTGAAGGCCGTGAAGAACCGCCAGTAGGTGGTCGCTTCCTTGCCATCGAGCAGCCCGGCTTCGGCCAGCCAGAACACTCCGGTGGCCTCGCCGCAGAGCACCGCGCCACGCGCGTGCTGTTCGCGCAGCCATGGCAGCACCTGTGGGTAGTGCGTGCACAGGGCGTCGAAGTCGTCCCAGAAGGCCGGCAGCACGATGATGTCGGCGTCTTCAAGGCCGCCGTCCACCGGCATGATCACATCACTGAAACTGCGCACCGATTGCCCGTCGGGGCTGACCAGCCGCGTTTCGAACGCCGGGGTCAGGCCCAGGCCTTGTTGTTTGCCATAACGCAGGCTGGCGAGGTGGAAGAAATCCTTGGCTTGCATGAGGGTTGAAGCGAATACCCGATCAATGGCCAAAATGCTGACGCGCCGCAACGGCGTGGAGATTTGGTTAGACATAATTTCATTTATTCTTATAGGGGAAAGTGGTCACCAGACGGCTGGATCGTCTTATTTTTTGTCGCATGTGTCCAGTGTCCCGTGACGTACGCGCGGCTTAGGCTCTGTTGGCTGGTTTTTGTCCGACAATCCACGCAGGTGCCCCATGATTCCCAGAACCTTGTTCAGCCCCGAGCACGAACTCTTTCGCGACAGCGTGCGCACTTTTCTTGAAAAGGATGCGGCTCCGTTTCATGCGCAATGGGAGAAGCAGGGCTACATCGACCGTGCCCTGTGGAGCAAGGCGGGGGAGGCGGGGATGCTGTGTTCGCATCTACCGGAGGAATATGGCGGGCTGGGCGCGGACTTTCTGTACAGCGCGGTGGTGATCGAGGAGATCAGCCGCCTGGGACTGACGGGGATCGGTTTCTCGTTGCATTCGGACATTGTCGCGCCGTACATCCTGCATTACGGCAGTGAGGCGCTGAAGCACAAATACCTGCCCAAGTTGATCTCTGGGGAGATGGTCACGGCCATTGCCATGACAGAGCCGGGGGCCGGGTCCGACCTGCAAGGGGTCAAGACCACGGCGGTGCTGGACGGCGATGAGTATGTGATCAATGGCTCCAAGACCTTTATCACCAACGGCTATCTGGCCGAGCTGGTGATCGTGGTGGCCAAGACCGATCCCAAGGCCGGCGCCAAGGGCACCAGCCTGTTCCTGGTGGAGGCCGACACGCCGGGCTTCGCCAAGGGCAAGCGGCTGGAGAAGGTCGGCATGAAGGCCCAGGACACCTCGGAGCTGTTCTTCCAGGATGTGCGCGTATCCAAGGAAAACCTGCTGGGTCAGGCAGGCATGGGCTTCGCGTACCTGATGCAGGAGTTGCCCCAGGAGCGTCTGACTGTGGCGATTGGCGCGCTGTCCTCCGCCGAGGCGGCGCTGCAGTGGACGCTGGACTACACCCGTGAGCGCAAGGCGTTCGGCCGGGCGATTGCCGATTTCCAGAACACCCGGTTCAAGCTGGCCGAGATGGCCACCGAGATTCAGATCGGCCGCGTGTTTGTCGACCGATGCATGGCGTTGCACCTGGAAGGCAAGCTGGACGTGCCCACGGCTGCGATGGTCAAGTACTGGGCTACCGACCTGCAATGCAAGGTGCTCGACGAGTGCGTGCAGTTGCACGGCGGTTACGGCTTCATGTGGGAGTACCCGATTGCCCGGGCGTGGGCGGATGCGCGGGTGCAGCGGATTTATGCGGGGACCAATGAGATCATGAAGGAGATTATTGCGCGGGCGCTTTGAGTCTTGTGGTGTTTGTCACGGCCTCATCGGGGGCAAGCCCCCTCCCACATTCGATCGCATTCCAAAGAGATGTACTCGGTCAAATGTGGGAGGGGGCTTGCTCGCGAAAGCGGTCTAACTGCCAATCAAGGCGCAGGGTTCGGATGATCCTTCTGAATCGCCTCAATCCCCTCCAACACCTCTTTCGACAATGTCAGATCAGCACTGGCAATGTTGCTGTCCAACTGCTCCAGGCTGGTCGCGCCAATGATGTTGCTGGTCACAAATGGCTGCTGCGTCACGAATGCCAGCGCCATCTGTGCCGGGTCCAAACCATGTTCCCGCGCCAGCGCCACATAACGGCTGCACGCCGCTTCCGACTGCGGGTTGAAATAGCGGCTGAAGCGGCTGTATTCGGTCAGGCGTGCCTTGGCCGGGCGGGCGCCGTTTTCGTACTTGCCGCTGAGCATGCCGAACGCCAGCGGCGAGTAGGCCAGCAAACCGCACTGTTCGCGGATGGCGACTTCCGCCAAACCCACTTCAAAGCTGCGGTTGAGCAGGTTGTAGGGGTTCTGGATCGACACCGCGCGTGGCCAGCCACGGGCTTCGGCCAGGGCCAGGAATTTCATGGTGCCCCACGGGGTTTCGTTGGACAGGCCGATGTGTCGGATCTTGCCGGCCTTTACCTGTTCGTCCAGCGCTTCGAGGGTTTCCTCCAGCGGGGTGAGGTTGTCTTCGTCCTTGTGCTTGTAGCTCAGTTGGCCGAAAAAGTTGGTGCTGCGTTCCGGCCAGTGCAGCTGGTAGAGGTCGATCCAGTCCGTCTGCAGGCGCTTGAGGCTGGCATCCAGGGCGTCGACGATGTGCTTGCGGTTGTGGCGCAGGTGACCATCGCGGATGTAGTCGATGGTGTTGCCGGGGCCGGCGATCTTGCTGGCGAGGATCCAGTCGGCGCGGTCGCCACGGCTTTTGAAGTAATTACCGATGTAACGCTCGGTGGTGGCATAGGTGTCGGCCTTGGGCGGCACCGGGTACATTTCTGCCGTGTCGAGGAAGTTGATCCCCGCGCCCTTGGCTCGCTCGATCTGCGCGAAGGCCTCTGCCTCGCTGTTCTGCTCGCCCCAGGTCATGGTGCCCAAGGCGATCGCGCTCACGTTCAGATCGGTGCGGCCCAGCTGTCGATAATCCATCGGGTACTCCTTAGGGGAAAACAATCATAAAAGCAGGTTGAATTTTTTTTCGCAATCTGCATAATTGCCCACCTCTTTCTGCAGTGGAAGTGATGCGCCGCCTGCCGAAGAATCTTGCCGTTGAACGGACGCGCCGACCCGAGCCCCCGATAGCGTCTGTATCCGGCTGCCTTTGACTTGTCAAAGTACGCACTATTCAGTAAGATCCGCCGTCTAATTTACAGGGCGGCCCCTGAGGCTATTAAAGAATGACAACTTTTACTGCAAAACCGGAAACAGTTCAGCGCGACTGGTTTGTCGTCGACGCCGCTGGTCAGACCCTGGGTCGTCTGGCCACTGAAGTCGCCAGCCGTCTGCGTGGCAAGCACAAGCCTGAGTACACCCCTCACGTTGATACCGGTGACTACATTGTCATCATCAACGCTGAGCAGGTTCGTGTAACCGGCAACAAAGCAAGCGACAAAATGTACTACCGTCACTCCGGTTTCCCAGGCGGTATCAAGTCTTCCAACTTCGAAGGCCTGATTGCCAAGAAGCCTGAAGCCCCGATCGAAATCGCGGTCAAAGGCATGCTGCCTAAGGGCCCACTGGGTCGCGATATGTTTCGCAAGCTGAAAGTCTATGCGGGCGCTGTACACCCTCATGCTGCTCAGCAGCCCCAAGAACTGAAGTTTTAACGGAATAGTTCATTATGTCGGCGACTCAAAATTACGGCACTGGCCGTCGCAAAACCGCAACCGCACGCGTTTTCCTGCGTCCGGGCACTGGTAACATCTCGATCAACAACCGCTCCCTGGACAACTTCTTCGGCCGCGAAACTGCCCGCATGGTAGTTCGTCAGCCGCTGGAACTGACCGAGACCGTTGAAAAGTTCGACATCTACGTCACCGTTATCGGTGGCGGTGTAAGTGGTCAAGCTGGCGCAATCCGCCACGGTATCACTCGCGCTCTGATGCAGTACGACGAAACCCTGCGTGGCGCTCTGCGCAAAGCTGGCTTCGTGACTCGCGATGCCCGTGAAGTTGAACGTAAGAAAGTCGGTCTGCGTAAAGCGCGTAAGCGTCCGCAGTACTCGAAGCGTTAATTCGCTTTACGTTCCACAAAAACGCCCAGTCTCCTCACGGAGCTGGGCGTTTTTTATTGCCTGCGATTTATGCACAAATTTACGCGTGACAACTTGCCACATCCGTAGACCCCCTATACTACAAGGCCTGGAGGCGGAGGCCCGGGCAATTCCCTTGTCATACGTGGGGCTTTTCATTACCATCCGACAAAATTTTTATAAGTAAAAGATTCAACACTTAGTAGACGCCTGATTTAACAGGCCAAAAAGCTGATGGGAGAGGACTGAATGAGCAATGACGGCGTGAATGCAGGCCGGCGTCGCTTCTTGGTAGCAGCCACATCCGTGGTGGGTGCTGCAGGAGCGGTGGGGGCTGCGGTCCCGTTCGTGGGGTCATGGTTTCCCAGTGCCAAGGCGAAAGCCGCAGGTGCACCGGTGAAGGTGAATGTCAGCAAGATCGACCCAGGCCAGCAGATGATTGCTGAGTGGCGCGGTCAACCGGTCTTCATCGTTCGTCGCACTGAGGAAATCCTGGGGAATCTCAAGAAAATCGAAGGTCAGCTGTCTGACCCCGACTCGAAAAATTCCGACCAGCCCGCCTACGTCGATAAGGAAAATCGCTCGATCAAGCCAGAGATTCTGCTGCTGATCGGTATCTGCACCCACTTGGGTTGCTCGCCTACCTTCCGCCCGGAAGTTGCTCCTGCCGACCTCGGCAAGGATTGGGTCGGTGGCTATTTCTGCCCTTGCCACGGTTCCCACTACGACCTCGCCGGTCGCGTCTACAAGTCACAACCCGCACCACTGAACCTGCCGGTTCCGCCACATCACTACGAGACTGACAGTGTCATTGTCATTGGCGTCGACGAGGGGGAGAAAGCCTGATGAGCAAGTTCATGGATTGGGTGGATGCACGCTTCCCCGCCACCAAAATGTGGGAAGACCATCTCAGCAAATATTACGCGCCAAAAAACTTTAACTTCTTCTACTTCTTTGGCTCCCTGGCTCTGCTGGTGCTGGTCAACCAGATCGTCACCGGTGTGTGGTTGACGATGAGCTACACGCCGTCGGCGGAAGAGGCGTTTGCCTCCGTCGAGTACATCATGCGTGACGTCGAGTACGGCTCGATCCTGCGCCTGCTGCACTCCACCGGCGCTTCGGCGTTCTTTATCGTGGTCTACATGCACATGTTCCGTGGCCTGCTCTACGGTTCGTACCAGAAGCCGCGCGAGTTGGTATGGGTGTTCGGCATGCTGATCTACCTGGCGCTGATGGCTGAGGCCTTCATGGGCTACCTGCTGCCGTGGGGCCAGATGTCGTATTGGGGCGCCCAGGTGATTATCTCGCTGTTCGGCGCGATCCCGGTGATCGGCAACGACCTCACGCAGTGGATTCGTGGTGACTACCTGATCTCGGGCATCACCCTGAACCGCTTCTTTGCCTTGCATGTGGTGGCCCTGCCGATCGTGATTCTGGGCCTGGTGGTGCTGCACATCCTGGCGCTGCACGAAGTGGGTTCCAACAACCCGGATGGCGTGGACATCAAGAAGCACAAGGACGAGAACGGCATCCCGCTGGACGGCATTCCGTTCCACCCGTACTACACCGTAAAAGACATTGTCGGTGTGGTGGTGTTTCTGTTCGTGTTCTGCTCGATCGTGTTCTTTTTCCCGGAGATGGGCGGTTATTTCCTGGAGAAGCCTAACTTCGAACAGGCCAACGCCTTCAAGACACCTGAGCATATTGCCCCGGTCTGGTACTTCACGCCGTTCTACGCGATCTTGCGGGCGATCCCTGACAAACTCATGGGCGTGATCGCCATGGGGGCGGCGATTGCCGTGCTGTTCGTGTTGCCTTGGCTCGACCGAAGCCCGGTCAAGTCCATGCGCTACAAGGGCTGGCTGAGCAAGATCTGGCTGTGGGTGTTCTGCATTTCGTTCGTGATCCTGGGTGTGCTGGGCGTATTGGCGCCGACCCCTGAGCGTACGTTGCTGTCGCAGGTCTGCACCTTCCTGTACTTCGCCTACTTCATTCTGATGCCGTTCTACACCCGGCTCGAGAAGACCAAACCGGTTCCGGAAAGGGTGACTGGCTGATGAAAAAGTTATTCGTTGCTTTGATGCTTGCGGCACTGCCGCTACTGTCCTTCGCTGCCGAGCACGGCGGCCCGGAGCTGGAAAAAGTCGACATCGACGTATCCGACAAGGCCGCCATGCAGGATGGGCTGCGTACGTTCACCAACTACTGCATGGGCTGCCACAGCGCCAAGTTCCAGCGCTACGAGCGTGTTGCCGATGACTTGGGCATCCCGCATGACGTGATGCTCAGCCACTCGGTGTTCACCGGTGCGAAGATCGGCGACCACATGAGCATCGGCATGCAACCTGCCGACGCCAAGACCTGGTTCGGGGCTGCGCCGCCCGACCTGACCCTGGTGGCACGTGTGCGCGGTACCGATTGGCTCTACGGTTACCTCAAGTCCTTCTATGAAGACCCGGCGCGCCCCTACGGCGTAAACAACAAAGTCTTCCCGAACGTCGGTATGCCTAACGTTCTGGTCGGCCTGCAGGGTCGTCAAGTGGTAGGATGCAAGCAGGTTCAGGTCGTTGAAGACGGCAAGAAGCAATATGATCCGTTGACCGGCACGCCGCTGACGCATGAAGCGTGCGATCAACTGACCATCGTGCCCAAGACCGGTACGCTGAACGAGGAGCAGTTTGACGAGAAGGTCAAGAACCTGGTGACCTTCCTGGCCTACTCGGCCAACCCGGTCAAATTGCAGCACCAGCGCATCGGTACTTATGTGTTGCTGTACCTGGCGTTCTTCTTTGTATTCGCCTATCTGCTCAAACGCGAATACTGGAAGGATGTGCATTGATCCAACCGTAAGCAATTGCTGTTAATCTTGCGCGCCCAGCGGCATCTCTGAATACGTAGCAGCCTGGTTTGAACCCGGCTCTACAGAGATGCTCTCTGGGCGCGCTCGTTTTTGAGCTTTCGATAATTTCAACAAGCGAGGAGGACCGCCATGGGCGTGACCAACCGGTTGGCCTGTTACTCCGACCCCGCCGACCACTATTCCCACCGAGTACGCATCGTGCTCGCAGAGAAGGGTGTCAGCGCCGAGATCATCAGTGTGGAGGCAGGTCGTCATCCGCCGAAACTGATCGAAGTGAACCCTTACGGCAGCTTGCCCACCCTGGTCGATCGTGACCTGGCGTTGTGGGAGTCAACCGTGGTGATGGAATACCTGGATGAGCGTTACCCGCATCCGCCTTTGCTGCCGGTGTACCCGGTAGCGCGTGCCAACAGCCGCCTGCTGATCCATCGGATCCAGCGTGACTGGTGCGGGTTGGTGGATGTGATTCTGGATTCACGCAGTAAAGAAGCTGCACGGGTGCAGGCACGTAAGGAATTGCGTGAAAGCCTGACCGGTGTTTCTCCATTGTTCGCCGATAAGCCTTTTTTCCTCAGCGAGGAACAAAGCTTGGTGGATTGCTGCCTATTACCGATACTGTGGCGTTTGCCGATTCTCGGTATTGAACTGCCGCGGCCTGCCAAGCCGCTGCTTGATTATATGGAGCGCCAGTTTGCGCGTGAGGCTTTCCAGGCGAGTCTGTCTGGTGTCGAACGCGACATGCGCTAAGGCTTAAGGAGCCGCTGATGAACTCCAGTCGACCTTATTTGGTCCGCGCGCTCTACGAGTGGATTGTGGACAACGATTGCACCCCGCACATGCTGGTCAATTCTGAATTCCCCAAGGTGGATGTGCCGCAGGGTTTCGCCAGCGACGGGCAGATTGTGCTGAACGTATCACCCAGTGCTGTGCGTCACCTGCACATGGACAATGACGCTGTCAGCTTCGAAGGGCGTTTCGGCGGTGTGCCGCATACGCTGTTCGTGCCGATTGGCGCTATTCTCGGGATCTATGCCCGGGAAAATGGCCAAGGCATGGTGTTTGATCTGGAGTCGCCTTTCGAGGATGACGACGCGATCGAAAGCGAAGGTGGCGATGATGTGCCACCACCGGACGCCGAGCCGCCGCGTCCAAGCGGCCGGCCGAGCCTGAAAGTGGTGAAATAAGCGCTTTTCACCCCAGGGTGAAGCGTAAAAGTGCCTCGGCGTCTGCCGGGGCATTTTTTTGCGCGCAGGATATAAATGAAAGTCGTCTTAGAACGGTGATCGTACAACCGCCATGGGCTATCATGCGTGCTCAAGCTCACCGAGAAAGATGATCCGTCATGGAAAATGCCAACACCGCCCCTCGTCTTCCCCGCAAGCGCCGCAGCCTTGCCCAGGAACTGGTCACGGTGTTGTCCGAGCAAATCCGCGACGGCCAGCTCAAGCGTGGCGATAAGCTGCCCACCGAGTCGGCGATCATGGACGCCCATGGGGTCAGCCGGACGGTGGTGCGCGAGGCTATTTCTCGTCTGCAGGCGGCCGGGCAGGTTGAGACCCGTCACGGCATCGGTACTTTTGTGTTGGATACGCCCAGCCCCAGTGGTTTCCGGATCGACCCGGCCACGGTCGTGACCCTGCGTGATGTGCTGGCGATTCTCGAGTTGCGTATCAGCCTCGAAGTGGAGTCTGCCGGCCTGGCGGCCTTGCGCCGCAGTGATGAACAGCTGGCGGCCATGCGCGCGGCACTCGATGCCCTGAATGAAAGCGCGGCCCACGCCGGCGATGCGGTCGCCTCGGATTTCGCCTTTCACCTGGAAATCGCGCTGTCCACCGGCAACCGCTACTTCACCGACATCATGACCCACCTGGGCACCAGCATTATTCCGCGTACACGCCTGAATTCGGCGCGCCTGGCCCACGATGACCAGCAGCACTACATGGGCCGCCTGAGCCGCGAACACGAAGAGATTTATGAGGCGATTGCCCGCAAGGATTCGGACGCGGCGCGCGCGGCCATGCGCCTGCACCTGACCAACAGCCGTGAGCGACTGCGCCATGCCCATGAAGAGGCAGAAGCGCAGCGCAATTAATCGCGAAAAAAGACACATCCCATGTGGCGAGCGGGCTTGCCCGCGTTGGGCTGCGCAGCAGCCCCAAAATCAGGCACTGAGTTCTTTTCAGGAAAAATTCAGTGACTCTAATGGGCTGCTGCGCAGCCCAGCGCGGGCAAGCCCGCTCGCCACAGTTGATCTCCATTATTTGGATGTGTGTGTCGATTTAGTTGACTGGCGTGTTCGGCTTGTAGTCCTTGAGCAACAGATAAGTGCTCCAACCCCACCAGTCATTGGTCCAGTGTTTGTCGTTCAGGTCATTCACGTCCTTGCGGCGCAGCACCTTGTTCCCCTCCATCTTGAACAGCGGCGAAAAGTTATTGGCCGGGTTCTGTGCGGCGTTCAGGTCTGGCACATACAACGGAGCCTTGAAGCCGGCCGGGGAGGGCGCTACGCCGCTGATAAAAGTGTCGAAGACCTCATCCGCCGAGGCCTGTACCGCGCGTTTAACTTGCACCCGATTGTCAGCGTCGATGGCGTCGAAATAGCGTTTATCCCCATACGCATGCCATTGATCACCCAGAGCGTTGCGCACCTTGAGCCCGAATTTGCTGTCTTCATCGTGCATGAAGCGGCTGATCAATGAACCCAATTCTGCCGGCGTCACCACCGCTGCCAGCTGTTTGCGCGGTACGCGCAGGTGGCCGGCGGAGAACAGGTCGGTCAAAAAGTGATCAGCGAAACTGTTCATCGCATACGCCAGCTCCAGCGCCTGGTCGGTGCCGGTCTGATGGGCGATAACCGCCTGTTGCAGCGCTGCCGTGTGGCCTGCCAAGTACGCAGACAACGCCCACTCGCCAAAGTGGTCGGCGTTGTCCGCTGCCAGTTTCAGGTAGCGCCCTAGAGGAATCAGCGCTGACACTGCACTACCGCCGCCGGTAATGCGATTCCATTCTTCCGACAAGCTATCGCCCAGGGCGTCGTAGGCTTCATGCGCTTGCTTGCCGTTGTTGATTGCCTGGTTGACCGCGCTGATCTCCTTTTGCATCACCGCGAGTATCTTGTGCGCTTCTTCCCGTGAGGCGGGCAGCACCGCCAGCGAGTTGAAGGCCGCGACAAAGCGCTGCACGCGTTCGGCGGGGGAGGCGCCATCGCTGATGGGCTGGCCGGGGATGCCATAGAAATCACCGCCCAGGGCGATCACTTGGCCGTAAGTGAGGGCCAGCCCATTGGGCAGGTGCAACTCGATTTGCCGGGCGGGAATCGGCGGGGCGTCTTTGACGAAGCGCAGCAGCGTGTCATCGCCGATGGCTGTGTGTTCACCACCTTCGAAGCGCAGGGTTGGCGGGTTTTTTTCGGGTGCTGCGAGTACAAGACCTGACATGTTAGCTCCTTGCTATGTCGTAGGAATCTTCCTTGATCACTGTATGTATATACAGTCAAATCGAGCATAGAGGAATAATTTCCTACGTCAAGAAACTCGCCGAATAAACCCCATAAACACCGCAAACCCCCTGTGGGAGCGGGCTTGCTCGCGAATACGGTCTGTCAGTGACGACCTAAGTAACTGACAGACCGTATTCGTGAGCAAGCCCGCTCCCCCATTTTTGTGCGTGGAGTGTTCTATGCGCTCGCACTCAATCACCGATGAATTGCAGTTGACGAAATTATTTATAGTTGTACGATGACGTACGACATCACCAAAACCAACAATAACCTTTCCATAGAAAGTTTTCGCCCAGGGTGTTCGAATAATGAATCCACAAGAACTGAAGTCCATCCTCTCCCACGGTCTGCTGTCTTTCCCGGTAACCGATTTCAATGCCCAGGGTGACTTCCACCAGGCGGGCTATATCAAGCGTCTGGAATGGCTGGCCCCTTACGGCGCCACTGCGCTGTTCGCTGCGGGCGGTACCGGTGAGTTTTTCTCCCTCGCTGCCAGCGAATATTCCCAGGTGGTAAAAACCGCCGTTGATACCTGCGCTACCAGCGTGCCGATCCTCGCCGGTGTCGGCGGTTCGACCCGCCAGGCCATCGAATATGCCCAAGAGGCCGAGCGCCTTGGCGCCAAAGGCTTGCTGCTGCTGCCGCACTACCTCACCGAAGCCAGCCAGGACGGCGTTGCCGCCCACGTTGAAGCTGTGTGCAAATCGGTAAAAATCGGCGTCGTGGTGTACAACCGCAACGTTTGCCGCCTGACTGCGCCGCTGTTGGAACGCCTGGCCGAACGCTGCCCGAACCTGATCGGCTACAAAGACGGCCTGGGTGACATCGAGTTGATGGTGTCGATTCGTCGCCGCCTCGGTGATCGTTTCAGCTACCTCGGCGGCCTGCCGACTGCAGAGGTTTACGCCGCTGCCTACAAAGCCCTGGGCGTACCGGTGTACTCCTCGGCGGTGTTCAACTTCATCCCTAAAACCGCGATGGACTTCTACCACGCGATTGCCAAGGATGATCACGCCACCGTTTCCAGGATCATCGACGACTTCTTCCTGCCGTACCTGGACATCCGTAACCGCAAGGCCGGGTATGCCGTGAGCATCGTCAAGGCAGGTGCAAAAATCGCCGGCTACGACGCAGGCCCGGTGCGCACGCCGCTGACCGATCTGCTGCCGGAAGAATACGAAGCCCTGGCCGCGCTGATCGACAAGCAAGGCGCGCAATAACTTATCTACAAGGCCGCTGAGCAATCAGCGGCCTTTTGCGTCAGGAGAAGATTCGTGTCCCAAGCAAAGCGTTTTGAAAACTACATCAATGGCGAGTGGGTAACCGGTGCCGACTACTGCACCAATATCAACCCGTCGGAGTTGTCTGACGTCATTGGCGAATACGCCAAGGCCGATGTAGCCCAAGTCAACGCCGCCATTGATGCTGCCCGCGCCGCGTTCCCGGCCTGGTCCACTTCCGGCATCCAGGCTCGCCATGACGCCCTGGACAAAGTCGGCAGTGAGATCCTCGCCCGTCGCGAAGAGCTCGGCACCCTGCTGGCCCGGGAAGAGGGCAAGACCCTGCCCGAAGCCATTGGCGAAGTGACCCGCGCCGGTAATATCTTCAAGTTCTTCGCCGGTGAATGCCTGCGCCTGTCCGGTGACTACGTGCCGTCGGTACGCCCCGGTGTAAACGTTGAAGTGACCCGCGAAGCGCTGGGTGTGGTTGGCCTGATCACCCCGTGGAACTTCCCGATTGCGATCCCCGCGTGGAAAATTGCTCCGGCCCTGGCCTACGGCAACTGCGTAGTGATCAAGCCTGCCGAACTGGTACCGGGCTGTGCCTGGGCCCTGGCAGAAATCATCTCCCGCGCCGGCTTCCCTGCCGGTGTGTTCAACCTGGTGATGGGCAGCGGTCGTGTGGTTGGCGACGTGCTGGTCAACAGCCCTAAAGTCGACGGCATCAGCTTCACCGGTTCGGTGGGCGTGGGTCGTCAGATCGCCGTCAGCTGCGTGTCGCGCCAGGCCAAAGTGCAGTTGGAGATGGGTGGCAAGAACCCGCAAATCATCCTCGACGACGCCGACCTCAAGCAGGCCGTCGAGTTGTCGGTGCAGAGCGCGTTCTACTCCACTGGTCAACGTTGCACGGCGTCCAGTCGCTTGATCGTGACCGCCGGTATTCACGACCAGTTCGTGGCGGCCATGGCTGAGCGCATGAAGTCGATCAAGGTCGGCCACGCCCTCAAAAGCGGTACCGACATCGGCCCGGTGGTTTCCCAGGCCCAGTTGGACCAGGACATGAAGTACATCGACATCGGCCAAAGCGAAGGTGCGCGGCTGGTCAGCGGTGGCGGCCTGGTGACCTGCGACACCGAAGGCTACTACCTGGCGCCGACGCTGTTTGCCGACAGCGAAGCCGCCATGCGTATCAGCCGTGAAGAAATCTTTGGCCCGGTGGCCAACGTCGTGCGCGTGGCGGACTACGAGGCGGCGCTGGCCATGGCCAACGACACCGAGTTCGGTCTGTCGGCGGGCATTGCCACCACCTCGTTGAAGTACGCCAACCACTTCAAGCGCCATTCCCAGGCCGGGATGGTGATGGTCAACCTGCCGACTGCCGGCGTGGACTATCACGTTCCATTCGGCGGCCGTAAAGGTTCGTCCTACGGTTCGCGTGAGCAAGGTCGCTATGCGCAAGAGTTCTACACAGTTGTAAAAACCAGCTACATCGGTTCGTAAGACGCAGTACCTTGTGGGGGCCGGATGCCTGCCGGTTCCCACAACAAAAACAGAAAACAATTACCCGCAAAAAAAATAATTAGTGGGAGTACTTCTACATGCAAGCGACCAAGCCGACCCACGTCCGCTATTTGATCCTGCTCATGCTGTTCCTGGTGACCACGATCAACTACGCCGACCGGGCCACCATCGCCATCGCGGGCTCCAGCCTGCAAAAAGACCTCGGCATCGACGCGGTCACCCTCGGTTATATCTTCTCTGCATTCGGTTGGGCCTACGTGGCCGGGCAAATCCCCGGTGGCTGGCTGCTGGACCGTTTCGGCTCGAAAAAAGTCTACGCCCTGAGCATCTTCACCTGGTCACTGTTCACCGTGCTGCAAGGCTATGTCGGTGAGTTCGGTGTCTCCACCGCAGTGGTTGCGCTGTTTATGCTGCGCTTCCTGGTGGGCCTGGCCGAAGCGCCATCCTTCCCCGGTAACGCGCGGATTGTGGCGGCCTGGTTCCCTACGGCCGAGCGCGGTACGGCTTCGGCGATCTTCAACTCGGCGCAATACTTCGCCACGGTGCTGTTTGCACCGCTGATGGGTTGGATCGTCTACAGTTTCGGCTGGCAGCACGTGTTTATCGTGATGGGCCTGATCGGCATCGTGTTCTCGCTGATCTGGCTGAAAGTGATCCACAGCCCGCGTCAGCATCCGATGATCAACGAAGCCGAGTTCAATCACATTGCCGCCAATGGCGCGATGGTCGACATGGACCAGGACAAAGGCAAGGGTAAGAAAACTGACGGTCCAAAGTGGGATTACATCCGCCAGTTGCTGACCAACCGTATGATGCTCGGCGTTTATCTGGGCCAGTACTGCATCAACGGCATCACCTACTTCTTCCTGACCTGGTTCCCGGTGTACCTGGTGCAGGACCGTGGCATGACCATCCTCAAGGCTGGTTTCATTGCCTCGTTGCCGGCGATCTGCGGCTTTATCGGTGGTGTGCTGGGCGGGGTGATTTCCGACTACCTGCTGCGCAAGGGGCATTCGCTGACGTTCGCTCGCAAGGCGCCGATCATCGCTGGCCTGCTGGTTTCCAGCAGCATCATTGCGTGCAACTACGTAGACGTCGAATGGATGGTAGTGGGCTTCATGGCGTTGGCCTTCTTCGGCAAAGGCGTTGGCGCACTGGGTTGGGCGGTGGTGTCCGACACGTCGCCGAAACAAATCGCCGGCCTCAGTGGCGGCTTGTTCAATACCTTCGGTAACCTGGCATCGATCACCACGCCAATCGTGATCGGCTACATCATCAGCACCACCGGTTCGTTCAAGTGGGCTCTGGTGTTCGTCGGCGCCAACGCGCTGGTGGCAGTGTTCAGCTATCTGGTCATCGTCGGCCCGATCAAGCGTGTAGTACTCAAAGAGCCGCCAACCAAGGGGCCAGAGTTGACCAACCTAACCGAAGCGCATTCCTGAGAGGCCCCGTGATGCAGTTGATTGAACATGCCGACTCGCCGCGCTCGATTCGTTTGCACGAGCGCGACAACGTGGTGATCGTGGTCAATGACCAGGGCGTACCGGCCGGGACGGAGTTCCCGGACGGCCTGGTGACCGTGGACTTCATCCCCCAGAGCCACAAGGTGACCCTGGAAGATATCCCCCAGGGCGGTCAGATTATTCGCTACGGCCAGACCATTGGTTATGCCCTGGCGCCGATTCCGCGCGGCAGTTGGGTCCAGGAAGATCAACTGCGCATGCCCACCGCGCCACCGCTGGACAGCTTGCCGCTGTCCACCGAGGTGCCTGAAACCCAGGCGCCGCTGGAGGGGTTTACGTTCGAGGGTTACCGCAATGCCGACGGCACCGTCGGCACGCGCAATATCCTCGGCATTACCACTACGGTGCAATGCGTCACGGGTGTGCTGGACCATGCGGTCAAGCGCATCAAGGACGAGTTGTTGCCCAAGTACCCCCACGTCGATGACGTGGTGGCGCTGACCCACAGCTATGGCTGTGGGGTGGCGATTACCGCGACGGATGCCTACATCCCGATCCGTACCGTGCGTAACCTGGCGCGCAACCCGAACCTGGGCGGCGAGGCCCTGGTGATCAGCCTGGGCTGCGAGAAGTTGCAGGCCGGGCAGGTGATGCACGACAACGACAGCTCCGTCGACCTGAGCGACCCGTGGCTGTATCGGCTGCAGGATTCCAGCCACGGGTTTACCGAGATGATCGAGCAGATCATGGAGCTGGCCGAGGTCCGCTTGAAGAAGCTCGACCAGCGCCGCCGGGAAACCGTGCCAGCGTCCGAGCTGATCCTGGGCATGCAGTGCGGCGGCAGTGATGCGTTTTCCGGTATCACCGCCAACCCGGCGCTGGGCTATGCCTCGGATCTGCTGTTGCGGGCGGGGGCGACGGTGATGTTTTCCGAGGTCACTGAAGTCCGTGATGCCATCTATCTGCTGACTTCTCGCGCAGAAACGAAGGAAGTGGCCGAGGAACTGGTCCGGGAAATGGACTGGTACGACCGTTACCTGGCCAAGGGCGAGGCGGATCGCAGCGCCAACACCACGCCGGGCAACAAAAAGGGCGGGTTGTCGAATATTGTCGAGAAGTCCTTGGGCTCCATCGTCAAGTCCGGCAGCAGCGCGATCAACGGCGTACTGGGCCCGGGCGAGCGTTTCAAGCGCAAGGGCCTGATCTTTTGCGCCACGCCGGCCAGCGACTTTGTGTGCGGTACCTTGCAATTGGCGGCGGGGATGAACCTGCATGTGTTCACCACCGGGCGTGGCACGCCTTACGGGCTGGCAATGGCACCGGTGGTGAAAGTCTCGACCCGTACGGAGTTGGCACAACGCTGGCCGGACCTCATCGACATCGACGCCGGGCGCATTGCCACTGGGCGCGCGACCATCGAGGAGCTGGGCTGGGAGTTGTTCCACTTCTACCTGGAAGTGGCCAGCGGCAAGAAGCAAACGTGGGCGGAGCATCACAAGCTGTTCAACGACATTACCTTGTTCAATCCGGCGCCGATTACCTGAGACCAAGGTGGCATGCATGTTCTGGCGGTCGGGCTTGTTGTGGCGAGCGGGCTTGCCCGCGTTGGGGCGCGCAGCGCCCCCAGAACAGTCAACAAAGGTACATCAGGCACCCCTCAGCGTCTGGCTTTGGGGCCGCTTCGCGCCCCAACGCGGGCAAGCCCGCTCGCCACAGGGTGTTGAGATATGCCGGTAGACCAGACGAAGCGGCCTACACTGGCTTATCATTAGCCACCTAACGACGCTCACCAAGGTTCTCCCCGGCATGCTGGCTATCTTCCTAACCACCCTCACCATCACCGCGCCGGTGTTTGCCATGCTGTTTCTGGGGGTGCTGCTCAAGCGCATCAACTGGATCAACGACAACTTTATCCACACGGCTTCGTCCCTGGTGTTCAACGTCACCATGCCGGCGTTGCTGTTCCTCGGCATCCTGCATGCCGACCTGCACTCGGCGCTCAAGCCGGGTTTGCTGATCTACTTTGCCGTCGCCACACTGCTGAGCTTCGCCCTGGCCTGGGGCTGGGCGATCTTTCGTTGCCCGCGTGAAGACCGCGGCATCTACACCCAGGGTGCGTTTCGCGGCAATAACGGCGTGATCGGCTTGGCGCTGGCGGCCAGCATGTATGGCGACTACGGCATCTCTCTCGGCGCGATCCTCGCGGCACTGGTGATCCTGTTCTACAACACGCTGTCGACCATTGTGCTGGCGGTGTACAGCCCGGTGATCAAGTCCGACCCGTGGAGCATCTGTAAAAGTGTGGTGGCCAACCCGCTGATCATCAGCGTGATTGCGGCCGCGCCGTTCGCGATTTTCAAGATCGGCCTGCCTGGCTGGCTGGAGTCGTCCGGGCAGTATCTGGCGGACATGACCTTGCCGCTGGCGCTGATCTGTATCGGCGGCACCTTGTCGCTGGCAGCCTTGCGCAAAAGCGGGAGCATGGCCTTGAGTGCGAGCCTGGTGAAGATGGTCGGCTTGCCGCTGGTGGCCACGCTGGGCGCCTGGCTGCTGGGCTTCCGAGGGCCGGAGCTGGGGATTCTGTTCCTGTACTTCGGCGCGCCGACCGCAGCAGCCAGCTTCGTGATGGCCAGGGCGGCCGAGGGGAATCATGAGCTGGCGGCGGCGATTATCGTGATCACCACGTTGATGGCGGCGGTGACCACCAATATCGGGATTTTCGTGTTGCAGGCGGGGGGGTGGATCTGAGTTTTTCGGTGTATTTGAGGGCCATTCGCGAGCAAGCCCGCTCCCACATTTGAATGTATTCACACATCGAAATGTGGGAGCGGGCTTGCTCGCGAAAGCTATCTAACCGTCACTGCTGATCTGCCTGATACGCCTCAATCACTTCCTGCGCCGCACGAAACGCATCAATCGCCGCCGGCACCCCGGCATACACCGCACAGTGCAGCAGCGCCTCGCGAATCTCTTCCACGGTGCAGCCATTGTTCAGTGCGCCACGCACGTGGCCCTTGAGTTCCTGCGGGCACTTGAGCGCAGTCAGGGCGGCGAGGGTAATCAGGCTGCGCGTCTTGAGCGACAGGCCATCGCGGTTCCATACACTGCCCCAGGCGTGTTCGTTGACGAAGTCCTGCAGCGGCTGGGTGAACGCGGTGGCATTGCCCAGGGCGCGGTCGACAAAGACATCGCCCATTACCTGGCGACGCATCTCAACCCCGGGCTTTTTCTGATCGGTCATTGCGATTCCCTCTTGTGTTGGCGGCGCCAGGCTCGCAGGGTGCTGAACAGCAGAAAGGCCACCAGCACTGGCAGGACGTAATACAGCATCAGTTGCTCAAGCTTGTTGGCCAGGGGCATGCCGGTGGTGAACGACATCACGTGCAGCCCATACGCCAGGTACAGCCCCAGCAGCACCAGGCCTTCGGCGCGGGTCACGCGGTAACCGCTGTAGAACACCGGCAGGCACAGCACCACTACGCCGAGCATCACCGGCAGGTCGAAGTCCAGGGCGTTGGGCGACACTGACAGCGGCGACGGCGCCAGCAGGGCAGTAACGCCCAGCACCCCCAACAGGTTGAACAGGTTGCTGCCGATCACATTGCCGACGGCGATGTCCCGTTGGCCGCGCAGGGCGGCAATCAGCGAGGTGGCCAGGCACGGCAGCGAGGTGCCGACGCCGATCAAGGTGAGCCCGATAATGCGCTCCGACAAGCCCAGGTCACTGGCCACGTCCACCGCTGCGCCCAGCAGCAAGTGGCCGGCCAGCACCAGGATCAGCAGCCCGCCAAACATCAGCAGCACACTGCTCAGCCAGGGCGCCCGGGCGACGGTATCCAGCGTGCGCGGGCGGCGCGAGTGGCGCGTCTGGTAATGCAGCACGCCGAGGTAGGCGACCAGCGCCACCAGCAGCAGCAGGCCGTCGACCGGCGTAAGCTCTTCATTGGCCGCCAGGATAAACACCAGCAGCCCGGCCAGGATCATCACCGGGATATCCAGGCGCACCAGCTGGCGCGAAACCCGCAGCGGGATGATCAGCGCCGACAGGCCCAGGGTGACCAGGATGTTGAAAATACTGCTGCCGATCACGCTGCCCACGGCGATATCGGTGTTACCAGCCAGGGTGGCTTGCAGGCTCACGGTCATCTGCGGCGCACTGCTGCCGAAGGCGACGATGGTCAGGCCGATGATCAGCGGCCGCACCTTGAGGCTGGCGGCCAGGCGTACGGCGGCGCGCACGAGGATTTCGGCGCCGACGATCAGCAGCAGCAGGCCGCTGACCAGTTCCAGCAGGCTCCAGGGCGAGAGGGCGGTTAATCCGAAAATGGCCAGGGCTCCGTCTTCAGTTGCTCAAGGCTTGCACGCGAACCCGCGCGGTGCCGCTGCTCAGCATACCCAGTTGCTCGGCAGCCTTGCGTGAAAGATCGATCAAGCGCCCACGGGTATGCGGGCCGCGATCATTAATGCGGACCACGACGGATTTGTCGTTGTTGAGGTTGGTGACCTTGACCTGGGTGCCGAACGGCAGTTGCCGGTGGGCGGCGGTCAGGGCGTTCTGGTTGAAGGGTTCACCGCTGGCAGTCTTGTTGCCATGGTGCCTGGCGCCGTAATAGGAGGCGGTGCCGGTTTCGTCGTAGCCGTTGGGGTCGACGGGGCCGCTGGCGCAGCCGGCCAGTAGAGAGAACAGGGCCCATAGGCCTAATAGACGCTTCATTATCAAGGTGCCCCCATCACAAATGTGGGAGGGGGCTTGCCCCCGATAGCGGTGATTCAGTCAAAACAGTAGTGACTGACACTCCGCTATCGGGGGCAAGCCCCCTCCCACAGGGGGTCCGAGTTAAGCGTGAATTCTCACCCGGACCATTCATTGCAATCAGCCTTCGAGCTTGCTTTTCAGCAGTTCGTTCACCTGTTGCGGGTTGGCCTTGCCCTTGGAGGCTTTCATGGCCTGGCCGACAAAGAAGCCGAACATTTTGCCGCGCTTGGCTTCATCCGCCGCACGGTATTGCTCGACCTGCTCGGCGTTGGCCGCGAGCATTTCATCGAGCACCGCCGAGATGGCGCCGCTGTCGGTGACTTGCTTGAGGCCACGCTTCTCGATGATCTCGTCGGCATTGCCTTCACCGCTGGCCATCGCCTCAAACACCGTCTTGGCGATTTTGCCGGAGATGGTGTTGTCCTTGATACGCAGCAGCATGCCACCCAGTTGCTCGGCGGTGACCGGCGCCTCGTCGATCTCCAGGCCTTGCTTGTTCAACAGGCTGCCCAGCTCAACCATCACCCAGTTGGCCGCCAGCTTGGCGTCACCGGCAATGCTCACGACCTTCTCGAAGTAGTTGGCTTGCTCGCGGCTGGAGGCCAATACGCTGGCATCGTAGACCGACAGGCCAAACTGCGCCTGGAAGCGCTCGCGTTTCTGCTGTGGCAATTCCGGCAGGGTGGCGCGCACGTCATTGAGGAACGAGTCCTCGATGACCACGGGCAACAGGTCCGGATCGGGGAAGTAACGGTAGTCGTTGGCTTCCTCTTTGCTGCGCATGGCGCGGGTTTCGTCTTTGTTCGGGTCGTACAGGCGGGTCTGCTGGATCACCTTGCCGCCGTCTTCGATCAGCTCGATCTGGCGACGCACTTCGCTGTTGATCGCTTTCTCGATGAAGCGGAACGAGTTGACGTTCTTGATCTCGCAGCGGGTGCCGAACTCGACCTGGCCTTTTGGACGGATCGACACGTTGCAGTCGCAACGCAGCGAGCCTTCGGCCATGTTGCCGTCGCAGATGCCCAGGTAACGCACCAATGCGTGGATGGTCTTGACGTAGGCCACGGCCTCTTTGGCGCTGCGCATGTCCGGCTCGGACACGATCTCCAGCAACGGCGTGCCGGCGCGGTTCAGGTCGATACCGGTGGCGCCCGGGAATTCTTCATGCAGGCTCTTGCCGGCATCTTCTTCCAGGTGTGCGCGGGTCACGCCGACACGCTTGATGGTGCCGTCTTCGAGCGGGATGTCCAGGTAGCCCTTGCCGACAATCGGCAATTCCATCTGGCTGATCTGGTAGCCCTTGGGCAGGTCCGGGTAGAAGTAGTTCTTGCGTGCGAACACGTTGTGCTGGCCGATTTCGGCGTCAATCGCCAGGCCGAACATCACCGCCATGCGCACCGCTTCCTGGTTCAGCACCGGCAGTACGCCGGGCATGCCCAGGTCTACCAGGCTGGCCTGGGTGTTGGGCTCGGAGCCGAACGTGGTGGCGCTACCGGAGAAAATCTTCGATTGGGTGGCGAGCTGGGTATGAATCTCCAGCCCGATCACAACTTCCCATTGCATAGTGTTCTCCTCAGAAGCCGGTAGGGGTGCGGGTGTGCCAGTCGGTGTTCAACTGGTACTGGTGCGCCACATTGAGCAGGCGGCCTTCCTGGAAATACGGGGCGAGCAGTTGCACGCCAACCGGCAGGCCATCGACGAAACCGGCAGGCATGGACAAGCCCGGCAAGCCCGCGAGGTTGGCGGTGATGGTGTAGAGGTCTTCGAGGTACGCAGCCACCGGGTCGCCGTTCTTGGCGCCGAGCTTCCAGGCCGGGTTCGGCGTGGTTGGGCCGAGGATCACGTCAACCTGTTCAAAGGCGGCCATGAAGTCGTTCTTCACCAGGCGACGGATCTTTTGCGCCTTGAGGTAGTACGCGTCGTAGTAACCGGCCGACAGGGCGTAGGCACCGACCATGATGCGGCGTTGTACTTCGGCGCCGAAGCCTTCGCCACGCGAGCGTTTGTACAGGTCGGTGAGGTCTTTCGGGTTTTCGCAGCGATAGCCGAAACGCACACCGTCGAAACGCGACAGGTTGGAGGATGCTTCCGCCGGGGCGATCACATAGTAAGCAGGAATCGCGTGCTGGTTGTTCGGCAGGCTGATTTCCTTGATCACCGCGCCGAGGCCTTCCAGCGTCTTGACGCTGTTGTGCACCAGCTCGGCGATACGCGGGTCGAGGCCGGCGCTGAAGTATTCCTTGGGCACGCCGATGCGCAGGCCTTTGAGCGAAGTGTTGAGGCTGGCGCTGTAGTCCGGCACCGGCTCATCGATGCTGGTGGAGTCCTGCGTATCGAAGCCTGCCATGCCTTGTAACAAAATCGCGCAGTCTTCGGCGGTGCGGGCCAGAGGGCCGCCCTGATCGAGACTCGACGCGTAGGCGATCATGCCCCAGCGGGATACGCGACCGTAGGTCGGCTTCAAACCGGTGAGGTTGGTGAAGGCCGCCGGCTGGCGGATCGAGCCGCCGGTGTCGGTGGCAGTGGCGGCTGGCAGGAAGCGCGCGGCAACCGCGGCAGCCGAACCACCGGACGAACCACCCGGCACGTGTTCCAGGTTCCACGGGTTTTTCACCGCGCCGTAGTAGCTCGACTCGTTGGCCGAACCCATGGCGAATTCGTCCATGTTGGTCTTGCCCAGGGTCACGGCCCCGGCGGCGGCCAGCTTGGACACCACGGTGGCGTCGTAGGGCGCTTTAAAGTTGTCGAGCATCTTCGAGCCGCAACTGGTGCGAATGCCCTGGGTGCAGAACAGGTCTTTGTGGGCGATCGGTGCGCCCAGCAGCGCGCCATTTTCACCGTTGGCGCGACGTGCGTCGGCGGCCTTGGCCTGGCTCAGGGCCAGTTCTTCGGTGAGGCTGATGAAGCTGTTGACCTTGGGGTCCAGCTCGGCGATACGCGCCAGCAGGGTCTTGGTCAGCTCTTCGGAAGAAAACTTTTTGTCGGCGAGACCGCGGGCGATCTCGGCCAGAGTCATGTGATGCATGAAAGGCTCTTTCCCTTTAGTCGATGACTTTCGGAACCAGGTACAGGCCGTTTTCGACCGCTGGTGCGATGGACTGGTAGGCCTCGCGGTTATTGCGCTCGGTCACGACGTCTGCGCGCAGGCGCTGGCTGGCTTCCAGCGGGTGAGCCAGGGGCTCGATGCCGTCGGTATTGACGGCCTGCATTTGGTCGACCAGCCCGAGAATGCTGTTCAGGGCTGCAGTGGTCTGTGGAAGATCGGCATCATTGAGGCCAAGCGAGGCCAGATGCGCGATTTTTTCCACGTCGGAGCGTTCAAGCGTCATGGGAATCTCCAGTGGAAAACAGAACGGAGGCTGTCCGTGTGTTAGATTGTCGGAACACTACCGCATTTCTACGGTCTTACGGCCGCGATTGTGGGGGTTGGTGCACAGAAAGTCGGCCAATTTAGCACATTGGCGCCTTGCCCAAAATCCCTGTCGTTGTTAGAGTTTGCCGCACTTTTTTACCCACGCGTTGCCTAGGGTCCCTTTCCCATGTTCAAGAAACTGCGTGGCATGTTTTCCAGCGATCTTTCCATTGACCTGGGCACTGCCAACACCCTTATTTACGTGCGCGAGCGCGGTATCGTTCTGAATGAGCCATCGGTTGTGGCCATTCGGACCCATGGTAATCAGAAAAGTGTCGTTGCCGTCGGCACCGAGGCCAAGCGTATGCTGGGCCGTACACCAGGCAATATTGCTGCCATTCGTCCGATGAAAGACGGCGTGATCGCCGACTTCAGCGTTTGCGAGAAGATGCTGCAGTACTTCATCAACAAGGTTCACGAAAACAGTTTCCTGCAGCCCAGCCCTCGTGTGCTGATCTGCGTTCCATGCAAGTCCACCCAGGTGGAGCGTCGTGCCATCCGTGAATCGGCCCTTGGCGCCGGTGCCCGCGAAGTGTTCCTGATCGAAGAGCCGATGGCTGCTGCGATCGGTGCCGGCCTGCCGGTAGAAGAAGCCCGCGGTTCGATGGTGGTGGATATCGGTGGTGGTACCACTGAAATCGCCCTGATTTCCCTCAACGGTGTGGTGTATGCCGAATCCGTACGCGTTGGCGGCGACCGCTTCGACGAAGCGATCATCACCTATGTGCGTCGTAACTACGGCAGCCTGATCGGTGAATCCACCGCCGAACGTATCAAACAGGAAATCGGCACCGCTTACCCGGGCGGCGAAGTTCGCGAAGTCGATGTTCGCGGTCGCAACCTGGCCGAAGGCGTTCCACGTGCCTTTACCCTGAACTCCAATGAAGTGCTGGAAGCTCTGCAAGAGTCCCTGGCCACCATCGTTCAGGCTGTGAAAAGCGCGCTGGAGCAATCGCCGCCGGAGCTGGCTTCCGATATCGCCGAGCGTGGCCTGGTGCTGACCGGTGGTGGCGCCCTGTTGCGCGACCTCGACAAGTTGCTGGCCCAGGAAACCGGCCTGCCGGTGATCGTCGCCGAAGACCCGCTGACCTGCGTCGCCCGTGGCGGTGGCCGTGCACTGGAAATGATGGATAAACACACCATGGACCTGCTCTCCAGCGAATAAGATCGTTGGTTGCGCCATGTTTCGCCCGCAGGCAGCACTTTGCAGTGCTGCCTGTTGGCGTTTATCTTCTTCAATCTGCATCCAGGCCGGTTAGATGCCGTATGAATAAAGAGAACATTTGCCTGGGAGGAGCGGCTTATTAAACCGCTTTTCGCCAAAGGCCCCTCATTGGGCGTGCGCTTGTTGGTGCTGGTCGTGCTTTCGGTCGCGCTGATGGTGGTCGATGCCCGCTTTGCACTGCTCAAGCCTGTGCGTAGCCAGATGTCGCTGGTGTTGATGCAGACTTACTGGATCACCGACCTGCCGCAACGTCTCTACCAGGGCGTGGCCAGCCAATTTGGCAGCCGCACCGAGCTTGTCGCCGAGAACGAAAAACTCAAGACCGAAAACCTGCTGTTGCAGGGGCGCATGCAGAAGCTCGCGGCCCTCACCGAGCAGAATGTTCGGCTGCGCGAGTTGCTCAACTCTTCGGCACTGGTCAACGAAAAGGTCGAAGTGGCCGAGTTGATCGGCATGGACCCCAACCCCTTTACCCATCGGATCATCATCAACAAGGGTGAGCGTGACGGTGTGGTCCTCGGCCAGCCGGTGCTGGATGCCCGTGGCCTGATGGGCCAGGTGGTCGAGTTGATGCCCTACACCTCGCGGGTGTTGCTGCTGACGGACACCACCCACAGCATCCCGGTGCAGGTCAACCGTAATGGCCTGCGCGCGATTGCCAGTGGCACCGGTAACCCGGAGCGTCTGGAGCTGCGCCACGTCGCCGACACTGCCGACATCAAGGAAGGCGACCTGCTGGTCAGTTCCGGCCTGGGGCAACGGTTCCCGGCGGGTTACCCGGTGGCGACGGTCAAGGAAGTGATCCACGATTCCGGCCAGCCCTTCGCCATTGTGCGTGCGGTGCCCACGGCGGCCTTGAACCGCAGTCGCTACCTGCTGCTGGTGTTCAGCGATAACCGTACGCCGGAAGAACGTGCCAACGATGCTGCGCAAGCCCAGGAAGCGGAAGACAAGCAAAATGGCACTGCGCCAGTCATTCCCAGCACGGTGCCCAAGCCGGCATTCGTGGGGCCTCCTGCACCGTCGGCTGCAGCAACCCCTGTGGCGACACCGGCCAAGCCGGTGGTCCACAGCACGCGCCCGGCTAAACCGGCTGCGACCCAGCCAGCGGCCACCACGCCTGCTACCACGGCGCCTGTGGTGAAGCCTGCGGCTACCGCCCCGGCAACTACGCGGCAGAGGGAGGAATAATGGCCGGTACTCATTCACGTAACGGTTGGATTGTCTGGCTGACCTTTGCCGTTGGCTTGCTGCTCAGTGTTTCGCCGCTGCCTCAATTCATGGAAATCCTGCGCCCGCTCTGGCTGGCGTTGCTGCTGGCTTTCTGGTCGCTGAACCTGCCGCACAAAGTGGGCATGGTCACCGCGATGTTCCTGGGCTTGGCGGAAGATGTGCTCTATGGCACCTTGCTGGGTCAGAACGCGTTGATCCTGACCCTGATCACCTTCCTGGTGCTGTCGTTGCAGCAGCGTCTGCGGATGTTTCCGATGTGGCAGCAGTGCCTGGTGATCCTGGTGATCTTCGGCCTGGCGCAGTTGGTGCAGCTGTGGCTGAGCGCCTTGACCGGTAACCGTCAGCCAACCCTGGCGCTGGTGTTGCCGGCCCTGGTCAGTGCCTTGCTGTGGCCATGGATCAGTTTCGGTCTGCGTGGGTTACGCCGCCGCTATAAAATCAATTGAATGGATTGCGAGGCTCTGCCTGGTTATCGAACTCTACAGGGAGAGTCTGCAATGAATTCGCTGTATCTGGCCTCGGGTTCACCGAGGCGTCGTGAGCTGCTGACGCAGATCGGTGTGCCTTTCACCGTGGTCAGCGCCGCCATTGATGAAACCCCTCTTACCCATGAAACCCCTGTTTCCTACGTAGAGCGTCTTGCTCGCGGCAAGGCGGCGGCGGGTTTTGCTGCACTTGAACACACCTTGGGCGCCTGCGTGCTGGGTGCCGACACGGCCGTGATCGTTGATGGTCAGATACTCGGCAAGCCCGTGGATCAGGCCGATGCCCTGGCAATGCTGATGGCGTTGGCCGGGCGCGAACACGAAGTGCTGACCGCCATCGCCCTCACTGACGGCACGCGTTGCGAAACCCGCTGTGTCAGCAGTCGCGTCCGCTTTCGTGAGGTGTGTGTCGAAGAAGCGACAACCTACTGGCACAGTGGCGAACCCCAGGACAAAGCGGGCGGCTATGCTATCCAAGGCTTGGGATCGGTGTTCGTCGCCGGTCTCAATGGCAGTTATTCCGCCGTGGTGGGCCTGCCGGTGTGCGAAACCGCGCAACTGCTCGACCAATTCGGCATACCCTGTTGGCAAAACCTTACCGCGCGCTGAACGCCGTTACTTGCGCGCCCAGCCATAAGCGACCGGTCACTATTGTGAAAACGCCTGAACGAGATCCAGCCATGAGTGAAGAGATTCTGATCAATATCACGCCGATGGAATCACGCGTGGCGGTAGTTGAGAACGGTGTTCTGCAAGAAGTGCACGTCGAGCGCACCCAGAAGCGCGGTATTGTCGGCAATATCTACAAAGGCAAGGTGGTGCGCGTATTGCCGGGGATGCAGGCGGCATTTGTCGATATCGGCCTGGACCGTGCGGCGTTCATCCATGCTTCGGAAATCTCCCTGCGGGAAGGGCCGGCAGTGGAAAGCATCAGTGCACTGGTGCATGAAGGGCAGAGCCTGGTGGTGCAGGTCACCAAGGACCCTATCGGCTCCAAGGGCGCGCGGCTGACCACGCAACTGTCGATTCCGTCGCGTTACCTGGTGTACATGCCGCGTACCGCGCATGTCGGCATCTCCCTCAAGATCGAAGACGAAGCCGAGCGCGAGCGCCTGAAAAAGGTGGTCAGCGACTGCGTGGCCGCCGAAGGCATCAAGGAAGCGGGAGGGTTTATCCTGCGCACCGCGGCTGAAGGCGCTGGCGCTGATGAAATCCTCATGGACATCCGCTACCTGCGCCGCCTCTGGGACCAGATCGGAGCACAGATCAAGACCATCGGCGCGCCGAGCGTGATCTATGAAGACCTGGGCCTGGCCCTGCGTACCTTGCGTGATCTGGTCAGCCCCAAGATCGAGAAAATTCGCATCGACTCGCGGGAAACCTTCCAGCGCACCACGCAATTTGTGGCCGAGCTGATGCCGGAAATTGCCGATCGCCTCGAACACTACCCTGGGGAGCGGCCGATTTTTGATCTGTATGGCGTCGAAGACGAAATCCAGAAAGCCCTGGAGCGCAAAGTGCCGCTCAAGTCCGGCGGCTATCTGGTAGTCGACCCGGCAGAAGCGATGACCACCATCGACGTCAACACCGGCGCGTTCGTCGGTCATCGCAACCTCGAAGAAACCATCTTCAAGACCAACCTCGAAGCGGCCACGGCAATTGCCCGCCAACTGCGCCTGCGTAACCTGGGCGGCATCATCATCATCGACTTCATCGACATGGAAGATGAAGAGCACCAGCGCCAGGTGTTGCGCACCCTGGAAAAACAGCTGGAACGCGATCACGCCAAGACCAATATCATCGGCATTACCGAGCTGGGCCTGGTGCAGATGACCCGCAAGCGCACCCGCGAAAGCCTTGAACAAGTGCTGTGCGAGCCGTGCAGCAGCTGCCAGGGGCGCGGTAAATTGAAGACCCCGGAAACGGTTTGCTACGAGATTTTCCGGGAAATCTTACGGGAGGCGCGAGCCTACCAGGCCGAAGGTTATAGAGTGCTTGCCAACCAGAAAGTGGTCGACCGATTGCTGGATGAAGAGTCCGGTAACGTCGCTGAGCTGGAGGGTTTTATCGGGCGCACGATCCGCTTCCAGGTCGAGACCATGTATTCGCAGGAACAATACGACGTGGTGCTGCTCTGATCCCCAATCATTTTGTGTTTTCACCAGACCGGCAGACCTTGATCAGCCGTCCGCCTACTGCCTTGAGGGTCGCCTGACATGGAGCGTCTGATACGCTTTTTTGCCGCTTTGACCCGTTGGGGCCTTGGCCTGTGCGCCCTCCTGTTGGTGCTGGCTGCGGTGTATGTGAGCCTCGGCCGTGAATTGACCCCGTTGGTAGCCGAGTACCGCGCCGAAGTCGAGGCCAAGGCCCAGGCTGCGGTGGACATGCCGCTGCACATCGGCCGCCTGGAAGGGCGCTGGAGCGGTTTCGCCCCGGTGTTGCTGGCCCACGACGTGATGGTGGGCGAGGGCAGCAGCGCCTTGCGCCTGGATCAGGTTGAAGTGGTGCCGGATATCTGGGCCAGCCTGATGGCGCGTGAAGTGCGCCTCGCACACCTGGAACTCAGCGGCCTGCAACTGAGCGTCAAAGAGGACCAGGACGGCCACTGGGCATTACAAGGCTTGCCGGTGCAGGACGACCAGCCGCTGGACCCGGAGCAATTGCTCAAGCGGATGCAGGTGGTCAAGCGCCTGTCGCTGTTCGACAGCCAGGTCACCTTGCAGCCCTTCGACCAGGCACCGCGAACCCTGACCTATGTGGGCCTGAGCCTGCACACCGGCCTCAACCGCCAGCGTCTGGATGCCCGCGTGACCCTGCCCGACGGCCAGCCTCTTGCCCTTAGCCTGCGCACCCGGATTCGTGCGAGCCAATGGAAGGACGGTGAAGTCGACGCCTATCTGAGCCTGCCCCAAAGCGATTGGGCCAAGTGGGTTCCTGCCAAGCTGACCCAGCAATGGAAGCTTACGCAGTTCAAGGCCGGCGGCGAATTTTGGCTGAGTTGGGCCAAGGGCACCGTGCAAAGCGCGGTGGTGCGCCTCAACTCGCCACAGGTTAAGGGCAGCTACGCCGAGCGCAAACCTGTGCATATCGAGAACCTCGCCCTGACCGCCTACGTGCAGCGCGGTGAAACCGGGCTCAAGGTGTTGTTCGATTCCCTCGCGATGAACCTGGGCGAGACACGCTGGGAATCGCGTCTGCAATTGCAGCAAACGCTGGCGACCGACAAGGCCCAGGAAGTCTGGAAACTGCAGGCTGACCGCCTCGACCTCACGCCCATCACGCCGCTGCTGAATGCCTTGGCACCGTTACCCGAAGGCTTTGCCAAAACCGTCGAGCACCTCAAGGCCACTGGCCTGTTGCGTAACGTGCTGGTGGATTTCCGTCCCCAGGACACCAGCGACCAGAAAGTCAGTTTTGCCGCCAACCTGGAACGCGTAGGGTTCGATGCGTATTTCGGTGCGCCGGCTGCGCGAAACGTTTCCGGCAGCATCAGTGGCGACTTGGGGCAGGGCGAGTTGCGCATGGACAGCAAGGATTTTTCCCTGCACCTGGACCCGATCTTCGCCAAGCCCTGGCAGTACATCCAGGCCAACGCCCGCCTGACGTGGAAGCTGGATAAACAAGGCTTCACCCTGATTGCCCCGTATATCAAGGTGCTGGGTGAAGAGGGCAAGATCGCTGCAGACTTCCTCATTCGCCTGCATTTTGACCACAGCCAGGAAGACTATATGGACCTGCGGGTCGGCCTGGTCGACGGTGACGGGCGTTTCACTCCCAAGTACCTGCCCGCGGTGCTGAGCCCGGCCCTGGACGAATGGCTGCGCACCGCGATTCTCAAGGGCGCGGTCGATCAAGGCTTCTTCCAGTACCAGGGTTCGTTGAACCACGACGCGCTGCCCGCTTCGCGCAATATCAGCCTGTTCTTCAAGGTGCATGACGCCGAGCTGGCGTTCCAGCCTGGCTGGCCCCATGTGAGCAAGGTCAAGGGTGAAGTGTTTGTCGAGGAAACCGGTGTGCGCATCCTTGCCAGCAAGGGCCAGTTGCTCGACACCAAGGTCAAGGACATCTACGTCAATATTCCCCACGCGCCAGCGGGCAAGGACAGCCACCTGTTGCTCACCGGTGGTTTTGCCGGTGGCCTGGGCGATGGCCTGAAAATCCTTCAGGAAGCGCCTATCGGCACCGCGTCTACGTTTGCCGGCTGGAAAGGCGAAGGCGACCTGCAAGGTAAGTTGGACCTGGACATTCCGCTGGCCAAGGGCACCGAACCCAAGATCGTGGTGGACTTCCAGACTGACAAGGCACGCCTGCAACTGGCCGAGCCCACCCTGGACCTGAGCCAGCTCAAGGGTGAATTCCGTTTTGACAGTGCCAAGGGCCTGAGTGGGCAGAACATCACGGCCCAGGCGTTCGACCGACCGATCACCGCGCAGATTTTTGCCGACGGCAAACCGGGCGATATCAGCACCCGTATCACCGCCAAGGGCCAGGTCACGGTCAAGCGGCTGACCGACTGGCTGAAAATCAGCCAGCCACTGCCGGTGTCCGGGGATATCCCGTATCAGCTGCAGGTCAATCTGGACGGTGCCGACAGCCAGTTGATGGTCAACTCCAACCTCAAAGGCGTAGCGGTGGACCTGCCGGCACCGTTCGGCATGCCGGCCAGCCAGGGGCGTGACAGCACGTTCCGCATGACCTTGCAGGGGGCCGAGCGTCGTTACTGGTTCGACTATGGCGAGCTGGCGAACTTCACCTTTGCCGCGCCGCCGGACAAACTCAATGATGGCCGTGGCGAACTGTTCCTGGGCGACGGCGATGCTGTGCTGCCAGCTGCCAAAGGCTTGCGCATCCGGGGTGTGCTTTCGGAGCTGGACATCGACCCGTGGCGAAAACTGGTTAACCAGTACGCCGGCAATGACCCGGGCGGCAGTGCCAAGCAACTGCTGAGCGGGGCCGACTTCAAGATTGGCAAGCTCACAGGGTTGGGCACGCAGTTCGATCAGGTCAGCCTGCAACTGGACCGTAAGCCCGCGGCTTGGGGCCTGAAACTCGACAGCCAGCAGGCAAAAGGCAGCGTGAACCTGCCGGACGCCAAGGGCGCGCCGATTGCGATCAACCTGCAGTACGTGAAGCTGCCAGCGGTGGACCCGACGGTACAGGCTGACGAAAATGCACCGGACCCGTTGGCTGATATTGATCCCAAGGATATTCCGGCACTCGATATCGCTATTGATCAACTGTTCCAGGGGCCGGACCTGATAGGCGCCTGGTCGCTGAAAATCCGCCCAACCGCCAAAGGCCTGGCCTTCAATAGCCTGGACCTGGGGCTCAAGGGCCTGCAACTCAAGGGCGCCGGTGGTTGGGAAGGCGCGCCGGGGGCCAGCAACAGCTGGTACAAGGGCCGCCTGGATGGCAAGAATATCGCCGATGTGCTCAAGGGCTGGGGCTTTGCGCCGACCGTGACCAGTGAAGACTTCCACTTGGACGTGGATGGCCGGTGGCCGGGTTCGCCGGCCTGGGTCGGGCCCAAGCGCTTTTCCGGCAGCCTGGATGCAGCGTTCCGTAAGGGCCAGTTCGTTGAAGTGGAAGGTGGTGCCCAGGCGCTGCGGGTGTTCGGCCTGCTTAACTTCAACTCCATCGGCCGCCGCCTGCGGCTGGACTTCTCTGATTTGCTCGGTAAAGGGTTGAGTTATGACCGGGTCAAAGGTTTGCTTGCGGCCAGTAACGGCGTGTTTGTGACCCGCGAGCCCATCACCATGACCGGGCCTTCCACCAATCTGGAACTCAATGGCACCTTGGACTTGGTGGCAGACCGCGTCGACGCCAAGCTGCTGGTTACCTTGCCGGTGACCAATAACCTGCCGATCGCCGCATTGATTGTTGGCGCGCCTGCCATTGGCGGCGCGTTGTTCCTGATCGACAAGCTCATCGGTGACCGTGTTGCGCGCTTTGCCAGTGTGCAATACAAAGTGGAAGGCCCTTGGAAGGACCCGAAAATCACCTTCGACAAGCCATTTGAAAAACCAAACTGAGAGCCTGTGGAGTAGCATGGCCGCATGCCCATTACGGAGTGTCGGCCCATGTCCTTTGCGGTAATTCAAATGGTCAGCCAGAGCGATGTGCTGGCCAACCTGGCCCAGGCTCGGCGCTTGCTGGAGCAAGCGGCAGCAGGCGGTGCGAAACTGGCGGTACTGCCGGAAAATTTCGCTGCCATGGGCCGCCGTGACGTGGCCGATATCGGTCGCGCCGAGGCGTTGGGCGAAGGCCCGATCCTGCCGTGGTTGAAACAGACCGCCCGCGACCTCACCTTATGGATAGTGGCCGGCACGCTGCCGTTGCCGCCAGAGGGCCAACCACACGCCAAGCCCAATGCCTGCTCGTTGCTAGTCGATGATCGCGGCGAAATAGTCGCCCGTTACGACAAGCTGCACCTGTTTGATGTGGATGTAGCGGATGCGCGCGGGCGTTATCGCGAATCCGACGACTATGCTTTCGGTGGCAACGTGGTAGTGGCGGATACACCGGTGGGGCGTGTGGGGTTGTCGGTGTGCTACGACTTGCGCTTCCCTGAGTTGTACAGCGAGTTGCGTGCAGCAGGGGCTGAATTGATCACCGCGCCTTCCGCCTTTACGGCGGTGACCGGCGCAGCGCACTGGGATGTGCTGATTCGCGCGCGGGCTGTCGAGACGCAGTGCTATGTGCTGGCGGCCGCCCAGGGTGGTGTGCATCCGGGGCCACGGGAAACCTATGGCCACGCGGCGATTATCGACCCGTGGGGGCGCGTACTGAGCCAACAGGATCAAGGCGAAGCGGTGTTGCTGGCCGAGCGCGACAGCAGTGAACAGGCGTCGATACGGGCGCGCATGCCGGTGGTCAACCATCGGCGCTTTTTCTCGCAGGGCGCGCAGCGACCTGCATCAGAACGATGAATTTAAGGCCAAACCTATGAGCGAGTTGTTGTCCTCAGTCAGTGAACACCTCCTGGCACCCGGTGGCGTGACCATCGAAAGTCTGCAAACCGTGCTCGGCGATCTGGCCGGACCCGGCATCGACGCGGCCGACCTGTATTTCCAGGGGCAAATCTCCGAGTCCTGGGCCCTCGAGGACGGCATCGTCAAGGAAGGCAGCTTCAACCTTGACCAAGGCGTGGGCGTGCGTGCGCAATCCGGTGAAAAAACCGGTTTTGCCTACAGCAACGCGATCACCCTTGAAGCCCTGGGCCTGGCGGCGCGTGCCGCGCGGTCGATTTCCCGTGCTGGCCAGAATGGCACGGTACAGGCGTTCAGCACCCAGGACGTGGCGCAGTTGTACGCGCCGGATAACCCCCTGGAAGTGATCAGCCGTGCGGAAAAAGTCGATTTGCTCAAGCGTATCGATGCCGCCACTCGCGCCTTGGACCCGCGTATCCAGCAGGTCACCGTGAGCATGGCCGGCGTGTGGGAGCGCATTCTGGTGGCCTCCACCGACGGCGGGCTGGCGGCGGATGTGCGACCGCTGGTGCGTTTCAATGTCAGTGTGATCGTCGAGCAGAATGGTCGCCGCGAGCGCGGTGGTCATGGGGGTGGCGGGCGTACCGACTACCGTTACTTCCTGGCTGAAGACCGTGCCATGGGCTATGCCCGTGAAGCGCTGCGCCAGGCGTTGGTGAACCTGGAAGCGATCCCGGCACCGGCGGGTACATTGCCGGTGGTACTCGGCTCGGGTTGGTCCGGTGTGTTGCTGCACGAAGCCGTGGGCCATGGCCTGGAAGGCGACTTCAACCGCAAGGGCAGTTCGGCCTACAGCGGGCGCATGGGTGAAATGGTGGCCTCCAAGCTCTGCACGATTGTCGATGACGGCACCCTGGCCGGTCGCCGTGGCTCGCTGAGCGTCGACGATGAAGGCACGCCGACCGAGTGCACCACGCTGATCGAAAACGGCGTACTCAAGGGTTACATGCAAGACAAACTCAATGCCCGCCTGATGGGCGTGGCGCGTACGGGTAACGGCCGTCGCGAATCCTATGCGCACCTGCCGATGCCGCGCATGACCAACACCTACATGCTTGGTGGCGAAAGCGATCCGGCAGAAATCATTGCTTCGGTGAAACGCGGGATCTACTGCGCGAACCTCGGCGGTGGCCAGGTGGATATCACCAGTGGCAAGTTCGTGTTCTCCACCAGCGAGGCGTACCTGATCGAAGACGGCAAGATCACCGCGCCGGTCAAAGGGGCCACGTTGATTGGTAACGGGCCGGAAGCCATGAGCAAGGTGTCGATGGTCGGTAACGACCTGTCGCTGGACAGTGGCGTGGGTACATGCGGGAAAGATGGGCAGTCGGTGCCGGTGGGTGTCGGCCAGCCAACGCTGAAAATCGATGCGATCACCGTGGGTGGCACGGGGTCGTAACAGGTGGAGCTTAGGGTGGCGATGACCGCCACCCCGGGAAGGGCATCAACGCAGGCCGCGTTGAGTCTCGTCCAGCTCACGGATGTATTTGAAGATTTTACGGCTGGTGGCCGGCGCCTTGTTATGCGCCTGCTCGTGCTGGGCCTGACGGATCAGGGAGCGCAGTTGCTGGCGGTCCGCGTCCGGGTAGTCCAGCACGAATTTCTCCAGCACCGCGTCATCGCCCGAAATCAGGCGGTCACGCCAACGCTCCAGGTTATGGAAGCGTTCGTTGTACTGGCGAGTGGAGGCATCGGTTTGATCAAGCAGGGCCAGAATGGCGTCAGTGTCCTGATCGCGCATCAGCTTGCCGATAAACATGATGTGCCGTTTACGCGCGATATTCGCGGTGTGCTTGGGTGCATCCGCAAGCGCCCGGCGCATTTCGTCGGTCAGTGGCAGTTTTGCAATCAAGTCTTTTTTGAGCGTTGTAAGGCGCTCGCCGAGGTCAACCAGAGCATGCAGCTCACGTTTGACCTGGGTTTTGCTTTTCTCCCCATCGAGGGAGTCGTCGTAAGAATCAACCATGGTGGCAGTCCGCAAAGAAACGCCGCCATGATAACCAGTCGGGGGCCGCTTGTCCGGCCCGGTCGCTCGATGGCCTTAACCGAAAGCAGAATTTGAGTGGAGAAAACCATGAGTGCAGCCCAAAGCGTCGGTCCGCAAGCGTTACCGGCACTGCAGGAACAAGTCGAGCAGATCCTTGCCGAGGCCAAGCGCCAGGGGGCCAGCGCCTGTGAAGTGGCGGTTTCGCTGGAGCAGGGGCTGTCGACGTCGGTGCGCCAGCGGGAAGTGGAAACCGTCGAATTCAACCGTGACCAGGGTTTTGGCATCACGTTGTATGTTGGGCAGCGCAAAGGCTCGGCCAGCACTTCGGCCAGCGGCCCGGAGGCGATTCGCGAAACGGTCGCTGCCGCACTGGCGATTGCCAAGCACACCTCCGAGGATGAAAGCTCGGGCCTGGCCGACAAAGCGTTGATGGCCAAGGACCTCAAGGACTTTGACCTGTTCCATGCCTGGGACATCACGCCTGAACAAGCCATCGAACAAGCGCTGACCTGCGAAGCGGCGGCGTTCGATGCCGATCCCCGCATCAAGAACGCAGATGGCACCACGTTGAGCACCCACCAAGGTTGCCGCGTGTATGGCAACAGCCATGGTTTCATTGGCGGTTATGCCTCGACGCGCCATAGCTTGAGCTGCGTGATGATTGCCGAGGCCAATGGCCAGATGCAACGCGACTACTGGTACGACGTGAACCGTCAGGGCGACTTGCTGGCAGACCCTGCCAGCATTGGCCAGCGCGCGGCGCAACGCGCCGCGAGCCGTCTGGGCGCGCGCCCGGTACCGACCTGTGAAGTGCCGGTGCTGTTTTCGGCCGAGCTGGCGGGTGGCTTGTTCGGCAGCTTCCTGGGCGCAATTTCGGGCGGCAACCTGTACCGCAAGTCGTCGTTCCTGGAAGGCGCGATTGGCCAGAAACTGTTCCCCGAGTGGCTGACCATCGATGAGCGTCCACACCTGATGCGGGCCATGGGCAGCTCGGCGTTCGACGGTGATGGCCTGGCGACTTATGCCAAGCCGTTCGTCGAGAACGGTGAGTTGGTGTCCTACGTCTTGGGTACTTATTCCGGGCGCAAGCTTGGCCTGCCGAGCACTGCCAACTCCGGCGGCGTGCATAACCTGTTTGTAACCCATGGCGATGAAGACCAGGCGGCGCTGCTGCGGCGCATGGGCCGCGGCCTGCTGGTGACCGAGCTGATGGGGCATGGCCTGAACATGGTCACCGGTGATTATTCCCGTGGGGCGGCGGGTTTCTGGGTAGAAAACGGCGAGATTCAATTCGCGGTCCAGGAAGTCACCATCGCCGGCAATATGCGCGATATGTTCAAGCAGATTGTTGCCGTGGGCAATGACCTGGAACTGCGCAGCAACATTCGTACGGGGTCGGTATTGATCGAGCGCATGACGGTCGCCGGCAGCTGATTCGTCCGCCTCTCAAAAAAAGCGCGCTACCTCACGGATAGCGCGCTTTTTTTGTGCCTGCAATTCAGTGGGAGCATGATGCCGCCATTGCGTTGATTCTCAATATCATTTAATAATAAATATCATTACCGAATGAGTGTGGATCATGAGTTCTGTCCTGCATGAGGATCCCTACCTGGAGAGCTGGCGCTGGATGAGTCGTCAGATTCGCTGTGGCCTCGATCCCAATGAACCTCGCCTGATCGAACATTACCTCAACGAGGGTCGATACCTGGCGTGCTGCACCGCCACCCATCCGTGGACGATCGCCGAAACGTCATTCCGCCTGCTGATCGACACCGCGAGCGATATCGCTTTGCCATGGCATTGGCGGTCCACCTGCCTTGACCAGGCCTGGCGCCCATTGCGCGACCTGGAAAAACTCTCCCACTGTGCCTGCCGCCTCAAGCGCTGGCAGACCTTTGCCTGGCAATTGGCGACGTGCGAATTGCTGCCATCCCTATCTGTTTCTGACCTGGTGCAAGGATCTTCCGATGAGTAACACCCGTATCGAACGCGACAGCATGGGCGAACTGCAAGTGCCTGCCGAGGCGCTGTATGGCGCGCAAACCCAGCGCGCGGTGAACAATTTCCCGATCAGCAACCAACGCATGCCAGCGCAGTTCGTTCGCGCCCTGATCCTGGCGAAGGCCGCTGCCGCCAAGGTCAACGTCGACCTCCAGCAGATCAGCGAAGGGCAGGGCAAAGCCATCGTCGACGCAGCGCAAGGCTTGCTGGAAGGCGATTTCATGCAGCACTTCCCGGTGGACATCTTCCAGACCGGCTCGGGCACCAGCTCCAACATGAACGCCAACGAAGTGATCGCAACCCTCGCCAGCCGTTTGCTGGGCGAGGCGGTCAACCCTAACGATCATGTGAACTGCGGCCAAAGCAGCAACGACATCATCCCGACCACCATCCACGTGAGCGCCGCGCTGGTGCTGCACGAGCAGACGCTGCCGGCGCTGCTGCACCTGGTACAGGTGATCGAGCAGAAGGCCCAGGAGGTTCACCCCTTCATCAAGACCGGTCGTACCCACCTGATGGACGCGATGCCGGTTCGCATGAGCCAGGTGCTCAATGGCTGGGCGCAACAGCTCAAGGCCAATATCGCCCATCTGCAGGACCTGCTGCCGAGCCTGCAAGCCCTGGCCCAGGGCGGTACGGCGGTGGGGACCGGGATCAACGCACACCCGCAATTCGCTGCACGCTTCAGCCAGCAGCTGAGCAGCCTGACCGGTGTGAAGTTCACCCCGGGCAAGAACCTGTTCGCGCTGATCGGTTCCCAGGACACCGCCGTCGCCGTTTCCGGCCAACTCAAAGCCACCGCCGTGTCACTGATGAAAATCGCCAACGACCTGCGCTGGATGAACTCCGGCCCATTGGCCGGCCTTGGCGAAATCGAGCTGGAAGGTCTGCAGCCGGGCTCGTCGATCATGCCTGGCAAGGTCAATCCGGTGATCCCGGAAGCAACCGCGATGGTCGCCGCACAGGTTATCGGCAATGACACAGTGATCACCGTGGCCGGTCAATCGGGCAACTTCGAGCTGAACGTGATGCTGCCGATCATCGCTCAGAACCTGCTCAGCAGCCTTGAACTGCTGGCCAATTCCAGTCGCCTGCTGGCGGACAAGGCCATCGCCAGCTTCAAGGTCAACGAGGCCAAGCTCAAGGAGGCGCTGTCGCGCAACCCGATCCTGGTCACCGCACTCAACCCGATCATTGGTTACCAGAAGGCTGCTGAAATCGCCAAGAAGGCTTATCAGCAGGGCCGTCCGGTGATTGATGTCGCCCTCGAGCACACCGACTTGCCGCGCAGCCAACTGGAGGTCCTGCTGGACCCGGAAAAGCTCACGGCCGGCGGCGTGTAATCACCGACTCTGCTTTGGAGGCACACCATGGAGCACTGGAAACGCACGATCGAACGGGCCAATCGCTGCTTTATGCAGGGCGAGCTGGTTGACGCTCGCGAGGCCTATTTGCAAGCCCTGGCCCTGGCTCAAGTGTTGTTCGAACGCTGGGCGGATGCCGACGAAGCAGTGGCGGCTTGCGTCATTTCCCATCACAACCTGGCGGACCTGCACCTGCGCCTGAACCAGCCCGAGGAAAGCGCCGAATACCTCTGCGCCATTCATCAGCGCTTGCTGCAGACCATGCAGGACCCGCGCCTGAGCCCGCAATTGCGCGAAGCGGCCCTGCGCCAGAGCAGCAAAACCTACGTCGAATTGTTGAATTTCATCAGCGACCACGGTGAATACCCGCGCACCCATCGCTTGCTGGGCGGTACTGCGACGCAACCGACCACGTCTCAATACGGAGCACATTGATATGACCTACACCTTGCCTGCATTGCCTTACGCCTACGATGCCCTGGAACCGCATATCGATGCGCAAACCATGGAGATTCACTACACCAAGCACCACCAAACCTACATCAACAACCTCAATGCGGCGGTTGAGGGCACGGAGTTCGCGGGTTGGCCGGTAGAAAAGCTGGTATCCAGCGTGCAACAACTGCCGGAAAAGCTACGCGCAGCGGTGATTAACCAGGGCGGCGGCCACGCCAACCATTCGTTGTTCTGGGCGGTGATGTCGCCAAAAGGCGGCGGCAAGCCTGAAGGCGCACTGGGCAAGGCTATCGACGAGCAGTTGGGTGGTTTTGACAGCTTCAAGGAAGCGTTCACCAAGGCGGCCTTGACGCGTTTCGGCAGCGGCTGGGCGTGGCTGAGCGTTACCCCGCAAAAAACTCTGGTGGTCGAAAGCAGCGGTAACCAGGACAGCCCGCTGATGAACGGTAATACACCAATCCTCGGCCTGGACGTCTGGGAACATGCTTACTACCTGCTGTATCAAAACCGTCGCCCGGAATACATCAACGCCTTCTACAGTGTTATTAACTGGCCTGAAGTCGCCGCACGCTATCAGGCTGCTTTGGCCTGACATTCAACCCACATAACAAGATCTAAGGCCGACTATGGGCACTGAAACACTGGCGATCAGCAGCGGGCGAATGTTTCGTTATGCGTTTGGCTCGCTGCTGCTATTGGCAGGTACTGCATTGCTGGTGGCTCACGGGCTGGCCTGGCTGGACTTGGAGCCGCGCATCCTGCGCGCCTTGCAGGGCGGCGCGATCTGCGCCCTTGGCACGGCGTTGGGCGCGGTTCCGGTGCTGGTGATCCGGCGGATGCCGGTGGCGTTGAGCGACACCTTGCTGGGCTTCGGGGCCGGGGTGATGTTGGCCGCCACCGCGTTCTCGCTGATTGTGCCGGGCATCGCCGCCGCGGAAAGCCTCGGGCTGTCGCCCTGGGGTGCGAGCGGCCTGATCAGCTTTGGCATCATGCTGGGTGCATTCGGGCTGTATCTGGTAGATCGCAAGGTCTCGGGCGCGAGCCCGGAAATGCTGGTGGGTACGCCGGATAAACCGGTCATCCCGCCACGTATCTGGCTGTTTGTGTTCGCCATCATCGCCCATAACATTCCCGAAGGCATGGCCGTGGGCGTTTCCGCCGGCGGCGGCATGCCGGATGCCGACAGTCTGGCCATGGGCATTGCCTTGCAGGACGTGCCCGAAGGCCTGGTGATTGCGTTGGTATTGGCTGGGGCGGGGATGTCGCGGGTCAAGGCCTTCCTGATCGGGGCAGCCTCAGGCTTGGTGGAGCCGGTATTTGCCGTACTGTGCGCTTGGCTGGTCAGCTTGGCTGAGGTGCTGCTGCCGTTGGGTCTGGCCCTTGCCGCAGGCGCCATGCTGTTGGTGGTGACCCACGAAGTGATCCCGGAGTCGCGGCGCAACGGCCATGAAAAGCTCGCCAGCCTGGGGCTGTGCGTCGGGTTCTGCTTGATGATGGTTATGGATACGGCATTGGGGTGAAGCCTTGCGGCTTCACGTCGGGCCTAGGGGGTGAGGTTACTCACCTTCATCAAAATAGTTATTGATCAGCGCCACCAGGGCGTCCATCGCCTCCTGTTCCTGCTCGCCTTCTGTCTTCAAGTGAATCTTGGTGCCCTTGCCGGCTGCCAGCATCATCATGGCCATGATGCTCTTGCCATCGACCATGGATTCCGGGGTGCGCCCGGCGCGGATCTGGCAGGGGAACTGCCCGGCAACACCGACGAATTTGGCCGAGGCCCGGGCGTGCAGGCCCAGTTTGTTGATGATTTCAATTTCCAGAGCGGGCATCGCGCAGGTGTTCCTTTCAGCTAAGGTCGCGGTGGCGAACCTGGACGTTCTTGAGGGTTTGTTGCAGCACCTTGCCCAGGCGCTCGGTCAGGTAGACGGAGCGGTGGTGGCCGCCGGTGCAGCCGATGGCAATGGTGACATAGGCTCGATTGCTCGCGGCAAAACGCGGCAGCCATTTGAGCAGATAGCCGGAGATGTCCTGGAACATCTCTTCAACATCCGGTTGCGCCGCCAGGTACTCCGCCACAGGTTGATCGAGGCCGGACTGATCGCGCAACTCCGGCTTCCAGTAAGGGTTGGGCAGGCAGCGCACATCAAACACCAGGTCGGCGTCCACCGGCATGCCACGCTTGAAGCCAAAAGACTCCACAAGGAATGCGGTGCCGGGCTCTGGCTGGTTCAGCAGGCGCAGCTTGATGGCATCGCGCAACTGGTACAGGTTGAGGCCGGTGGTGTTGATCTTGAGGTCGGCGAGGTCAATGATCGGGCCCAGCAGCTTGGTTTCGTCTTCGATGGCTTCGGCCAGCGAGCGGTGGGGGCTGCTGAGTGGGTGGCGTCGACGGGTTTCGGAGAAACGCTTGAGCAGGGTCTCTTCGTCGGCGTCCAGGTACAGCACATCGCAATGAATGTGCTTGGCCCGCACTTCCTCGAGCAATTGCGGGAATCGCTCAAGGTGACTGGGCAGGTTGCGCGCATCAATCGAAACGGCGACCAGAGGCTGCGCCAGTTCGGTGTGGATCAACGCACGTTCGGCCAGTTCCGGCAGCAGGCCGGCGGGCAGGTTGTCGATGCAATAGAAGCCGTTGTCCTCAAGAACGTTGAGGGCGGTGCTTTTACCCGAGCCGGAGCGGCCGCTGACGATGATCAAACGCATGGTTACTGCCCGTTTTGTTCATCCAGGACAACCTGGTACAGCGCCTCGTTGCTGCTGGCACTGCGCAGTTTGTCGCGTACTTCCTTGCGGTCGAGCATGCTGGCGATCTGCCGGAGCAGTTCCAGATGCGCATCGGTGGCGGCCTGTGGGACCAGCAGTACAAACAGCAGGTCTACCGGGGCACCGTCGATGGCGTCGAAATCGATGGGAGCGTCCAGGTGCAGCAGGGCGCTGACTGGCGTATCGCAGCCTTTGAGGCGGCAGTGAGGAATGGCGATGCCGTTGCCAAAACCGGTGGAACCGAGTTTTTCACGGGCGATCAGGGCCTCGTAGACATCTTGCATCTCCAGTTCAGGCACTTCGCGGCTGATCAGGTTGGCAATTTGTTCCAGGGCTTTCTTCTTGCTGCCACCCGGCGCGTTCACAAGTGAACGGCCGGGGGTCAGGATGGTTTCAAGTCGGATCATGGGGGGAGAGTTAACGACCTGTACCTTGCATCAGGTGCAGATTCTTTTCCTTATGCTTTATGAGTTGGCGGTCCAGCTTGTCGTAGAGCGAGTCAATCGCTGCGTACATATCTTCATGTTCCGCATTGGCGACGAGCTTCGCATTGGGTACGTGCAGGGTGGCCTCGATTTTCTGCTTGAGCTTATCGACCTCCATGATGACCTGCACGTTGGTGATCTTGTCAAAATGCCCCGCAAGCTTGTTCAGCTTGCTCTCGGTGTACTCACGCAGGGGCTTGGTGACTTCCAGCTGGTGTCCACTGATGTTGACTTGCATACAGCTTCTCCTTCGTTGCCAGTGCATAAAGCGACAGGCAAAAGCGCCTGCCACTGGAACGCTGTGGCCCGCCCGTCACATCAAACGCTTTCGCTCGCTGGAAGGCGCGATCCCGAGGGACTCGCGGTACTTGGCGACGGTTCGACGGGCGACCTGAATGCCTTGTGCCTCCAGTAAACCAGCGATCTTGCTGTCACTCAACGGCTTTTTCTGATTTTCCGCGGCAACCAGTTTTTTGATGATCGCGCGGATCGCCGTGGACGAGCATTCGCCGCCTTCGGAGGTGCTTACATGGCTGGAGAAAAAGTATTTCAGTTCATAAATACCCCGTGGGGTATGCATGAATTTTTGCGTGGTCACCCGTGAAATGGTCGATTCATGCATGCCCACCGCTTCAGCGATATCGTGCAGAACCAGAGGTTTCATCGCTTCGTCGCCATATTCCAGGAAGCCGCGCTGGTGCTCGACGATCTGGGTGGCCACTTTCATCAGGGTTTCGTTGCGGCTTTGCAGGCTCTTGATGAACCAGCGCGCTTCCTGCAACTGGTTGCGCATAAACGTGTTGTCGGCGCTGGTGTCGGCGCGGCGCACGAAACCGGCGTATTGCGGGTTGACCCGCAGGCGGGGCACCGACTCCTGGTTCAGCTCGACCAGCCAGCGTTCGTTGTCCTTGCGCACGATAACGTCAGGGACCACGTATTCGGCTTCGCTGGACTCGATCTGCGAGCCTGGGCGCGGGTTGAGGCTTTGCACCAGCTCGATGACCTGGCGCAGGTCGTCTTCCTTGAGCTTCATGCGGCGCATCAGCTGGCTGTAGTCGCGGCTGCCGAGCAAATCGATGTAATCGGTGACCAGGCGCTGGGCCTCGGCCAGCCAAGGGGTCTTGGCGGGGAGCTGGCGCAGTTGCAGCAGCAGGCATTCGCTGAGCGAGCGGGCGCCGATGCCGGCGGGCTCGAACTGCTGGATGCGGTGCAGGACGGCTTCGATTTCGTCCAGTTCGATGTCCAGTTCCGGGTCGAACGCTTCCAGAATTTCTTCGAGCGTCTCGTCCAGATAGCCCTGGTTATTGATGCAGTCGATCAAGGTCACGGCGATCAGGCGATCGGTGTCCGACATCGGTGCAAGGTTCAGTTGCCACAGCAGGTGGCTCTGCAAGCTTTCGCCGGCGGAGGTGCGGGTGGTGAAGTCCCACTCGTCATCGTCATTGCTGGGCAGGCTGCTGGCGCTGGTCTGGTAGACGTCTTCCCAGGCGGTGTCCACCGGGAGTTCGTTGGGGATGCGTTCGTTCCAGTCGCCTTCTTCGAGGTTGTCCACCGTAGGGGCGGTTTCCTGGTAGGAGGGTTCCTGCACGTCGGAATTGGGTTTGTGCTCTATGTTGTCGGCCAGCGGGTCTGCGTTATCGAAGTCGTCGCCTTCTTCCTGGCGTTCGAGCATCGGATTGGACTCCAGGGCCTCCTGGATTTCCTGTTGCAGGTCCAGGGTCGACAATTGGAGCAGGCGGATGGCCTGTTGCAGCTGCGGTGTCATCGTCAGCTGCTGGCCCATTCTCAGGACTAGCGATGGTTTCATGGCAGGGGCTTAACACCTTATTCGCCGGCGCAATGCGCCATCCACGACAGGGCGCGTGAGCGCCAAACATAAGCAAATTATATGCCTGATATCCGGGGCTTTGCCTAGAGCGCGGTAACAATAAAAATCCGGAGGTTTTCATTGACGTCCGCGCTTGAGGCAAACGACCTGCCAACGCCTCGTGTTGAAAGGCTGGTTTACAGGCGGAACTCGTGACCCAGGTACACTTCCTTGACCAGCTCGTTGGCCAGGATGGTGGCAGAGTCGCCTTCGGCGATCAGCTGGCCATCGTTGACGATATAGGCGGTTTCGCAGATGTCGAGGGTCTCACGCACGTTGTGGTCGGTGATGAGTACGCCGATCCCCTTGGCCTTGAGGTGATGGATGATCTGTTTGATATCGCCGACCGAGATCGGGTCGACGCCGGCAAACGGTTCGTCCAGCAGGATGAACTTGGGGGCAGTTGCCAGTGCTCGGGCGATCTCCACACGGCGACGTTCACCGCCGGACAGGCTCATGCCCAGGTTGTCGCGAATGTGGTTGATATGGAACTCCTGCAACAGGCTTTCCAATTCCTTGCGACGGCCATCGCGGTCGAGTTCCTTGCGTGTCTCAAGGATCGCCATGATGTTGTCGGCTACCGACAATTTGCGGAAGATCGACGCTTCCTGCGGAAGATAGCCGATGCCGGCACGGGCGCGGCCGTGCATGGGCTGGTGGCTGACATCCAGGTCGTCGATCAATACACGACCCTGGTCCGCCTGGACCAGGCCGACGATCATGTAGAAGCAGGTGGTCTTGCCGGCGCCGTTGGGGCCGAGCAAGCCGACGATCTGGCCGCTGTCGATCGACAGGCTGACGTCGCGCACGACCTGACGGCTTTTGTAGGCCTTGGCCAGATGCTGGGCTTTCAGGGTTGCCATTTACTCGGCCTTCTTCTTAGGCTGGATAACCATATCGATACGTGGGCGTGGCGCGGTCACCTTGGAGCCATTGGCGCGGCCGGCGTTTGCGATCTGCTTCACGGTGTCATAGGTGATTTTTTCACCTTCCGTGGAGTTGCCGTCGGGGCTGAGCACCTTGGCCTGGTCGATCAGCACGATGCGGTTCTGCTGGGCGTGGTACTGGATAGTCTTGCCGTAGCCCTTCATCGGGCCGGTATCGGCGGCGGACTGCTTCTGTTCGAAGTAAGCCAGGTTGCCTACCGAGGTCACGACGTCGATGTCACCGCTTTGGGTGCGCGTCAGTGTCACGGTATTGCCGGTGATCTTCATCGACCCTTGGGTGATGATCACGCCGCCGGTGTAGGTGGCAACACCTTGCTTGTCATCCAGCTGCGCATCGTCAGCCGAGATGTGGATCGGTTGCTGGCTATCGTTCGGCAGAGCCCAGGCGCTCACGCTTCCCAGTGCTGCGCCCAGACCGAGCAAAATAGGGAGAGTTTTAACGAGCCTCATACTGTCCTCTTACGTTCGATAGCAGGTGTATCCTGCTTTCTTTCAAATACGCTTTCATTCCCTTGCCAGTCGATACACCGCCAGCGCCGTCGATTCTAACGTCTTGCTCGGTCTGCGCATATTGCTTCTGCGGGAATACGGTCATGCGACTGCTGGTAATCACGGTCTCACGTTTTTTATCGTCAGTGCGCGCAACGCGCACCGAGTCGATCAGTTCTACCTCGGTACCGTCCGGGTTGACCTCGCCACGCTTGCTGGTGACGTGCCACGGGAACTCGGTGCCGCGGTAAATGTTCATGTCCGGGTTGGTCAGCAAGGTGACTTCGGTGGCCTTCAAGTGCTCGACCTTGTCCGAGGTCATTTCGTACTGCACCTTGCCATCGGGCAGGAACTGCACGCTTTTGGCATTGGTGGCGTAGTAGTCGATAGCGCCTTCGTCCACCTGCGCAGCAGGTTGGTCAAGGAAGCGCTCCGGGCTGATGTTCCAGTAGCCCACCGCGAGGAACAGCGCGGCGATGACCCCGAAAAGCAGGAAGTTGCGAATCTTTTTACTCAGCATAAAACGCTCTATAAGTAGGCGGCGTGGGCTGCTTCAAGGCTGCCCTGGGCACGCAGAATCAGCTCGCAGAACTCGCGGGCGGCACCTTCGCCACCACGCGCAGTGGTGATGCCATGGGCGTGCTCGCGCACGAACGCCGCAGCATTGGCAACGGCCATGCCCAGGCCGACTCGGCGAATGACCGGCAGGTCGGGCAAATCATCGCCCAAGTAAGCGACCTGCTCATAGCTTAGGTTGAGTTGGCCAAGAAGCTCGTCCAGAACCACCAGTTTATCCTCGCGGCCCTGATACAGGTGAGGAATCCCCAGGTTTTGTGCGCGACGTTCCACAACCGGAGTTTTTCTGCCGCTGATGATCGCCGTTTGTACGCCCGCCGCCATCAGCATTTTGATGCCCTGGCCGTCGAGGGTGTTGAACGTCTTGAATTCACTGCCATCTTCGAGGAAATACAGGCGGCCGTCGGTCAGTACGCCGTCCACATCGAAAATCGCCAGTTTGATGTTTTTACCGCGTTGCATCAGGTCGCTGGTCATTTACATCACTCCTGCACGCAGCAAGTCGTGCATGTTCAGGGCGCCGATCGGGTAGTCGTGGGTATCGACTACCACCAGCGCACCGATCTTATGGTCTTCCATGATCTTCAATGCTTCTGCAGCCAGCATCTCGGGGCGAGCGGTCTTGCCGTGCGGGGTCATCACCGCGTCGATGGTGGCTGTGTGGATGTCGATGGTGCGGTCCAGGGTGCGGCGCAAGTCGCCGTCGGTGAAGACCCCGGCCAGGCGCCCATCAGCTTCCAGGATCACGGTCATGCCCAGGCCCTTGCGGGTCATTTCCATCAGCGCGTCCTTGAGCAGGGTGCCGCGTTGGACATGGGGCAATTCATCGCCCGAATGCATGACGTTTTCCACTTTGAGCAGCAGTCGGCGGCCCAGTGCGCCACCCGGATGGGAAAACGCGAAGTCCTCCGCCGTAAAGCCGCGGGCCTCCAGGAGCGCCACGGCCAGGGCGTCGCCCATGACCAGCGCGGCGGTGGTGGAGGAGGTCGGTGCCAGGTTCAGCGGGCACGCCTCGTGGGCCACGTGCACATTCAAGTTGACTTCGGCGGCCTTGGCCAGCGTCGATTCCGGGTTGCCGGTAATGCTGATCATCTTGATGCCCAGGCGCTTGATCAGCGGCAGCAGGGTCACGATTTCGTTGGTTGTGCCGGAGTTGGACAGCGCCAGGATGATGTCATCCTTGGTGATCATGCCCATGTCACCGTGGCTGGCTTCGGCCGGGTGCACGAAAAATGCGGTGGTGCCGGTGCTTGCCAGGGTGGCGGCGATCTTGTTGCCGACGTGGCCCGACTTGCCCATGCCGACCACGACAACGCGGCCCTTGCTGGCCAGAATCATCTCGCAGGCGCGTACGAAATCCGCGTCGATGTGGGCCAGCAAGCCCTCTACGGCTTCTAGCTCTAGGCGGATGGTGCGTTGTGCGGATTGAATAAGGTCGCTGGATTGGCTCATGTCTGAAATCGTATAGCCTGACGAAAAGTCGCCGATTATAGCGGTAATGATCAATTCCCTCACGCAAGTTCGTCAGGGTTTATTCTTGTTGCGCCTGAGATTCATCCTAAGCAACGTTTTTTCCCTGTCCTCAATCTGAACAAGGACTGTTCCGGCCTTGGGCGCGTTGTACCAGCAGTGATATAGTTCGCCGCCAGTTCGGTCCGCCCAGCCCATGTGGCTATCTATTGTGCAATCGTTGCAAACGTTTGTCGCAAGCGTGGTGTCTGAGTGAGAGGCTGCATCCCAAGGAGTTTAGATGAGTGCCGATAACGCCTACGCGGTCGAGCTGAAGGGACTGACCTTCAAGCGCGGGACGCGCAGCATCTTCAATAACGTCGATATTCGCATTCCACGCGGCAAGGTCACGGGCATCATGGGGCCTTCCGGTTGCGGCAAGACCACCCTGTTGCGCCTGATGGGCATGCAATTGCGCCCAAGCGCCGGCGAAGTGTGGGTCAACGGCCAGAACCTGCCGACCTTGTCGCGCAGTGATCTGTTCGATGCGCGCAAGCACATGGGTGTGCTGTTCCAGAGCGGTGCGCTGTTCACCGACCTTGATGTGTTCGAGAATGTTGCCTTTCCGCTGCGGGTGCATACCCAGCTGTCCGATGAAATGATTCGTGACATTGTGTTGCTGAAACTGCAGGCCGTAGGCCTTCGCGGTGCCATCGACTTGATGCCCGACGAACTGTCCGGCGGCATGAAGCGCCGGGTCGCACTCGCGCGTGCCATTGCCCTCGACCCGCAGATCCTCATGTACGACGAACCCTTCGTCGGCCAGGACCCGATCGCCATGGGTGTACTGGTACGTCTGATCCGCCTGCTCAACGATGCGCTGGGGATTACCAGTATCGTTGTCTCCCACGACCTTGCAGAAACCGCGAGCATTGCCGATTACCTCTATGTGGTCGGCGATGGTCAGGTGCTGGGCCAGGGCACGCCCGAAGAACTCATGAACGCCGATAACCCGCGCATTCGCCAATTCATGACCGGCGATCCCGATGGCCCTGTGCCGTTTCACTTTCCGGCAGCGGATTACCGCTCAGATCTTCTGGGGAAGCGCTGATGCGCAAGACATCTCTTATCGAAAAGGTTCGCCTTTTCGGTCGCTCCGGCATCGACATCGTCGAAGTGCTCGGCCGTTCGACGATTTTCCTGTTCCATGCCTTGCTTGGGCGCGGTGGCATTGGCGGCGGGTTTGGCCTGCTGATCAAGCAACTGCACTCGGTGGGCGTGATGTCCCTGGTTATCATCGTGGTTTCCGGGGTGTTCATCGGCATGGTGCTGGCGTTGCAGGGGTTCAATATCCTGTCCAGTTACGGTTCCGAGCAGGCAGTGGGGCAGATGGTTGCCCTGACGCTGTTGCGTGAACTGGGGCCGGTGGTCACTGCCTTGCTGTTTGCCGGGCGCGCGGGTTCTGCGCTGACCGCCGAAATCGGCAACATGAAGTCCACCGAGCAGTTGTCCAGCCTGGAAATGATCGGCGTGGACCCGCTCAAATACATTGTTGCTCCGCGCCTGTGGGCCGGCTTCATTTCCCTGCCACTGCTGGCGATGATCTTCAGCGTGGTGGGTATCTGGGGCGGGTCCTGGGTGGCAGTGGACTGGTTGGGCGTCTATGACGGTTCCTACTGGGCCAACATGCAAAACAGCGTGACCTTCAGCGGTGACGTGCTCAACGGCATCATAAAGAGCATTGTCTTCGCCTTTGTAGTGACCTGGATTGCCGTATTCCAAGGCTACGACTGTGAGCCCACCTCAGAAGGGATCAGTCGCGCCACCACCAAGACCGTTGTGTACGCCTCGCTGGCGGTACTGGGCCTTGACTTCATTTTGACCGCCTTGATGTTTGGAGATTTCTGATGCAAAACCGCACTGTGGAAATCGGTGTCGGCCTTTTCTTGCTGGCTGGCATCCTGGCTTTACTGTTGCTGGCCCTGCGAGTCAGTGGCCTGTCGGCCAGCCCCAACGCCGATACTTATAAACTTTACGCGTACTTCGACAATATCGCCGGTTTGACTGTCAGAGCTAAAGTGACCATGGCCGGTGTAACCATCGGCAAGGTCACGGCAATCGATCTGGATCGCGACAGCTTCACCGGGCGAGTGACCATGCAACTGGACAAGAAGGTAGATAACCTGCCGACCGACTCCACTGCATCTATCCTCACTGCGGGTCTGCTGGGCGAGAAGTACATCGGTGTCAGCGTGGGTGGGGAAACAGCCCTGCTCAAGGATGGCTCGACAATCCACGACACACAGTCGTCGTTGGTACTTGAAGACTTGATCGGTAAATTCCTGCTCAATACGGTCAATAAAGACGCCAAATGAGGAATCTGTACATGATCTCTACCTTGCGACGTGGCCTCCTGGTACTGCTGGCAGCGCTGCCGTTGATGGCCAACGCAGCAGGTTCTGCCCACGAACTGGTGCAGGACACGACTAACAAGATGTTGGCTGACCTGTCGGCCAACAAGGAAAAGTACAAGCAAGACCCGAGTCAGTTCTATAACGCGCTCAATACCATTGTCGGTCCGGTGGTCGATGCCGAAGGCATTTCCCGCAGCATCATGACGGTCAAGTATTCGCGCAAGGCGACGCCGGCGCAGATGCAGACCTTCCAGGAAAACTTCAAGAAAGGCCTGTTCCAGTTCTACGGCAACGCGCTGCTCGAGTACAACAACCAGGGCATTACCGTTGCGCCAGCTGGCGACGAGTCGGGTGATCGCACCAGCGTCAACATGAGCGTCAAAGGCAACAACGGTGCCGTCTACCCTGTGCAGTACACGCTGGAGAAGATCAACGGCGAGTGGAAGCTGCGCAACGTGATCATCAACGGCATCAACATCGGCAAGCTGTTCCGTGACCAGTTCGCCGACGCCATGCAGCGCAATGGCAACGACCTCGACAAAACCATCAATGGTTGGGCCGGTGAAGTGGCCAAGGCCAAGGAAGAAACCGATAAAGCTGCCGGGAAGCCTGCGCAATGACCGAGTCGGCTGTTCGTCTCGGCGAAGCCGGCGAGCTGTTGATCAGCGGCGTGCTGGATTACCGCTCCGGGCCTGACCTGCGTAAGCAGGGCCAGACCCTGATCAAGACCAGCACCGCCCCAACGCTGGTGCTGGATTGCTCGGCGGTGACCAAGTCCAGCAGCGTCGGGTTGTCGTTGCTGCTGTGCTTTATGCGTGATGCCCAGGCGGCCAGAAAGCCGGTGAGCATCCGTGCATTGCCTGAAGACATGCGCGAAATTGCCCAGGTTTCGGGTTTGACCGAGCTGTTGGCGCACCCTTAATACACATTATTGAGAAGCCCCCCGTCAGAGTCCTGCTATGCGGGGTTCGCAGGCGCGGGGCTTTTTTGTATGATGTGCGACCCGCGCGCACTGGGCGCCGATAGAGGTTGAGCATGCAGGCCCTAGAAGTTAAGAGCTTCCTTGAAGGAAAGCTGCCGGAAACGACCGTAGAAGTTGAAGGCGAAGGCTGCAATTTCCAGCTGAACGTGATTAGCGATGAACTGGCGGCATTGAGCCCGGTCAAGCGTCAACAGCAGATCTATGCCCATTTGAACCCATGGATCACCGATGGCAGCATCCATGCGGTCACTATGAAATTTTTCAGCCGCGCGGCCTGGGCCGAGCGCACCTGAGCCCCCAAGGCGTCGAGATTCTTATGGATAAATTGATTATTACCGGCGGTGGCCGCCTTGATGGCGAGATCCGCATTTCCGGTGCGAAAAACTCCGCGTTGCCGATCCTGGCAGCGACCCTGCTGTGCGATGGCCCGGTGACTGTGGCCAACCTGCCGCACCTGCACGACATCACCACCATGATCGAGCTGTTCGGTCGCATGGGCATCGAGCCTGTGATCGACGAGAAACTGGCTGTCGAAATCGACCCGCGCACCATCAAGACCCTGATTGCTCCGTACGAGCTGGTGAAAACCATGCGTGCGTCGATCCTGGTGCTCGGCCCGATGGTTGCCCGTTTCGGCGAAGCCGAAGTGGCCCTGCCTGGCGGTTGCGCCATCGGCTCGCGTCCAGTGGACCTGCACATCCGTGGCCTTGAAGCCATGGGCGCGACCATCGACGTCGAAGGCGGCTACATCAAGGCGAAGGCGCCGGAAGGCGGCCTGCGTGGTGCCAACTTCTTCTTTGATACCGTCAGCGTGACCGGTACCGAGAACATCATGATGGCCGCTGCCCTGGCCAACGGCCGTAGCGTGCTGCAAAACGCCGCCCGCGAGCCTGAAGTGGTCGACCTGGCCAACTTCCTGATCGCCATGGGTGCCAACATCACCGGCGCCGGCACAGACACCATCACCATCGACGGTGTTAAGCGCCTGCACTCGGCCACCTACAAAGTGATGCCGGACCGTATCGAGACCGGCACCTACCTGGTAGCTGCCGCCGTTACCGGTGGCCGCGTCAAGGTTAAGGACACTGATCCGACCATCCTTGAAGCCGTGCTGGAAAAACTCAAGGAAGCCGGTGCCGAAATCACCACCGGTGCCGACTGGATCGAGCTGAACATGCACGGCAAGCGGCCAAAAGCCGTCAACGTGCGGACCGCTCCGTACCCGGCGTTCCCGACCGACATGCAAGCGCAGTTCATTTCCTTGAACGCGATTGCCGAAGGCACCGGTGCCGTGATCGAGACCATCTTCGAAAACCGCTTCATGCACGTGTATGAACTGCACCGCATGGGCGCCAAGATCCAGGTCGAAGGCAACACCGCCATCGTCACCGGTATCGACAAGCTCAAGGGCGCGCCAGTCATGGCTACCGACCTGCGTGCTTCGGCGAGCCTGGTGATCTCGGCGCTGTGCGCTGACGGCGACACCTTGATCGACCGCATCTACCACATCGACCGTGGTTACGAGTGCATCGAAGAGAAACTGCAGATGCTCGGCGCGAAGATCCGCCGCGTACCGGGCTAACCCCGGGCTGCAAACACTGTCACTCTGGCGAGCGGGCTTGTCGAGTCGTCGCACCGCCGCGTAGGGTTGCGTAGCGACCCTAAAAATGGGACTGCTACGCAGTCCAACGCGGGCAAGCCCGCTCGCCACGGGTCTGTGTTTGTTGTTACCTGAGCTGTTACTGAATTTGTTTCAAATCGAGGCTGTAATGGCCTCGATCTGTGTCTGGCGCCGTTTGCGACTGGACAGCAATAGCCTGATGAAGGACTGACGTTTCCCATGTTGACCATCGCACTGTCCAAGGGCCGCATCCTTGACGACACTTTGCCGCTTCTGGCTGAAGCGGGCATCGTGCCAACCGAGAATCCGGACAAGAGCCGCAAGCTGATCATCCCCACGACCCAGGACGACGTTCGCCTGCTGATCGTACGGGCTACCGACGTGCCGACTTACGTTGAGCATGGCGCGGCCGACCTGGGCGTCGCCGGTAAAGACGTGCTGATGGAGTACGGTGGCCAGGGCCTCTACGAGCCGCTGGACCTGCGCATTGCTTTGTGCAAATTGATGACCGCCGGCCGTGTCGGTGACGTCGAGCCCAAAGGCCGTCTGCGCGTGGCCACCAAGTTCGTCAACGTCGCCAAGCGCTACTACGCCGAGCAAGGCCGTCAGGTCGACATCATCAAGCTGTACGGCTCGATGGAGCTGGCGCCGCTGATCGGCCTGGCCGACAAGATCATCGACGTGGTCGACACCGGCAACACCCTGCGTGCCAACGGTCTCGAGCCTCAGGATTTCATTGCCGACATCAGCTCCCGCCTGATCGTCAACAAAGCTTCGATGAAGATGCAACATGCCCGTATCCAGGCGTTGATCGACACCCTGCGCACCGCAGTGGAGTCGCGACACCGCGGTTGACCTACCTGCGTAGCTGAAAAGCTACGCCCGTCTATCCGCCTCATAGCCAGAATTCTCAGGTGCCCAAGCGGAAACGACTGCTAGTTTAGGGCGCCTGAGTTTTTGCCAATTCTATTGAGGCCCTCGCTATGACCACGTCCACTGCAATTGCCCGACTCAACGCTGCCGACCCGGATTTCGCCCATCATCTGGATCATCTGCTGAGCTGGGAAAGCGTGTCCGACGACTCGGTCAACCAGCGGGTGCTCGACATCATCAAGGCCGTGCGCGAGCGCGGTGATGCGGCGCTGGTGGACTTCACCCGCCAGTTCGACGGCCTCGACGTGGCGTCGATGTCGGACCTGATCCTGCCCCGCGAACGCCTGGAGCTGGCCCTGACGCGCATCACCGCGCCCCAGCGCGAAGCCCTGGAAGTGGCGGCGGCGCGCGTGCGCAGCTATCACGAAAAACAGAAACAGGATTCCTGGAGCTACACCGAGGCCGACGGCACCGTGCTGGGCCAGAAGGTCACGCCGCTGGACCGCGCCGGGCTGTACGTGCCCGGCGGTAAAGCTTCCTACCCGTCATCGGTATTGATGAACGCCATCCCTGCCAAGGTGGCGGGCGTGACTGAAGTGGTCATGGTGGTGCCGACCCCGCGTGGTGAAATCAATGAGTTGGTACTGGCCGCCGCCTGCATCGCCGGGGTCGACCGCGTGTTTACCATTGGTGGTGCGCAAGCCGTTGCAGCCCTGGCCTATGGCACCGAAAGCGTACCCAAGGTTGATAAAGTGGTGGGCCCGGGCAACATCTATGTCGCCACCGCCAAGCGCCATGTGTTTGGCCAGGTGGGTATCGACATGATCGCCGGCCCCTCGGAAATCCTCGTGGTGTGCGACGGCCAGACCGACCCGGACTGGATCGCCATGGACCTGTTCTCGCAGGCCGAGCACGACGAAGACGCCCAGGCGATTCTGGTCAGCCCGGACGCCGAGTTCCTCGACAAGGTGGCCGCCAGCATCGATAAGTTGCTGCCGACCATGGACCGTGCCGAGATCATCGAGAAGTCGATCAATGGCCGGGGTGCGCTGATCCTCGTGCGTGACATGGAGCAGGCTATCGAAGTGGCCAACCGCATTGCGCCGGAGCACCTGGAGTTGTCGGTAGCTGACCCACAAGCCTGGCTGCCGTCGATTCGCCACGCGGGTGCGATCTTCATGGGCCGCCACACCAGCGAAGCGCTGGGCGACTACTGCGCAGGCCCGAACCACGTGCTGCCGACCTCCGGCACCGCGCGTTTCTCGTCGCCGCTGGGGGTGTATGACTTCCAGAAGCGTTCGTCGATCATTTTCTGCTCGCCACAGGGTGCTTCCGAACTGGGCAAGACCGCCTCGGTGCTGGCCCGTGGTGAATCCCTGAGCGCCCACGCCCGCAGCGCCGAGTACCGCATCCTTGAAGAGAAGGGGAACTGAGACATGAGCAAATTCTGGAGCCCTTTCGTCAAGGACCTCGTGCCTTACGTGCCCGGCGAGCAGCCAAAACTGACCAAACTGGTCAAGCTCAACACCAATGAAAACCCCTACGGCCCGTCGCCCAAGGCATTGGCGGCGATGCAGGCCGAGCTGAATGACAACCTGCGTTTGTACCCGGACCCCAACAGCGACCTGCTCAAGCAGGCCGTGGCCAAGTATTACGGGATCGACGCCGGCAAGGTGTTCCTCGGCAACGGTTCCGATGAAGTCTTGGCGCATATCTTCCATGGCCTGTTCCAGCACGATTTGCCGCTGCTGTTTCCGGACATCAGCTACAGCTTTTATCCGGTTTACTGCGGCCTCTATGGCATCAAGTCTGACCCGGTGCCACTGGACGAGCAGTTCCAGATTCGCGTGGCCGACTACGCCAAGCCCAACGGTGGGATCATCTTCCCCAACCCGAACGCGCCCACCGGCTGCGTGCTGGCGCTGGAGGCGGTGGAGCAGATCCTCAAGGCCAGCCCGGATTCGGTGGTGGTGGTCGATGAGGCCTATATCGACTTCGGCGGCGACACCGCCATCAGCCTGGTGGACCGCTACCCGAACCTGCTGGTGACCCAGACCCTGTCCAAATCGCGCTCACTGGCCGGTTTGCGCGTGGGCCTGGCCGTGGGCCACCCGGACCTGATCGAGGCGCTGGAGCGGGTCAAGAACAGCTTCAACTCCTACCCGCTGGATCGCCTGGCGATTGTCGGCGCGGCGGCGGCGTTCGAAGACCGTGAGTACTTCGAGAAGACTTGCCAACAGGTGATCGACAGCCGCAACCAGTTGGTTGCCCAACTGGAAGGTAAGGGCTTTGAAGTATTGCCATCGGCCGCCAACTTCATCTTTGCCCGTCACTCACAGCATGACGCGGCGGGTTTGGCTGCGAAGCTGCGTGAGCAGGGCGTGATTGTGCGGCACTTCAAGCAGGCGCGGATTGCCCAGTTCCTGCGGATCAGCATCGGTACGCCGGAGCAGAACCAGGCGCTGATTGATGGGCTTGGCGAGCTCTAGGCGTTAGACCTTTATTGGCTTGACGGGCCTCATCGCGGGCAAGCCCGGCTCCCACATTGGAATGTATTTCCCTGTGGGAGCCGGGCTTGCCCGCGATGAGGCCATCAGCAACACCGCATCGTTACAGCAACGGCTCATCCGGCTTCTTGTTCTTCCAGCCATCATTGCCCGGCAGCAGCAGGTTCAAACCAATCGCCACCACCGCGCACAGGGCGATGCCCTTGAGGCCGAAGTCATCCGGGCCGGTGCCGGTACCCACCAGCACACCGCCAATCCCGAACACCAGGGTCACCGACACAATCACCAGATTGCGCGCCTCACCGAGGTCGATCTTGTGGCGGATCAACGTGTTCATGCCGACGGCCGCAATCGAGCCGAACAGCAGGCACAGAATCCCGCCCATCACCGGCACTGGAATGCTTTGCAGCAGGGCGCCGAACTTGCCGATAAACGCCAGGCTGATGGCGAATACCGCCGCCCAGGTCATGATTTTCGGGTTGTAGTTCTTGGTCAGCATCACTGCGCCGGTCACTTCGGCGTAGGTGGTGTTCGGCGGGCCGCCAAACAGGCCAGCTGCCGTGGTGGCGATGCCGTCACCCAGCAACGTGCGGTGCAGGCCCGGCTTCTTGAGGTAGTCGCGACCGGTCACGCTGCCCACCGCAATTACCCCGCCGATATGTTCGATCGCCGGGGCCAGGGCCACCGGTACGATAAACAGGATCGCCTGCCAGTTGAATTCCGGCGCGGTGAAGTGGGGCAGGGCGAACCACGGCGCAGCGGCGATCTTCGCCGTGTCGACCACGCCAAAGTAGAACGACATGGCAAAGCCCACCAGCACGCCGGAGATGATCGGCACCAGGCGGAAAATGCCCTTGCCGAACACCGCCACGATCAACGTGGTCAGCAGCGCCGGCATCGAGATCAGCATCGCCGTCTGGTAATGGATCAGCTCGGCACCGTCGCCGGACTTGCCCATCGCCATGTTGGCGGCAATGGGCGCCATGGCCAGGCCGATGGAGATGATCACCGGCCCGATCACCACCGGCGGCAGCAGTCGGTCGATAAAACCGGTGCCTTTGATCTTCACGGCCAGGCCCAGGAAGGTATAGACGAAACCGGCCGCCATCACCCCGCCCATGGTCGCCGCGAGGCCGAACTGGCCCTTGGCGAGGATGATCGGGGTAATGAAGGCGAAGCTCGAGGCCAGGAACACCGGCACCTGCCGCCCTGTCACCACTTGGAACAGCAGCGTGCCCAAACCGGCGGTAAACAGTGCAACGTTTGGATCAAGACCTGTGATCAGCGGCATCAACACCAGCGCGCCAAATGCCACGAAGAGCATTTGTGCGCCAGACAGGATCTGGCGCCAAAGCGGGTCGTTGAATTCATCCTGCATGCTTACGCGTCCTTCTGCTTGGTGCCGAAGATCTTGTCACCGGCATCGCCCAGGCCTGGGATGATGTAACCGTGTTCGTTCAGGCGCTCGTCGATGGAGGCGGTGTAGATCTGCACGTCCGGGTGGGCTTTTTCGACGGCGGCGATGCCTTCGGGCGCGGCCACCAGCACCATGGCGCGGATGTCCTTGCAACCGGCTTTCTTGAGCAGGTCGATGGTGGCGACCATGGAACTGCCGGTGGCGAGCATCGGGTCGATGATCATGGCCAGGCGCTCGTCGATTTCCGGGACGAGTTTTTCCAGGTAGGTGTGGGCCTGCAACGTTTCTTCATTGCGGGCCACGCCCACGGCGCTGACCTTGGCGCCCGGAATCAGGCTGAGGACGCCTTCGAGCATGCCGATACCGGCGCGCAGGATCGGCACCACGGTGATTTTCTTACCGGCGATTTTTTCCACCTGGACGGGACCGGCCCAACCGGGGATCTCGTAGTTTTCCAGCGGCAAATCTTTGGTGGCTTCGTAAGTGAGCAGCGCTCCGACTTCCTGAGCAAGCTCACGGAAATTCTTCGTGCTGATGTCGGCGCGGCGCATAAGGCCGAGTTTGTGTCGGATCAGCGGGTGGCGGATCTCGCGAGTGGGCATGGGAAAGGCTCCGGCGGCGGGCAAAAAAACCGGCCTAGATTAATCTATCCGAGGGTGTTGTCCTATAGACATCTAGTACGTTAGTCCATTAAGGCTTGCTCGGAGCGCATGAGAAGCGTACCTTCGCCCGCTTTTCTTGCCACAGCACCCCCTTGGAGAGCGCTATGTCCGCTGATCTCGAGCATATCCGTCAAATCATGCGCGAGGCTGACTGCCTGTACACCGAAGCGCAAGTCGAAGAAGCGATCGCCAAGGTTGGCGCACACATCACCCGCGAAATGGCCGACACCAACCCGGTGGTTTTCTGCGTGATGAACGGTGGTCTGATTTTCGCCGGCAAATTGCTGACGCATCTGCAATTCCCGTTGGAAGCGTCCTACCTGCACGCCACCCGTTATCGCAACGAAACCACCGGCGGCGATCTGTTCTGGAAGGCCAAGCCGGAAGTCTCGTTCATTGACCGTGACGTGCTGATCATCGACGACATCCTCGATGAAGGTCATACCCTGGGTGCAATCATCGACTTCTGCAAACACGCCGGCGCGCGCAACGTGCACACCGCCGTGCTGATCGACAAAGACCACGACCGCAAGGCCCGTCCGGACCTCAAAGCCGATTACGTTGGCCTGCCGTGCATCGACCGCTATATCTTCGGTTATGGCATGGATTACAAAGGTTACTGGCGCAACGCCAATGGGATCTTCGCCGTCAAAGGCATGTGATCCCGGCCCGGCGCAGGGTTGTCATGCTATCGTGCTTGGCCCCTGCGTCTGGAGCTGTTCATGAGCCTGTTGATTCGCACGTGCGCCGCCCTGGCGCTGACCCTCAGCCTGCCGCTGGCAGCTGCCCCCTTGCACAGCCAGTTCCTGCCGCCGGATGACCTGACCCTGCGCGCCGAAACCCCCGACCAGCAGCAATTGCTGCAAGTCACCGAGTACGCGGTAGTGGTGGGTAACCAGCGCCAATCCAACCAGCAGCCGATCCCGGTGACCTCGCCGTTGATGATCCGCCTCAAGGGCAAGCCCTTGAACAAAGGCGCAAGCATTGCCCAGGTGGTGCTCAATTTCGATGCCGAAAGCAAAAGCCTGAAAAAGCCGGTATTCGACGACAACAGCAAAACCCTGACCTTGTCCTACCCGATGACGCAGTACCGCGTGATCGTCGACCTGCTGCGCAACGACACGGTGTACGTGCAGTTCCTCAGTTATGCCAACGGGCATATCTGGGCAGACCTGCACACCGGCGCTGTGCGTACAAAATAGCCACAACACTCAAGATCAAAATGTGGGAGGGGGCTTGCCCCCGATAGCGGTATGTCAGCAATACATTAGCTGGCTGATACACCGCAATCGGGGGCAAGCCCCCTCCCACATTGGATCTCCGGTGCTTTCGAAGCTTGCACGCCGCAGGTAGACTTCAACCCCCGTGTAAATGTCTGCAGGCTGGAGTCGGTAATGCGTAAAGATAAGAAACAGGTGATTGGTGACGAGATCGGCGACGATCAGATCAAGTTGTTCCTGGACTTTGAGCCGGTCGACGCAACCTCACCGTCTCTGCACAAACTGATCAAGGCCTACCGTGGCCTGCGTATCGACGACTTCGAGCGCTTCCTGGGCTTTTTCAAGGAAGCCGGCCTGGACCTGGATGGCAAGGACGAGCATGGCCAGACCTTCGTCGAGCTGATCAAGGACCAGCGCAATGCCGATGAGTACATCGAGTTGATCAAAAACGCCCGCGGCTGATTGCCCGAGGCATAAAAAAACGCCCCGTTCTCATCACGAGAACGGGGCGTTTTTTATCGCGTCACGACCTCAAGCGTAGCTCTCGGTCTCGGCGGCAGGTTCAACCAGCTCGAGGCTGATGTTGTTCTGCGCGTTGATCTTGCGGTACAGCTCGGCATCCGTCTCCAGGACCTTTTCCCGCGCCGGGAAGATCTCGTGCAGCTTGGTCGCCCACTCGCCTGCAGCCTTCTCGGGGAAGCAACGCTCGATCAGTTCGAGCATGATCGAAACAGTCACCGAAGCACCCGGAGACGCACCCAGCAGCGCCGCCAGCGAACCGTCCTTGGCCGCGACCAGCTCGGTACCAAATTGCAGCACGCCGCCTTTTTTCGGGTCTTTCTTGATGATCTGCACCCGTTGGCCGGCCACTTCCAGGCGCCAGTCTTCGGCTTTCGCTTCAGGGTAGAAGCGGCGCAGGGACTCCAAGCGCTGTTCCATCGATTGGCGCACTTCGCTGACCAGGTACTTGGTCAGGTCCATGTTGTCGCGGGCCACGGCCAGCATCGGGCCGATGTTGCCGGCGCGAATCGACAGCGGCAGGTCCAGGAACGAGCCGTACTTGAGGAACTTGGTGGTGAAGCCTGCGTATGGCCCGAACAGCAGCGATTTCTTGCCATCGACCACGCGGGTGTCCAGGTGCGGCACGGACATCGGTGGCGAGCCCACGGCAGCCTGGCTGTAGACCTTGGCCTGGTGGTGCTTGACCACGTCCGGGTTGTCGCAGCGCAGCCACTGGCCACTGACCGGGAAGCCGCCAAAGCCTTTGCTTTCTTCGATGCCCGAAGCCTGCAGCAGCGGCAGGGCTGCGCCACCGGCGCCGAGGAACACGAACTTGGCGTCCACTTCGCGGGTATTGCCGCTATTGACGTCCTTGATGCTCACGGTCCAGCCCGCGCCGTTGCGCTTGAGGCCGGTGACGCGCTTGTGGTACTTGACCTGCGCGTCCGGCGAGCTGATCAGGTGACCGAGCAACTGGTTGGTCAGTGCGCCGAAGTTGACGTCGGTGCCGTTCATCACGCGGGTGGCGGCGATTTTTTCGTCGAGCGGGCGGCCCGGCATCATCAGCGGCATCCACTCGGCCATCTCATTACGGTCTTCGGTGTAGTGCATGTCCGAAAACGCGTGGTGCCGGCTGAGGGATTCAAAGCGCTTCTTGAGGAAGTCCACGCCTTTCTCGCCCTGCACGAAGCTCAGGTGCGGCACCGGGCTGATAAAGGACTTGGACGAGCCAAAGGTGCCTTTTTTGGTCAGGTACGCCCAGAACTGCTTCGACACCTCGAACTGGGTGTTGATGTGCACGGCTTTTTTGATGTCGATGGAGCCATCGGCCGCCTGCGGGGTGTAGTTCAGCTCACACAGCCCGGCGTGACCGGTACCGGCGTTGTTCCACGGGTTGGAACTTTCCGCGGCACCCGAGTCCATCAGCTCAACGACTTCCAGCTTGAGGCCGGGGTCGAGCTCTTTGAGCAGCACGGCCAGGGTGGCACTCATGATGCCGGCCCCTACCAGAACTACGTCGACTGCTTCGTTATGCGCCATTTAACGCGTCTCCAAAATCTGCAGCACCAAATTGACGGCATGGCTGCCAGGAGTGACGGGGCGTTTCACGTGTTGCCCCAGGTTACCCATGGCCAGGATCGCCATGTCCGATTCGCAATTCTTTGCAACTTCAGCGCACGCTTCCTGCCGGGCTAATCTGCCTATGAACGCATTCATGGGCGCCTGTGGCAATTCGACTTATGGTCAAAGCGTGCGATTCGTGCAACCAATCCGTAGCGGACAGGCTCAAGCTCCGGTTTTCAAGGCGTGCTCGGTCCTGTGTGGTTGGGCTGTTCCAGACGCTGATGGTGCTTGTACAAACGCCAAACTATTCATTTGCTCGCCACACTCTTGTGAAGTTGTGAAAACCCGTTTTTTCACGCTCTTTTGAAGACGTGAACCTCAAAAAAGGGCTGCCCCAGCCTGGCACCTGGCCCGGAAAACCTTGCCGACACGCGGCAAAAACGGGCAAACAACTCAAGTGGCCGAGCGCAATGGCAGCTCTGGCAGATTCGGTAAAGGCGGGTGGTTTGCAAAGAAAACAGCAAGCGCGCCAGCTTCACTCGATCTGTGTGGGCGGCTCTCTGTGGGCGATTCTTGGAGGTTAATACCGAGGCATTAACGATGCTGCGAGGCCCGATCAGGAGACGTCCTTATAATCGGGGGGAGATTGTAGCGAAGAACGTCAGGGAAATGGGCGTGTTTTATGACTTTTATTAGGCGTTCGGTCAGGCGGCCAACGCCTGCTGCCGTGGCGACTGCGCGCGGCGTGCGCTTACCCGGGCGTGAGACGGCAGCGGGCGGTGCATCCAGCTCAGGCGAATCTCCTCGATTTCCACCCAGCCATCACCGGCGGGCGGCTGGCAGCACGCTTTGAAGGCTTGGCAGCGGCCCTGGCTATCGAGCAGGGCAAACTGGCGAACAGTGGGCTTGCGGGTGAACAACGACCAGAGAAAATGCATGGCGATCAACCTCCTGAGATTGAGGCCAAGCATGTCAGCCTGGCATGACGAGCCCATGTAACGGCTGTGACATCTCGGTGACATCGAACCGCGACGCCAGGGATAGGTCACAGGTTGTAACTGTCGCTAGTTCCCGGCCGTGGCGCCCCGCTATACTGCCGGCCTGTCGGTACCTGATTTCTGGAGAGAAGAGCATGTTGCAACGCCTGTTGTTCGGTTTGATCACTGTGACCAGTTTGACCCTGGTTGGCTGCGCCAACAGCCCGCAACAACTCAGCCCTGAACCGAAAATCACCACGCAGTTGGCCCCGGTGGGCCACGGTCAGCCGGTGTCGGTGCGTGTGGTGGATGGTCGCCCATCGCCAACATTGGGTTCGCGTGGCGGTCTTTACCCTGAAACCGCGCTGGTGTCGGTGAACGCTCAGGACGTGCTGCCCAAGCTGCAAGCCCAGGCCGAAGCCGCTGTGCGCCTGCTGGGCTTCACCCCGGCCAATTCGCCGGGCGCGCCTCAGTTGACCATTACCCTGGCTGAACTCAAGTACCAGTCGCCCAAAGACGGCCTGTATGTGACTGAAGCGTCGATCGGCGCGACGTTCAAGTCCGACGTCAGCGCCGGTACCCGTCGCTACAGCGGCCGTTACGGTGCTTCGCTCAACCAGCGCTTCGGCATGTCGCCGAACCAGGAAACCAACACCAAGCTGGTCAGCGACGTCCTGAGTGACGCCTTGACCCGCCTGTTCAAGGACCCAAGCATCGGTTCGCTGCTCAGTGCGCAATAACAGCTGACAGCGCTTCACAAAAAAACCGGGCTCATCGCTGAGCCCGGTTTTTTTTCGCCTTGAGTTTTATGCCGCGGTGTCGATACAGAAGTCCAGCAGGCTCACCCCGGTCAGCAAATCCGCTTCCGGCGAGTCCGCATGCTGGTGCCCTCCGAGGGCGCAGTACACCAGCCAGTGGCGGTCCTGGACGTTGAACGCGAGGCTGCCGATCAGCGCCTCTTGCTCATCGCTTGGAGTAATCAAGTACAGCCGATCCTGGTTGTGTGCGTGCAGCATGACAAGCTCCCGAACGTTCGAAGGACAGCCAGAGTGGCCTGTTAAGGTGACGTTCAGGTGACGCTGTAAATTACTGGATACATTAATCGTCAATGGGGGATGGAGCGTTTCCGGCGCTGGAAACCACTATCGTTCAGAGGTGTGACTGAACCTGTACCCAGACACTGTTTTACTGAGGTTTGTGATGGCGTTGCCCGCACTATTGATCAATGTTGTGGCTTTACTGGTGGCCTGCCCGGGTGCAGCGCTGCTGTTCATTACCCGCCTGCGCGAGCAGCGCGCGATGGCTGAACTGACCGCGCAGAGCGAAGACCGCGCGATCGACCAGCCCATGCTGTTCCTGGACGTGCGCACCGAACGGGCGCATCGCGTGGCGTACCGCATCGGGTTCGCCTGCCTGGGGTTGGCGCTGCTGACCTCTTGGATCAGCACGCACCTCTAAAAACACCGCAGAACCAATGTGGGAGCGGGCTTGCTCGCGAATACGAAGTGTCAGTCGACTTATTCTTCAACTGACAGACCGCATTCGCGAGCAAGCCCGCTCCCACATTTTCATGTTTGTGTTTACAGAGGGATTCCGGCTTTAACCCGATACTGATTACGCACCGGCGTCGCATATTGCACCACCAGGAATGGCCGGTGCTCGGCCGGGCATTCGTTCAGGCGGCGCTCCCATTCCGCCTTGGCCTTGGCCAGTTCATCTGCCGGGAACACCTCGGCCGCCGTCGGCACCTGCAATTGCGGGTCGGCGTCGCTCCACTGGGCGTAGGCCAGGTAGTGCACCGGGAACAAGCGGTAACCGCCGAGAATCTGCCGGTCCATTTCCACTGCCAGCAGCTTGGTGTCTTCAAAACGCTCGGTGATCGGCGGCGCGAAGTTCACGTGCACCCGGCCTTTGTAACCGGTAATGCCCAGGGCGATACTCACGTCATCTTCGCCCGGCGCCTTGGTGTAGGTGCCGGTGGTGGCGCGGATATACAGCTCGCGCGCCTTGGCCGAGTCGCACGGGTCATACTCATAGCTGATGGACACCGGCGTCAGGTTCAGGGACTGGATCACCTCGGCAAACGGCTCGTCCTTGCGGCTGACGTGGAACATCTTGAGGATCGCCGACTCGGTGCGATCATCGCCATCTTTGGCACGGCCTTCGGCCTGGGCGATCCAGATCGACTGGCAATCATTGCGGATCGAATGGTTGATGTAGGCCGACAGCAGGTTGAACGCCGCCATCTTCTCCTTTCTTCCGGTGATCGAGCGGTGCACGATGAAGCTCTTGTTCAGGCGCATCAGGTCGCTGACAAAGGGCTTTTGCAGCAGGTTGTCGCCGATGGCGATACGCGGCGTCGGCAGACCAGCGTGGTACACGGCATAGTTGACGAAGGCCGGGTCCATCACGATGTCGCGGTGGTTGGCCAAAAACAGGTAGGCGGTGCCGGACTTGAGCTGCTCGACGCCGGTGTAGGTGACGCCGTCGGTCGCGCGGTCAATGGTGTGGTCGACGTAGTACTCGACTTTGTCCTGCAGCGTAGCCACGGTGGTGACGCCGGCGAACTCACGGCGTAGTTTGCGGGCGATCATCGGCTTGAGCAGCCAGCCCAGGGCGCCGGCAAAGCGCGGGAAGCGAAAGTGGGTCAGGATGTCCAGAAAGGCCTTGTCACTGAACAGCCGGTCCAGCACTGCCGGGACTTCGCTGTCGTTGTAAGGTCGGATGGTATCGAATTCGCCCATCATGCTCTCTTGTTAGAAACGGCTAGGGTAAGTAAAGGAAATACCAGGGTGCGGTCCGAGTAATGGGCCCGGCCTAAGAATAGCCCTGTAAATAGACCGGCGATTATACGCACAAGTCACCTTGGAGGCTGCGATGCTGGAAACCGAGTCGTACGATTGTCCTTATTGTGGTGAACGGGCCGAGGCGGTGCTGGACCTTTCCGGCGGCGATCAGTCCTATATTGAAGACTGCCCGGTATGTTGCCGGCCGATTACGTTCGACCTGCAAGTGCACGATGGCGAATGGATGCTTACGGTCCGCAGCGAAAATGAATGACAGGTACGCCCATGCAGCGAATCTACGAACCGGAAAACCTGATGGAAGGCGAGCTGCTGCAACAGATGCTCGCCAGTGAAGGCATCGAGGCGCATTTGGTGGGGCGTCATCTGCTCGGCGGCACCGGCGAACTGCCGATATTCGGCCTGCTGGGGCTGGAGGTCGATAACGACCGGGCGGTTGCCGCCCGTGAGTTGATCACCGCTTATATCGGCGCGCAGCCGGTGCCCGGCGACGAACCCGACAGCTTCCCCGACGTGTTGGTCTGTTAGGCTGTCGGTCGGTTTACCCCAAGAGTTGTGTTGCCCCATGTGTGGACGTTATGCCCTGTTTCGCTGGAATCCTGCCTTTGCTGCTTTGCCCGGTTTTCCGGCCGACCAGCAACCCCAGTGGAACCTTTCGCCGAATGATTCGGTGTTGATCCAGCGCCTGAGCGAAGGCCAGCGCACCCTGGCCCGCGCGCGTTGGGGCCTGACGCCGCCCTGGCTGACCGACCTTTCCCGCACCCCGGCCCATGCCCGTGCCGAAACCCTGGCCGAGCAACCGATGTTCCGCGAAGCGTTTCGCCAGCGCCGCTGCCTGCTGCCCGCCAATGGTTTCTATGAATGGCGCGGCACCCAGCGCAAGCGCCCCTACTGGCTGACGCCGGGGGAGGGCTCCACCTTGTTTTTTGCCGCGATCTGGGAAGCGTACCCGGTGCAGGAACAGGTGTGGCTGAGCACGGCGGTGGTGACCCAGGCAGCGCAGAGCCAGCGGCGACCGTTGATTCTGGACGCGGCGGGGCAGGACGCCTGGCTTAACCCTGAGACGCCGTTGCATGTGTTGCAGGGGTTGCTGGCCAGTGAGCCCGCGGCGCTGCGCGAGCGGGTGTTGGCCAATATGGTCAATGATCCCAAGCTCAATGGGCCGGAGTGCCTGACGCCGGATTGAGTCAGTGAGTGTTGGGTCAGGTTGACTGGCCCCTTCGCGAGCAAGCCCGCTCCCACATTTTGAATGCATTCGCAGATCAACGTGTGGGAGCGGGCTTGCTCGCGAAGGCGGCCTCAAAGCCTCTGCAATCTTCAGACCTGAACTGATGAATCAGCAGCGCCTGTGCGTGGGATTTGTCGGAAACTTCGCAGTTAAACGTCTTATGTATCTGGCGCAGATGCACATGACCGCCTACGATACGCGCCATGTTTTCAGGGAGACGGTTCATGAAGAAATCATTGGCGGTAAGTGGATTGGTTGCAGCGATGTTGCTGGCAGGTTGCCAGTCGGTCAACACCACCAGCGGCGGCGCCGTCGGGGTGGAGCGCAAGCAGTACATGTTCAGCATGCTGTCGAGCCAGGAAGTCGACCAGATGTATGCCCAGTCCTACCAGCAGACCCTGGGCGAAGCCAGTGGTAAAGGCCTGGTGGACAAGACCAGCGCCAACGCCAAGCGCGTGCAGGCTATCGCCAAACGCTTGATCGCCCAGGCCCCTACCTTCCGCCCCGATGCGGCGCAGTGGAAGTGGGAGGTGAACCTGATCAAGAGCGATGAGATGAACGCCAACTGCGGCCCTGGCGGCAAGATCTTCGTGTACAGCGCGTTGATCGATAACCTCAAGCTTACCGATGACGAACTGGCCGCCGTGATGGGGCATGAAATCGCCCACGCCCTGCGTGAGCACGGCCGTGAAGCCATGTCCAAGGCTTACGGGATCGAGATGGCGAAGCAGGGGGCGGGTGCGTTGTTCGGCCTCGGCCAAGACAGCCTCGCGTTGGCGGACACGGTGGCCAACTACGGCATGACCTTGCCCAACAGCCGCAGCAATGAGAACGAAGCCGACCTGATCGGCCTGGAGCTGTCCGCTCGTGCCGGCTACAACCCGAACGCGGCCATCACGCTGTGGAACAAGATGGCCAAGGCATCGGAAGGCTCGCCGCCGGAATTCATGAGCACTCACCCGGCTTCCGACAGCCGGATCGCCTCGTTGCAAGCGGCGATTCCCAAGGTGATGCCGCTTTACCAACAGGCTAAAAAATCCTGACCCTTTGAAGATCCAAATGTGGGAGCAGGCTTGCTCGCGAAAGCGCTACATCAGTCACAACATCGTTGACTGACACTCTGCCTTCGCGAGCAAGCCCGCTCCGACATTTGATTGGGTTTACAGGTCTAGATCCAACCGCTGCTCTGCATGGCCTTGTACACCGCCACAATCGCCAGGATGAAAAACGCCGTGGCGGCCAGTCGACGAATCAAGGTCAGCGGCAGCTTCTCTGCGGCAAAATTGCCCGCCAGCACCACCGGCACGTTGGCAATCAGCATGCCCACGGTCGTCCCGATAATCACCAGCCACAGTTCCGGGTACTGCGCCGCCAGCATCACCGTGGCGATCTGCGTCTTGTCACCGATTTCGGCGAGGAAGAACGCGATCAGCGTGGTCAGGAATGGCCCGAATTTGCGCGTGGTGCTGGCTTCGTCATCGTCGAGTTTGTCCGGCACCAGAGTCCACAACGCGGTGGCGCAGAAGCTTGCCGCGAGTATCCAGTGCAGCACTGCATCCGAGAAGAAACTGCCGAACCAGGCGCCCACGGCGCCGGCGGCCGCATGGTTGGCCAGGGTCGCGGCAACGATGCCGGCGATGATCGGCCAGGGCTTGCGAAAGCGAGCAGCGAGAATGAGTGCGAGCAGTTGCGTCTTGTCGCCGATTTCGGCCAAGGCAACGATTGCGGTAGGAACCAGTAGTGAATCCAGCATCAGGTAAGTTTCCAGGGGCGGGTCGACACGGCTATGACACGTACAGCCTTCCCGCCCCGGGTAAGGTGTTCGTGTCATAGGTCTTGTCAAACCCCGGTCCGTCTGTGCGGACTCCTGGGTCGCATACGCCATGGTCTGTTGACCAAGTATGTTGACGTATGCCGGACGAGCATGGCGCTCGTGGGAGACTACTCCCCTAGGACGGAGCGGATTCTGCCTAGGCAAAACCCATTCGGCAAGCCTTCTTTTTCAAACGCCCGTCAGCCGCGTTTGGCACGGTAGATGCGAAACCCGTTGCCCTCGGCCTTGATCGCACACACACCCAGATGCTCTTCGATCAGCGGCTGGTACTTGAGGAAGCTGTTGGCAACCAGGCGAAGTTCGCCGCCTTTTGCCAGGTGTTTCGCCGCTTTTCGCAGCAGGTTCTCGGTGGCGAAATAGTCGGTGTGCACGCCGACATGGAACGGCGGGTTGCTCAAAATCGCGTTCAAGCCCATCGGCGCCGCGTCAATGCCGTCACCGGTCAGCACATCGGCTTCGAGGCCATTGGCGGCCAGGGTCAGACGGCTGCTGGCGGCGGCGAAGGCGTCCACATCCAGCATCGTCACCGTGTTGTGCGGGTAGCGACGTTTTACCGCAGCGCCCAGCACACCTGCGCCACAACCAAAGTCCAGCAAGTGGCCGCTCGGCAATTTATCCAAATGCTCCAGCAACAACGCGGTGCCGCGGTCCAGTCGGCCATGGCTGAACACACCCGGCAGGCTCACCACTTTGAGCGGCCCCTCGGCCAGCGGTACCTCGAAGACCTGCGCCAGGCGCTCCAGCTCAACGGCTTGCGGGGCGTTGGCCACGGTCACTTGCCACAATTGGCAATGCCGCGCGTTATCGAGCTTGCGCGGTTTGCCCAAGGGGATCATTTGCTTGGCGGCGCTTTCGATACCGCCTTTTTTCTCCCCCACCAGAAACAGCTCGGCACCCGGCAGGCGCGCGGCCACGGCGTTGAGCAGGTAATCGGTGAGGTCCTTGGACTTGGGCAGGAAGATGACCGCAGCATCGAACCCGCGCTCGGGCACGTGGACGCCGAACTGGCTGCGCTCGGGGAAACGTGCGTCGAGTGCCGCCTGGTCGCCGGCATGCCAGCACCAGCCGTGGGCGTTGGGCAGGCGACCGAGCAAATCGTCGGCAGGCAACCCTACCAGCAGCACGTTGCCTTGAAAAAGTTCGGCCTGACGAAGCAGTACTTCACTGCGCGGATCCATGGTCTGCTCCTTGAAAAGGGGCGCAGTTTATCAACTCACAACGCGCAACGGGGCGCCGCTGAAAAAGCCCCGGGCGTTTTCCGCCAATTGGCCGACGATGCGTTGCCGCGCCTCGCGGCTGCCCCACGCATTGTGGGGCGTAACGATCAGCCGAGGAATGTCGTCGGCCAGCAGCGGGTTGCCCTGCACCGGCGGCTCCACGCTGAGCACATCGGTGGCCGCGCCGCCCAGATGGCCGCTGCGCAGGGCATCGGCCAAGGCCTGTTCGTTGATCAAACCGCCGCGCGCGGTGTTGACCACAAACGCACCTGGCTTGAGCAGGGCCAGCTCGCGGGCGCCAATGAAGTCGCGGGTATGTTCGTTGAGCGGGCAGTGCAAGGTAAGTGCGTCGACCTGCGTGAGCAGCTCATCCAGCGGCACGCGGTCGGCACGCGCAGGGCGGCCAGGGATCGCGCCGAGTACCACGCGCATGCCAAAGGCTTCGGCCAGGCGCGCCACGGCGCTGCCCAGCTCACCGTGACCGAGCAGGCCGAGGGTCTTGCCTTCCAGCTCGACGATGGGGTGATCCAGCAGGCAAAACTGCTTGGCCTGTTGCCATTTGCCGGCCGCCACATCGCGCTGGTAGTCCTTGAGGCGCGTCGCCAGGTTGAGCAACAGCATGAGGGTGTGCTGCGCCACCGACGGCGTGCCGTAGCCCTGGCAGTTGCTGACGGTAATGCCGTGGGCGCGCGCGGCTTCAAGGTCGATGTTGTTGGTGCCGGTGGCCGACACCAGGATCAGCTTGAGGTCCGGGCAGGCCGCCAGGGTTTCAGTGTTGAGCGCGATTTTGTTACTGATCGCGACCTGAGCCCCTTGCAGGCGTTCAACCACGTTCTGCGGCGTGGTGTCGGTAAACAGCTGCAGGTCGCTGAAGCTGTGGCGCAGCTCGCTGAGGTCGAGGTCGCCCAGGTCCAGGGACGGGTGATCAAGGAAGACGGCGCGGCAATTGTTCGTCATCAACTGTACCTTTTGCGAGAGGGTTCGAAGGCGTAATCTGCCGAGCCTATCAGATGAAATAATCCGTTACGTAATTGGAGTGAGCATGTACGCCGCCGAGTTTTTGACCGTAGCCCTGATTCACTTGTTGGCGGTGGCCAGCCCCGGCCCGGATTTCGCCGTCGTGGTGCGCGAAAGTGTTACCCACGGCCGGCGTGCGGGCACATGGACCGCGCTGGGCGTGGGCTCGGCGATTTTCCTGCATGTGGGCTACTCGCTGCTCGGTATCGGCTTGATCGTGTCCCAGTCCATTGTGCTGTTCAACGCGCTCAAGTGGGCGGCCGCCGCGTACCTGCTGTACATCGGCTTCAAGGCCCTGCGTGCGCAGCCTGCCAAGCCTGCCGCCGAAGGTGAGTTGCACCGCGAAGCAGGCGAGCGCACCCCTCGCGGCGCGTTTACCGCAGGTTTCGTGACCAATGGCTTGAACCCCAAGGCCACGCTGTTCTTTCTCTCGCTGTTCACCGTGGTGATTAACCCGCACACACCGCTGGCAATTCAGGCGGGTTACGGGGTGTATTTGGCGGTGGCCACGGCGCTGTGGTTCTGCCTGGTGGCGATGCTGTTCAGTCAGCAACGTGTGCGCGCAGGCTTTGCGCGGATGGGGCATTGGTTTGATCGCACCATGGGCGCGGTGCTGATCGCCATCGGTGTAAAACTCGCCTTCACCAGCATGAAGTAAACGCTAGTTTCGAGTGACCACAGCTCAAATGTGGGAGCGGGCTTGCTCGCGAATGCGCTGGTTCAGTCAACGCTTTACCGACTGATACCCCGCATTCGCGAGCAAGCCCGCTCCCATTTTGGTTGTCGGCAAGGTCCCGATAATGGCGCAAAGCTAGCATTTGCTGGGTCTGCAAATCATTCCTTTGGCTGATTTGGCTGAAACATAAGGTCTCTAAAGTGCAGGTCTTCAAGCCAAGACCGTGCAGTCATAAAAAGGGATTCGTATGTTGCAGACCCGTGTCATCCCGCCCGCCGAAGGCGCTTACCAATACCCGCTGTTGATCAAACGCCTGCTGATGTCCGGGGCGCGTTACGAGAAAACCCGGGAAATCGTCTACCGCGACAAGCTGCGCTACACCTACCCGACGCTGATCGAACGCGTCGCGCGCCTGGCCAACGTGTTGACCGAGGCCGGGGTCAAGGCCGGTGACACCGTGGCGGTGATGGATTGGGACAGCCATCGCTACCTGGAATGCATGTTCGCCATCCCGATGATTGGCGCGGTGATCCACACCATCAACGTGCGCCTTTCGCCAGAACAGATTCTTTACACCATGAACCACGCCGAGGACCGCTTTGTGCTGGTCAACAGTGAGTTCGTGGGCCTCTACCAGGCCATTGCCGGTCAACTCACTACGGTCGACAAGACCCTGCTGCTCACCGACGGCGAGTCCAACACCGCCGAGTTGCCCAACCTGGTCGGCGAGTACGAAACCCTGCTGGCCGCCGCCAGCCCCACGTACGACTTCGAGGATTTTGACGAGCATTCCGTCGCCACCACGTTCTACACCACCGGCACCACCGGCAACCCCAAGGGCGTGTATTTCACCCACCGCCAACTGGTGCTGCACACCATCGGCGTGGCGACGATCATGGGCAGCGTCGACAGTGTGCGTCTGCTGGGCACCAACGACGTGTACATGCCGATCACGCCGATGTTCCACGTGCACGCCTGGGGCCTGCCGTATGTGGCGACCATGCTCGGCCTGAAACAGGTCTACCCCGGGCGCTACGACCCTGAATACCTGGTGGAGCTGTGGCGCAAGGAGAAGGTCACGTTCTCCCATTGCGTGCCGACCATCCTGCAAATGCTGCTCAACGCCAAGGCTGCTCAAGGCGTGGATTTTGGCGGCTGGAAAATCGTTATCGGCGGCAGCGCGCTCAACCGTTCGCTGTATGAAGCCTCCAAGGCCCGTGGGATTCAACTGACGGCTGCGTACGGCATGTCCGAAACGGGGCCGCTGGTGTCGTGTGCCCACCTCAATGAAGAGCTGATGGCCGGCACCGAGGACGAGCGCACCACTTACCGCATCAAGGCCGGCGTGCCGGGGCCGCTGGTGGAGGCGGCGATCATCGACAGCGATGGTAATTTCCTGCCCGCCGATGGCGAGTCCCAGGGCGAGCTGGTGCTGCGCGCGCCTTGGCTCAGCGAAGGCTATTTCAACGAGCCGCAGAAGGGCGCCGAGTTGTGGGCCGGCGGTTGGATGCACACCGGCGACGTGGCCACCCTGGATGCATTTGGCGTGATCGATATACGCGACCGCATCAAGGATGTGATCAAGACCGGTGGCGAGTGGGTCTCTTCGCTGGCCCTCGAAGACCTGGTCAGCCGTCACCCGGCGGTACGCGAAGTAGCGGTGGTGGGCATCGCCGACCCGCAGTGGGGCGAGCGCCCGTTTGCGTTACTGGTGGTCCGTGATGGCCATGTGATAGGTGCCCGGGAGCTCAAGGAGCATCTCAAGCCTTTTGTCGAATTGGGCCACTTGAGCAAATGGGCGATTCCAAGCCAGATCGCCGTTGTTACGGAAATTCCCAAGACCAGCGTCGGCAAGCTCGATAAAAAACGTATCCGTATCGACATCGTCGAATGGCAGGCCAACAACAGCACGTTCCTGTCCACCCTCTGAGCTGATCGGCCGCGCCTGAAAGGCGCGGCAATGCTCTATCTCGCACCTTTACTTGTGATTTGCCAAATATCAGCCATCCTTGCCGCGTCGGCTCTCGTCGACATGGCGAAAGGGTTGTGGCAGAGGCGTCGGTGATGCAAATCACACTTTAGAGGGATCAAGCGATACCCCCTGCTGGCTATAGTCCCTTCCAGAGTTTTTCAAGGATGTTCCGCTTCGGGCCATGGGGGCTCGGCTGCCGAGCGGCATTGGAATCGTTGTATTCCGGCCGTTACACGCATCACAGAAAGAACTCACTGCCATAACAATAATGCACATGGAGTAGCGACGATGACCTCAGTAAACCAGTTCTGGCGCCGGGCAAAACTGCCCCTGGCCGTCAGTCTCGCCTCTACGCTCGCCGGGCCCGCATTCGGCGTCAGCTTCAATATCGGTGAAATCGAAGGGAGTTTTGACTCGTCGCTGTCGGTGGGGGCCAGTTGGTCGACCGCCAAGCCCGACCGCAACCTCATTGGCGTTAACAACGGTGGCAAGGGGTTGTCGCAGACGTCCGATGACGGGCACTTGAACTTCAAGCGTGGCGAGACCTTCTCGAAGATCTTCAAGGGCATTCATGACCTCGAGCTGAAATACGGCGACACCGGTGTGTTTGTGCGCGGCAAGTACTGGTATGACTTTGAGCTAAAGGATGAAAACCGCGAGTTCAAGGACATCAGCGACCACAACCGCAAAGAAGGCGCCAAGTCTTCTGGCGGGCAGATTCTCGATGCCTTCATCTACCACAACTACTCCATCGCGGATGCTCCCGGCTCGGTGCGCTTCGGCAAGCAAGTGGTGAGCTGGGGTGAAAGTACCTTCATCGGCGGCGGTATCAACTCGGTGAACCCGATTGACGTGTCGGCGTTCCGGCGTCCGGGGGCTGAAATCAAGGAAGGCCTGATCCCGGTCAACATGTTCTACGTTTCGCAGTCGCTGACCGACAACTTGTCGGCTGAGGCGTTCTACCAGTTGGAATGGGACCAAACGGTCACGGACAACTGCGGCACCTTCTTCTCCCAGCCCGATGTGATCGCCGATGGTTGCAGCGATAACCTGCGCCTGCTCGGCAAGCGTTCAACGGTTGCCGCAGGCGGTGGCTTGCCGGTGCTCAACAACTTTGGCGTGGACATCAACGAAGAGGGCGTGCTGGTCAAGCGCGGCGCTGACCGTGACGCCCGCGACAGTGGCCAGTTTGGCGTGGCCATGCACTACAACTTCGAGCCGCTGGACACCGAGTTCGGCGCGTACTTCATGAACTACCACAGCCGTGCGCCGATTTTCAGCGCAACAGGTGCCTCGGCGGCGACCTATGCCGCTGCCAACTCGTTGACCGGTGGCCCGGCTTCAAGCCTGCGGCCATTGATCGTGGCCGGTAACTCTAGCTACTTCGTCGAGTACCCCGAGGATATCCGCCTGTATGGCTTGAGCTTCTCCACCACCTTGCCGACAGGCACCGCGTGGAGCGGTGAACTGAGCTACCGCCCGAATGCGCCTGTGCAACTCAACACCACCGACATTCTGTATGCAGGTGTGACGCCATTGATCGGCCTGGGTGGGGCCTCGCCACTTCAGGGCGCTGCTGACCAGGATCTGCACGGTTATCGTCGCAAGGAATTGACCCAGTTCCAGACCACCTTCACGCACTTCTTCGATCAAGTGATGGGGGCAAGCCGCCTGACGTTGGTGGGTGAAGTCGGCGTGACCCATGTGGGTGGCCTGGAAAGCAAGTCTGAAGCGCGGTACGGGCGTGACCCGGTGTACGGCCCAGGGCAAGGTCCGCTCTGCGCAACGCTTAACGCGGGCACCATCGGCGGGGCAGGGCCTGGCGCCGATGCCAGCAACGTTTCCAAAAACTGCAACAACGACGGTTTCACTACCTCCACGTCGTGGGGCTACCGTGGCCGGGCAATCTGGGAATACCCGGATGTGTTTGCCGGGGTGAACCTCAAGCCCAACGTGGCCTGGTCCCATGATGTGAGTGGTTATTCGCCTGGCCCTGGCGGCAACTTCGAAGAAGGTCGCAAAGCGGTAAGCCTGGGGTTGGATGCTGAGTATCAAAACACCTACACCGCCAGCCTTGCGTACACCAACTTCTTCGGTGGTGACTACAACACCTCGGTTGACCGTGATTTCGTCGCCCTGAGTTTCGGCGCGAACTTCTAAGCCCACTCTTTTCAGATGCATGTATTTTCGGGAAGAACCAGAACATGAAAATAACTAAAAATCTGTTGCACGTGGGTGTGCTTGGGCTGTCGATCCTGGCGAGCAACGTCATGGCGGCAGTGTCGGCGGATGAAGCCGCCAAGCTGGGCACCACCCTGACCCCGATGGGCGCCGAAATGGCCGGTAACGCGGCCGGTACCATTCCTAAATGGTCACCCCTGCCGACCAACGCCGGCGCTGTCGATGCCCGTGGTTTCCTGGCCAACCCTTACGCCAGCGAACAACCGCAGTTCACCATCACTGCGCAGAACGTCGAGCAGTACAAGGACAAGCTGGCGCCGGGGCAGTACGCGATGTTCAAGCGTTATCCGGACTCCTTCAAGATGCCGGTGTACCCGACCCATCGCGGTGCCACAGTGCCGGCGGATGTGTTCGCGGCCATCAAGAAGAACGCCACCACCACCAACCTGGTGTCCGGCGGCAACGGCCTGGAAAACTTCGAAACTGCGGTACCGTTCCCGATTCCCAAAAGCGGCGTTGAAGTCATCTGGAACCACATCACCCGTTATCGCGGTGGCAGCGTGACGCGCCTGGTTACCCAGGCTACGCCGCAAACCAACGGTTCCTACAGCCTGGTGTACTTCAAAGACCAGTTTGTGTTCCGCGACAAGATGAAGGACTTCGACCCGAAAAACCCGGGCAACGTGCTGTTCTACTTCAAGCAGCAAGTCACCGCGCCGGCGCGTCTGGCCGGTGGTGTGCTGCTGGTGCACGAAACCCTCGACCAAGTGAAGGAGCCGCGCTCGGCGTGGGTCTATAACGCCGGTCAGCGCCGTGTTCGCCGCGCCCCGCAAGTGTCGTATGACGGCCCGGGTACTGCGGCCGACGGCCTGCGTACGTCCGATAACCTGGACATGTACAACGGTGCGCCGGACCGCTACGACTGGAAACTGGAAGGCAAGAAGGAAATCTACATCGCCTCCAACAGCTACAAGATCGATGATCCCAAGCTCAAGTACGCCGATATCATCAAGGCCGGCCACATCAACCAGGACCTGGCACGCTATGAGCTGCGCCGCGTCTGGCACGTGGTGGCGACCTTGAAGGAAGGCCAGCGTCACATCTACGCCAAGCGTGACTTCTTCATCGATGAAGACACCTGGCAAGCGTCGGTCATCGACCACTACGACGGTCGTGGCCAACTGTGGCGCGTCGCTGAAGCCCACGCCGAGAACTACTACGACAAACAAGTGCCGTGGTACGCCCTGGAAACCCTCTACGACCTGCAGTCCGGCCGCTACCTGGCCCTGGGCATGAAGAACGAAGAGAAGCAGGCCTACGACTTCGGCTTCACCGCCACCACCAGCGACTTCACCCCAGCGGCCCTGCGCCAGGATGGTGTTCGCTAAGTCGTACCAGCGTCTCAATGTGGGAGGGGGCTTGCCCCCGATGGCGGTGTGACAGTCAATAAGTGCATTGGCTGATCCACCGCTATCGGGAGCAAGCCACCTCCCACATTTTTTGTCGCAGTTCTTTTTCAGACAAATGTTGCAAAGATCTACAAACCTGCCGCTTTTACCGCTAGTCTGCGGACATCTGCAATGCCGACAACAGCCTTCTACAAGAGCCCGGCGATGACTGATCTGTCCCGAATCCAAGGGCCTGCCAGTGCGGTAATCCCGACCCTGGAAGCTCGCTTTTACCGGCCACCGCTGCCTGACGGCTATGTGCTGCGACCGCGCCTGTGCGAGCGGCTGGCGGCCGGGCTGGAAGGGCGACTGTTACTGGTCAGCGCGCCAGCGGGGTTCGGCAAGAGTTCGTTGGCGGTGGAGTTCTGCCAGAGCCTGCCCGCGCACTGGCAAAGCTTGTGGCTGGGGCTGAGCCCACGGGACAGCGACCCGGGGCGTTTTCTTGAGCGTCTGCTCGAAGGTTTGCAGCACTACTTCCCGCACCTTGGCGGCCAATCCCTCGGCCTGCTGAAAATGCGCCAGCGTCACCAACCCTTTGCCTTTGAAGAATGGCTCGACGGCCTGCTCGATGAGCTGACCGCGCAGCTGTCGACCCGCGCGCCGCTGTTGCTGGTGCTGGATGATTACCACCTGGCCCAGGGGCCGGTGCTGGACCGCTGCCTGCAATTTTTCCTCAACCATTTGCCCGATGGCCTGGTGGTGCTGGTGACCAGTCGCCAGCGCCCGGACTGGCACTTGGCGCGGCTGCGTCTGTCGCGGCATTTGCTCGAGCTGCATGAGCAGGACCTGCGCCTGACCCATGCTGAATCCCTCGCCGTGCTGGACCGCCACAGCAGCTCCTTGCGTGGCGAGGCCCTCGACAACCTGATCCGCCGCAGCGAAGGCTGGGTGGCTGGCCTGCGCTTTTGGTTACTGGCCGCTTCCGAAGCCGGCAGCGAGGGTGCCCTGCCGCAAAACCTGCACGGCGGCGAAGGGCTGATCTGCGATTACCTGCTCGAAGAGGTGATCGACTGCCTGCCGGCTGAAGTGCAGGCATTCCTGTTCGACACCGCCCCCCAGGAGCGTTTCTGCAGCGCGCTGTGCGATGCCGTGCGCGAAGCCCACGACAGCGCCGACATCCTGCGCTACCTGCAATCGCATCAGGTGTTCCTGGTGCCGTTGGATGAGCAGGGCCATTGGTTCCGGTATCACCATTTGTTCTCCGACCTGCTGCGTACCCGGCGCGCCAGTAGCAATGTGTTACCGGCGGCCAGCCTGCACCTGCGTGCTTGTCGCTGGTTCAATGCCCAGGGCTTGATCGATGAAGCGGTGGAGCAGGCGTTGCGCGCCGGCCATCTGGACGTGGCCGCCAACCTGGTGCAGAACCTATCCGAAGAGCAACTGCTGGCGGAGCAGAATGTGGGCATGCTGCTGCGCTGGAAAATGGATTTGCCCGACAGCCTGCTGATCAGCACTCCGCGCTTGATCGTGCTTTACAGCTGGGCATTGGGCCTGGCCTGCCAGTTGGATGCGGCGGAAGAATTGTCCGGTTACCTCAGCCGCTTTCTGCCGGCACCGTCCGCCACCGCGCAAAAGTCGATGCTTGCCCAATGGCTGGCGCTGAGCGGGATCATCGCGCGCGGGCGCGGTGACCGCGAGCTGACCCAGCGCTACTGCAGCGAAGCCCTGGAAAGCCTGCCGCAACGGCGCTACGGCCAACGCTTGATGTGCCTGTCGACCTTGTCCAACCTGGCCATTGTCGATGCCGACCTGTGGCGCGCCCGTGGCTTGAATCGTGAGTCCCTGGAGCTGGCCCAGCGCGTCGGCAACCCGCTGTTCGAGGCCCTGGCCCATTACGACCGCGCGCGGGTATTGCAGGCGCGCGGCGAAATCCTGCGTTCCCTGGATGAAGTGCGCCAGGGCCTGCAACGCCTGCATGGTTTGGCGCCCCAGCGGCTGTACGCCGTGCGCGCGCGGCTGTCGCTCTATGAAGGTTACTTGCTGCTGGTGCGTTTCCAGCCGGAGGCCGGCCTTGCCCGCCTGCGCGATGGCCTTGCCGAAGCCCGCGCGTGCCGTGACATCAGTGTGCTGATCGGGCATTGCGTGATCGCCAGCTTCGAAGGGCGGCGCGGCGACTTTCCCAAAGCCTTCGCCGAACTTGCCGAAGCTGAGCGCCTGATGCACATCTGGGATGTGCCGCCGATCTACTACCTGGCGATGATCACACTGATCAAGTGCGAGCTGTGGTTGGCCCAGGGCCGCACCGACCTGGCCGACGCCTGGCTGACCCGCCTGGGGCAGACCTACAACGGCGAACACGCCGCGGCCGCGCCGGAGTTTCACCCGCACCTGGCGCAGCATATCGGCCTGCAACAGGCGGCGTTGGATGCCATTCGGCATCAACCCGACGCCGCGCAGCAACGCCTGACCGAGTTGGCACAACAGGCCCACAACAGTGGGCGCCAGATGATTGCCCTGATGGCCCTGACCCAACAGGCGCAGTTGTTGTTGGAAAGCGGCCATGAGGCCAAGGCGCGGCCGGTGTTGGCCCAGGCACTGGAGGCGGGCGCAGGTGGCGCGCTGCAACCTTTTGAGCGGCTACTGGATAAGCACCCGGACTGGATGCGCGAGCAACTCGGCAAAGATCCCCATGGGCTGCTGAACCAGAGCCTCCTGGGGTTCTTACCAGCCGTCACGGTGGTGGCCACATCACCCAGCCACGAAACCCTGAGCGCGCGGGAGCTGGCAGTGCTGCAGTTGATCGCCCAAGGCTGCTCGAACCAGGAAATCAGCAACCGGCTGTTTATCTCCCTGCACACGGTCAAGACCCACGCGAGCCATATCAACAGCAAACTCGGCGTGGAGCGGCGTACCCAGGCGGTGGCGCGCGCGCAGGAATTGAAGTTGATCGGCTAGCGCTGACGCTTAATGTGGCGAGCGAGCTTGCTCGCGTTGGGCTGCGAAGCAGCCCCAATCTGTTTTAATAGCGCAACTTTCTGATCTGCACCCGAGGCACCCCCATGACCACCGCCACGCCGACGCTCATCCGCGAAACCTTCCCCGTCGGCCCTTTGCAGTGCAACTGCACCATCATCGGCGACCCGATTACGAAAAAGGCCATCGTGGTCGACCCCGGCGGCAACCACGAGCTGATCCTCGCGCGGCTCGAGGCGTTGGGCCTGAAGGTGGTGAGCATCATCCACACCCATGCCCATCTCGATCACTTCCTGGCCTCGGGCCAGTTGAAAGAGAAGACCGGCGCCACCTTGCACCTGCACAAGGAAGACCAGTTCCTCTGGGACAACCTGGAGATGCAATGCCAGATGTTTGGTGTGCCGTATACGCCGGTGCCGTCGCCGGATCGCTGGCTGCAAGATGACGAGGCGTTGGCCTGCGGTTGTGGCGTGGCCTTGCACACGCCAGGGCACACGCCGGGCTCGATGAGTTTCTGGTTTGCCGATGCCAAGTTGCTGATTGCCGGGGACACGTTGTTTCGGCGCGGCGTAGGGCGTACGGACTTGTGGGGTGGCGACCAGGCGACCATCGTGCGTTCGATCAAGCAGCGCCTGTACACGCTGGACGAAGGCGCGACCGTTGTGACCGGTCACGGCCCGGATACCCGGCTGGGCGATGAGATGCGTGAGAACCCGTTTGTGCGCGCCTGAAGCGGCAAGCAGGGATTCATCAAGGTTTTGTCGAGAAGTGTTGTAGCAAAAACACAGCCTGCATTCAGGATCTGTCTGCTACGGTTTCTATAGCGGCGCTGGTGGCCGATGTTTTGTTAGCGCTCGCTGGCGCGGCCACGGAATTTTTACCGTTTGTCGCGTTCCAAACTCGGCACAGGCCCATTGCCAATGTCCTTTGCACCACAGAATGCAAAAGTAGGAGCTCCCTTCATGTTCACTTCGCGTCGTCTGCTTGTTGTTGCTACGGTCGTAGCCCTGTTATCCGGCTGTGCTTCACCTAATCCATATGGCGGCAGCAGCCAGGGACAGGCGAGTAATGAGTCCGGCGGTATGAGCAAGACCGCCAAGTACGGTGGCCTGGGCGCCCTGGCCGGTGCGCTGGCGGGCGCCGCCATCGACCACAACAACCGTGGCAAGGGTGCGTTGATCGGTGCGGTGGTTGCCGGTGCTGGTGCTGCGGGTTATGGCTACTACGCCGACCAGCAGGAAAAGAAACTGCGCGAGAGCATGGCCAATACCGGGGTTGAGGTTCAGCGCCAGGGCGATCAGATCAAGCTGATCATGCCGGGCAACATCACCTTCGCGACCAACTCCGATGCGATCTCCAGCAGCTTCTACACGCCGCTGAACAACCTGGCCAACTCCCTCAAGCAGTTCAGCCAGAACACTATCCAGATCGTCGGCTACACCGACAGCACCGGCAGCCGCCAGTTGAACATGGACCTGTCCCAGCGTCGGGCACAGAGCGTGGCCAACTACCTGACCTCCCAGGGTGTCAGTGCGGCCAACCTGAGCGCACGCGGTGCCGGCCCGGATAACCCGATTGCCAGCAACGCCGACGTCAATGGTCGTGCCCAGAACCGCCGCGTAGAAGTGAACCTCGGCCCGATTCCAGGCCAGCAGTACGGCCAGCCAAGTGCCCAGCAGCAGGCGCCACAGCAGAACAATCAGTTCCAGGGCAACCCGTACTCGCAATACCAGTAATCGCTCGCTGAAAAAAAGGGCGCCGTGCAGGCAATGCACGGCGCCCTTTTTTATCGCCTGGTGTTTTACAGGCGGAAGCGACTGACAAGGGTGTTGAACGAGATCGCCAGGTTCGACAGCTCCTGGGTCGATGCATTGGTTTGATGTGCGCCGGCAGCTGTCTGGGTCGACAGGTCCTGGATATTGACCAGGTTGCGGTCGACCTCGCGCGCCACGTGGGCCTGTTCTTCAGAGGCGGTTGCGATCACCAGGTTGCGCTCGTTGATCTGGGAAATGCCGTCGGCGATCTGTTCCAGCGCGTCGCCGGTGGCCTGGGCGAGTGCCTGGGTGTCGTTGACCAGTGCCTGGCTTTTGCCCATGGCGCCTACGGCCTGGTCGGCGCTGGTTTGCACGGCGTTGATCATGCCTTCGATCTCCCCGGTCGACGCCTGGGTGCGGGCGGCGAGGGCGCGCACTTCGTCGGCCACTACGGCAAAGCCGCGGCCTTGCTCACCGGCCCTGGCGGCTTCGATGGCGGCGTTGAGTGCCAGCAGGTTGGTCTGCTCGGCGATACCGCGGATCACATCGAGGACTTTGCCGATATCGCGGACCTGGCCGGCGAGGTCCCTGACCATGGTGGTCGATGAGTCGATTTCGCGGGTGGCATGGTTGATGGCCGTGACCGCCTTGCGCGCCTGGTCGCGGCCATTGGTGGCTTGCTCGCTGGTGGCGTGCGAAGCCTCGGAGGTGGACACCGCATTGCGCGCCACTTCTTCTACCGCAGACGTCATTTCGGTGACTGCCGTTGCGGCCTGTTGAATCTCGTCGTTCTGGCGAACCAGGCCGCGACTGCCGTTATCGGTGACCGCCGTGAGCTCTTCCGCCGCAGAAGCAAGTTGGTCCGACGCGCTGGCAATCTGCTGGATGGTTTGTTTCAAGCTCGACTGCATATCGCTCAGCGCACTCAGCAGTTGGCCGGTTTCGTCGCGACCGCTGCTGATGATGGCCTGGGTCAAGTCGCCATCGGCAATGCGCCGTGCGCTGGTCACGGCGGTGGCAATCGGGCGGCTGATCAAGCGGCTGATAAACAGCCCTAAAAGAATGGCTGCAATAAACGCCAGGACGATGCCCGAGTACAGCGTGTTCTTCGCGGACGCCTCCTGGGCTGTGGCCTCCTTGGCGCCTTCTGCAACCTGACGGTCATTGGAGTCGACCATGATCGTCAGCTCATCCATCACCGTGCGGTAGCTTTTCTGCAGATCACCGAATAACAGCGCACGGGCTTTTTCCAGGTCATGGGCCTGCAGCAGGGCCACGTATTGCTGGAGCATTGCCTGATACGCGGGCCAGTCACGGTCCATCTTGTCGCCGGCTACGCGCTCGTCGTCGGCCAGCGGTGTCTGGCGGTACAGGGCAAAGGCTTGCTCGCTGGCCAGGCGGTTGGCGTTCATGGACGCAATGAACTCGTCTTTGACGTTCTGCGGCGCGTCGCTGGCGTAGGCCGTGTAGAGCCGATAGAGGTCGCGGCTCTGGCCAACGGCTTTGGTCTTGGTCTGTGCGGTGTTCGAGACGGAGACCAGGTTGTTGGTGAATACCAGCCTCAGGCTTTCCGACAGCGCAGACACCCCCCGGCTTCCCAGCACGCCGACGCCCAGGGTGATCAGGGCGCAGAGTGAAAAGGAGGTGATCAGTTTGGTCGAGAGTTTTGCGTCGTTAAGCCAGCTCATCGGTTCGTCCTGGAAAGATGCTGATTGATTCATCAACGAAGTGAGGGCCAGCACCGGGTGGGTGGCGGCAGTTGTCGTACTACTATCGACAGCTTCGTCCAGGACTGAAGGGTTACTGAATATTACTGAGGCTCTGACCGCTCTAAATTGGGCGTTTTAGAGGGTTTTTGAGAGTTTTATGCGTTTGAATTCACTGCGCCGCTCTCGAAAGGCAATTATGGCGAGAGAACGCTTTTTATGTAAAAAATCCTTATTTATCAGTTAGATAA
>NZ_WKCB01000050.1 GCF_021606685.1 Pseudomonas syringae
GCAGTTGGTTGCCGGCGTTGACGTAGTCGGCGCCCTTTTGGGTCAGGACGACGTTGTTGCCGTCGAGGGCGTAGTAGCCGTCGGTGTTGCTGTTGCCCGTGAAGGAGATGGTCAGGCCTTCGCGTGGCGTCTCTTCATCGGTCGCGGTGAAAGTACCGGCAACCGTACCGAGTGCGGCGGAGTTTTCTTCCAGGGTGTTGGCGACGACTTCAATCACCGGCACGTCGTTGTGCAGGTTGACGGTCGGCTGGCCGGAACCATTGGAATTCGCGCCCGATGGATCAGTAACAGTCAGGTCGATTTTTGGCAACTGGTTGCCAGCGTTGACGTAGTCAGCACCCTTCTGAGTCAGCACAACATTGTTGCCGTCGATGGCGTAGTAGCCGTCGGTGTTGCTGTTGCCCGTGAAGGAGATGGTCAGGCCTTCACGCGGCGTCTCTTCGTCGGTCGCGGTGAAAGTACCGGCGACGGTGCCTGTAGCGGCGGAGTTTTCTTCCAGAGTGTTGGCAACGACTTCAATCACCGGCACGTCGTTATGCAGGTTGACGGTCGGCTGGCCGGAACCCGTGGAGTTCGCACCCTGAGGGTCAGTGACGGTCAGGTCAATCTTAGGCAGTTGGTTGCCAGCGTTAACAAAGTCAGCACCCTTCTGAGTCAGCACAACATTGTTGCCGTCGATGGCGTAGTAGCCGTCCGCGTTGCTGTTGCCAGTAAAGGAAATCGTTAGGCCTTCACGCGGCGTCTCTTCGTCAGTCGCGGTGAACGTCCCGGCAACAGCGCCCGCAGCGGCAGAGTTCTCTTCCAGCGTATTGGCAACCACTTCAATCACCGGCACATCGTTCTGCAGGGTCACGGTCGGTTGACCAGTGGCAGTGGAGTGCTCGCCAACGGGGTCAGTAACCGTCAGGTCGATCTTAGGCAGTTGATTGCCAGCGTTAACAAAGTCAGCACCCTTCTGAGTCAGCACAACGTTGTTGCCGTCGATGGCGTAGTAGCCGTCGGTGTTGCTGTTGCCCGTGAACGCAATGGTCAGGCCGTCACGTGGTGTTTCTGCATCAGTGGCGGTGAACGTACCGGCGACCGTGCCCGCTGTTGCGGAGTTTTCATTGATCGTGGCCGGCGCGATGCTGATCACCGGCGCATCGTTAACCGGTGTCACCGTCACGTTCAGCGTGCTGCTCGATCCGGTGTTGGTGGTGTAGCCAATCGTTGGCACTTCACCGTTGTAATCCTTGACCGGCGTGAAGGTGTACGCACCATTCGCTCCGATGGTAATGGTGCCAACCCCGTCGATCGTGGCGGTATCACCGGCTTTATAGCTGGCATTACCCACGTTGAAGGTCGCAACCGTTAATTCGTTGTCGATATCACTGTCATTGCTCAACACATTGCCAGTCGCGACGCCGTCTTCGGCGATCGTGTTGGTATCAGCTACCAAAACACTAGGATCATCTACAGCAACAACTGTGGAATTCGCCGCCGCCGGATTGATGGCCAGGTTTTCGTAGTTACCGCCGGTCGCGCTGGTGATGGTGGCGCTGACGGTGAGGTCTTTGCCGTCGGCCAGGTTGGCAGGGGTGTCGACCGTGACCGTGCCGGTGGTTTTACCGGCTTCGATGGTGATGGTCTTGTCGTTGGACAGCTTGATCACCACGTCGGTCTGGGCCGCATTGGTCACGGTCGCGGTGTAGACGATCTGGCCGCCTTCATTCACCGAAGCGGTGGCGGTCAGCGTGACGGTAGTGGTGTCGATGGTGTCCGCGACCTGCGTAACAGCCGGCGTCGGGTCGGTGGTGATGATCAGGTTGCCGCCGCCGGAAGTACCGCTAATGGTGGCGGAGATCGACGAGGCGTCCAGGTAAGGCGTGTCATTCCCGGCGAAGGTGACATTCAGCACGCCCGAGGTCTGGCCGGCGGCGATCACTACGGAGAGGCCGTTGGAGAGGGTAACGGTCAAGTCGCTGGTCGGCGCCTGGGTAATGAATACGGTGTAAACGACGACGCCGCCAGCTTCGGTAATGGTCGGCGTTGCGGTCAGGGTGATGGTGACATTACGCGGGTCGACGCCGTTATTGTCGGCACCCGCAGTATCGAGGGTGTTAACCGCATCACCGGCGTTCAGGCCGGTGGTCGGGTAGCCAATGGTGGGGTCGACCACGCCTGCGGTGGCCTCCAACACGACAAAGCTGTGGCCGCCGCCCACGGCGCCATCCGAGCCGGCGGCGGTTTGGCCGGCAGCGGTGGCTTCAAGGTCTTGGGTCGGGTCGGCGCCGGCAGCGATGGCTTGCTGCAGTTCGGCAACGGAAGGTGCAGCCTGGGCAGTCGCGGCGCTGAGGTCGGTGACCGAATCAGGAGCGTCTGCGCTCCACTGAGTGTCACGCCCCAGGTCGATGGTGCGGCCGTCAGCCAATTCCAGAGAGACAGCGCCCGATGCGCCGGTATCGACCTGCTCGCCCGCGAACAGACGATCCCCTTCTACAAGCAGGCGACGAATCCCTTCCGGGGAAACCGCGAACACTTGACCGACAATGCTTTTGACGACCGCAACGCTGCTCATAAAAGACTCTCCGTGTATTACCGATAAGGGGGTATCCATCATGGAGACCGGCCTCATTACCTATGCCGATTCGATAGCTGGAGTACTAAAATAACGTGATAATTTTGGCGTCAATAATTTGTTGTTTGAATCGGCAAATTACTTTTCCGTCAAGGTATTGACCTATTTGGCGCCATCCTAAACAATCCGCCGGGTAATGTCACATTGATATTTATTCGGCCAACGACTTTCTGTTTGGACTACCAGGTCCCTATGACAAGCAGTCATTTCGGTTGCCAAATCCAATGCAAGATTTCACGTTTGTTGCGTTTTTAAGGCAACCAATCCCGGGGATACACCAGAATGCGTTTGCACCTTTTTAAAGCAGTGCCGTTTGTTCTCGCCGCCAGTTTCGTCCAGGCTCAAACCCTGACGGAGGCGATGCAAACCGCTGTGGAAAACCACCCGGAGATCCAGGCAGCTATTAATGCGCGCATTGCCGCCGACTATCAGGTCAGAGAAGCCCAGGGCGGCTACCTGCCTAAACTCGACGTGTTGGGCGGTTACGGCCGTGAAAGCTCCGACAACACCTCGACCCGGGCCGCCAGCAACAGCCATGACTGGAAAACCTTGAACCGTGGCGAATCGACCGTTCGCCTTCAGCAAAATTTGTTCCAGGGTTTTGGCACCATCAATGAAGTCGGCCGCCAACAAGCCACCGCCAATTCCCGTGGGTATGCATTGCTCAATACCTCGGAGCGCACCGCCCTGACCGTCGCCCAGGTTTACCTGGATGTCTTGACCCGCCGCGAGATGGTGAACCTGGCCCAGGACAACCTGAAAAGCCACGAACGCATTTTTGACCAGATCAAACTGCGCACCAGCCGTGGCGTCGGAAGAATGGCGGACATGGACCAGGCCGAAGCCCGATTGGCTCAAGCGCAAAACAACCTGATCACCGAGCAGACCAACCTCGCAGACGCCAATACCAATTTCCTCAGCGTGGTCGGCACAGAGCCTGACCAGCTGGAACGGCCGATGGGCGTGGTGACCGAGCTGCCTGCCAGCCTGGATGAAGCACGTCGCCAGATGATCGCCGACAGCCCGGTACTGCGCTCGGCCGAATCGGATATCGCCGCGGCCGAGAAGCAGTACGAAGCCGCCAAGTCGACCTTCTACCCGCGCTTTGATGCGGTGCTGCAACGCTCCGCCAACAACAACATCGGCGGTGAAGAAGGCCATGACAATGGCTACTCGGCGATGCTGAACATGCAGTTCAACCTGTACAACGGCGGCAGCGACAAGGCCAGCCTGCAGTCCAAGGCCTCTCAGGCGACCCAGGCACTGGATATCCGCAACAACGCACTGCGCCAGCTGAACGAAGAATTGGGCCTGGCGTGGAACGCCTTCAACAATGCCAGCCAGCAGGTGCCGATCGCGCAGCAATACGTGGACCGCAGCACCAAGGTGCGTACTTCATACCAGCAGCAGTTCAGCCTGGGTGAGCGTACACTGCTCGACCTGCTCGACAGCGAGAACGAACTGTTCACCGCTCAGCAGCGCTTGGCCCAGATCAAAAGCCTGTACATCTATACGCAGTACCGTATCAAGGCCGACATGGGCCAATTGCTGAGAAGTCAGGGCGTGGTTGCCCCGATGGCATCAGTTGTGCAAAACGATATTAAACCGTCGGTAAACCTGCCAGGGATGAACTGATTCTTGACGGCGTTGAACCTCAAAACCGTTTTAAGAGAGAGTCAGCTTGGATCCTGAAATTGGTTTGGCGCAACTTAACCATGACCCGCGCACTCAGCACGACGACCCACTGCTAGATGGGTTGTTGGCTCTCTGCTCGCTGCATTACAAGCCTGCCAGCCGGGCGATGCTGACCACCGGCCTGCCCTTGGCGGGGCAGCGCCTGAGCGCCGATTTGCTGCCTCGCGCAGCAGCCCGGGCGGGTTTGCAGGGCCGTTTGCTGCAGCGCAAGCTGGAGCAGATCCCGTCCATCGCGTTGCCAGCCTTGCTGCTATTGAAGGAAGGCCGCAGTGCCGTGCTGTTGAGCTGGGTGGGTGATAGCGCCCGCCTGTTGCTCAGCGAAAGCGACGGCGGCGAAGTGCAGGTCAGCCGTGAGGCATTGAGTCAAGATTACAGCGGTCGGGTTTTCTTCGCCCAACCGCAGCATAAATTTGACGTCACCAGCGGCACGCTGATCCCACGCGCCCGCTCGTGGTTCAAGGACACCCTCAAACGCTCGCGCTGGCTGTATGCCGACGCGATCGCCGCCAGCCTGGTGATCAACCTGATCGCCCTGGCCGCGCCGCTGTTTGTGATGAACGTGTACGACCGCGTCGTGCCAAACCAGGCCACGGCCACCCTGTGGGTGCTGGCCATCGGTATCTGCGGCGCCTACCTGTTCGACCTGCTGCTCAAGAGCATGCGTAGCCTGTGCCTGGACCTTGCGGGCAAGAAAACCGACCTGATCATTTCCGCGACGCTGTTCGAGCGCATCGTCGGCATGTCGATGAAAATGCGCCCCGCGCGGGTCGGCAGCTATGCCTCCAACATTCACGAGTTCCAGGGCATGCGGGACTTCCTCACGTCCCTGACCCTTGCCAGCCTGATCGACCTGCCCTTTACCCTGATCATCCTCGGGGTGATCGCGCTGCTGGGGGGCCACCTGGTGTGGATCCCTATCGTCGCTTTCCCGCTCGCGCTGGGTATCGGCCATTTCCTGCAAAAGCCGCTGACCGCCACGCTTGAGCGCACCATGGCCCTGGGCGCCGAACGCCAGTCGAGCCTGATCGAAACCCTCGCCGGGCTGGACGCGGTAAAGGTCAATAACGCCGAAAGCGAGCGCCAGTACCAGTGGGAACAAACCATTGGCACGCTCAGCCGCCTGGAACTGCGGGTCAAGGTTCTGTCTGGCCTGGCGATGAACATCACGCTGCTGATCCAGCAAGTGGCGGGCGTGGCGATGATCATCTTCGGCGTGTACCAGATCATTGATGGCACCCTGAGCATGGGCGGCCTGGTGGCGTGCTACATGCTCAGCGGTCGTGCGCTCGGCCCGCTGGCGCAGCTGTCGGGCCTGCTGACGCGGTACCAGCAAGCGAAAGTGACGATGGTATCGGTTGACCAGATGATGGAGCTGCCGCAGGAGCGCAACTTCGACGAGCGCCCCCTCAGCCGTAAATCGCTGCAAGGCGCGATGACGTTCCGCGAAGTCGACTTTACCTACCCGAACCAACAAAACCTGGCCCTGCGCGGGATCAACCTGAACGTTCGGCCCGGCGAAAAAATCGGCATCATCGGCCGCAGCGGCTCAGGTAAAAGCTCGCTGGCCAAGCTGTTGGTGGGCCTCTATCAGCCGGACTCCGGCTCGTTGCTGGTGGACGGCGTAGACATCCGCCAGATCGACGTCAGCGAACTGCGCCACAACATCGGCTACGTCGCCCAGGACATCCAATTACTGGCCGGCACCCTGCGCGACAACCTGGTCTCAGGCGCGCGCTACGTAGACGACGAAATGGTGCTGCAGGCTGCCGAGCTGGCCGGCGTGCATGAATTTGCCAGGCTGCACCCGCAAGGGTACGAGCTGCAAGTGGGCGAGCGCGGGCAAAACCTGTCCGGTGGCCAACGCCAAAACGTTGCCCTGGCCCGTGCACTGCTGCTGAACCCGCCCATCCTGTTGCTGGACGAACCCACCAGCGCCATGGACAACACCGGCGAAGAACGCCTGAAACAGCGCTTGCAGAGCGTTATCGAAAACAAGACGGTGATTCTGGTCACCCACCGCGCCTCGCTGTTGAGCCTGGTGGATCGCTTGCTGGTGATAGACCGTGGCCAAATACTTGCGGACGGTCCAAAAGCGGCCGTTATGGAAGCGCTGAAAAAGGGGCAGATCAGTGTTGCTTAAATCTGGCCCAGGCCATTGGAAAGACGTCATCTTCCGCTACTTCAAGGGCAGCGACTCCCTCGACGATCAGCCATTGCCCGAGGTCGAGAAGGCACTGATCGACGACGCACCGCGCATCGTCCGCCTGACCATCTGGGCCGTGATCGGCTTCTTCGTGTTCCTGGTGCTGTGGGCCCACTTCGCGATTATCGACGAAGTGACCAAGGGCGAAGGCAAGGCGATCCCATCGTCACGCATCCAGAAAATCCAGAACCTGGAGGGCGGCATCGTCGCCCAGATCTACGTGCACGAAGGGCAAATCGTCGAGGCCGGCGCGCCGCTGATTCGCCTGGACGACACCCGCTTTGCGTCCAACGTCGGCGAAACCGAAGCCGACCGCGTGGCCATGGAACTGCGTGTGGAGCGCCTGAGCGCAGAAGTCGACAACCGCCCGCTGAACATCACCGACGAAGCGCGCAAAGCCGTGCCCAACCAGGCGTCGAACGAAGAGTCGCTGTACCTCAGCCGCCGCCAGCAACTGGCCGATGAAGTGGGCGGGCTGCAACAACAGCTGTTGCAACGCCAGCAGGAGCTGCGCGAATTCAGCTCCAAGCAGGACCAATACCGCAACAGCCTGAACCTGCTGCGCCAGGAAATCGGCATGTCCGAACCGCTGGTGCAACAGGGCGCGATCTCGCCAGTGGAAGTACTGCGCCTCAAGCGCTCGGAAGTTGAAACCCGCGGCATGCTCGACGGCACCACCCTGGCCATCCCCCGCGCCCAGGCCGCCATCAACGAAGTGCAGCGCAAAATCGACGAAACCCGCGGTAAATTCCGCAGCGAAGCCTTGGCCCAGTTGAATGAAGCACGCACCCAACTGAGCAAGGCCCAAGCCACCTCCAAGGGCCTGGAAGACCGCGTCAGCCGCACCATGGTCACCTCCCCCGTGCGCGGCATCGTCAAGCAGATGCTGGTCAACACCGTCGGCGGCGTCATCCAGCCCGGCAGCGACATGGCCGAAGTGGTCCCGCTGGACGACACCATATTGGTGGAAGCCAAAATCCGCCCACAAGACATTGCCTTCCTGCACCCTGGCCAGGAAGCCATGATCAAATTCACCGCCTACGACTACACCATTTATGGCGGTCTCAAAGGCAAACTCGAACAGATCGGCGCCGACACAGTGATGGACGAAGAGAAGAAAAACACCTTCTACATCATCAAACTGCGCACCGACCGCAGCCACCTGGGCACCGATGAAAAACCGCTGCTGATCATCCCCGGCATGGTTGCCTCGGTCGACATCATCACCGGCAAGAAAAGCATCCTGAGCTACCTGCTCAAGCCAATCATCAAATCCCGTGCAGAGGCCATGCACGAGCGCTGATCACCGGTAAAAGCGCGGAGAATCGCGAAAACTTGGGTTTTCGCAAAAATAGTCAGATTTCAGGGGTTTACAGAACCTTTGCAGTCGCTATAATCGTCGCCCTAACACGCCGGTATAGCTCAGTTGGTAGAGCAACTGACTTGTAATCAGTAGGTCCCGGGTTCGACTCCTGGTGCCGGCACCATACGCAGTAACGAAAAAGGCTCACCGAAAGGTGGGCCTTTTTTGTGCGCGGTCGATTTTCGGTAGGCGCTGCCAAAGGCTGCGAAGGCGTCATCCAACATAAGAAGAACAAACCCCGAACCTGGTTCACTCTGTAGGAGCCGAGCTAGCTCGCGATAGCGATCTCAAGCAATCGAGCAACAACAAGCATGAACGTCGTTACAGCATCCAGTCAGGCGCATCCAAAGCCACCCATTAAATCTCGCTACTGGAATCGCCTGCGAGCAACGACGGATCAACCGAACAGCATGCGTTGCCAATGGCTTTCACCCAAAATGGTTATCGGCGCTCCCGCATCGCGAAGCTCCACTGCCTTCATGATCTTGTTGCCGTAAGTGCTGTGACGTCATTGCTCGTTACCGACGCTGCCAACGACCAAGAGTCCTGGCCGGATCGCACACCCCCCGTCAACGCCACCTTCGTCACGCGAAAGTTATCCAAACACCTATCGCTGAACGCTGGCAGCTCAACGCCACCCTGAGGTCAAAAGCCGATAATCACGCGTCGCCCCAAGCAGCACGGCGATGAATAGTCGTTAGAATTTGGCTCGCAGGGTAACTGTGAAGTTGCGTGGGTCACCGTAGAAGTTGTTGTAGTTGTTGTACTGCACGGTCTGATAGTACTTCTTGTCGAACGCGTTATTCAGGTTGTACTGCAACTCGTAGTTTTTGTTGAACTCGTAGACCGCATGGACGTTGGCAATTGCATAACCGGACTGTTCAACCCGGAAGGCGCCTGTTTCTTCGTACATGTGGGTCTGCGCCAGCAAGCTGCCGCCGATGCGTACATTGTTGACGGGGGCCGGCAAGCGGTAGTCGGTAGAAAGCTTGAACAGGTGACGCGGGATATAGGTCGATGCTGCAGAACCTTTGTTGGCACCGCCGGCATACTTAGGTGCGCTGTAGGTGTAGCCGGCCGATACGTTCCACTCTGGCAGAAGTTCACCGTAGGCTTCGACATCAATACCTTTGGTGCGGATTTTTTCCGAGGCTTTAAAGCAGCTCAGGACACCTGCACTGCAAGGGCTGGTCGTCTCGGCAACGCCGGTCAGGTCGGTCTGGAACAGCGCAACCGAACCGCCGAAACGTTTGTCCAGGGTCTCGCCCTTCAGGCCGATCTCGTAGTTGCTGCCGGTGGCCGGGTCCAACAATGAACCGTCGGCATCAACGTTGTTCTGCGGCTTGAAGATTTCGGTGTAGCTTGCGTAGGCCGAGAAGTTTTCGTTCAGGTCCTGAACAATACCGGCGTAGGGCACCACATTGCCGTTCTTGGAATACTCGCCCTTGACGCCGATCAGGTCAGTCGTGGTTTTGTACCAGCTGACGCGCGAGCCGAGGATGAACTTGGTCGAGTCGGTCAGGCTCAGGCGCGTGGCCATGTAGGCACCTTCCTGCTCGGTGGTGTAGTTGTACTTCCACTGACTGTAATTGATGTTCGGCGCCGGTGGGTTGAAGCTGCTCAGGTCATTGACGTCGAAGATATAGCTGTAGCTGGCATCACGCCCGCCGTGGTAATCAAAGTCGTCGTGGCGTGCGTTGATACCCAAGATCAGGTCGTGCTGGCGACCCAACATCTGGAACGGCCCGCTGAGGTAGCCGTCAACGCTGGTCTGGGTGTCGTCGTAGCGGAAGCCGCGAGGGTTGAGGGTGAACGCGCCAGGGCTGCCGGCGACAGGCCAGGTGTAGTTGGCCAGGAAATCGGACTTGGCCCAGATCTGGTTGGCCGACAGCACCAGTTTCCAGTCGTTGTCGAACCGCTTCTGGTAGTCGGCAAATACGTTGGTGTTGGTTTTGTTCAGCTTGGCCCAGTCAGCCGTCAACGCGGTGGACCGCGAGAGCGGGTAAAAGGTGCCCTCGGCCGTGGTCGGCAAGCCGCTCCAGTCGTAACCCGGGTTGCGGTCCTTCTGATAGCTGAAGCCTACGGTCACCATAGAAGTGTCATCCAGGTCGGCTTCGAGGATGCCGTAGACCAGGGTATTTTCCTTCTCGGCTTCATCGCGATAGCTATGGCCTTTGCTGTAGGCCACCACGGCGCGACCCCGCAGGGTGCCGGCATCGTTCAGCGCGGAGCTGGCGTCGACGGCATTGCGGTAAGTGTCCCAGGAGCCCATCGACGAGGTGATTTGGACCTGTGGCTCTACGGTCGGGCGCTTGCGCACCAGGTTGATAGCCGCCGAGGGGTTGCCAGCGCCTTGCATCAGCCCGTTGGCGCCGCGTACGACTTCAATGCGGTCGTACAGATCGGTGTTGGGCTTGGAGATGGCGTCCAGCGAATAGGCGTTGGCGATGTTGGTGGGAACGCCATCGATCTGCAGCGTGTCGATCTGTTGACCGCGAGCGTAGTAGTTCGAGCGCTCCGACCCGTTCTTGGTCAATGTGACACCGGTGGTGCTGGTCAGCACGTCATCCAGGTTGACCAGGTTTTCGTCTTCGATGCGCTGACGGGTGACCACCGTGACGGACTGCGGTGTCTCACGAATCGACATCGGCAACTTTGTGGCGGTGTTGGTACTGCCCGTGGTGTAGGAGCGGGTGCCTTCAGTAGTTTCGTCCTGGGCTCGACCATTCACACTGGTCGTACCCAACTCCAACGCTGCACCGGAACTGACCGCCACGAGCACATACCCACCGTTGGCCTGACGCTCTGCTTGCAGCCCGCTGTTGGCGAGCAGGCGCTGCAGACCTTCGTCAACGCTATATGAGCCCTGTAGCCCAGGGGTCGTAAGCTGGCGAGTCTGCTCTGTGTCAAAGGACAGCGTCACGCCGGCTTGCACACCAAACTGGGTCAGCGCACTGCCCAGGGGGCCCGCCGGGATAAGGTAGGACGCTTGCGTCTGCGCCACGGCCTGAGCGGGGACCAACGCCAAGCCGCAGACGCTGGCGGGCGTCAGGCCATACAAGGACAGACGCACTGCGTAAGTCAGTAAAGGGATTGCTTTGAGGTGACGCGGGTGCATTAACTGATCCTTCCGTTGTGATGGCAGAACCCGCTGTAATCGCGGCTTATGTCATTGACGGATGAGAATCAAAATCAGCAAGGCGCGCGCTGAATATTTCCAAGAAGGCTTACGCCGGCTCGACGTTCGCCCAGTAGCGGGTCAGGTAACGCACCTTGACCGGTAGGGACTTGCTCAGGTTTTCCAGCACCGTGTCGGTGTCATCAATACGGAACGCACCGGAGACTCTCAGATGCTGTAGCGAGGCGGCGCAGCGCAATACGCCAGGGCGATAGCGTGCCAATTCGTTGATGAAGTCCCCTAGAGGCCAGTCATCCACGCTAAGCATGCCCTGCACCCAGGCATCCGAGTCGGAGAGCAATGGCCGGATGGCGCCCACGGTGGCACTGCCGAAGGTCAGTTGTTGCCCGGCCTCGATACGCAACGGCTGATTCGGGAGTTGCTGCGGGCGCACTTCGACAGCCGATTGCAACACGCCAACCCGCGTCTGATCAGGCAGTTGGCGAACACTAAAACGCGTCCCCAAAGCCCGGATGCTGCCGTTTTCCGTCTGTACGATGAATGGACGCTGCGCAGGATCCTTGGCGGTCTGAATCAAGATTTCACCTTGGTACAACTGAATCAGCCGCACGCCCGAATCAAAACGAATGTCTATTGCGGTGTTAGTGTTTAACTCCAGTTGCGAACCGTCGTCCAGCCGGCGTGAACGGCGTTCCCCACTGCCGGTGCGTTGCTGGGCGAGCATGGCGTGATAGGGCAGTTGCTCACTGGCCAGCCAAGTGACGCTTCCAGCAGCGAGTAGCAGCCCGAGTATTTTCAACACATGGCGGCGTTGTGCTTGTGCAGCCCCCAAGCTGGACAACGCGGCCCGCTGTGGAATTTCCGCCCATTGTTGTTGAAGTAGTTCGACTCGCTTCCAGGCTTTGGCGTGTTCGGGGCTTGCATGTAGCCATGTTCGCCACTCCTGGTTTCTACGCTCGTTTGTTGAGCCGTCATTGAGCAGTACATACCAAGTGGCAGCAGCTTCCAGCACTTTGAAGTCTGGGCTGCTCATTCGCTTTCGACTAACAACAGGCAGCGTGTCATGGCACGGATCAGATGATTTTTGACCGTGGTAACCGACACCCCGAAGCGCTCGGCAGCCGCTACATAGCTAAGCCCTTCGAGCTGTACTGCGAGGAAAATCTCCCGCGTGCGAGTACCCAGTTCATCCAGAAGGATGTCAACCTGGACAAGCATTTCGATAATGGACAAACGTATCTCCGGTGAAACTTCAACCGGTTCTGGTCTCTGCGCGAGGGCGAAAAGATAGGCATGCTCAATAGTGCGGCGGCGTGATTTATCGATAATCAAGGAACGAGCAATCGCACTCAGGTAGCCGCGCGGCTCACGAATAGGAGCAGTATCACGCGCAGTCATTACCCGTAAGAATGTGTCTTGGGCCAGGTCAGCAGCATCCGCTGCGTTGCCCAGTCGAATCCGCAACCAGCCCCTCAGCCAACCGCTGTGTTCACTGTAAAGCTGATGAAGAGCCGCAGAATCAAGCGTCGACATAAAGATGAAACCAGCTGGCGAATGGGAATATATCTCATTGTCAGCAGGCGATCAGCTTTATGCAAGCAACTCTTGCGAATTGGGCTGCAGGCTTATGTGGCTCAAGTCCGGGCATTAGTGCAGGACGCGTTCGAGGGTCTTGGTGAACTCGGCGCTGACCTGGGCTTTTTGCTCCGGGGTAACGCCGTCACGGGTGATGCGCAGGCTGACAAAGGTCATGTGTTTACAGGTTTCTGTCTTCCGCATGAGCAGCCAACCGCCGCGAGGCAGGCGCGCAGGCATAAAAAAACCCCGAACAAGTCGGGGTTTTTTATCGCCTTGAATCAGGCGCGACGCCGGATCAATTAGAAGACGTTGATCGGGTAGTCAGCGAACAGGCGCAGTTCGTTACCGCCAATGTTGTACTTGTCAGCATTGCTGGAAACGCGCAGCCAGGACGCACGGGCACGCAGGCTCAGGTCTTTGGCTGGGCCGCTCTGCACGACGTATTTGACCTGGTTGAAGATTTCGCGCTCGGTGCCATTGCCGCGGTTGGAACCGTCGTCAATGTTGGTGCCGCGCACGTAGGCGATGTTGTAGCTCAGGCCAGGCACGCCGAAGGCGCTGAAGTCCAGGCCGTAGCCTGCTTGCCAGGAGCGCTCGTCCTTGCCGTTGAAGTCGGACCAGTAGGAGTTGGCCAGCAGGATGGTGTTGCCACCGTCGCCGATGCCGCTGTCCTTGTTGTCCTGGTGGTAACCGCTGTACAGGTAGCCGGTGTCACCGGTGCTGCGCTGGTGAGCGACGGTGAAGCTGTGCGGGCCAACAGCCCAGGTAGCCGCCAGGCTCCAGATTTTGTTGTCGCGGGCGTCTTCATCACCTTGGGTCAGCTGGGCGAAGCTCTTGTCCAGCTTGGTTTTGTAGCCGTTGAAGTCAAAGGTCAACGATTGTTTCTCTGGCAGCGCCAGCACGTAGTTCACGTTGACGTATTGTTTCTTCAGCACGTCCTGCATGTCGGAAGCGTAGAGCGCAGCCGACAGGCTTTCGGTGAATTTGTAGCTGCCGCCGAGGTAGTCGATGCTCTTGAGGTGGCCGCTGTCGCTGCCCTCGGCGCTCTTGCGACCTTGCTTGGTGAAGTGACCGGCGTCCAGTTGCAGACCTTCGATCTCTTTGGAAACGATCGAGGTGCCCTCGTAGGTTTCCGCCAGCAGACGGCCGCTGTCGTAGCTCAACACGGGTACAGCTGGAAGCTGTTGACCGTATTTCAACACGGTGTTGGAGATGCGCGCCTTGACGGCTGCGCCGCCTTTGGCCAGGTCGTTGGCTGCCGAACCGCTGTCGCCCTTCTTGAAGAAGTCGATGCCGCCGCCGCCGCTGCGACCTTTACCGCCGTCCAGACGGATAGCGTATTGGCCCAGTACGTCCACACCGACACCGATGGTGCCTTGGGTGAAACCGGACTCGAACTTGCCGATGAAGCCTTGACCCCACTCCGCTTTATCCTGGTTGTGGTTTTTGTAGTCACGGCTGATGTACGCGTTGCGTGCTGCGATGTTCAGGTGGCTGTCTTCAACAAAACCCTTGGATTGCTCCTGGTCGTTAGCCATTGCTGTCGATGCGCTCAAAATCCCCAGAGCGATCAGACTCATCCGTTGCTTCAACATTTCTTATATTCCTTATTACTGGTTGAGTACGCTCTACAACACCAGGCTCCGTATTGCTTTCTGGTGTCGACTTTTTCCGAGAAAAAGAAAGCCCGCGGGACGACTTAACATGCCGCGGGCCTTTTTTTATTGGATGAGTCATGGCGGTTAGCCACAGGCGTTGGGCGCAATCCTAGTCGCGCGTTGAACTATGTGTCAATTTCGTGAATCGTCTGTATTTAGGCGAAATGATTCTAAGCAAAAGCCGACAGCCTTTCTGAAAACGACCGAAATCGTTGTTTCACGACCTCAAAAACACATCTAGTAACATATTTCAAAGTCGATACATTTGGGAATACATAACGCGCGCAAATGCAAAGCATTACTATTAACGTGCTTTTCACCTCCCCAAATAATCCGGATACATTCACCCATGCCTGCCCCCCGACTGACGCCCATCACCCTTGGGTTTTCTGTTCTGCTGTCTGCCGGTTTCAGCTATGCGACCACCACCTTGCCCGAAACCTCGATCAGCGCCGACGCTGATGAGGATGATCCACGCGTCAAGGAAACCAGCACCGCCACCCGGACTGCCACGCCCGTGCGTTATGTGCCCCAGGCCATCGACTCGGTGAAGACCGAAAGCCTGCGTTCCTACGGTACCAACGACCTGGGCCAGGCCTTGAGCGGTATCCCCAACGTGAGCAGCGGCGCCGACACGCGTTTCGACAGTTTGCGCATCCGTGGTTTCGAGGCGAGCAATGACTTCTACCTCGATGGCATCCGCGACGACAGCCAGTACGTGCGCGACCTGCATAACATCGAGCGCATCGAAGTGCTCAAAGGCCCGGCGGCGGTACTTTACGGGCGAGGCGGTCAAGGAGGGATCGTCAACCGCGTGAGCAAACTGCCTACGGCCGGGCATAAATCGAGCATCGAAGCCCAGGGCGGCAGCAACGATTTGCGCAGCCTGTATGCCGACCTCAGCACCGACCCTACCGACACCATCAGCCTTCGCCTGAACATGGGTAACCAGGACAACAACAGCTTTCGCGATGGCGTCAGCGGCAATCGCCAGCTGTTTGCACCGTCCATGAGCTGGCAACTGACCCCGGACCTGAACTGGCTGGTGCAATACGAATACAGCCGCTACAACCGCACGCCGGACCGTGGCATCCCTGGGGTCAACGGCCGCCCGGCGGACGTGAGCCGCGGTACTACCTACTTTGATAACCGCGATTACATCGACGACAAAACCCAGTCGCTGCGCTCCAAGCTGGCCTACGAACTGAATGACAACTGGCAGCTGCGCCAGACCCTGGGCGTGTTCAAGCTCAACAGTGACTTCGATAACACCTACCAGACCGGCTACAACCCGGCGACCAACCGCGTCACGCGCCAACACTGGCAACAGGACCTGAACACCCTCAACCTTTTCAACAACGTCGAACTGGAGGGCGGCTTCAGCACCTATGGCCTGGAGCACCGCCTGCTCACCGGCCTTGAACTGGGCCGCCAGCGTCGCGACCCCAAGTTGTACAACGCCACCGCAGTCAGCCGCGGCGGCCAGGCCGTACCGGACCTGGACCTCAACCAGCCCAATCGTAACCTCAGCCATACCGGGCCGATGAGCGTATGGAGCAACAACCACACCCAGGTCGATAGCCGCGCCCTGTACGTGCAGGACCAACTGCGCCTGAACGATCAATGGCAAGTGTTGGCCGGCCTGCGCTATGACCGCTTTGAAGTGGACACCAAGAACAAGCTGCTCAACACCCGGCAGGCCGTCGAGAGCCATAGCACCAGCCCGCGTTTCGGCTTGGTGTGGACGCCCTTGGAGCACCACTCGTTCTACGCCTCGTGGAGCAAGACCTTCTCCCCGGCGGGTGGCGGCTTGATCGGTATCACCCCGAACGCCGCCGGCGGCGCCAACGACCTGAGCCCCGAGCTGACCAAGCAAAAGGAAATCGGCGTGAAGAGCGACTGGCTCGACGACCGCCTCAGCACCACCCTCGCCGTGTATGAACTGGAACTCTACAACCGCCGCACCAGCGACCCGCTGGACCGCACCATCACCCTGCTCACCGGCGAACAACGTTCACGCGGCATAGAGCTGACGGCGACCGGCAAGGTCATCGACAACTGGTATGTGCGCGGCGGTATCGGCTTGCAGGATGCCAGGGTGCAGAAGGACAACAATGGCTTTGAAGGCAAGCGCGTCAGCGACGTGGCCAAGCGCAATGCCAGCCTGTTCATTACCTGGAAACCGGAGATGGGCTGGTACGCGGAAACCGGGCTGACGCTGGTGGGCGACCGATATGCCGACAGCCTCAACACCGTGGTGCTGCCGGGCTACGGCCGTTGGGATGCCTTGGCCGGGTTCCGTCAAAAGGACTGGGACCTGAGGGCGGCCCTGAACAATATCGCAGACAAAACCTACTACGCGTCGGCGACCAGCGTGGCGCAGATTCAGCCGGGTGAGCCGCGTAGCCTGGTGGTGACAGGCACTTACAGCTTTTAACGCCTGACTCGACCCAATGTGGGAGCGGGCTTGCTCGCGAAGTCGGTGGATCAGTCATACATCCAAAACTGACGAACCGCATTCGCGAGCAAGCCCGCTCCCACATTTTTGATCCAGGTGTTCCTTACCTGTTCAGCAGGTCACACAACGCGTGCACCTCATCCTCACTGAACAACCCCTGCGGGTAACGTTCATTCATCACGCTGCGCAAGTCGGGCTGCTGCCGGATCTGCCGCGAGCCGTTTTCTTTCAACCAATGCGCCAGCGCATGAATCGCGTCACCGTCGACCCGCATGGGGTGGAACGTGCGCGTGTACATCAGGTTGATATCGGCATTCATTTCAGCGCTCTCCCCTACTGCGTGAGCGGCTAACTTACTCAAGGTTTGTGACAGAACCGCGCAGTCATCACCTTGGGCCACTGTGCCAACACCGATACAAGAGCTATGCCAACGTCTCGCGGTGACGGGCCCGCGCCCACAAAAAAGCCCGCGACCTTGAAGGAACGCGGGCTTGCTGTGAGTGCTGAAACCGATCAACACCCGGTCGCCGCTATGGCGCTGTTACAACTGCACTCAATTTTTCTGCGGGGCTGGCTGCTGCTGGGTGAGGCAATGGATATTGCCGCCGCCCAGTAACAGTTCACGGCCCGGCACCATCACCACTTCGTGTTGTGGGAACAGGTTCTGCAGGATCGCCTTGGCCTCGTTGTCCAGTGGGTCATCGAAGCTCGGCGCAATGATGCCGCCATTGACGATCAGGAAGTTCACGTAGGATCCGGCCAAGCGCACACTCGGATTACGCTCCTGGGTACCGTCCACCGGGTCGACGCCTGCGCATTCTTCCTCGGTGGCGTACAGCGGCCCCGGGATCGGCATCTTGTGCACTGTGAACGCGCGGCCCTGGGCGTCTGTGCTGCTTTGCAGTACATCCATGGCGGCGTGGCAGCGCGCGTAGTTCGGGTCTTGCGGGTCGTCGGTCCAGGCGAGCAGCACTTCACCCGGGCGCACGTAGCAGCAGAAGTTATCCACATGGCCATCGGTTTCGTCGTTGAACAGGCCATCCGGCAGCCAGATGATCTTATCCACAGCCAGGTTGTCACTCAGCACCGCTTCGATTGCGGCGCGGTCCAGGTGCGGGTTGCGATTGCGGTTCAACAGGCATTCTTCGGTGGTGATCAACGTGCCTTCGCCATCGACGTGGATCGAACCGCCTTCCAGCACAAAGCCCTCGGTGCGGTAGCGCGACGCGCGTTCGATCTCGAGGATCTTGCCGCCCACCTGCGCGTCACGGTTCCACGGCGCGTACAGGCCGCCGTCAAAACCGCCCCAGGCATTGAAATCCCAGTTCACACCGCGCACTTCGCCACTGTTGTTGATGACGAAAGTCGGGCCGGTATCGCGCACCCAGGCATCGTCGCTGGACATCTCCACCACACGGATATTGGGCACATCCAAACGCGCGCGGGCGTTTTCGTACTGGCCGGCGGAAACCGCCACGGTGACCGGCTCGAACCGCGCAATGGCCTTGGCAACCGCCACGTGCGCGGCCTGCGCCGGCTTGCCGCCGAGGCGCCAGTTGTCCGGGCGCTCGGGCCAGACCATCCAGGTCTGGGTCTGTGGCGCCCATTCGGCGGGCATGTGGAAGCCATCGGCGCGAGGGGTGCTGTGCAGGGTGGTCATGGCGATCAGGACTCCGAATGGGGCTAAAGGTCGACTTTATAACGGATAAAAATCGAGCTTAAAAGCGAAATAAGATTATTAAGCATGAATATGACAATAAATAGCCGATAACAATCGGCTATTTAGAGATCCTCATCCAGCACCTTCGACAGCATGTCGACAAAGAAATCCACACTGCGTTTAGACGTGACCATCGGCGGCTTGATCTTGAGGATGTTCAGGTAGTCACCGGTTGGCTGCATGAAAATACCCAACTCACGCAGGCGGTCGCACAGCCGCGTGGTTTCTTCGGTGGCGGGCTCCAGGGTATGTCGATCGCGTACCAGCTCCAGCCCCAGGTAAAACCCTGAGCCATGCACGGCACCAACCAAGGGATGCCGGTCGATCAGTGCTTCCAATCGCGCTTTGAAATGCCCGCCAACAACCTGGGCGTTTTCCCACAGCTTTTCTTCCTCCATCACGTCCAGCACGGCCATGCCGATCCGGCAACTGACCGGGCTACCGCCCGAGGACGAGAAGAAATACCCCTCGGCCTCCAGCGCCTCGGCGATCTCACGGCGGGTGATCACCGCCCCCAACGGCTGCCCGTTGCCCATGCCTTTGGCCATGGTGATGATATCGGGGACCACGCCCTGCTCTTCAAAGCCCCAGAAGAAATGCCCCATGCGGCCATACCCCACCTGCACCTCATCGGCGATGCACACGCCACCCTGGGCGCGCACCTGCGCATACACCTGCTGCAGATAGCCTGGCGGCAGGGAGATGCCACCGGCATTGCCATACACCGGCTCGCAGATGAAACCGGCCAGCTGCCGTTTGCTCGCGGCGATTTTCGCCAGGTTGTGTTCCACGCTTCGTACGTAATCCGGCGCGCTGTCCTGCCCCCGGAACTCCCCTCGATAAGTATTCGGCGCCGTCACCGGGTGGACCCAGTCCGGCCGGCTGCTCAATGCCTGAGGGTTGTCGGCAATCGATGTGGACACCGCATCCGCCGCCACCGACCAGCCGTGGTACGCCTCCAACACGCTGAGCATGTCGCGCCCGCCGCTGTAGGCCCAGGCCAGGCGGATCGCCAGGTCATTGGCTTCGGTGCCGCTGTTGACCAGGAACACCCGGTCCATACCCTGCGGCGCCAACGCCAGCAGGCGCTCGGAAAACTCGGCGATCGCCGCGTAATGGAAGCGCGAATTGGTGTTGAGCAACGACCACTGGCGCGCCGCCACCGCCGCCATGCGCGGGTGGCCATGGCCCAGCACCGCGACGTTGTTGAGCATGTCGAGGTAGGAACGGCCCTGCATGTCGATCAGATGGTTGCGCCAACCGCGCTCGATGCGCGGCGGGTCGACGTAATAGTGTTTTTGCGAGCGCGCGAAACTGGCATCACGCCGGGCCAGCAAGGCTTCGGGGTCCAGCTCGGGCTCGGCATCGCAGGCCAACCCTAAAAGCGCCGCTGGCGAGGGGCACAGCACTTGCCACGCCGCTGCCCGGGAGGGCGTGCAGAACAGCGGCGCCGGCACGTCGGTACGGCAGAGTTGCACAGTCAGCGGGCCTTCGACCTCGCCGATCACTTGGCCTTTGAGCACCGCGGCGCCCGAATGCAACAACGCGTTCACGCCCCACAGCCGCGCGCTGCAAGTGCTGCCATGCAGATGGAGTTCGCCGCCGGCCCGCACACTTACGGTGCCCGCAAACGGTGCTTCGACGGTGATGCCCTGGGGCACATGCAGCGCCACATGCAGCGGGAACGTCTCTGGCTCATCCGCGCTATCGGGCAGCGTACGCGACAAGCGGTATTGCCCATAACGACTCGCCGCCAGGCCATGCACCGCCGCCGCGTCCTGCAATAAACGCTGATCGATACCGGCCTGCTCCCAGTTACCCGCGTCGAAATGCGGGCTGAGCACGCCCAGATCGATCAGCGCGAACTCACGCCCCACCAACCCCGGCAACAAGGGTGCGAAGCCTTGGCTGGCAACCGGCGTTGGCGCCTGCCCGACGCTGCTCAAAATCGCCGCCTCCATCAGCTCAAACGGCACCGAGGTTGCCACATGGAAAATTTCCCACTCATGCTCGGCGTTTTTCAACAGGTAGCTGTTGTCCGGGTCCAGGCGTTGCTGCTGTTCGCTGCTCAGCACCAGCACTGCCGCACGGGCAACGATCAGCGGCCACAGCGCCTGCAGTTCTTCGTGCTGCAACGGCGTGATGGCGTGACAGGCCTGAATCGCCGGCAAGATCGCAAAGGGGTCGCCCTCGGCATGGTGCAACAGCGCCGCGCAGGTCACCGACAGGTCGGCAATGCGCCAGGTGTGCACCAAATCGCCAAAATCGATCACGCCCTGCAGCTGCCAATGCCGCTGCGCATCGCGCTGCCACACCACGTTGTCATCGGTGATGTCCATGTGCACCGCTTGCCACGGCAGCCGGTCGGCCAACGGGCTGATGCGCGCGTCGACCTGCTCGGCCACCTGCTCCAGCGCGGCGCGGTGGGGCAGGTTCTGCAGCGTGGCCAGCAAGTGGGTGATCAGCTCACGGGCATGGCGCGGGTCCCATTGCAGCGTACGGTCCAGGCCGGGGTGGCGGAAGTCGGCCAGCGCCAGGTTCATGCGACCGCACAGCTCACCGAAACCTGCAATCACGTCGCGCCCCAGATGAGGCAGATGGGTCAGCGGCTGGCCGTCTATATAGTCCAGAACCCGAAGGTGCAGGGCCTGGCCGTCGACCGTCAGCGTCAGCAGCTCCTCGCCGCTCAGGGCCTTGATGACCTTGGGCACGCGCACAGCCTGTAACGTATTGAGGGCGGCGTGCTGGGCCTCCAACTCGACGGCGGCGTAGTCGCCCCGGCAGATTTTCAGAACAAACGCGCCGCGTGCACTGTCGACTTTGTAGTTGAGGTCCTGCTGGCTGCCCAGTGACTGCAATGCGCCGCTGAGGCCGTAATGCTGCGCCAGCAATTGCGCCGCCTGGTCGGGGCCCAGTTGCGGGCTGGGAAGACTGGCGCGGTGGATCAGCGTGGCGAGCAGCATGGAGGTGGCCTCGATTTTTTTCAGGGGTGTATATCGCCATTGTTCAGGGGGCTTACGCAACCCCTCGACACATACCGCCCTTCCCAGCGCCGCAACACAGGCTATGCTCCATTCGCTGAACGTACATTTAAGGAAAGGGCCCCCGTTATGCGCATTCTCATTACCGGTGGCGCCGGTTTTATCGGTTCTGCCTTGGTACGTCACCTGATTCAACACACCGAGCACGAGGTGCTCAACCTGGACAAACTCACCTACGCCGGCAACCTGGAATCGTTGACCAGCATCGCGTCCAACAGTCGCTATGAGTTCGTCCAGGCCGATATCATCGACCAAGCCACCGTCAGCGCGGTGCTGGCACGCTTCGAGCCCCAGGCGATCATGCACCTGGCGGCCGAGTCGCATGTCGACCGCTCGATTGACGGCCCGTCGGACTTCATCCAAACCAATATCGTCGGCACCTACAGCCTGCTGGAAGCCGCCCGAGGCTATTGGCAGGGCCTCGCCGAGCCAGACAAACGCGCGTTCCGCTTCCACCATATTTCCACCGACGAGGTGTACGGCGACCTGCATGGCGTGGACGACCTGTTCACCGAAACCACGCCCTATGCGCCGAGTTCACCTTACTCCGCCAGCAAGGCCGCCTCTGACCATCTGGTGCGCGCCTGGCAGCGCACGTACGGCCTGCCCGTGCTCCTGACCAATTGCTCCAACAACTACGGGCCGTTCCACTTTCCCGAAAAGCTGATCCCGCTGGTCATCCTCAATGCCCTCGCGGGTAAGCCATTGCCGGTCTATGGTGATGGTTTGCAGGTGCGCGACTGGCTGTTCGTCGAAGACCACGCCCGTGCGCTGCTCAAGGTGGTCACCGAGGGCGCCGTCGGCGAAACCTACAATATTGGCGGCCACAATGAGCAAAAGAACATCGATGTAGTGCGCAGCATCTGCGCCCTGCTCGAAGAGCTGGCGCCGCAACGACCGGCCGGGGTGGGGCAGTACACCGACCTGATCACCTTCGTGAAGGACCGCCCGGGCCACGATCAGCGCTACGCCATCGACGCCAGTAAAATCGAGCGCGAATTGGGCTGGGTGCCCTTGGAAACCTTTGCAACCGGGCTGCGCAAAACCGTGCAGTGGTACCTCGATAACCTGGAATGGTGCCGCAGGGTCCAGGACGGCAGTTATCAGGGTGAACGATTGGGCAACACCGATAAGAGGGATCTGATCGCATGATGAAAGGAATCGTATTGGCCGGCGGCTCCGGCACACGTCTGCACCCCATTACCCTGGGCGTGTCCAAGCAACTGTTACCCGTCTATGACAAGCCGATGATCTATTACCCGATTTCGGTGCTGATGCTGGCCGGGATCAAGGAGATTCTAGTGATCTCCACCCCGGCGGACCTGCCGCAGTACCGCAACCTGTTGGGTGACGGCAGCCAGTTCGGCGTGCGCTTCAGCTATGCCGAACAGCCGACCCCCGACGGCCTGGCGCAAGCCTTTTTGATTGGCGAGCAGTTCATCGGCAGCGACCCGGTGTGCCTGATCCTGGGCGACAACATTTTCCACGGCCAGCGCTTCAGCGAGCAGCTGCACGCGGCGGTCAAGCGCGACAAGGGTGCCACGGTATTTGGCTATTGGGTCAAGGACCCGGAGCGCTTCGGTGTGATCGACTTCGACAGCGACGGCCGCGCCCTATCCATTGAAGAAAAACCGACGGTGCCTAAATCCAGCTACGCCGTGACCGGCCTGTATTTCTACGATAACGATGTGATCAACATCGCTAAAGCGGTGAAGCCTTCCGCCCGGGGCGAGCTGGAAATCACCGACGTCAACAACGCCTACCTGCAGCGCGGCGACTTGCAGGTGGAACGCTTTGGCCGAGGCTTCGCCTGGCTCGATACCGGCACCCACGACAGCTTGCTGGACGCCTCGCAGTACGTGCAGACCATCGAGCGCCGCCAGGGGCTGAAAGTCGCCTGCCTCGAAGAAATCGCCTATGGCAACGGCTGGATCGACCGCGACCATTTGCTCGAACGCGCCAAGTATTTCGGCAAAACCGGCTATGGCCAGTACCTCTACTCTCTCGCTGGGGACAACCAGTGAACGTCACTGATACCTCATTGCCAGGCGTGCTGATCCTCGAACCCAAGGTGTTTGGGGATGAGCGCGGTTTTTTCTACGAAAGCTTCAACGCTCGCGCCTTTGCAGCGGCCACCGGGCTCAAGCGCGACTTTGTCCAGGACAACCATTCGCGCTCACAAAAAGGCGTGCTGCGCGGCCTGCATTACCAACTGGAACACACCCAGGGCAAACTGGTGCGCGTCACCGCTGGTGAAGTGCTGGACGTGGCCGTGGACATTCGCCGCAGCTCGCCGAATTTTGGCCAGTGGGTAGGCGTGCACCTGTCCGCACAAAACCGCCGCCAACTGTGGGTACCGGAAGGCTTTGCCCACGGCTTTGTAGTGCTCAGCGACGCTGCCGAGTTCCTGTACAAGACCACCGATTACTACCAACCGAGCGCCGAGCGCTGCATCGCCTGGAATGACCCCACGCTGGCCATCGACTGGGAACTGGACGAGCCGCCGCAGCTCTCCGCCAAGGACCAGGCCGGCAAAACCCTGATGGAAGCCGACGTGTTCCCATGAAGATCCTTATAACCGGCCGACAAGGTCAAGTTGCCCTGGCGCTGCAACAGCGGCTTGGGGACCTCGGCGAGCTAATCGTGCTGGGCCGCGACCGGCTCGACCTGGCCGACACCGCGCAGATCCGCCAACAAGTGCGCACCCACCGCCCCGACCTGATCATCAACGCGGCGGCCCACACCGCGGTAGACCAGGCCGAAAGCGAACCGGAGGCCGCCTTTGCCATCAACGCCATCGCCCCCGGTGTGCTGGCGGAGGAAGCCAGCGCCTTGGGCATACCCTTGATCCATTACTCCACCGATTACGTGTTCGATGGCAGCAAGCCCACGCCTTACACCGAGGCCGACACGCCGAACCCATTGAGCGTCTATGGCCGAAGCAAACTCGCCGGGGAGCAGGCGATTGCGAGCGCGGGCGGCGAGCACTTGATCCTGCGCACCAGTTGGGTCTACTCCAACCACGGCAGGAATTTCCTGCTGACCCTGCAGCGCCTGCTGCAAGAGAAGCCGCAGATGCGCATCGTGGCCGACCAGATCGGTGCACCGACCTGGGCTGGCACCCTCGCCAACAGCACCCGTGCCCTGATTGAGCGCTGGCATGCCGCAAAGGCCGGGGAATGGGGCGTCTACCACCTGAGCGCCCAAGGGGAAACCTCGTGGTTCGGCTTTGCCGAGGCGATCGCCGCGCAACTGCGGGCTGAGGGAAAGGCGTGTGCGGAGCTGGAGGCCATCCCCTCCAGTGCCTACCCGACACCCGCCAAGCGCCCGCTGAACTCACGCCTCGATTGTCACCGCCTGCAACAGCAATGGCACGTCAGCCAGCCACAGTGGCAAGACGCATTGCGCGAGTGTCTTGCCGAGCAGCACTAGGCATAATGCGCCTGTACCCACAGGCGCACGACTCCCATGACTCCAACCCTCCCGCGAAGACCCCGCTGGCGCAGCCTCGCCCTGCTGGCGCTGTGCCTGGCACCGCTGCTGTGGCCGTTGGAACATCTGGCCGAGCGCTATTACCGCAGCGAACTGGCCGGGCAGAACCGCCAGACCCTGGACCTGTACGTGGCCAACCTGTTGGGTACGCTGCACCGCTATGAGGTGCTGCCGCAGATCCTCGGTGATTTGCCTGCCTTGCGCACGGTACTGGATGCGCCGGGCGACAGCCGCCATCAGGTCAACGCCAACCTGCTGCTCAAGGACGTCGCCGCCCAGGCCGGGGTGGAGGTGATGTACTTGATGGACACCACCGGCAAGACACTCGCGGCATCCAACTGGGACAAGCAAGACAGCTTCGTCGGGCGCAATTTCTCGTTCCGCCCGTATTTCAGCGAAGCCATGGCGGGGCGCCTGGGGCGGTTCTTCGGCCTGGGCACCACCTCGGCCAAGCGCGGGTACTTCTTCGCCGCCGCCGTGCGCGATGGCGATAAAATCATCGGCGTGCTGGTGGTCAAGGTCGACCTGGACCACACCGAAAGCCTGTGGGGCAACACCCCGGAACAACTGCTGGTGACCGACCACAATGGCGTGGTGATCCTGACATCGCGCCCGCAATGGCGATTCCGCGCCACGCGGCCACTGACCGCTGAAGAACGCCAGGCCATCGTTGCCATTCAGCCTTATCCGACGCGTGACCCGCAGCCACTGGCCCTGAGTTCCACGGCTTGGTTGCGCCAATCCACGGCCATCGCCGAGACCGGCTGGAACGTGGAAATCCTCGCCCCGCGCTCGCTGATCAGCCGCCCTGTGCGCACGGTAGTCGCGGTGGGTGGCGCCACGCTGCTGGTGCTGATGCTGTTGCTGGGCTTGATGATGCAACGCCGTCGCCATTACCTCGACCGAATCGCCTTCGAAGCCAAGGCCCGTCGCGAGCTGGAAGCCCGCGTGGTGGAACGGACCAGTGATTTGGAAGGCCTCAACCGGCGCTTGAAACAGGAAGTGCTGGAGCGCGAGCACGCCCAGCAGGAACTGGTGCGCGCCCAGGATGACTTGGTGCAGGCCGGTAAACTGTCGGCATTGGGCACCATGTCGGCAAGTATCAGCCACGAACTCAACCAACCCCTGGCGGCGATTCGCAGCTACGCGGAAAACGCCGAGATCCTGCTCGACCACGAACGCACCAGCGACGCGCGGGGCAACCTCAAGCTGATCAGCGAATTGACCGGGCGCATGGCCTCGATCATCGCGCACTTGCGCGCCTTCGCCCGGCGCGACCGGCATGCCCCGGAAAGCGTGGCCCTGCAACCGGCACTCGACGATGCGCTGGCGTTGCTGGCCAAGCGGCGGCGGTCTATGGAAGTCGAGCTGATCCGCGACCTACCGGAAGCCACCCTGTGGGTGCAGGCCGGCGAAACCCGCTTGCGCCAAGTGCTCGGCAACCTGCTGGCCAACGCCCTCGATGCGCTCACCGAAAAAGGCCCGCCGCGTAAACTCTGGCTGAGTGCCCAAACCACCGAACAGGGCGTCAACCTGTACATTCGCGACAACGGCCCGGGGTTTTGCATGGAAGCGCTGGGCCGCGCCAGCGAGCCGTTCTACACCACCAAGACCCGCACCCAGGGCCTGGGGCTGGGGCTCGCGATCTGTGACACGTTGATGCGTGCCTTTGGCGGCGAACTGCTGTTCGCCAACCACAAGGAAGGTGGCGCGCTGTTAACCCTGAAATTGCGTGCCGGCTCGCCGGGCGTCAGTCTGCAACCGTCCGAGGACCGCAGTGTATGAGTATCGATAACCAGATTCAGGTGGTGTTGATCGACGACGATCCACACCTGCGTCAGGCCCTGTGCCAGACCCTGGACCTGGCCGGGCTGAAAGTCCTGACCCTGGGCGAAGCCACCGGCCTTACTGCGCGCCTGTCCCGCGACTGGCCGGGCGTGGTGGTCAGCGATATCCGCATGCCCGGCATGGATGGCCTGGAGTTGTTGGCCGAACTGCACGGCCAGGACCCGGAGCTGCCGGTGCTGCTGATCACCGGCCATGGCGACGTGCCCTTGGCGGTGCAGGCCATGCGCGCCGGCGCCTATGACTTCCTGGAAAAACCCTTTGCCAGCGACGCCCTGCTCGACAGTGTGCGCCGCGCGCTGGCGCTGCGCCGCCTGGTGCTGGACAACCGCAGCCTGCGCCTGGCCCTGAGCGACCGCCAGCAACTGAGCACGCGCCTGGTCGGCCATTCGCCGCAAATGCTGCGCCTGCGCGAGCAGATTGGCGCGCTGGCGGCGACCAAGGCCGACGTGCTGATCCTCGGCGAAACCGGCGCCGGCAAGGAAGTGGTCGCCCGCGCACTGCATGACTTGTCGAGTCGGCGCAGCGGGCCCTTCGTGGCGATCAACGCAGGCGCGCTGGCCGAATCGGTGGTGGAGAGCGAGCTGTTCGGGCATGAGCCGGGGGCGTTCACCGGCGCGCAGAAACGCCGCATCGGCAAGTTCGAATTCGCCAATGGCGGCACGCTGTTCCTGGATGAAATCGAGAGCATGAGCCTGGACGTGCAGGTCAAACTGCTGCGCCTGTTGCAGGAGCGTGTGGTCGAGCGCCTGGGCGGCAATCAGCTGATACCGCTGGATATCCGCATCATCGCCGCCACCAAGGAAGACTTGCGCCAATCCGCCGACCAGGGGCGCTTTCGCGCCGACTTGTATTACCGCCTCAACGTCGCGCCGCTGCGCATTCCACCGCTGCGCGAGCGCGGCGAAGACGCACTGATGTTGTTCCAACACTTTGCCGATGAGGCCAGCAGCCGCCATGGTCTGCCGCTGCACGAGCTGCAGCCGGGCCAGCGGGCGCTGCTGTTGCGCCACAGCTGGCCGGGCAATGTGCGCGAGCTGCAGAACGCCGCCGAACGCTTTGCCCTGGGCCTGGAGCTGGCGCTGGACAACACGCAGGACAATCCGTCGGCAAGCGTCCTGACCTCCACCCCCGGCGGCTTGAGCGAACAAGTCGAACAGTTCGAAAAGAGCCTGATCGCCGCCGAACTCACCCGCCCCCACAGCTCCATGCGCAGTCTCGCCGAAGCCCTGGGCGTGCCGCGCAAGACCCTGCACGACAAACTGCGCAAGCACGGTCTGAACTTCGCCGACAGCGGCAACCACAGCACTGACGACGAATGACCCCGCCCACCGATCAAGAGGCCGCCATGAGCCGCGACAGCCGTTACCTGGAATCCATCCTTCACCACGACATCCCCCTCACCCGGGACATGGGCCTCAAGGTGCTCGACTGGCAACACGGCCAATTGCAGCTGCACCTGCCGCTGGAGGCCAATATCAATCACAAGAGCACCATGTTCGGCGGCAGCCTCTACTGCGGCGCCGTGCTGGCGGGTTGGGGTTGGCTGCACCTGCAATTGCGCGAAGAAGGCATCGAGGACGGGCACATCGTGATTCAGGAAGGGCAGATCAGTTACCCGCTGCCGGTGACGCAGGACGCGACGGTGATTTGCCAGGCGCCGGAAGAGAAGGTGTGGAAACGTTTTGTAGCGACGTACAAGCGCTATGGCCGCGCGCGGTTGACGCTGGAGACGTGGATTGTGAATGCGGGCAGTGAATCAAGAGCAGTGGCTTTCACTGGCCAATACGTCCTGCACCGCTAACCGCGACGATACAAATCAAATGTGGGAGGGGGCTTGCCCCCGATAGCAGTGCATCAGTCGTAACATCTTTGACTGACCCACCGCTATCGGGGGCAAGCCCCCTCCCACATTTGGTTTTGTGTTGTGCTTAGGAACGGGCCAGGGTCAACAGCCGTTCACGCCATGCCGCTTTAGCCGGCAACGCCAAAAAGAACGGGTTGAGCAACGACTCCCGCGCCGGGTAGCTGAACGGCTCGCCGCTCAATTCCAGGACTTCGCCGCCCGCCCCTTCCAGCACGCCCTGCGCTGCGGCGGTGTCCCATTGCGAGGTCGGCGCCAGGCGTGGGTAGCAATCGGCACTGCCCTCGGCCAACAAGCAGAACTTCAACGAGCTGCCGATATTCGCCAGTTTCAGCGCGCCCAGGCCCTCACTCAAACCGTCCAGCAAGCGCTCCTGCTCGGGGCTGCTATGCCGACGGCTGGCAACCACGGTAAACGACTCGCCCGCAGCCGGCGTCTCGCGCACCTGGATCTGCTTGGGCGCTTCGTTCACGTCGGAGCGCCAGGCGCCCAGGCCCGCACCGCCGAAGTAGCAACGGCCACTGGTGGGCATCGACACTACGCCAAACACCACGCGGCCCTGTTCGATCAGGGCGATATTCACGGTGAACTCTTCACTGCCGGCAATGAACTCCTTGGTGCCGTCCAGCGGGTCCACCAGCCACCAGCGCTGCCAACCGGCGCGGATGCTCTGGTCGATATCCGCGTCTTCCTCGGACAGCACCGGGATGCTTGGGTCCAGGGCCGTCAGGCCGGCGAGAATCAGGTGGTGAGCGGCCAAATCTGCCGCCGTCACCGGCGAATCATCGGCCTTGGACGTCACCGCCACATCCGCGCGCCAGTACGGCAAAATCACTTCACCCGCCTGGCGAGCCAGCTCGATGACCGGGGCGATAAACGGGTGACCTAAAAACAGTTCGCTCATGCGACAAACGCTCCACGCTGAATCAACAAATCTCGTACCAGATACAACGCGGCCAGGGCACGGCCTTCGCTGAATTGCTCGTTCTGCGCCAGTTGCGAGAGCTCGCGCAGGTTGACCCGGTCTACGCGCATCGGCTCGGGCTCATCGCCCTCCAGGCGTTCTTCATAGAGGTCGGTGGCGAGCACCACCTGTATTTTCTGGCTCATGTAGCCGGGAGACAGCGACAGCTCGGTAAGGTGTTCGAGCTGACGCGCCCCGTAGCCCGCCTCTTCCTTGAGCTCGCGGTCCGCCGCCGCCAGTACATCCTCGCCGGGCTCGATCAAGCCTTTGGGCAAGGACAATTCATATTCGTCAGTGCCGCCGCAGTACTCTTCCACCAGCAACGCATGATCGTCGTCGATCATTGCCACGATCATCACCGCGCCGTAACCGGCACCGCGACCTACCAGACGCTCGTAGGTCCGTTCAACGCCATTGGAAAAGCGCAATTGCACTTCCTCCACGCGGAACAAACGGCTACTGGCGACTATTTCGCGAGCGAGGACGGTGGGTTTCTGGCGCATAAACGGCTCCTTGGCGTGATCGGGTTACTATACCGTGGCTTTTCCGATTGTCTGTGTCGGATATTTTTACTTACATGAGAACGCCCCATGCCCTCTTTGCCCTGGCACGCCATCGATACCGTCCTGCTGGACATGGACGGCACCCTGCTTGACCTGCATTTCGACAACCACTTCTGGATGGAACACCTGCCCCAGCGTTACGCCGAGCTGCACGGGGTAAGCCGGGCGATGGCCGAGATGGAGTTGCAGCCCCTGTTCGAGCGTAACGCCGGACAGTTGCAATGGTATTGCCTGGATTTCTGGAGCACCGAACTGAATATCCCGGTGCGTGAACTCAAACTGGAAACCGCGCACCTGATCGCCCTGCGCCCGGATGCAGACACCTTTCTGGCGGCGATCAAACGGGCCGGCAAACGGGTGATCCTGATCACCAATGCTCATCGTGATTCGCTGTCATTGAAGCTGGAACGCATTGAACTGGCGCCGTATTTCGAACGGTTGATCAGCTCCCACGACTACGGCTTTGCCAAGGAAAACCCGCAGTTCTGGGATGCGCTGCAAGCCGACATCCACTTCGACCCGGCCCGCAGCCTGTTTATCGACGACACTTTGTCGATCCTGCGTAGCGCCCAAGCGTTTGGCGTAGGGCATTTGCTCGCGGTCAAAGAGCCGGACAGTAAAAAGGGGCCCAAGGACACCGGGGAGTTTGCCGCCGTCGACGACTACCGCGATCTCATTGCCGGGCTCTAATCTAATGTGCGAGGGGGCTTGCCCCGATAGCGGTGCATCAGAACCACATCAGGTGGCTGACCGTCCGCCATCGGGGGCAAGCCCCCTCCCACACTTTTTATCTGCGTATTACTCAGGGATACGCAGTGTCTGGCCTGGGTAAATCTTGTCCGGATGCGACAGCAGCGGCTTATTGGCTTCGAAAATCTTGTTGTACTGGTTGGCGTTGCCATACACCGTCAGTGAAATCGCGCTCAGGGTGTCGCCTTTTTTCACCACCACAAAACGAGCGGCGGCCACTGCCGGGCCGGTGACGGTGATCTGGTCATCCACACTGGCCACACCCGCGATGTTGCCCAGCGCCAGCAGAATCTTCTCTTTCTCTTCCTGGCTGGCGACTTCGCCGGTCACGGTCACTTTGTCGCCATCAACCGTGGTCTGCACATTCGGATTCCCCAGCCCCACTTTGGCCACGTGCTCCTTCAACTGCTCACTCGCGTTCGCATTACCCGGCGTCAACAGGTCGACAATCTTTTCGCCGGCTTCTTTGATAAAGCTGAAAATGCTCATAGTGCGCTCTCCTTGGGATTTGGTTTCCAGATGCCCAAGACTAGACCAGTCCCGCGGATTTGGGTTCCAGCCCGGCCCAAGACCCAAACGCGCTAGAATCCCCCAGCCATTGGAATAAGCCCTGGAGCGAAGATGGACATCAAACAGCTGAAATTCCTCATCGCCCTCGACGAAACCCGTCACTTCGGCCAGGCCGCGGCGCGTTGCCATATTACCCAACCGACCTTGTCGATGCGCCTGCGCAGCCTTGAAGAAGAACTGGACCTGCCATTGGTCAATCGCGGCCAGCGCTTCGAAGGTTTTACCGCCCCGGGCGAGCGCGTGCTGGCCTGGGCACGCACCGTGCTGGCAGCGTATGACGGCTTGCAGGCTGAGGCGGCGGCGTGTCGCGGCAACCTCGTCGGTACGTTGCGCCTGGGGGTAGTGCCGCTGTCGAGTTTTGACCCGCTGGCGTTGATGCAGCAATTGCACAAAGAACACCCAAGCCTGCGCTTTGAGCTATCGGCGCTCAGTTCCGAACAGATCCTTGAACAGCTGTCGAGCAATCGCCTGGACCTTGGCGTGTCGTACCTGGAGCGCCTGGACAACGAACGCTTCGACTCCCTCGCGCTCGGCGAAACCCGCATGGGCCTGCTCTATGACCAGCGCTACTTCAGCTTCGGCGACACACCGTTGAGCTGGGAGGCCCTGACCGAGCTGCCGTTGGGCATGCTCACCGGCGGCATGCATTTTCGTCAGTCCATCGACCATAACTTCCACAGCCGGGGCCTCAACCCGCTACCGCTGTTGCAGACCGATGCGGTCCATCAGTTGTTACAAGCTGTTCATGGCGGGCTGTGCTGTGCGGTGATGCCACTGGACGGTGGCCTGGATGCGCTCACCGAGCATCTGCGCCTGCAACCGATCGCAGACGCCCACACCCTGGCGCGCCTGGGGTTGATCATGCGGCGTAGCGCACCTCGCTCGGCGCTGGCGGAGGCGTGTTTCGCGCTGTTTCAGAAATCGCATAAAGAGTCTTGATCGACGTCATCTATCGGTAGATCAGTACTGGCAATTAGACGCGACGCTTTGTCGCGCCTAGTCTAAAGGCTGACCAATCCGCCGGTGGTACTGCCCCATGAACGCCAAGCGCCCAGTTTGCGCGGCGCCCGCCCCTGAAATGCCCGCGCCCGCCGCCAGCCAGAGCTACCAGTTTTGCAACCTCGAACACACAGACGTCGCCAGCACAGCATTGGCGGAAGAAGTGGCGTTGGCGATTGCCTATAACGACATCAGCCAGGCGGTCATGCTGGTAACGCCGACAGACCTGGAAGACTTTATCGTCGGCTTCAGCCTCGGCAGCGGCATTATCACCGACGTTAGCGACATTTATGACCTGAAACTCAGCGCTTCGGGTTCGGCCCAATACGCTCAGGTGCAGATCTCCAGTCGCGCCTTCTGGAACCTCAAGCAGCAGCGCCGCCAGTTGGCGGGCACCAGCGGCTGTGGCCTGTGTGGCGTGGAAGCGGTGGAACAGGCGTTGCCAGACCTTCAAGTACTGCCCGGCGCGCCGTTGCCCCCCGCCGCATGGCTCGACGGCCTGCGTCAGCGCATCAGTGCCTTCCAGCCCCTGGGCCAATTCAGTGGCGCGGTGCATGCAGCGGTGTTCATGAATAACCACGGCGAATTGCTGCTGGGCCGCGAAGACATTGGCCGGCATAACGCGCTGGATAAATTAATTGGCGCATTGATCCGCCAGAAAATCCCGACTGACGGCGGCCTGGCGATTGTCACCAGCCGTTGCAGCCTCGAATTGATACAGAAAGTCCTGCGCGCGGGCATCCAGACCCTGGTAAGCCTGTCGTCACCCACCGGCCTGGCCCTGCAATGGGCGCGCCGACACAACCTCAATCTCATCCACCTGCCGCAGAAAAGCGCGCCGCGGGTCTACAGCCCTGCGATGGAGTACCAGCCATGAACAATCACCACCAAGCCGACCAAACCCCAACCCCACGCTACAAGCCCTACAAAGGCCCGGCGGGTGGCTGGGGTGCACTGATCAGCGTGGCGCAGGCGTGGCTGACCAGCGACAACGCGCTGAAAAACCTGCGCATGATGCTCAAGACCAACCAGAACGGCGGCTTCGACTGCCCGGGCTGCGCCTGGGGCGACTCGCCGGAAAGCGGCATGGTCAAGTTCTGCGAAAACGGCGCCAAGGCGGTCAACTGGGAAGCCACCAAGCGCCGCGTCGACGCGGCCTTCTTCGCCAAGCACAGCGTTACCGCGCTGCTCGAACAAAGCGACTATTGGCTGGAATACCAGGGCCGCCTGACCGAGCCAATGCGCTATGACGCCGAAACCGACCGCTACGCGCCCATCAGCTGGGAAGCGGCGTTCGACCTGGTCGGCAAGCACCTCAATGCCTTGCCCAGCCCGGACATGGCCGAGTTCTACACCTCTGGCCGCGCCAGCAACGAAGCGGCCTACTTGTACCAGCTGTTTGTGCGCGCCTACGGCACCAACAATTTCCCGGATTGCTCGAACATGTGCCACGAGGCCAGCGGCGTGGCCCTGGCGCAGAGCGTGGGCGTCGGCAAAGGCACTGTGACCTTTGATGACTTCGAACATGCCGATGCAATTTTCGTCTGGGGCCAGAACCCCGGCACCAACCACCCGCGCATGCTCGAACCGCTGCGAGAGGCCGTAAAGCGCGGCGCTCAGGTGGTGTGTATCAACCCGCTCAAAGAGCGCGGCCTGGAACGCTTCCAGCACCCGCAACACCCGCTGGAAATGCTCACCAACGGCGACAAGCCGACCAACACCGCGTACTTCCGCCCGGCGCTGGGCGGCGACATGGCCATTTTGCGTGGCATGGCCAAATTCCTGCTGCTGTGGGAACGCCAGGCCCAGGCTGAAGGCACTGAAGCGGTGTTCGACCATGACTTCCTCAACGAGCACACCGCCAACGTGCTCGATTACCTGGGCAAGATCGATGACACCTCATGGGATGAAATCGTCGCGCAGTCTGGCCTGCCGCTGGTTGAGATCGAGCAAGCGGCGCGCATGTACGCCAAAGGCAAAAACGTGATCATGTGCTGGGCGATGGGTATCACCCAGCACCGCCACTCGGTGCCGACCATCCAGGAAATCGCCAACCTGATGCTGCTGCGCGGCAACATCGGCCGTCCAGGCGCCGGCCTGTGCCCGGTGCGTGGCCACAGTAACGTGCAGGGCGACCGCACCATGGGCATCAACGAACGCCCACCGGTGGCGTTCCTCGACTCGCTGGAGCGCCGTTTCCAGTTCCAGGTACCGCGCACCAATGGCCACAACGTGGTGGAAGCGATCCACGCCATGCTCGAAGGCCGCTCCAAAGTGTTTATCGGCCTGGGCGGCAACTTCGCCCAAGCCACGCCAGACAGCCCGCGCACCTTCGAAGCACTGCGCAATTGCGACCTGACCGTGCAGATCAGCACCAAGCTCAACCGCAGCCACCTGATGCACGGCAAAGACGCGCTGATCCTGCCGTGCCTGGGCCGTACCGACATCGACATCCAGGCCGAAGGCCCGCAGGCGGTGACGGTGGAAGATTCGTTCAGCATGGTTCACGACTCCAACGGCCAACTGCAGCCGCTGTCGAAGCAGATGAAGTCGGAGCCGGCCATTCTCGCCGGCATCGCCGCCGCGACCCTGGGCAGCAAGCCGGTGGACTGGAACTGGCTGGTGGCCGACTACAGCCGCATTCGTGACCTGATCGCCGACACCATCCCGGGCTTCAAGGACTTCAACGAGCGCCTCAAACACCCCGGCGGTTTTTACTTGGGTAACTCCGCCGGTGCGCGTCGCTGGAATACGCCTTCGGGCCGCGCCAACTTCCGCGCGAATATCCTGCCCAAAGATCTGATCCACGAACGCACCCACGCCACGGGCCGCGTGCCGGACCTGATCATGCAATCGATGCGCTCTCACGATCAGTACAACACCACCATTTATGGCCTGGACGACCGCTATCGCGGGGTGAAAGGTCAGCGTGACGTGCTGTTCGTCAACGAGGCCGACATCATCCGCCTGGGCTTCAAGCCGGGGCAAAAGGCCGACATCGTATCGCTGTGGGAAGACGGACGTGAGCGCCGCGTGAAGGGCTTCACCCTGCTGGCGTTTGATATTCCAGCAGGGCAGGCAGCTGCCTACTACCCGGAGGTGAACCCGCTGGTGCCGCTGGAAAGCACCGGAGACGGCAGCCACACGCCAACGTCGAAGTTCGTGGCCATTCGCCTGGAAGCAGCGAGTGACAACGGACTGATCATGGCGCGCTCGGCCTGATTGCCCGGCGAGCGAGCCTGTTGCAGCGGGTGAGCCTGTTGTGGCGAGCGGGCTTGCCCGCGTTGGGCTGCGAAGCAGCCCCAAAACCGTCACCGCATACATCAGGTCAACAGGCAGCGCCTGGACCAAGGGCCGCTTCGCGGCCCAACGCGGGCAAGCCCGCTCGCCACGAGAAAGCGCTTGTTCGATATAAAACCCGAGGCCAAAAAAAGGCCGCTTTTGTAAAAAAGCGGCCTTTGCGAAGTAATAAAAGACTGACAAAAATCAGTTAAGTTCCCGAGTAAAAACAATAACTTATAGAATTGTGTACAACTCGTGTTACTGGTCGGATTTCTATTGTCACATGGTCAATACAGCCTCAGGATCGCGCCGTCATCCTCTTGAGGTCTCTCTATGAAGTTCTCCTCGATTCTCTTGTTGTCCCTTGGCCTGGTCAGTGGCGCAGCCATGGCCGGTGGCACCACCGAAGCCGGTGTGGGCGGCGCATTGGGCGGGGTACTCGGTTCGGTTGTAGGCCAGCAGATCGGCGGTAACACCGGTTCGGCTATCGGCGCAGCCTTGGGCGGCGCGGGCGGCAGTGCGGTCGGTGCCGACAAACGCAGCCGCGGCCAGGCTGCTATTGGCGGCGCCCTGGGCGCAGCCGGCGGCAACGTAGTGGGCCGCAGCATGGGCGGCAGCACCGGCAGCCTGATCGGCGCAGCCGCCGGCGGTGGTGCTGGTGGCGCACTGGGCAACTACATGGGCAACCAGAGCGATGACGATGATCGCCGCTCCCGTGGCCGCGACAACCGTCGTTATGACCGCGACGACCATCGCGGCCGTGGCCATGCCTACGGGCATCGCAAGAACAAGCATCACTACCGTCACCGGTAAGATCCAAAGAACACCTCAGAACCAAATGTGGGAGGGGGCTTGCTCCCGATGGCGGTGGGTCAGTCAGCTTTTGATTGACTGACACCCCGCTATCGGGAGCAAGCCCCCTCCCACATTGGTTTCTGCTGTGCTTATCAAATCGGGTCACACCACCAAGCGCTGCAACGCCTCGCGCAGCACCCCCGGGATCGTCACCGGCTGGTTGGTCCCCCGATCCACAAACACATGCACAAAGCGCCCCGCCGCACAGGCATCCTCTTCGCCTGCCTTGAACACCGCCAACTCATACTGCACTGAGCTGTTGCCCAACTTGCCCACCCGCAGGCCGATGTCTATACGGTCGGGAAACGCGATCGAGGCGAAGTAATCGCACGCCGAACTCACCACGAACCCCACCACCTCACCGTCATGAATATCCAACCCACCGTGCTCGATCAGGTAGGTATTCACCGCCGTGTCGAAGAAGCTGTAGTAGGTCACGTTGTTCACATGGCCATACACATCGTTGTCGTGCCAGCGCGTGATGATCGGCTGAAAGTGACGGTAATCGGCGCGCTTGGGCGTTGAGTCAGGCATGGGCAAGTCTCATGAAAGTGGGTTTACAAGTCATTCAGATGGGCTTGGGCCCACTCACGCACCTCTGCGTAAGGGTAGTCCTCCAGCGCAGCAAAACCGGGAATGCCGCGTGCCTTCAATTTGTTAAACAACGGCACGCTGATACCGCCCAGGAACCGCGTCAACCGCTCGGCACCGGGCAGGTGGCCGGTGTGCTCATGATGCCTGTGGATAAAATCACCGCACAGCCCCATGAAGTTTTTATCCACAAGCGGCGGCAAGCTCGGCGGCGGCGGCAGGTGCGCAACCTGCCCGTGGCAGACCGAGCAATGCCCGCAACGCTGGGGGGCTTTCTCATCACCAAAATACTGCGCCAGGCGCTGGCCCAGGCAATGCTCGGTGGCGAACAGATCGAGCATGGCGTGAATCCGCGCGACCTCGCCCACTTCGTGCTGCTTGAAGCCTGTGTATAACTCGGCGCTCAGCATCTGGGGATCAAAGTCGGTATTGAGCAGGCTGTAGACCTCAGTCATCTGCTTGCTTTCCAGCTCGATCAAGCCCTGCTCCTGGAAGTAATCCAACGCCTTCACCACCCGGCTGCGTTCAGCGTTGTGTTGCTGGTAAAGCGCGTCGAAATCCACCGTCGCCCAGGTTCTGGCGCGATTACATACCTGCACAATCGCCGCGACAAACTGCTGCCGCTCGCCGGAAAACCTCGCCAGCAAGGCCTCGGGCTCGATCAGGTACTTGAAGCGGTATTCCGCATAAAACGCATAGCGCGGCGCAATCACGCCCTTGAGTTCCAACTGCACCAGCAGCGTCTTCAGCGGCAGCTCGCGGATATTGCTGTGGTCCGACAACGACCTCAGCAGGAACTCCCACTGCCCCTCGCTGCGCGACGCCTGCAACTCCTCCAACACACGACGAATACCTTCCTGCTCGGGGGTGTCGCCGTACACGAAGTTTTCCAGCACGTTGAGGCTGTCGCGGTTGGCCAGCACCAGGCAATCTGACGGCCGCCCATCTCGCCCCGCGCGGCCGATTTCCTGGCTGTAGTTCTCGATGGATTTGGGCAGGTCGAAGTGCACCACATTGCGGATATCGCTCTTGTCGATGCCCATGCCGAACGCAATGGTGGCGACGATGCAATTGGAGCGCCCACTCATAAAGCGCTGCTGGATACCCTCGCGTTTATCGTGGGGCAAACCCGCGTGATAAGCCTCGGCCTGGATGCCGTTGCGGTTCAGGTGCTCGGCAATCTGTTCGGCGGTTTTCTGCAGGGTGACGTAGACAATGCTCGGCTGATTGGCCCGCTCGTTCATCCACTCGACCAGGCGCCGTCGTTTGTCATGGCCGCTGACAGGCTCAACCAGCAGGTTGAGATTGGGCCGGTAGAAGCCTGTGGTGACCACATCCTCGGGCGCAATGGCGAACTTCGCCTGCATGTCGGCAATCACCTTGGGCGTGGCCGTAGCGGTCAGCAGCAGCGCTTGTGGGATATTGAACTGGCGCTGGTAGTCCGGAAGCTTCAAATAGTCGGGCCGGAAGTTATGGCCCCACTCGGAAATACAGTGCGCCTCGTCCACCACCAGCAGCGAGATCTGCACGCTTTGCAAGAAGTTGCGAAAGCGCTCGTTCTTCAAGCGCTCCACGGAAATCATCAGGATTTTCAGCTCGCCCGAACGCGCCCGTGCCATCACATCATTGGCATCCTCACGGGTTTGCGCCGAATCGATGCTGCCCGCCGAAATACCGTGACGCTGCAGGAAGCCCAACTGGTCCTGCATCAACGCCAACAGCGGCGAAACCACCAGCGTGAGGTGCGGCAGCAGCACGGCGGAGAGTTGGTAGCACAGCGACTTGCCCGAACCGGTCGGGAAAATTGCGGCCGCCGAGCGCCCGGCCAGTACGGCGCTGACCGTTTGTTCCTGGCCCAGACGAAACTGTGGATAACCAAAGACCTGCTGGAGGGTGTCGTGCATAGGCTGTCACTCCATTGACCGCTGAACGTGGCTTAAAAACGTAGCCCAGCTTGCTCAGCGAATCGAGAAAGGTCGCATGGAAAAAAGAGACAGGATGATACACAGGGTGCAGCAATGGCCTTGGGCCAAATTCACCAAGTTCGAATGCGGTTGTAGGAACACTACAGATCAAATGTGGGAGGGGGCTTGCTCCCGATAGCAGTGTGTCAGTCGATAAGATTCTGACTGATACACCGCTATCGGGAGCAAGCCCCCTCCCACATTCAGTTTTTCACACAGGGGAATCAGCGATTCTGCACGCGCTCAATCGCTGTGTCATACACCGGGTTAGCCTTCTGCTCCTTGGCCAACTGGTAATGCCGCAACGCATCCGCGAACTGCCCCGCCGCTTCGTAGATCCGCGCAATGTTGTAGTAGGCGCCAGCACGCACGGTGGCGGCATTCGCGCCGCTGGCGAGGGCGATGGCCTTGCGGTTGGCCCAGATCGATTCGGCGGTGTTGCCCGCCTTCTGATAGGCCAGGCCCAGGTTGCCGTAGGCTTTACCGAAACCATTGTCCAGCTCGATAGCTTGGCGGAACAGGTCGATCGCCTGGTCCAGCTTCCCGGCCTGGTAGGCCGCTTCACCTTGCAGGTTCAGACGTTTCGCATCGGTCTGTGCGGAAGAGCTGACAGCTACCGCTGAAACCGCAACGCCGTCATCCAGCAACGGCTTGACTTCATTGAGCACATCCTTGGCTTCCACATTCACGCCGCTGAAGGTGTTGATGTCCTGGAAGTCGCCGCTGCCGGTCATGCGGAACACGGTCCAGAGGTTGCCGCTGCGATTTTTTGGCACGTAATAGGTGCGCACCAGCGACTGGCCCATGTACACAAACACCTTGGCCTCGCTGTTGGACAGCTGACGCGAACCCGGGTTGGCGAGGTTGGTGAAATCATGCACGGCGTACACGTAGCTTTCGCCATAGTGTTTTTTCTGCAACGTAATAGTTTCCGGGCCATAACTGTCGACGTCATCCACGTCCAGCTCGGCGTCGTCGCCCTTTTGGTTCTCGAAATAGATGTTGTTGCCCGGGAAGATCATATGGGAATCGAGGTCTTCCGGAGTCTTGCCCCAAGTCAGCACCACGCGCAAGCCGTCGAGGTTTTCCATGACCGGGCTGATGGCGTAGGTCATCCCGGCGCAGGGGCACTTCACCACCAGATTGGAGTAGCCGGGCTTCTTGATGATCAGCAAGTTGCTCGCGTCATCGGCGGCTTCGCTGGTAAGGGTCACCTGACCCTGGGCGTTGGTGCGACCCACCACGTTCTGCGCGCCGTTGCGCTGCAGCAGCACCTCGGCATCGGCGATCTTCTGGTCTTTGACCACCGCGCTGAGCACTTCAATCGGCAATTGGGCAGCCTGGACTGAACAAGCCACCGCACACAATGACAGCGCTGACGCTATACGCAGCAAACCCATGCTTAACTCCCTTTAAGTAGTGGGCAAAATTGCCCTACAAGATTTTGCGCTGAAACATACGCTGAATTCAGTTTCCCGGCGGTTTATTTGTAGAGAATGTGACGTGGTTTTTATCCCGCCACCGCGCCCCCCAAGAGAACTGGATTGCCAGCGATGGGTTGGTTCAGGTCGAAAAATCACTGTCAAACCACAAATGCCGGAACCATCTGTAGGAAACGCCCAAACGGCCCGCCATCCCTTTCCCAAACTGCTTCAAATACCCGCTCAACCCCCTACATAACGGCCCTGCGCCTGGCTGACACTAACGACCTCTCAACTTACTCGGCACACCCCGTGAACATCGAAAGGACTCAACACATCCGCCACTACGGCGTCATCTTCAATGGTGGGATAGCGCCATGGAGGTTAACGCGATGACCGAATATACCCCGTGGCTCGCGCTCCTCATCCCTATCGCTCTTGCCGTTCTGCTCGATAGAAAATTGAAGCTCCCTGCACTTAGAAAATGGTTCGGGCTAGCCCTGATGGTCACCGGCGCCACACTGCTGTTCGGCGCCACTTCCTGGTTAACAGGGTTACAATTCGTCAGCACACCGGTATTCGCCTTAGTTGCAGGCGTGGTGTTGTTGATCACCCGAAACAAATACCGCCCCCAACGCAACCATCCCCCGCATCCACTCCTGCGA
>NZ_WKCB01000051.1 GCF_021606685.1 Pseudomonas syringae
TGCAACGCCCCCCTCGTACCCGCCCCTCTTCAATAGCGAAACATCTGCGCCCGAACCTGTCGCGCGAGAAAAAAGAGGCATTGCAGATACCAGCCGTCGCTGGCCAGACGGCGAACTTACTGTTGCACTGGACCTGGCCGATCGCAAAAGCACAGCACTGGTACTGGATGCGATCACGGAATGGGCCCATCACATACCCGGGCTTCGACTTCAGATTGTCAGTGGCAAAAAGGGCGATATCCGAATATCCGACAGCGCAGAGCGTCAGGGTAATTGGTCCTCAGTCGGCACTGCGGCTAAAAAAGTGCCTCTGCATGTCCCTACCCTGCATGTGGACAGAAACGAAGACTCGAAAGAGTTTCGTCAAACCGTGTTGCACGAATTCGGTCATGCCCTGGGCCTGACACATGAACATCAGCATCCAGAAAACGACATAAATTGGAAGAAAGGCTTCATCTATAAGGGCTACGAGGGCCCGGGCGTCGATAGAGGGGTCATTTACAATAACTTTTTTGCGCTTCCTACCGGCAGCCAACTGCTGGTCAAAAACTACGACCCGAAATCCGTCATGCATTACATGATTGATCCGGACCTCACAAAAGATGCAAGAGGGGTCCCGGAAAACTACACGCTGTCAAAAGGTGACAAAGAAATCATCCGCACGCTGTACACACCGGGGCGCTTTCAAGGCACCGAACCCACTCCAGCGCAATAACCCAACCACCGCGGGCTATTTGGCAGCAGAGGAGCGCGCGGCGCCGACGCCCAGGTTCGCCTCACTCATATCCAACTCCGCCAACACTTCCCTCAACACGTCATCACCAATCTGGTGATGGCGGCTCAAGCTATACAACTCCAAGCGTTGCGCGCGCAGGGCCTTGAGCCGCAGCTTGCGCTCAAGCAGGTCCATCTGCTGCGCCAGCGCCTGGGCTTCGGCCGAGTCGTTGAACACGTCCAACTGGTGCCGATACTCCGACATCAAGCGCGCCTTTAGCTCAGCCGCCAGTGCGGCCTGGGCGGCGTCCGGGGTTTCGACCTCTGCCGGTTCCTCGGTTTCAAGGGCATGGATGGCGGCCACAGCGGTCTTTTTCCACGCCTCACGGACTTCGTTGTGACGCTTTTCATCCGGGCTCTTTTCGATACCACGCAACAGCAGGGGCAGCGCGATGCACGCGGCAACCAGTGACAGCAGAATCACCCCGGCGGCGATGAAGATCAGCAGGTCGCGTTCGGGAAAATCCTGGCCAGGCGCCAGCAACAAGGGCACCGACATCACACCCGCCAGCGTCACCGCCCCGCGCACCCCGCCGACGGTCAATAACCAGCAGGAGCGTGCGGTTGGCACCAGGGTCAGCTCGCTCTTGCCACGCAACCGCCGCAACAGGCCCGAGAGACGCCAGATGCTTTGCACCCAGATAAAGCGCAACACCACCAGCACCAGAAAAATCGCAATCACGTCCAGGCAGCGATACAACAAGGTAGGCCACAGCGTCGGCTCATGGCTGACCACGGCCTTGATGATGTCCGGTAGTTGCAGGCCCAGCAGCAGGAAGATCAGACCGTTGAAAGCAAACTCCAACAGCGACCAGACACTGCGATTGAGCAAGCGCGTGCTGGTCTGGCGTGGCAGCAAATCGAGCCAGCTTTGCATCATGCCCGCCGCAACCGCCGACAAAATCCCCGATGCGCCCAAGCGTTCAGCCAGCACATACGCGGCGAACGGCAGCAGCAACATGAACACCACGTGCGTCGCCGGGTCGTCCCAGCCCCGCGCGATCATCCAGGCGCGCAGGCGCCCCACCAACCAACTCAACGCCACACCAACCGCCAGCCCGCCCACGGCTACCAGCACAAAAGTCAGGCTGGCATCCGCCAGGGAAAACACTCCGGTCAACGCCGCCGCCAAGGCAAACTTGAAGGTCACCAGGCCCGAGGCATCGTTCATCAAGGCTTCGCCCTGGAGCATATGCATCAGCGGCGTTGGCAGACGATTCTGCGAAATGGCCGACACCGCCACCGCGTCCGTCGGTGATAAAACAGCCGCCAGGGCGAAGGCCACCGGCAGCGGGATCGTCGGCAATAACCAATGGATGAAGTAACCGGCGCCGACTACGGTGAACAGCACCAGCCCCACGGCCAGCGTCAGGATGGGCCCGCGCAGGCGCCACAACTCACGCTTGGGCATGCGCCAGCCATCGGAGAACAGCAGCGGCGGCAGAAACAGAAACAGGAACAGCTCCGGGTCCAACGCCACGTGCAGCCCCAGGGTCGGCCAGGCCAGCAAGGCACCGGCGGCGATCTGCACCAGGGGTAACGGCAGGGGGATGACACGCCCGACAAGACGCGAAACGCTGACCAGCATCAGCAGGATAAGAACGGTGTAGGCGGTTTGCATAACGCGGGGTTCCCGGACAATCGACTTGCAACGACACACATCAGGCAACAACTGCCCGTTGAAGTGCCATATTACCCGGCTATGTTACCCGGCTATGTTACTCGGCTATGTTACCCGCTGGCGTTTGCACAAAAGTCGCACGGTGCTGACGGGCGGCACCCAAACCCGCTGGTCGTGGCATAATCCGTGACCTTTCATTTCCTATTCATCCAAAAGGGGGCAATTCCTTGACCGCTTCAAGCAAAACGTTGCACCTTTTCGGCATCAAAGCCTGCGACACCATGAAAAAGGCGCGCACCTGGCTCGATGAGCACGGCGTGAGCTATGAGTTCCACGACTACAAAACGGCCGGTATCGACCGCGAACACTTGACCCAATGGTGCAATGAGCACGGTTGGCAGGTGGTTTTGAACCGTGCGGGCACCACCTTTCGCAAACTCGAAGACGAACGCAAAGCCGATCTCGATCAGTCGAAAGCCATTGAATTGATGCTCGCACAACCTTCGATGATCAAGCGCCCGGTGCTTGATCTCGGTGACAGAACCCTGATTGGCTTCAAGCCAGATAGTTATTCGGCGGCCCTCAAGTAGGCCAGCCATTCCATTTTTGTAGAGGTAACAGCATGTCCAATTCCCTGTTCAGCCTGGGCTTCGGCGTCGGCACTCAGAACCGCCAAGGTGCTTGGCTGGAAGTGTTTTACGCACAACCGCTGCTCAACCCGTCGGCTGAAATCGTCGCGGCCATCGCGCCGATCCTCGGCTACAGCGAAGGCAACCAGGCGATCACCTTCACCGTGACCCAGGCCCTGCAACTGGCCGACGCGCTCAAAGGCGTCGACGCTGCCCAAGCCGCGCTGCTCAGCCGCCTGGCTGAAAGCCACACCCCGCTGGTCGCCACCCTGCTGGCCGAAGACGCCGCACTGACCTCCACGCCTGAGGCCTACCTCAAGCTGCACCTGCTCTCCCATCGTCTGGTCAAGCCGCACGGCCTGAGCCTGGCCGGTGTATTCCCGCAACTGCCGAACGTAGCGTGGACCAGCCAGGGCGCGATCGACATCAATGAACTCGCCGAACGCCAACTGGAAGCACGCCTGCGTGGCGAGCTGCTGGAAGTGTTCTCGGTAGACAAGTTCCCGAAAATGACCGACTACGTGGTCCCGACGGGCGTGCGCATCGCTGACGCCGCGCGCATCCGCCTGGGTGCCTACGTGGGCGAAGGCACTACCGTGATGCACGAAGGTTTCGTCAACTTCAACGCTGGTACCGAAGGCCCGGGCATGATCGAAGGCCGCGTGTCGGCTGGCGTGTTCGTCGGCAAAGGTTCGGACCTGGGCGGCGGTTGCTCCACCATGGGCACCCTGTCGGGCGGCGGCAACATCGTGATCAAGGTCGGCGAAGGCTGCCTGATCGGCGCCAACGCCGGTATCGGTATCCCGTTGGGCGACCGCAACACCGTGGAGTCGGGCCTGTACGTCACTGCCGGGACCAAGGTTGCCCTGCTGGACGAGAAAAACCAATTGGTCAAAGTGGTCAAGGCACGTGAACTGGCCGGCCAGCCGGACCTGCTGTTCCGCCGTAACTCCGAAACCGGTGCCGTGGAGTGCAAAACCCACAAATCGGCCATCGAACTGAACGAAGCGCTGCACGCTCACAACTAAGCAGCCACTCGATGCCACTAGCGGGCCCCACATACGGGGCTCGCTTATACGAGTCTTGATTACCATGCTTGTGCCCTCCCCCTGGCGCGCCGATTTCCCGGCCATCGCCACCCTGCAACGGCAAGACCAGACCTACCTGGACAACGCCGCCACCACGCAAAAACCTCAAGCCCTGCTCGATGCGATCGGCCATTACTACGCCAATGGCGCCGCCAACGTGCACCGTGCGCAGCATTTGCCGGGCGCCCATGCGACCCAGGCCTTTGAGGACAGTCGCAGCAAGGTCGCGCAGTGGTTGAATGCAGGTGACAGCGGGCAAATCGTATTTACCCACGGCGCGACCTCTGCGCTGAACCTCTTGGCCTATGGCCTTGAGCACTTATTCAATGCGGGCGATGAAATTGTCATCAGCGCCCTGGAACACCACGCCAACCTGCTGCCCTGGCAGCAACTGGCCAAACGTCGCGCCGCCACGCTGGTGGTCGTGCCGCTGAACGCTGACGGCGTGATCGACCTGCACGCCGCCGCCGAGCTGATCGGCCCGCGCACACGCCTGCTGGCGGTGAGCCAGTTGTCCAACGTGCTCGGCACCTGGCAGCCGCTCGAGGCACTGCTGGCGCTGGCCCGGCCACACGGCGCGTTGACCGTGGTCGATGGCGCCCAGGGCATCGTCCACGGCCGCCACGACGTGCAGGCGCTGGGCTGTGATTTTTATGTTTTTTCCAGCCACAAACTCTATGGCCCGGACGGCGTTGGCGTGCTGTTCGGGCGCGACCAGGCGCTGCACCACCTGCGCCACTGGCAGTTTGGCGGCGAAATGGTGCAACAGGCGGATTACCACAGCGCCAGCTTTCGCCCCGCGCCACTGGGTTTCGAGGCGGGCACGCCGCCGATCGCCAGCGTGATTGGCCTGGGTGCCAGCCTGGACTACCTGAGTTCGCTGGATCAAAGCGCCGTGATCGCCCACGAAGCCGCGCTGCACGATTACCTGCTGCGCGGGCTGAACGCGCGCAACGGCGTGCGCGTATTGGGCTCGCCGCAGGTGGCGCTGGTCAGTTTTGTCGTCGAGGGCGTGCATAACGCCGACCTCGCCCACCTGCTGACCGAGCAAGGTATTGCCGTGCGTGCAGGCCATCATTGCGCGATGCCGCTGCTCAAATCGATGCATTTGTCGGGGGCAATCCGCGTGTCCCTTGCGCTGTACAACGATTCAGACGACCTGGAGCGCTTCTTTGAAGCGCTGGACCAGGCCCTGGATATGTTGCGATGAGCCTGCCACCGGATGCCGCCGCCGCGTTGCAAGCGTTCCAGGCCGTCGGCAGCTGGGAGCAGCGCGCGCGAATGTTGATGCAATGGGGCGAGCGCCTGCCGGCATTGGCGGATGACGAAAAAGTCGACGCCAACCTGGTGCACGGCTGCGAAAGCCTGGTGTGGTTGGTGGGACGTTTGCAGAACGGCCACTGGCAGTTTGCCGCGAGCAGCGATGCGCGGATGATTCGCGGGCTGGTGGCGTTGCTGCTGGCGCGGGTCAATGGGTTGTCGGCGACTGAGTTGCAGGCGGTTGACTTGCCCGACTGGTTTGCTCAACTGGGGCTTTCCCGCCAGCTGTCACCGTCGCGCAGCAACGGCCTGAATGCAGTCTTGCAACGCATGCAAGACCTATGTGGAAGGGGGCTTGCTCCCGATGGCGGTGGATCATCAACAGATTAGCTGACTGACACAGCGCAATTGGGGGCAAGCCCCCTCCCACATTTGGATCTATGTTCAGCAGTGAGATCTAGGCGGGTTTGATCCGCTCGGAAGGTCTGCGCACCCCAGCCACAATCTTGTCCACCGCCTTGGTCGCCGCCACCATGCCAAAGGAGGCCGTGACCATCATCACCGCGCCAAACCCACCGGCGCAGTCAAGCTTGACCCCATCCCCCACAAAACTCTTCTGCAAACAGATGCTGCCGTCCGGCTTGGGATAGCGCAGTTGCTCGGTGGAAAACACGCACGGCACGCTGTAATGACGGGTCACCGTGCGCGAGAAACCGTAATCGCGGCGCAAGGTGGAGCGCACTTTCGAGGCCAGCGGGTCGTTGAAGGTGCGGTTCAGGTCGCAGACCTGGATCAGCGTGGGGTCGATCTGCCCGCCGGCGCCACCGGTGGTGATGATCTGGATCTTGCGGCGCTTGCACCAGGCGATCAGCGCGGCCTTGGCGTTAACGGCGTCGATGCAGTCGATCACGCAGTCGATGTTGGGCGTGATGTAGTCGGCCATGGTGTCACGGGTCACGAAGTCTGCCACCGCGTGCACCGTGCAATCCGGGTTGATACCGCGCAGGCGCTCGGCCATCACCTCGACCTTGGGTTTGCCCACGGTAGTGTCCAGGGCGTGCAACTGGCGGTTGCTGTTGCTGACGCAGACATCGTCCAGGTCAAACAGTGAGATCTCCCCCACCCCGCACCGGGCGATGGCTTCCGCCGCCCACGAGCCTACGCCGCCGACGCCGACGATCGCCACATGGGCGGCTTTCAAGCGTTCCAGCCCCTCAATGCCATACAAGCGGGCGACGCCTGCAAACCGCGGATCTTCTGTGCTCATGACCATTACCCCAAAAACCGGCGCGCATTATAGGGCCACACGCGACAAGTTCGAAGCTTCCAGCTACAAGTAAAGAACTTAGATGGTCTTTCGCTGACTAACGTCCGGCTTTTCTCTGTCTGCTGTACGCTCGGGGAAAGGCCGGTGTAGGATGCGCGCCGTTCGGCGTAGGCCGACACCTCTTTTCGTTCCACACCCTTTGGAACCCGAAATAGCCATGTCATCGCGTAAATTTGGACTCAACCTGGTGGTGGTGCTGGCAATCGCCGCGCTGTTCACCGGCTTCTGGGCGCTGATCAATCGCCCGGTCACCACCCCTAACTGGCCTGAGCAGATCTCCGGTTTTTCCTACTCGCCGTTCCAGCAGGGTCAGTTCCCACAGAAAAACCAGTTCCCGACTGACGAACAGATGCGCCAGGACCTGGCGATCATGAGCAAGCTGACGGACAACATTCGTACCTACTCGGTCGACGGCACGTTGGGCGATATTCCCAAGCTGGCCGAAGAGTTTGGCCTGCGGGTGACCCTGGGGATCTGGATCAGCCCGGACCTGGAGCGCAACGAACGTGAAATCCAGCGCGCCATCGAGATCGCCAACAACTCGCGCAGTGTGGTGCGGGTGGTGGTGGGGAACGAAGCCGTGTTCCGTAAGGACATCACTCCTGAAGCACTGATCGTGCTGCTGGACCGGGTGCGCGCTGCCGTAAAAGTGCCGGTCACCACATCCGAGCAATGGGACATCTGGGAAAAGAACCCGCAACTGGCCAAGCACGTCGACCTGATCGCCGCGCACATCCTGCCGTTCTGGGAATATATTCCGATGGATAAGGCCGGCCAGTACGTACTCGACCGCGCCAAGGATCTGAAGAAACTGTTCCCGAAAAAGCCGCTGCTGCTGTCGGAAGTTGGCTGGCCGAGCAACGGACGCATGCGCGGGGGCAATGAAACATCGCCGGCGGATCAAGCGATTTACCTGCGCACGCTGGTAAACAAGCTGAACCGTCAGGGCTACAACTACTTCGTGATCGAGGCGTTCGACCAGCCGTGGAAGGTCAGCGACGAAGGCTCGGCCGGCGCTTACTGGGGTGTGTTCAACGGTGCGCGCCAGCAAAAATTCAACTTCGAAGGCCCGGTGGTCGCGATTCCGCAATGGCGCGTGCTGGCGATCGGCTCGGTGGTGCTTGCGCTGCTGTCCCTGACCTTGCTGATGATCGACGGCTCCGCGTTGCGTCAACGTGGCCGCACCTTCCTGACCTTTATCGCGTTCCTTTGCGGTTCGGTGCTGGTGTGGATCGGCTACGACTACAGCCAGCAATACAGCACCTGGTTCAGCCTGACGGTAGGTTTCCTGCTGGCACTCGGCGCGCTCGGTGTGTTTATCGTGTTGCTGACCGAAGCGCACGAATTGGCCGAAGCGGTCTGGACCCACAAGCGCAGGCGCGAATTCCTGCCGGTTGAAGGGGATTCGGACTACCGCCCGAAAGTGTCGATCCATGTGCCCTGCTACAACGAGCCGCCGGACATGGTCAAACAGACCCTCGACGCCCTGGCCGCCCTCGATTACCCGGACTACGAAGTCCTGATCATCGACAACAACACCAAGGACCCGGCCGTCTGGGAGCCGGTGCGCGACTACTGCGAAACCCTCGGCCCGCGCTTCAAGTTCTTCCACGTCGCGCCCCTGGCTGGTTTCAAGGGCGGCGCGCTGAACTACCTGATCCCGCACACGGCCAAGGACGCCGAGGTGATCGCGGTGATCGACTCGGACTACTGCGTATCGCCCAATTGGCTCAAGCACATGGTGCCGCACTTCGCCGACCCGAAAATCGCCGTGGTGCAATCGCCGCAGGATTACCGCGACCAGAACGAAAGCACCTTCAAGAAGCTTTGCTACGCGGAATACAAAGGCTTCTTCCATATCGGCATGGTCACCCGCAACGACCGTGACGCGATCATCCAGCACGGCACCATGACCATGACCCGTCGTTCGGTGCTCGAAGAACTCGGCTGGGCCGACTGGTGTATCTGTGAAGATGCCGAATTGGGCCTGCGCGTGTTCGAGAAAGGCCTGTCGGCGGCGTATTACCACGACAGCTACGGCAAAGGCCTGATGCCGGATACCTTTATCGACTTCAAGAAACAGCGTTTCCGCTGGGCTTATGGTGCGATACAGATCATCAAGCGTCATACCGCAAGCCTCTTGCGCGGCAAGGGCACCGAGCTGACCCGTGGCCAGCGCTACCACTTCCTCGCGGGCTGGTTGCCGTGGGTGGCCGATGGCATGAACATTTTCTTCACCGTCGGCGCGCTGTTGTGGTCGGCGGCGATGATCATCGTGCCGACCCGGGTCGACCCGCCGCTGCTGATTTTCGCGATCCCGCCGTTGGCGTTGTTCGTGTTCAAGGTGGGCAAGATCATCTTCTTGTACCGCCGTGCCGTGGGTGTGAACCTCAAGGACGCGTTCTGCGCGGCCCTGGCTGGGCTGGCGTTGTCCCACACCATCGCCAAGGCGGTGCTGTATGGCTTCTTCACCACCAGTATTCCGTTCTTTCGTACACCGAAAAACGCGGATAACCACGGCTTCTGGGTAGCGATTTCCGAAGCCCGCGAAGAAATGTTCATCATGCTGCTGTTGTGGGGCGCAGCGCTGGGGATCTACCTGGTGCAAGGCCTGCCGAGCAATGACATGCGCTTCTGGGTGGTGATGCTGTTGGTGCAATCGCTGCCGTACGTGGCGGCGCTGATCATGGCGTTCCTGTCGTCGCTGCCTAAACCAGCGCCGGCGCCGGAACCCGCGCCGGCCGCGTAAAAACTTGCGCAATGCACTAAACGGCGGCCTCTGGCCGCCGTTTTGCTATAAGATAACGGCCGTTTTGTTGGATCAGGCAAGCGCCAATTGCCTTAGGTGGGAGGGGGCTTGCTCCCGATGGCGGCAAGTCAGTGACATTCATGTTGGCTGACCCACTGCAATCGGGAGCAAGCCCTCTTCCACATTGGATCTGCGCCGTTTCAGCACATTCGTCCAGCGCCCATTACACGCTTCCCGGAGTTTTCCCATGACGGCCCATGCCGACCTCTCGCCGACCCTTCAACTTGCCATCGACCTGATCCGTCGCCCCTCGGTGACGCCGATCGATGCCGACTGCCAGAAGCTGATGATGCAGCGCCTGGGCGACGCCGGTTTTGCGCTGGAGCCGATGCGAATCGAAGATGTCGACAACTTCTGGGCCACCCATGGCAAACACGATGGCCCGGTGCTGTGCTTTGCCGGCCACACCGACGTGGTGCCGACCGGCCCGGTACAGGCCTGGCAGAACGACCCGTTCGACGCGCTGATCGACGAAAACGGCATGCTCTGCGGGCGTGGCGCCGCCGACATGAAAGGCAGCCTGGCCGCGATGCTGGTCGCCTCGGAGCGTTTTGTCGCCGACTACCCGGACCACAAGGGCTCGGTCGCCTTCCTGATCACCAGCGATGAAGAAGGCCCGGCGCACCATGGCACCAAGGCCGTGATCGAACGCCTGGCCGCCCGCAAGGAACGCCTGGACTGGTGCATCGTCGGCGAACCGTCAAGCACCACCCTGGTCGGCGACGTGGTCAAGAATGGCCGTCGCGGCTCCCTCGGCGCCACCCTGACCGTGCGCGGCGTGCAAGGCCACGTGGCCTACCCGCACCTGGCGAAGAACCCGATTCACCTCGCCGCCCCGGCCCTGGCCGAACTGGCCGCCGAGCACTGGGATGACGGCAACACCTTCTTCCCGCCGACCAGCTTCCAGATTTCCAACCTCAACTCGGGCACCGGCGCCACCAACGTGATCCCCGGCGACCTGACGGCGGTGTTCAACTTCCGTTTTTCCACCGAGTCCACCGTCGAAGGCCTGCAACAGCGCGTCGCGGCGATCCTCGACAAGCACGGCCTGGACTGGCACGTGGAGTGGGCGCTGTCGGGCCTGCCGTTCCTCACCGAACCGGGCGCGTTGCTCGATGCAGTGTCGGCGAGCATCAAGGCGATCACCGGGCGCGAGACCCAGGCATCCACCAGCGGTGGCACCTCCGATGGACGTTTCATCGCCACCCTCGGCACCCAAGTGGTCGAGCTGGGCCCGGTCAACGCAACGATCCACCAGGTCAACGAGCGCATCCTGGCGAGCGACCTCGATGTGCTGACCGAAATCTACTACCAGACCCTGATCAAGTTGCTCGCCTGATGCTCGCCTGCCCCCTTTGCAGCGCCCCGCTCCATGCGGTGGACAATGGCGTGGCGTGCCCGGCCGGGCACCGTTTCGACCGCGCGCGCCAGGGTTACCTGAACCTGTTGCCGGTGCAGCACAAAAACAGCCGCGACCCTGGCGATAACCTCGCCATGGTCGAGGCGCGCCGTGACTTCCTCAATGCCGGGCACTACGCCCCAGTGGCCAAGCGCCTGGCCGAACTGGCCGCCGAGCGCGCGCCCCAACGCTGGGTGGACATCGGCTGTGGCGAGGGCTACTACACCGCGCAAATCGCCGACGCCCTGCCCCACGCCGACGGCTACGCCCTGGATATCTCCAAGGAGGCCGTCAAGCGTGCGTGCAAGCGCAACCCGGCCGTCAGCTGGTTGATCGCCAGCATGGCCCGTGTACCGTTGGCGTCGGGCAGTTGCCAATTTCTCGCGAGCGTTTTCAGCCCATTGGATTGGGACGAAGCCAAACGCCTGCTCAGCCCTGGCGGCGGCTTGATGAAAGTCGGACCTACCAGTGGCCATCTGATGGAGTTGCGCGAGCGTTTGTACGACGAAGTGCGCGAGTACACCGACGACAAGCATCTGGCCCTGGTGCCGGACGGCATGAGCCTTGCGCACAGCGAAACCCTGGAATTCACCCTGAGCCTCGCCGAGCCCCAGGACCGCGCCAACCTGCTGGCGATGACGCCACACGGCTGGCGTGCCAGTGCCGAGCGCCGCGCGCAAGTGATCGAGGCCGCCGAGCCGCTGCAGGTCACTGTGTCGATGCGCTACGATTATTTCGTGCTTCAATAACCGACTTTTAAGTATCCGCGAATGGATTTTCGAATCCCGCAACGAGGAATATCCATGCGCCAACCTGATATCGAGATTTACCTCAAGGACGCCGACGTCGACTACAAGGCCATCGCCGCCTGGCTGGGCGCCGCTCTGGGCCCGTGCACCGACTGGGTCCAGAAGGGCCAGACCTACAAGTGCAAGGCCGGCAACGTGCCTGTGACCTGGCTGCCAAAAGCCGTCGGCAAGTGGAACAGCCTGTACCTGGAAAGCGACCAGACGCCGTGGGACGACGACATCGCCTGCGCCCGCGCTGCGTTTGCCGCGCTGAACGTTGAAGTGCGTTGCGCGCCGGGGACCTGGGTCGAGGAAGAAGGTGAGGAAAGCGCCGACACCTGGATTCGCATCAGCGCAGACGGTGAAGAGCAGATCACCTGGAAAACTGCATAACCCTTGGATTGTGAACCCAATCAAAATGTGGGAGCGGGCTTGCTCGCGAATGCGGTGGATCAGTCAACAGATGTATCAACTGACAGACCGTATTCGCGAGCAAGCCCGCTCCCACATGGGGTCAGCGGTGTTGCAAAAATCGAGTGTTACAACCCCACCACATCCTCCGCCTGCAACCCCTTCTCGCCGGTCACCACGGCGTATTCCACCTGCTGGCCCTCGGCCAACGAGCGGTGGCCGTCACCGCGAATGGCGCGGTAGTGCACAAACACATCCTTGCCGTCTTCGCGCTGAATGAATCCATAACCCTTTGCATCGTTGAACCACTTCACATTGCCGGTTTCGCGCGTTGCCATCTGTTTACTCCCACATGCTTTTTATAAGTACGTTTATTGTTGAGTCGTAGCGGTTGAACTGCCGAGTATAAGACAGGCTCAAAAACGATCAACTCAAGTTTACATCGCTGCTTTTTTGCCGATTTTCGGCGAATACGGCACACTACCCGCCCGAGCGCCTGCTCGGTTTTTTCCACTTGAAGCAGCTCGCCTATGACCCGCTCCCCGTTCCGCCGTCTAGTGTTTGGCACCTTGCGCCGACTGTTGTACCTCTGGGTCCGCTCGGAGACGATCAACCAGTCGTCCCTTACCCTTAACCTGGACCGCAGCCGGCCGGTGTTCTACGTCCTGCAATCGCCCTCGCTCAGTGAATTGGCGGTGGTCGATGCCGAGTGCACCAAGGCCGGCCTGCCGCGCCCGGTGCTGCCGGTATCGGTGGGCCCGCTGATGGAACCCGCGGCGTTCTTCTACCTCACCCCCGAGCCGGACTGGCTTGGCCGCCAGGACAAGCGCGGCGCGCCGCCGACCCTGACCCGGCTGGTCAACACCCTGAGCGAACACGCCGAAGAGAATGCACAAATCATTCCGGTCAGCGTGTTCTGGGGGCAAACCCCGGCAAGCGAGTCCAGCCCCTGGAAGCTGCTGTTTGCCGACAGCTGGGCCGTTACCGGGCGCCTGCGCCGCTTGTTGAGCATCCTGATCCTGGGGCGCAAGACCCGTGTGCAATTCTCTGCGCCAATCAACCTGCGTGAATTGATCGAGCACAATAAAGGTCACGAACGGACTGTGCGCATGGCTCAACGCATCCTGCGTGTGCACTTTCGTAACCTCAAGACCGCGGTCATCGGCCCCGACCTGTCGCACCGGCGCAATCTGGTGAAGGGCCTGGTGAATATGCCGCTGGTGCGCCAGGCCATCCTGGATGAAGCCGAGCGCGAAAAAATCGCCCCGGAAAAAGCCAAGGCCCAGGCGCTGCGCTACGGCAATGAGATCGCCTCGGACTACACCTACACCGCGATTCGCTTTTTGGAAGTGGTGTTGAGCTGGTTCTGGAACAAGATCTACGACGGCATCAAGGTCAATAACATCGAAGGTGTGCAAAAGGTTGCCCAGTGTTACGAGGTGATCTACGTGCCGTGCCACCGCAGCCATATCGACTACCTGCTGCTGTCCTACCTGCTGTTCAAGAATGGCCTGACCCCGCCGCACATCGCCGCCGGGATCAACCTGAACATGCCGGTGATCGGCAGCCTGCTGCGCCGTGGCGGTGCGTTTTTCATGCGCCGCACTTTCAAGGGCAACCCGCTGTACACCTCGGTGTTCAACGAATACCTGCACACCCTGTTCACCAAGGGTTTCCCGGTGGAGTACTTCGTCGAAGGCGGGCGCTCGCGTACCGGGCGCATGCTGCAGCCGAAGACCGGGATGCTCGCGATTACCCTGCGCAGCTTCCTGCGCTCCTCGCGCATGCCAATCGTGTTCGTGCCGGTGTATATCGGCTATGAGCGTGTGCTCGAAGGCCGCACCTACCTCGGCGAGTTGCGCGGGGCGAGCAAGAAGAAAGAGTCGATCTTCGATATTTTCAAAGTGGTCGGCGCGCTCAAGCAGCGCTTTGGCCAGGTTGCAGTCAACTTCGGCGAACCGATCAAACTGGCCGAATTCCTCGACAGCGAACAACCCGACTGGCGCACCCAGGAGCTGGGGCCGAACTACAAGCCGGACTGGCTCCACGACACCACCCACCGCCTCGGCGAGCAGGTGGCGCGCCATTTGAACGAAGCGGCGGCGGTGAACCCGGTGAACCTGGTGGCCCTGGCATTGCTGTCGACCACGCGCCTGGCCCTGGACGAACAGGCCATGGCCCGTCAGTTGGACCTGTACCTGGCGCTGCTGCGCCGCGTGCCTTACTCGCCGCACACCACCCTGCCCGAGGGTGATGGCCTGGCGCTGATCAAGCACGTCAAGGACATGGACCTGCTCTCGGAGCAGAGTGATGCCCTGGGCAAGATTGTGTACCTGGACGAGCAGAACGCCGTCCTGATGACCTACTACCGCAACAACGTGCTGCATATCTTCGCGCTGCCGGCGCTGCTGGCGAGCTTCTTCCAGAGCAGCTCGCGGATGAGCCGCGAGCAGATCCTGCGCTACACCCATGCCCTGTACCCGTACCTGCAATCGGAGCTGTTTATCCGCTGGTCGCTGGAGGAACTGGACGCCGTGATCGACCAGTGGCTGGAGGCCTTTGTCGAACAGGGCCTGCTGCGCTTCGAGAACAACGTGTACCTGCGCCCGGCGCCGAGTTCGCGGCACTTTGTGCTGCTGACGCTGCTGTCCAAGAGCATCGCCCAGACCCTGCAACGCTTCTACATGGCGATCTCGCTGCTGCTCAACAGCGGCCAGAACAGCATCAGCGCCGAAGAGCTGGAAGACCTGTGCACGATCATGGCCCAGCGCCTGTCGATCCTGCATGGCCTCAACGCGCCAGAATTCTTCGATAAGAGCCTTTTCCGACATTTTATCCAAACGTTGCTGGAGCAAGATGTGCTGCGCCGCGATGAGGCCGGCAAGCTGAGCTACCACGACCTGCTCGGCGAGCTGGCCGAAGGCGCGGCCAAGCGCGTGTTGCCGGCAGATATTCGCCTGTCGATCCGCCAGGTGGCCCTGCACCGTGTCGATGGCGCGGCTGAAGCGCCTGTCGAACCTCAGGAAAGCCGCTAGATTTAAGCAGGCGCCGGTTGGATGCCGGCGCCGTTGAAAAGGAGCTGTACCATGAAAAAGATCATCCTCGTGGGCCTCACTGCCCTGCTCGGAGCCTGCCAATCCATGAACCCCGCCCCCACGGCCAGCCTCGACGGCGAAGTGTTCTACCTGCAACGCATCGCCCTGCCGCCGGCTGCCACCCTGAGCGTCAGCCTGCAGGACGTATCGCTGATGGATGTCCCGGCTGTCACGCTCGCGGAGCAGAAAGGCCCGGTCAAAGGCCAGGTGCCGCTGCCGTTTCACCTGAGCTACGACCCGGCGCACGTGAAACCCGGCCACACTTACTCGGTGAGTGCTCGCATCGAGCTGGATGGCAAGCTACTGTTTATCACCACCGAACGACACACCGTGCAGCTCAATGGCCAGGACCCACAGCCACTGCGCCTGCGGGTTGATGCGGTCGCACACTGAGCGACGAACACTGAGCGACGAACACTGAACCTACGAACACTGACTTTACGAACATAAGGAAGCGCCCATGCTCCGTAACTCTCTTCGCCTCACTGCCCTGTGTGCCGGCCTGCTGCTCGGTGCCAACGCTATGGCATTGGACCTTGGCAGCCTGTCCCAGGGCGACGCCAGCGGCGGCCTCAAGGACGCACTGACCCAAGGCGCCCAGATCGCCGTGAAACAACTGGGCGTACCCGGTGGTTTCAGCAATAACCCAGAAGTAAAAATCGGCCTTCCCGGCAAACTGGGCAAAGTCGCCGACAAGCTGAAGATGTTTGGTATGGGCGATCAAGTCACGCAGCTGGAAACCAGCATGAACAAGGCGGCCGAAACGGCTGTGACCCAGGCTCAACCGATCCTGGTCAACGCGGTGAAGAACATGAGTGTGACGGACGCCAAGGGAATCCTCAGCGGCGGCCAGGATTCGGCGACTCAATACCTGAACAAAAGCAGTCGCGAAGAGATCCGCGCCAAGTTTCTGCCGATCGTCAAGGCAGCTACCGACAAGGTCGGTGTCGCCCAGCAATACAACGCCCTCGCCGGCAAGGCTGCGGCCTTCGGCGCAGTAGACGCCAAGAGCGCCAATGTCGAAAACTACGTGACCGAACAGGCGCTGGACGGGTTGTTCAAGATGATTGCGCAGCAGGAAGAAACCATTCGCAAGAACCCGGCGGCGGCAGCCACCAGCCTGGCCAAAAAGGTCTTTGGCGCGCTGTAACCCCTTCTCTCACTGTGCCCAGGGCAACCCTGGGCACAGCTGCTTCAGACTAAGCCTCTTAACGACTCAGCGAACACAGCGGGTACGACGGAATGCACTGTTGTGAATAGTCATTGACCGAGTGCGGGTGCGGATGCGGATGGCTGTTACATGGGTGAGTGGTCTGGGTCTGGCAAACAGTTGGCTTGGCTGGATGCAGATGATGATTGTGAGTAACCGTTTTCACGTACACCGGCCTGCAAGGTTTGGTGAAACCACACTCGTTACGCTGTGAATTGTTGCCCAGCAGGGCTCCGATAAACGCACCTTTGACATTGGCAATAGTAGAAAAAAAGGTCATATAACACTCCATAAACTCATTGAAATAGGCTCGACCGCTCACTGCGCAAGTCAAAACCTGTGCCTGTCCATCAGGCTTTTCTGAGTGGAGTAAAAAAATACTAACGTTCCATCTGGTTCGCTGCCGACTTGCATCGGCATGTAAATCAATGAATCACCGAGTCCGCCAGGCGACCCATCATGAGCGTGGCAAAACAGCAGATCGCCACGGACGTTACCCGGTTGATCTTCAACGGCGTGAGCCACGCTTTCTGAACCCCTTCGAAGCGGCTGCCCAGCACGATCCAGGCAGACCCCACCGGTATCACCACCACCGCGAGCGTGGCCATGAACGCGGCATACCCCTGCAGCGAGGCGAACGCGCTGATCGGCGCGATAAACGAAACGATCAGCAAGCCTTTGGGGTTCATCACCGTGAGCCAGAAGAAATACAAGCCGGAAAAACGGTCGCCCGCGGGGGTGATATCCGTGCTTTTGCGCTGCCACAGCTTGAACGAGACATACAGCAGGTAGCAGGCCGCCGCCAATTGCGTGGCTTTCAACGCGCCCGGCGAATAGGTCGCCAGATGCAGCAACGCCACTCCCCACAGCGATACCTGCAGCAGGTACGCCAAGCACTCGACAAAGGCGAGCTTCCACGAAGCCCGATACCCGAACAACACTCCGGCACGCAATAGCAGGGTGTTGGTCGGGCCGGGGGCCAGCAACAACAAGATCAGGGCTGAAACAGTGGCCAGCATGATTACGCGACGTCCTTCCTCACTCGGAACCACGCAGCATACAGGGCCGGCAGGAACAATAGGGTCAACGCCGTCGCCACAATCAACCCGCCCATGATTGCCACCGCCATCGGCCCGAAGAATACGCTGCGTGACAGCGGGATCATCGCCAGCACCGCCGCCAGGGCTGTAAGAACAATCGGACGGAAGCGACGGACGGTGGCTTCGATGATCGCCTGCCACGGCGCCAGGCCGGCCTTGATGTCCTGTTCGATCTGGTCCACCAGAATCACCGAGTTACGCATGATCATGCCCGACAAGGCGATGGTGCCCAGCATGGCCACGAAGCCGAAGGGCTGGCGGAATACCAGCAAAAACAGCGTTACACCAATCAGGCCCAGGGGCGCCGTCAGAAACACCATCGCCGTGCGTGAGAAGCTGCGCAGTTGCAGCATCAACAAGGTCAGTACCACCACGATAAACAGCGGCACGCCAGCCTTCACCGAGTTCTGCCCACGGGCGGAGTCTTCGACGGTGCCGCCAACGTCCAGCAGGTAACCGTCCGGCAGTTCAGCGCGCACGCCTTCAAGCGTCGGCAGAATCTGTTGAACCAGGGTCGCCGGTTGGTCCTTGCCGTAGATGTCGGCGCGAACGGTGACCGTCGGCAGGCGGTTACGGTGCCAGATAATGCCCTCTTCGAAGCCGTACTCCAGGGTGGCGATCTGTGACAGCGCTACGCTTGTGCCGTTGTCGGTCGGCACGGCCAAGCTCGGCAGCAGGGACAACTCGGTGCGCTCATGGACCGTGCCGCGCAGGAGGATTTCGATCAACTCGTTATCCTCCCGGTATTGGCTGACGCTGGAGCCGGTCAGAGAACTCTGCAGGAATTTCGACAGGTTGGCGGTGCTCACGCCAAGGGCGCGGGCGCGGTCCTGGTCGATATTCAGGTACACGATTTTGCTCGGTTCTTCCCAATCCAGGTGCACGTTGACCACGTGGGTATTTTCGCGAACCTTGGCCGCCACTTTCCGTGCGAGGGCGCGGACTTCTTCGATGTGTTCGCCGGTTACTCGAAATTGCACCGGATAGCCCACGGGCGGGCCGTTCTCCAGGCGCGTGACCCGCGAGCGCAGGTCCGGGAACTGTTCGTTGAGGGTTTCGATCAGCCAGGTGCGCAGGCTTTCGCGCTCTTCGATGGTCTTGGCCAGCACCACAAATTGCGCAAAGCTGGCCGCTGGCAGCTGCTGGTCCAGCGGCAGGTAGAAGCGCGGCGAACCGGTGCCCACGTAGGCCACGTAGTTGTCGATACCGGCGTGCTCCTTGAGCAGCGCCTCCAGGCGTTTAACCTGATCGGCGGTATTGCTCAGGGAAGTGCCCTCGGCGAGCTTGAGATCAACCATCAGCTCCAGGCGCCCGGAGGCCGGGAAGAACTGCTGCGGCACAAAGCGGAACAGCGCGACCGAGCCAATAAACAGCAGCAGGGTCAACACGATCACGGTTTTGCGCCGACGCACACACCACTCCACCAAACGCCTTACTCGCTGATAGAAAGGTGTGCCGTAGGGATCCGGACCGTCGGTGCCGTGCTTGGCTGCGTGAATCTTCGCCAGATCCGGCAGGAGTTTTTCCCCCAGGTACGGCACAAACACCACGGCTGCGACCCACGACGCCAGCAACGCAATGGTCACCACCTGGAAGATCGAACGGGTGTATTCGCCGGTACTCGATTGCGCAGTGGCAATCGGCAGGAAGCCTGCCGCCGTGATCAGCGTACCGGTGAGCATCGGGAAGGCGGTACTGGTCCAGGCGAAACTCGCGGCTTTAAGCCGGTCGTACCCCTGCTCCATTTTGATCGCCATCATTTCCACGGCGATGATCGCGTCATCCACCAGCAGTCCCAGGGCCAACACCAACGCGCCAAGTGAGATCTTGTGCAAGCCGATACCGAGGTAATACATGCTCGCAAAGGTCATCGCCAGCACCAGCGGAATCGCCAGGGCGACCACCATGCCGGTGCGCACACCCAGGGAGAAGAAACTCACCAGCAAGACGATGGCCAGTGCCTCTGCCAACACTTGGACGAATTCTCCGACGCTGGTTTTTACCGCTGCCGGTTGGTCCGACACCTTGCGCAGTTCCATACCTGCCGGAAGGTTCTTCTGCAGGCGTGCGAATTCGCCTTCAAGCGCCTTGCCCAGCACCAGAATGTCGCCACCGTCGCGCATGGCCACGGCCAGGCCGATGGCGTCGGCGCCCATATAGCGCATGCGCGGTGCCGGCGGGTCGTTGAAGCCACGGTGGATGTCAGCCACGTCGCCGATACGGAAAGTGCGATCACCGACACGAATCGGGAAATTGCGGATCTCTTCCACCGTCTTGAAGTTGCCCGACACGCGCAATTGCACGCGCTCACTCGGGGTTTCAAAGAAGCCGGCGGTGGACACCGCGTTCTGCTCTTGCAACGCCTGCTGCACGGCGGCCAATGGCAGACCGAGGGTGGCGAGCTTGAGGTTGGACAACTCGATCCAGATCTTCTCGTCCTGTAGGCCAAGCAACTCGACCTTGCCCACATCCGGCACGCGTTGCAGCTGAATCTGGATACGGTCGGCGTAGTCCTTGAGCACCGCATAGTCGAAACCGTCGCCGGTCAGCGCGTAGATATTGCCAAAGGTAGTGCCGAATTCATCGTTGAAAAATGGGCCCTGGATATCCGGCGGCAAGGTCTGGCGGATGTCGCTGATCTTCTTGCGCACCTGGTACCACAGCTCGGGAATCTGCGCCGAGTGCATGGAGTCGCGAGCGATGAAGGTGACCTGGGACTCGCCCGGCCGCGAGAACGAAACGATGCGCTCGTACTCACCGGTCTCCATCAGTTTTTTCTCGATACGCTCGGTGACCTGGCGCGAGACTTCCTGGGCTGTGGCCCCGGGCCAGTTGGTCTTGATGACCATGGCCTTGAAGGTAAAGGGCGGGTCTTCACTTTGTCCCAACTTGGTGTAGGACAAGGTGCCGACTACGGCCAGCAGGATCATCAGGAACAGAACAATCTGGCGATTACGCAACGCCCATTCGGAAAGATTGAAACCCATCGGGGACTACTCCTTGGCCGCCAGATTCACCACCCGGTTGGAGCGATCCACCGGGCGCACTTGCTGGCCCTCGTGGAGCACATGCACGCCGGCGGCAATTACCCAATCAGTGGGGTTCAAGCCTTCGAGCACCGGTACGGTGTTTTCGCCAAAGGCGCCAATACGCACCGGTGTGCGCTTGAGGGTGTTGTCCGGCTGTACGCGCCAGACGTAGGCAGCACCGTTCTCTGCACTGAGGGCAGACAGCGGCACCGACAGCGCAATGACGCCATCGGCCTGGATGAACACACGGGCGCTCTGGCCCAGCTCTGCCGGAACTTTGCCGCCGGTGAAGGCAACACGCGCAGCAAAGGTGCGCGACTTGGGATCGGCTGCGGGCGACAGCTCACGAATGCGCCCGGCAAAGCGTTGGCCCGGCTGGCTCCACAGCTCGACGGCGACCGGCTGGCCTATCTTGAAGCGGCCAAAACCCTGCTCCGGCAAGCTGATCAGCACTTCGCGCTCGCCATCGGTGGCCAGGGTGAATACTGTTTGCCCGGCGGAAACCACCTGGCCGACTTCCACCGCACGCTTGGCAACCACACCGTCCTGTGGCGCGCGCAGCACGGCGTAACCGGCCTGATTGCTGGACACGTTGAACTCAGCCTTGATCTGCTTGAGGCGCGCTTCGCCGGATCGGTAGAGGTTTTCGGAATTATCGTACTGGGAACGGCTGACCATCTGACGGTCCATCAGGGTCTTGTAGCGATCGCGCTCGGCGCGCACCAGGCTCAAGTTGGCCTCGGCGGCGGCCACCTGCGCACGCGTAGCCTCCAGTTGCAGGCGCACATCCTGAGGGTCGAGTTCGGCCAGTGGCTGGTTGGCCTTGACGCGCTCACCCTCCTCCACCAGCCGTTTGCTGACTTTGCCACCGATGCGAAAGGCCAGGTCCGGTTCGTAACGGGCCCGCACTTCGCCAGGGAAACTGTCCATCGCCAGCGCCGAGGGCTGCGGCTGCACCACCATGGCCGGCCGAACAGGGGTGTGAGCCGCTTCTTCATGACCGCAGGCGGCCAAGAGGAAAATCAGGCTGGCAGGCAACGCAAAGGGCAGGAAAGTACTGCGCATGCTCAGGGACCTTTCGCAAAGGGAGCTTGGAATAATTATACTGGCCAGTATGTTATTAATACCAAACTCGCCAGTCCAGTATTAAAGGTAAAAATGTCCGACAATCCTGTAAACACCAATAGCCCCGGGCGTCCCAAGGACATGGCGAAACGCCAGGCTATCCTCCAGGCAGCAAAAGTGCTGTTTTTGAGCAATGGCTACGCCAGTACCAGCATGGATGCCGTGGCCCTTGAGGCCGGCGTGTCGAAGCTGACCGTCTATAGCCACTTCACCGACAAGGAAACCCTGTTCACCGCCGCCGTGGTCGCCACATGCGAAGAGCAGTTACCGGTGATGTACTTCGAGCTGCCGGAACACGTACCTGTAGAGACGGTGTTGTTGAATATCGCGCGACGGTTCCATCGCCTGATCAACAGCGAAGAGTCAGTGAACCTGCATCGTCTGATGATGACCACCGGGAATCAGGACGTGAAACTTTCACAGATCTTCTTCGAAGCCGGCCCGATGCGCATGCTGCAAGGCATGGAGCGCCTGCTTGGCAACATCGACCGCAGCGGCGCGCTGAGCATCGACAAGCCGTTCAAGGCCGCCGAACACTTCTTCTGCCTGCTCAAGGGCACGGCGAATTTCTGCCTGTTGTATGGCTGTGGCGGCCAACTGAGCGAGGCCGAGGCTGAAGCTCATGTGCAGGAAGTGGTGGGGTTGTTCATGCGGGCCTACACGCCCTGACCGACATCCCGTGGCGAGCGAGCCTGTTGTGGCAAGCGGGCCTGTTGTGGCGAGCGGGCTTGCCCGCGTTGGGCCGCGAAGCGGCCCCCGTTAAGAGCGCCGCGTTTGCTCGTGTAGACCGAGGTGCTTGGTTTTGGGGCCGCTTCGCAGCCCAACGCGGGCAAGCCCGCTCGCCACAATAAGCCCGCTAGGCCCGCTTGCCGCAACACGCGTGATCTTCAGGGTTTGAGGGCTTTTTTCGGGTAGATGTCATAGCGGCTGGATTTACCGTCCAGCGCATGGCTCGGCTTGGGCCCGTCGATACACGGTGCTTTGCGCGGACGCTTGACCACCACGCGGTGGCTGGCCAGGGCCAGGGCCGCAGCGAGCAAGGACGGTGCGTCCGGGTCATCACCGACCAGCGGGCGGAACAGGCGCATTTCCTTCTTCACCAGGGCGGTTTTCTCACGGTGAGGGAACATCGGGTCGAGGTAGATCACCTGGGGCGGCTCGCCTTGCCAGTTGAGCATTACGTCGATGGAGTTGCCCTTGAGCAGCGTCATGCGCGCCACGATCGGCGCCACCTCGAAATCCTCCGACGCTCGTGCCAGGCCGTCTTCCAGCAAAGCGCCGATCAGCGGCTGACGTTCAATCAGGCTCATCTCGCAGCCCAGGCTGGCCAGCACGAACGCGTCCTTGCCCAGCCCCGCCGTGGCGTCCAGCACCCGCGGGCGTACGCCTTGGGCGATGCCCACGGCTTTGGCGATCATCTGCCCGCTACCACCGCCGTACAAACGTCGATGCGCTGCGCCGCCTTCCACAAAGTCGACCCGCACCGGCCCTGGCGCGTCAGGCCCAAGCTGTTGCAGCTGTAGGCCTTGCTCACCGACTTGCAGGGAAAAATCCGCATCGGCGAGCTGGAGAGGCAAGCCCAGCAGCGCCGCCCACTGCTCGGCGCGCGCCTGGAAACCTTCGGCCAAGGCCTCGACCTGGATGCGGCTGGCCGCGGGTTGTTCGCTCATCAATCACTACGCTCAAAAATATTAAGGATCGGCAAAAAGCGGCCGATAAAAACAACAGTCAGGTATTTTGCCAGAGCTGAGCGTCGACCGAGAAAAATGTCAGACATTCTTCCCCTAACCATCGGTGTACTGCCGACCCACAACCACTACGGCCTGCGCAATACTCAAGCGCTGGCCGGGGTGAGCCATGTGTGGCAGGACTTCTTCGCCCGGGCGCTGGCCGAGCAGCTCGGTGAAACGCCGGACGCGCTCGCCGCCAAGGCCCCTGCGCCAGCAGACCCGACGGTAGAGCCGAGTGAGGGCGCTGACCTGTTGTCGCAGATCCTCACCCAGCGTGAGTGCGATGTAACCGACACCGAGATCGCCCCGCCTGAGCCGCTGTTCCTGCCGATTGCCGAGTTTGAGACTGAGCTGCTGCCTCCGGCCGCTACGCCATTCCCAGAAGAAGAAATCGTCGCCCAGCAACGCCAACAGAATTTCGAAAGCGGCTGGGTCCGCCCTATCGTGCTGACCGCCGGCCAGCCTGTGCCAGAGCCAGGCCCGGCGCCGGAACCACGCCCGCTGCACCTGCCGATTGCCGAATTTGAACTGGACCTGCTCCCGCCGGCTGCCACGCCGTACCCGACCGAAGAACTGATCGCGCAGCAGAAAGCCCTGGATTTCGATTACTACTGGGCTCGCCCATTGATCGCCAACAACCTGCGCCTTGCCGCATAAGCCTAGCGGCACACGCCCCAACGGCCCATATCCAGATGAAAGTGGTTGCGATGCGCGGCGTTGTAGTCCGGGCTCAATACGACATTGAAAGCGTCGCAGGCCCCGTCACGCGCCTGACGCAGAAACCGCGCGCTATCGCCCTGCCCCGGCCAATCCTTGAGCACACTGATACTGCGCCCGTCCGCCAAGCGAAAGCCGGCGATATCCAGGGCATTCGCCGAAGCGTGCTGGCTGAGTCGCCCCTCGGCACGGTTATACACATTGCGACAGGCAAAGCTGCCCAAGTGCTCGACCCGCGTCACCGCCTGACCAAACACCGCCTGGGCCGCCGGTTGCAGGCTATGGCGCTCGAACAGGGCAAACGCGACGGCCAGCGGGCAACTGGCGAGAAAGCTGCTGCTCAACGCCACCTCAGCGCCCTGCACGCGCAAGACATTGCGCAATGGGCACGCGGCATCGTCCGCCGTATCCGCTTGATGACTGACGCGCAGGCCGGAGGTTTTCAGCACCTGGTCGCACAGCGCCGGGTCATTCTGTAAACGCCCCAGCTTGAAACGCGTCAACAGGTTCGGGCTGTCGCGCACGTCCAGCGGCGCCCAAGGGTTCCACTCAGCCGGCAACGGCACCCAACCGCGCCACACACCCACGGCGAAAGCGCCGCCGAGCAACAGCAGCACACCGATCACTTTGGAAAAACGCACTGTTTAGTCCTTGAAGAACTGTTTGGCCTGACTGAACGGCATCTTGCGTTCGGTGAACGTGAACGTGCCCAGTTCATAAACCTCCTGCGCCGCCCGGTAGAACTCGCCATACGCCGCCAAGGCCATGGCCGAGCCGACACTGATACGCCGCACGCCCATCGCGCTCAACTGCGCCACGCTGAGGTTCAAGCCGCCGGACATCAACACGTTAACCGGCTTGGGCGCGACGGCTTTGACCACCGCCAGCACTTCCTCGGCACTGCGCAGGCCGGGCGCATACAGCACGTCGGCACCCGCTTCGGCGTAGGCCTGCAGGCGGCGGATGGTGTCGGGCAAATCCAGGCGGCCATGCAGGAGGTTTTCCGCGCGGGCTGTCAGCGTAAAGGCAAAAGGCAGGCTGCGGGCGGCAGCGACGGCGGCTTCCACGCGCTCAACCGACAGGTCAAAGGGATAGATCGGGTCGACCGCGATACCGGTGGCATCTTCGATGGAGCCACCGACGATACCGCAGGCAGCGGCGCGCAGGATGGTTTGGGCGCAGCCTTGGGGGGTATCGCTGAAACCGTTTTCCAGGTCGGCGGCCACCGGCAACGCAGTCGCGCGGACAATCGAGCCAGCATTGGCCAACGTGTCCTCCAGCGACAGCGCGCCCTCGGCATCCGGCCGCCCCAGGCTGAACGCATACCCCGCGCTGGTGGTGGCCAGGGCTTCGAAACCCAGGCTGGCCAGCATGATCGCCGAGCCGGCATCCCACGGATTGGGCATCACAAATGCGCGATCACGCTCATGCAAGGCCTTGAAGGTTTCGGCGCGAAGGGTTTGGGCATCCATGACTGACTCCTGGCGGGCAATGAACGCCTAGAGTAACCCCAGTTGCTCCGCTGCGGGTTCTCGATCCAGGGTCGGCAACGCCGGCAAGCCTGGCAAACGCGCCATCAACATGCCGTGAAAGCGCAGCGCCAGTTGCGCGGCGAGGCGGTTATCGGAGGTGTGCAGGAACACGTAGGGCGTGCGCCCCTCTTCGATCCAGCCAGCGATTTTTTCCACCCAGGGGATCAGGAACGGGTCATTGGCCGTCAGCTCCGGATGGCCGATAAAACGCACTTGGGGGAACAGGGTCAGCGCCGCCGGGCGCGGTGGCACCTTGGGCTTCTTCGATTGGGCATGCAGCACGGCGGCCGCGGTGGAGGTGCAGCTGAACAGAGGGCGAGAGTCGAGGCAGATACGTTCAACGCCACGGTCGCGCAGCAGGCGGTTGAGCATGCGCTCGGCGTCGCCTTTGGCGAAGAACTCTTGGTGGCGCACCTCGACTGCCAGGGGCCGGTCCAGCCCATCGATAAAACCCGCCAGTTCGCCGAGGCGCTGCGGCGTAAAATTCGCCGAGAGCTGCAGCCACAGCGGTGAGACGCGCTCACCCAACGGGCTCATCAGGCCGACGAAGCTTTCCGCTGCCGGTAGCTGCTCACGCAAATCGCCGTTGTGGCTGATATCTCCTGGGAATTTGGCCGTGAAGCGAAAATCCTCGGGCATGATCTCGGCCCAGCGCTGCACAGTGGCGGCCGAGGGTCGGGCATAGAACGTGGTGTTGCCTTCAACGGCGTTGAAGACCTGGGAATAGAGGGCGAGGTAGTCGTTGGAGCGGGCATCGGCGGGGTACAGGTACTCGCGCCAGGCGTTTTCGCTCCAGGACGGGCAACCGATGAAATAAGGCAAAGGCATCAGATGTGAATGTCGAGGCCCAGCACTTCCATATCCCATTCGACAAAGCCGGCGGTGGTCAGGTAACTGGCCAGGGCGGTCGCAACGCTTTTGCTCATGGAACGTGGGAAGACCATGTCCTGCTGACGGGCCGGAAGGCCGCTGATACGTGCCTGGGAGCTGGGTTGCGCATCGGCTTGGACTTCGATGAAGTCCGGCGAGTCCTCGACGGAATCGTCCACCGTGGCGTTTGCCTTACGCGGCTTGCGCTTGATTGGGTAGGACTGTGAGGAAAAACCATCAATACGCATAGGCGCGAACTCGCTATCAGTAATGGCATTTTAGTGGCGCAATCCGTAGCGCGCAAATGCTCTGGTGATAACTAGAACACATAATTTGAAAAAGGTTTAAAGCAGGGGGCAAATTCTGACGATTGGCGCAGTTCGCGGCGCGTTTGATATCAATTGGCTTCTAGTCTGAGGGGGCTGCTTCGCAGCCCAACGCGGGCAAGCCCGCTCGCCACGACAAGCCCGCGCATCAGATTTAGAGGCCGCGCTCGGCTTTGGTTTGCGCGACTTTATCGCGCAGATACACCGGTGCAGCCTGGTCGGCAGGGATCGCCTCGCCGCGCTCAAACGCGAAGCGCGCCAAGGTCAGCAAATCTTCCGCATGGGGCAGCATTGCCGCGTCCTGGCCCACGGGTGACACGCCGATACGCTCGCCATAGCCCCAGCCGGTGCCAGCGCCGAACCAGTCACCGCTGGCGCCTTCCGGCACTACCGAGGCTTCTGGCGGTTGCACGGCCTCAACGCCCACCAGGCGCATTTCGCCGGCGGTTTCGCGGTAGCAGCCCCAGTAGACTTCATCCATGCGCGCATCAATCGCGGCCGCCACTTGGGAAGCGCCGTGTTCGCGCAATGCGCGCTGGGCCAGCACTGCCAAATTGGACACCGGCAAAACCGGACGCTCCAGCGCAAAGGCCAGGCCCTGCACCACGCCGATGGCAATACGCACCCCGGTAAACGCCCCCGGGCCACGGCCAAAGGCAATGGCATCGACCGCCGCCAGGGTGGTCCCTGCCTCTTCCAGCAGTTGCTTGATCATCGGCAACAGCTTTTGCGCGTGCAGGCGCGGGATCACCTCGTAGTGGCTGGTTACCTTGCCATCGTGCAGCAAGGCAACGGAGCAAGCTTCAGTCGCGGTGTCCAGGGCCAGCAGGGTGCTCATCGGTGTGGGTGTCCAAGTTGAAAAAAAGTGCGCCAGTATAAACAACAACGGCCCGCAAGCGGGCCGTTAGCATGCAGCCGAGGCATTGATCAGCTCAGTGCTTGCAACACCTTGGCGGTGATGGCTTCTACGGAGCCAACGCCCGGGATGTGGCTGTACTTGGGCTTGCCCTGGGCAGCGGACAGCTTCTGGTAGAAATCCACCAGCGGCTTAGTCTGGGAATGGTAGACCGACAGGCGATGGCGCACGGTTTCTTCCGTGTCGTCCTTGCGCTGTACCAGTTCTTCACCAGTGATGTCGTCCTTGCCTTCAACCTTAGGCGGGTTGTAGACCACGTGGTACACGCGGCCCGAGCCTTCGTGAACGCGACGACCGGCGATACGCTGAACGATTTCTTCGTCTTCAACGGCGATTTCGACCACGGCGTCCAGCTCGACACCGGCCGTCACCAGGGCTTCAGCCTGGGGAATGGTGCGCGGGAAGCCGTCGAACAGGAAGCCGTTGGCGCAGTCTGGTTGCGCGATACGGTCCTGGACCAGGGCGATGATCAGATCATCGGACACCAGGCCACCGGCATCCATGATGCTTTTGGCTTGAACGCCCAGCTCGGTGCCGGCTTTTACCGCAGCGCGCAGCATGTCACCGGTGGAGATTTGTGGAATGCCGAATTTTTCAGTGATGAACTTTGCCTGAGTACCTTTACCGGCCCCGGGAGCTCCCAGCAGAATGACGCGCATCGATGTGCTCCTCAATTTTTTATAGAGATGACGCTCGGATTCGCCGCGTGGGGCCAATCTCGTAATAAATAGGTGGCTCGTAAAAACATACGGGCCCAAGCCGCCCAAACGGCCAAAGGCTGATCAAGATACACAGCGGGCCCAAAGCACACAAGCCGCCGAAAGTCGCAGGAACCCACGCCGCGCATGCGTCACAGGTTGGGTGTGCCTGAGTGCAACCGGCTGCGCAAACGCCGACCGCCCGTTTCCGGGCGACCGTCGTGGTTCTTCTGCAAGCCGTTGAGAACACGCAAAAAATCTTAACCGGTGTTGCGTAATCCGGCGGCAATACCTGCCACGGACACCAGCAGCGCCTGTTCCAGAGGGCTGCCCTGCTCGGCGTCTTGTTGGCGCGAGCGCGCCAGCAACTCGGCCTGCAACAGGTGCAGTGGGTCGAGGTAGGTATTACGCAGGCGGATGAACTCCAGCGTGTCCGGGCTATGCGCCAGCAGTTGCGACTGGCCAGTCAAGCCAAGCACCACACGGCATGCCTGCGACAATAGGTCGCGTAAGTGCGCACCCAATGGCAGCAGGTCCGGCTGCACCAGGCGCTCGTCATACAGCCGCGCGATATCCGCGTCAGCCTTGGCCAGCACCATTTCCAACATGTCGATGCGGGTGCGGAAGAAGGGCCACTGCTCGCGCATCTGCCCCAGCAGCTCACCTTCCCCACGCTCCAAAGCCTTGCTCAGCGCGGCTTCCCAGCCAAGCCAGGCGGGCAGCATCAGGCGCGTCTGGGTCCAGCCGAAGATCCACGGGATAGCCCGCAAGCTTTCAATCCCACCCGCACGGCGCTTGGCCGGGCGACTGCCCAGGGGCAAGCGACCCAATTCCTGCTCCGGTGTCGATTGGCGGAAGTACTCGACGAACTGCGGATTTTCCCGCACCACGGCGCGGTAAGCGCTGACACCGTCCGCCGCCAATTCGTCCATCAAATGGCGCCAGGCCGGTTCAGGAGGGGGCGGCGGCAACAGGGTCGCCTCCAGCACTGCGGCCAGGTAGAGGTTGAGGTTCTGCTCGGCGATGTCCGGCAGGCCGAACTTGAATCGGATCATCTCGCCCTGTTCGGTGGTACGGAACCGCCCCGCCACCGAACCCGGCGGCTGCGACAGGATCGCCGCGTGGGCCGGGCCGCCGCCACGCCCGACGGTGCCACCGCGACCGTGGAACAACAACAGTTCCACCTGCTGCTCGCGGCAGATATCCACCAGGCGTTCTTGAGCCCGGTACTGTGCCCAGGCGGCGGCCGTGGTGCCGGCGTCCTTGGCCGAGTCGGAGTAGCCGATCATCACTTCCTGCGGGCCCTGCAACCGTGAACGGTAGCCGGGCAGCAGCAACAGTTGTTCGATAACCGGACCTGCGTTATCCAGGTCGGCCAGGGTTTCAAACAACGGCACCACGCGCATCGGCCGTTGCACGCCCGACTCTTTAAGCAGCAGTTGCACCGCCAGCACGTCCGACGCCGCACCGGCCATGGAAATGACATAGGAACCGAGCGACGCCGCTGGCGCGGCAGCCACTTCCTTACAGGTGTTGAGCACTTCGGCGGTATCGGCCGATGGCTTGAAATAGGCCGGCAGCAGCGGACGACGGTTGGCCAGTTCCTTCATCAAGAAGCTGATACGGGTGTCTTCGTCCCAATCCTCGTAACGCCCCAGGCCGAGGTAATCGGTGATTTCGGTCATGGCCGCCGAGTGACGGCTGGAATCCTGGCGCACATCCAGGCGCACCAGGAACAAACCAAACGTCACCGCGCGGCGCAGGCAATCGAGCAACGGGCCATCGGCAATCACGCCCATGCCGCATTCGTGCAGCGATTGGTAGCACAGCTCCAGCGGGTCCAGCAGGTCGCGGTTGTTCTGCAACACCGCCGCAGGCGCCGGGGTGCTGGCGGTGAGCGAGGTGTGTGCCCATTGGCGGGTTGCACGCAGGCGCTCGCGCAGCTGCTTGAGCAGCGCGCGATAAGGCTCGACGCTGTCGCCTACCTGAGCCTGCAACGCCGCGCTGGCATGCTGCATCGACAGCTCAGAGGCCAGGTGATCGATATCGCGCAGGTACAAATCGGCGGCCATCCAGCGCGCCAGCAACAGCACCTCGCGGGTAACCGGCGCGGTGACATTCGGGTTGCCGTCGCGGTCGCCGCCCATCCACGATGCAAATCGGATCGGCGCCGCTTCCAGCGGCAAGCGCAGGCCGGTGGCGGCATGCAAGGCCTGGTCAGCCTTGCGCAGGTAGTTGGGGATGGCATGCCACAGCGAATGCTCGATCACCGCAAAGCCCCATTTGGCTTCGTCCACGGGGGTGGGCCGGGTGCGGCGGATTTCTTCGGTGTGCCAGGCTTCGGCGATCAACCGTTGCAGGCGCTGGCGGATCTGCTCGCGCTCGGCGGTGGTGAGGTCGCGGTGATCCTGCAGCGCCAGTTGTGCGGCGATCGCATCGTACTTTTGGATCAGGGTGCGGCGCGCCACTTCAGTGGGGTGGGCGGTGAGCACCAGTTCGATCTCCAGGCGCCCCAATTGACGGGCCAGGGACTCATTGCTGTGACCTTCGCTTTGCAGGCGGGCCAGCAACTCCGGCAACACGCGCGACTCGAATGGCGCCGGTTGCGACTCATCACGCCGGTGGATCAACTGGTACTGCTCGGCGATATTGGCCAGGTTGAGGAACTGGTTGAACGCCCGGGCCACGGGCAGCAGCTCGTCTTCCTGCAACTGGTTGAGGCTGGCGCTCAGTTCATCGCCAGCGGCTTTCTCCGCAGCGGCGCCGCGTCGATCAGCCTTGGCGCCTTTGCGGATCTGCTCGATCTTGTCGAGAAAATCATCGCCGTACTGCTCTCGAATGGTGTTGCCCAACAGCTCACCCAGCAGGTGAACATCCTCACGCAAGCGTGCATCGATATCACTCATCAGCCAATCTCCAGCCAGAAATCCGGGACGCGCAGGTCTGCCAGAGTGCCGCCAGCATCGTTTTATGACAAGACTTTAAACCTTGTGAGTTGCAGCTAGTCTCAACACTGAGTCGCCGCGTTTAGCCACGCAAGCGGCTGGTCACTCATCACCCTTGAGGTTGCCATGAAAATTCGAGAACTGGCCCAGCATTGGGAAGAGAACGCGAAGGGTCGCCTGACCAAAACCGACTACGCGATCCACTTGGATGTCGAAGCTGCCGCGCGGTTGGCGGCCATCGCCGAAATGTACCCCAAGCGCAACACCGAAGAACTGCTCGGCGAGCTGATCGGCGCCGCCCTTGAAGAGCTGGAAGCGAGCTTCCCCTACGTCAAGGGCCAACAGGTAATCGCCACCGACGAAGAGGGCGACCCGTTGTACGAAGACGTCGGCCCTACCCCACGATTTCTGACGCTGTCACGTCGTTATCTACACGATCTGGCGGCCAGTGCCGACGAATCCAAGCACTGACACGCCGCTCTACATCCTGGTAATCCCCTTGTATTCCGGGCCTTTCACAGGCTCGGGGTACCGTTGCGCGTGGTAAAAGTTCCAACTTTTAAACGCTGACCATTCAGTCAGATATTTTTTTAGGCAAATCGCCATCTTCTCTGAACTATTCAAAAAAGCCTCCGGTCACAGCCAGTAAGCCATCACTTGGAACGGCCGTTTGAACAGGTGCCCCACGCTTAACCGCCAGGCCCGCCGCCGCTGACCCTTTACGATGGATTTTGATGTTTTTCAGGAGTAATCCAATGGAGTTGAAGACGATGAAGACCAGCACTGCCAAATCCTCGTTTAACCACCTGCGCGGGCTCAAATTGGCCGCGCTGGCAATCGGCACCAGCTTCGTTTTGGCTGGCTGCGCCGGCAACCCACCGACCGAGCAATACGCCGTGACTCAATCGGCTGTAAACAGCGCGGTCAGCGCCGGCGGCACCGAGTACGCAGCAGTTGAAATGAAGTCGGCTCAGGACAAGCTCAAGCAAGCCGAGATTGCCATGCACGACAAGAACTACGACGAAGCCCGTCGCCTGGCTGAACAAGCCGAGTGGGACGCTCGCGTCGCAGAGCGTAAATCCCAGGCCGCCAAGGCTGAACAGGCTGTGAAGGATTCCCAGAAGGCAGTTGACGAGCTGCGTAAGGAAGGCATGCGCCCGGCTGCTATCCAGCAGAAATAAGCCGCTTGCCCTGACTGCATCGCACCTGATATCGAATTGAAAGGACGACACGACTATGCGTAAACAATTGATGATCCCTGCCCTGCTGGCGATGAGCGTTGCCTTGGCGGCCTGCTCCACCCCGCCGAACGCGAACCTGGAAAACGCACGGACCAACTTCTCGGCCCTGCAAACCAACCCGCAAGCCACCAAGCTCGCCGCCCTTGAAACCAAGGACGCCAGCGAATGGCTGGACAAGGCAGACAAGGCCTACCGCGACAAGGAAGACGAGAAGAAAGTCGACCAGCTGGCCTACCTGACCAACCAGCGTGTTGAAGTGGCCAAAGACACCATCGTGCTGCGCGAATCCGAAGCCAAGCTGAAAAACGCTGGCGACGAACGTGCCCGCGCCCTGCTGGACGCCCGTGATGCGCAGATCAAGCAGCTGCAAGACAGCCTGAACGCCAAGCAGACCGATCGCGGCACGCTGGTAACCTTCGGTGACGTGCTGTTCGCCACCAACAAGTCCGACCTGAAATCCAGCGGCCTGGTGAACATCACCAAGCTGGCGCAGTTCCTGCGCGATAATCCGGACCGTAAAGTGATCGTCGAAGGCTACACCGACAGCACCGGTTCCGATTCGTACAACCAGAGCCTGTCCGAGCGTCGTGCAGCCTCTGTACAACGTGCACTGGCTCAGCAAGGCGTGGACATCTCGCGCATCGTGACCCAGGGCTATGGCAAGGAATACCCGGTTGCCGATAACGGCAGCGTGTCGGGCCGCGCCATGAACCGCCGCGTTGAAGTGACCATCTCCAACGACAACCAGCCGGTTAAACCACGTTCTTCCGTCGCTAACTGATGGATTGACGCGGGATAAAAAAACCCACCTTACGGTGGGTTTTTTTTGCCTGTCAGCCGCCGACTTTGCGGCCGGTGTCATCGTCCGGCATCATGGCTTCCATGCCTTGACGACCGGCCATCAGCTTCTGGAGCATCTCTGGGTCCATCTGACCTTCAGAACCGCCAGAACCGCCAGAGCCTTGCGAACCGCCACCGCCGCCGAGAGCGCCGCCAGCAGCCTTCGACAACATCTCCATCAGCATCTTCATGGGGTCCAGTTTGTCTTTCTCTTCAGCACCTTGCTTGCCTTGCGCGCCGCCCTGCTCCAGGCTTTCTTGCCCCCTGGCCATGCCCAACATTTTGCCGATAGCACCAATGTCCATCATTACGCTCCAAGATTCGTTATTCGTAAGAAACCATCAGCAACACTGACAAACCAGTCAGTGGCTTCTTACGCGATACGGTTCCAGATATTTCCGCAATGAGGCGTGGTGGCTGACGGGCGAGCTACTGCTGCAATTGCGGGGTTTCCTGACCCAAGCAGCGCACAGCCTGCTTCTTGTTATTAACCAGAACACCGCTCAAGCCCTTCTGCTCGGTATCAAACATCACCAGCACGCCATCCACGCACTGCGCCACTTGGGCGGCCGGGGTGAGCGAGATTTTGTAGTCCTCGCCCGGCACGGTCTTGAGCAGGGTGAAGTCGCTGAGCAGCAACGCATCTTGGGGTTTGGCGAAGTGCAGGTAGCCGTAGTACCAGAGGCAACCGACGGTACCGATGATGGTGCCGATGCCGGTGAGGATCAGCGGGATCATGTTGCGTTCTTCACTCATTGCGGGTTCTCTGATGAATCAACATTGGGACGTGGGTAATTCGGGATTTCGCCCAGGCGGCGCAGGCCGTTGAAGTGCTGCGGGTCATCCAGGTAACGCAGCATCACGGTTTGCCAGGTCTTGTCGGCAAAGGTCTGCACATGCCCACCCCGGGTCAACTGCAACACCCGTGGCGGCGGCGCGGCCTGGTACAGGCGGATGCCATTGGCCACGGGCACGATCGGGTCATCCAGGCTGTGAAACAGCAGCTTGGGCACGCCGGTCAGGCGGGGCATCGCATGGATCGCACTGTCAGCGTCCGGCACCAGCCAGGACAACGGCACCTGCAAGGGCCATGTTAACCAGGAGGTACTCAGCGCGAATTGTCCTACGTCACGGTAACTGGCCGGCACGCCGTCCAGCACCAGCGCCTTGAGCTGCGCCTGTCGCTCCGGGTGGGCCGCCAGGTAATGCACCGCCAACGCACCGCCCAGGCTTTGGCCGAGGACGATCAGCGGTTGGCCCTGGGTGTCGGGGGCCTTGTCGATCCAGCTGAACGCGGCGTCAATGTCCTGGTAAATCGCCGGCAACGAGGGTTTGCCTTCCGACAGCCCATAACCGCGATAGTCCAGCAGCAAGACCTGATAGCCCTGCTCCGGCAGCCACCAACTGCCGCCCAGGTGCCAGGCCAGGTTGCCGCCGTTGCCATGCAGGTGCAGCACCGTACCCTTGAGCGGCACGCCGGATTTGGCCGGCAGCCACCACGCGTGCAGCTTCACACCGTCGGCAGTGGTGAGGGTGACGTCGCGGTACTGCAGGTGGGCTTTTTCCGGCGTGAACGGCAGGCCGGGCTCGGGGTAGAACAGCAGCGAGCTGCAGCCGTTCAAGGTGAGTAGCAGGCACAGAATGCCGAGGATTCTCATCCGTTGAAGCCTCGTGAATGGGTGGGTAATCGATCTTACAGGCTAGTGGAGATCAAATGTGGGAGCGGGCTTGCTCGCGAATGCTGTGTGTCAGCGAACATATTCGGCGCTGACCCACCGCATTCGCGAGCAAGCCCGCTCCCACATTTTTGATCCGGTTTCGCCCGGAAAATCCATTTAAAGAATATTCGAGTAATCCGCCTCGATCCGGTCCAGGCTCAGGTGGTTGAGGAAGTTTGAGAAACACATCCACGCCGCCAGTGCGTTCATGTCACGGAACTGCTCCGGCAGGTACTTGGGCGGCACCACCAGGCCCTCGTCCACCAGTTGGCGCAGGGTGCGCATGTCTTCCAGGGTGGTCTTGCCGCAGAACAGCAGCGGCACTTGTTCCAGCTTGCCTTTGCGCACGGCCAGCTGGATGTAGTTGTAGACCATGATAAAGCCCTTGAGGTAGGACAGGTCCTTGGTGAACGGCAGGCCGTTCGGCACAGAGCCGCGGAAAACCCGACTGGCATTGCCGTAGCTTTCGGCCACTTCAAAGCCTTGCTCGCGGAAGAACTCGAACACCTGCAGGAAATCCGCGCCCTCCTCCACCATATGGATGGCGCGGGTACGGTTGGTCAATTTACGCAGGCGGCTCGGGTAGGAGGCAAAGGTGATGATCTCCATCAAGATCGCCAGGCCCTCCTGGGTCACGGTGGACGACGGCGGCCCCTTGGACAGGAAGGTGCAGATCGGCTGGTTCTGGCCATTGAGCGTGGTGCCCACGTGCACCAGGCCCTCGTGCACTTCGAGGGCGCGCACGTCGCGGTCGTTGAACATCGCATCGGCGCGGATCTTGATGTAGTCGGCCCCCGCCGCGGCGTCGGCGACGATACCGTCGGACTCGAACACGCGGATGGTCTCTTCAGCCTCACCAAATACCTTGTTCAGTCGGGTTTGCAGCAACGCCACGGCGTCTTTGGCGGTGAGAGTCTTGGCTTCGTCCTTGAGGTCGCCACGGCCGTCGATATTGTTCAGGTAGTCGGAGAGCATCAGGCCCAGGTCAGCCAGGGTCGGGTCGCCCGCGTGGAAGGCATCGGAGGCGGCGCCATACAGTTCCTGGGAGATCAGGCCGAAGTCCTCGGTGCCGCGCGCTTCGAGCATACGCACCACCATGCGGTACTCACGGCACATGCGGCGCATGATCTGCCCCACCGGGCTGAACTGGCCGAGGCGGCGGGTGATGTCGCGTTCGATGTTCTGGAACTCCAGCTTGACTGCGCTGGAGTCAAAGGCAAGCGGGCGGTTCAGGTAATAGTCGCGGTCCACCTTGGGCATTTCCTTGCCCTTGCCCTTGAGGAATCCCTGGCGAATGTTCTCGTCCCACTTCACGGCGTCGAGGACGCGAATCGGTGTTTGTGCCAGCACAATGCGATCAGACAAGGTGCGTATCGTCTGCTGGTAATCGTCCACCCGGTGCTTCCTCTTAAAACGTTATTTGCCCGCGCGCCGGTAGCGCACGGCTTCAACGAACACATCGGCGTTGGCCGGGTCATCCAGGTAGGCAAATACCTGGCTCATCGGGCTATCGATCAACACCCCGTCGCCTTCGACGGTTTCCACGGTATGGCCGCGCAACGCCTGCTGGCCTATGGCTTGGTGGACCTGCTCCAGGTCCAGGTTGTAGACCACCAATTCGTGTTTTTCGTCGATTTCAAATCCCGCCAGGATGAACTGCCCGCCGAGCTTGGCGGGCAACGGCGCCGACAAATACCAGCGACTGCCATGGCGCGACACCGTAAACAGGTACTCATCACGCTGGCCCGGCTTGGCTGTAGGGTAGCTCACGGCTTTGTAGTGGTGTTTACCCGCACGGGTGATCTGCAGGTTCAGCGGTTCGCCCCAGGCATTTTTGCTGGCCCACTGGCCCAGCAGTTCATCCGGCGCGGCCTCGCGCGCGGGCAGCGGGTCCTTGAAGGTCACGAGGCAACCGCTCAACAGCAGGAACACGGCGATTAGCGCGACACGCCAGGTTTTCATTGAACACCCCATCAGGTGTGGGAGCTGGCTTGCCTGCGATACAGGCACCTCGATACTTCAGGTAAACCGAGGTGATGCTATCGCAGGCAAGCCAGCTCCCACATAAAGCAGATCGCGCATAGGCTTGGCTAGACCGAGGCCAACACCAAATGCATGTAACGCTTGAGGATCTCAAGCATCTCGTCAGCGGTCAGAGGCTCTGCTCCGCCCAACAGGCACTGATATTCCATCCGACCGATTATCGCCGTCAACACTTTGGCATCCTGTTGCGGCTCGCGCGAGCCCAATACCTGGAAAAACTGCCCGGTGCCCTGCAACAGGATCTGCTGATGGGAACGCACCAACTCCGCGAGGCGCGGGTTGAGCAAGGCTTCCTGGCGAAAGGCCTGCTCGGCCATCAGGTGGTCGCGACGGTTGCTCAGTTGGCGCTGCACGTAATCGGCGGTCAGCCGCGCAATATCGTCGGCCAATTGCGAGCGCGACGCCGCGCTGCCATCGCCGTAGGCGACCATCTCGCGCAGCAGGCCTTCATTGCGCACCCAGAGCTTGCCCATGAAGGCGGCGCTGCGTTCCACGTATTGAGCGAAGGTATCGGTGAGCAGGTCATCGATATCCTTGAAATAGTAGGTGGTGGCCGACAACGGCACCCCCGCCTCCGCCGCCACCGCGCGATGGCGCACGGCGCGCACGCCCTCGCGCACCACAATGCGCATGGCCGCATCGAGAATGTCTTGCCTGCGTTGCTCGCTGCCCCGACGACTGGCCTTGCGGCCCTGGTACTGGACGCTTTCAGCCACGGCAGCGGCAATGCCGGCGGCGCCTTCTTGAGCGATTACGCGGTTCACCACACACATCCTTGAATAGATCAAAACCTGGCGCTGTTTGCTTGACGCTTATAAACGCCGCATAAAAAAGCCGCCTTATAAAAGGCGGCTTGGGATATCGCTACGGTTACGCTTGTGGCCGCATGTGCGGGAACAAGATCACATCGCGGATCGACGGCGAGTTGGTCAGCAACATCACCAGGCGGTCGATACCGATACCTTCACCGGCCGTTGGCGGCATGCCGTATTCCAGAGCGCGGACGAAGTCGGCATCGTAGTGCATGGCTTCGTCATCGCCGGCGTCCTTGTCGGCCACCTGGGCCATGAAGCGCTCGGCCTGGTCTTCCGCGTCGTTAAGCTCGGAGTAGGCGTTGGCGATTTCGCGACCGCCGATAAACAGCTCGAAACGGTCGGTGACGTTCGGGTTGTCGTCGTTGCGACGGGCCAGCGGCGACACTTCGAACGGGTACTGGGTGATGAAGTGCGGCTGTTCCAGCTTGTGCTCCACCAGCTCTTCGAAAATCATCACCTGCAGTTTGCCCAGGCCTTCGAAGCCCAGCACCTTGGCGCCGGCTTTCTTGGCGATCGCGCGGGCCTTGTCGATGTCGTTGAGGTCGTCGGCGGCCAGCTCAGGGTTGTACTTGAGGATCGAATCGAACACCGACAGACGCACGAACGGCTCGCCGAAGTGGAACACCTTGTCGCCGTACGGCACGTCGGTGCTGCCCAGAACCAGCTGCGCCAATTCGCGGAACAGTTCTTCGGTGAGGTCCATGTTGTCTTCGTAGTCGGCGTAGGCCTGGTAGAACTCCAACATGGTGAATTCCGGGTTGTGACGGGTCGAGACGCCTTCGTTACGGAAGTTGCGGTTGATCTCGAAGACTTTCTCAAAGCCACCCACTACCAGGCGCTTGAGGTACAGCTCTGGCGCGATACGCAGGAACATTTCCAGGTCCAGCGCGTTGTGGTGGGTTTCGAACGGCTTGGCTGCAGCACCACCGGGGATGGTTTGCAGCATTGGGGTTTCCACTTCGAGGAAGTCCCGCGCCATCAGGAAGCTGCGGATGTGCGCGATAACCTGCGAACGCACGCGGAAGGTCTGACGCACGTCTTCGTTGACGATCAGGTCAACGTAGCGCTGGCGGTAGCGCTGCTCGGTGTCGGTCAGGCCGTGGTGCTTGTCCGGCAGCGGGCGCAGCGACTTGGTCAGCAGGCGCACGTTGGTCATCTCGACGTACAGGTCGCCCTTGCCGGAACGGGCCAGGGTGCCTTCGGCGGCGATGATGTCGCCCATGTCCCAGGTTTTCACCGAGGCCAGGGTTTCTTCAGGCAAGGTTTTGCGGTTGACGTAGACCTGGATACGCCCGGTCATGTCCTGGATCACCATGAACGAGCCACGGTTGAGCATGATGCGACCTGCCACCTTGACCGGGATCGCAGCCTCTGCCAGCTCTTCCTTGGTCTTGTCCGCGTACTGTTTCTGCAAGGCATCGCAGTAGTTTTCGCGGCGGAAGTCGTTGGGGAAGGCGTTACCCTTGGCGCGCTCGGCAGCAAGCTTTTCCTTGCGCAGGGCGATCAGGGAGTTTTCTTCCTGTTGCAGGGCCTGGTCGAGTTGTTGGTCGCTCATGTCTTTAAATTTTCCATCACAGGTTCGTTGCCCCAGCCTGTGGCTGGGGATCGCGGGGCAAGGACTAGGCGTCCCCCCCGCTCCCACAGAGGGTGTTACAGGCCTGATTTCAGGCTGGCTTCCAGGTATTCGTCGATATCGCCGTCGAGTACCTTGTCACAGTCGCTGCGTTCGATGTTAGTGCGCAGATCCTTGATCCGCGACGCATCGAGCACATAAGAACGGATCTGGTGACCCCAGCCGATATCCGACTTGGTGTCTTCCAGCGCCTGCGAAGCCGCGTTGCGCTTCTGCATTTCCTGCTCGTACAACTTGGCCCGCAGCATTTTCATGGCGGTGTCCTTGTTGGCGTGCTGGGAACGTTCGTTCTGGCAGCTGACCACGGTGTTGGTCGGTACGTGGGTGATACGTACGGCCGAGTCAGTGGTGTTTACGTGCTGACCACCGGCACCGGAGGAACGGTAGGTGTCGATACGCAGGTCGGCCGGGTTGATCTCGATCTCCACCTTGTCGTCGATCTCTGGCGAGACGAACACTGCAGAGAACGAGGTGTGGCGACGGTTGCCGGAGTCGAACGGGCTCTTGCGCACCAGGCGGTGCACGCCGATCTCGGTGCGCAGCCAACCGAAGGCGTATTCACCCTTGATGTGCACGGTCGCGCCTTTGATGCCGGCGACTTCACCGGCCGACAGCTCCATGATGGTGGCGTCGAAACCGCGTTTGTCGGCCCAGCGCAGGTACATGCGCAACAGGATGTTGGCCCAGTCCTGAGCTTCGGTGCCGCCGGAACCGGCCTGGATGTCCAGGTAGGCGTTGTTCGGGTCCATTTCGTGGCTGAACATGCGACGGAATTCAAGCTTGGCGAGGTTTTCCTCGAGACGGGCCAGCTCGGCGACGACATCGCCCACTGCGCCTTCGTCGTTTTCTTCGACGGCCATGTCCAGCAGGTCACGGCAATCGGCCAGACCGGTGTTCAGTTCGTCGAGGGTGTCGACGATCTGTGCCAGCGCAGCGCGCTCGCGGCCCAACTCTTGGGCGTATTCAGGTTTGTTCCAGACAGCAGGATCTTCAAGCTCGCGATTGACTTCGGTCAGACGCTCGTGCTTTTGATCGTAGTCAAAGATACCCCCGAATAGTTTCGGAGCGCTCGGACAGGTCCTTGATGGTGTTAAGGATCGGGTTGATTTCCATGGCGGGCAGCACTCGTTGGCGAACTTTTGAAAGCCGGCGAGTATAACGGCAAATGGGGGGGAGCGGCAGCCCGCTGGGCGAAAAGGCTCGAGGGTGGAGGTTGGATTGGATTGGATTGGGGGCATATCCGTTGCTGGGGTAACGGCTGAGTATGGTTCCGCCCTTACGGCGGGTCACTTTTGGAAAAGAGCCCCAAAAGTAACCAAAAGGGCTCTTGCCCCACCACTCGGCACCTCGCCTCCGGCTCGGTGTGCCCGCACGCAGCCTTGAATCCGTGGGCCGCCGCGATGGGCCATCCTTGGCCCAGCGCGGCTAACCCGGCGTCCTGCCGGGTTA
>NZ_WKCB01000052.1 GCF_021606685.1 Pseudomonas syringae
CTACGGCGTTGGTCGCTGAAATCAGTCGGCCCAGGTCGTCGTAAGCGTAGGAAACGACGGGGTATTCAGTAATCCACTCGAAAGGCTCATAACCCTTGGCGCGCTGAATCTGGTAGTCCACCGCCACAATGCGGCCAGCCACATAGCGTAGGAATAGCGAGCGCCCAACACCGTTATCCAGCCGCTCAATCCGCCCTGAATAATCCCGAGAAATGCGCAGCCGGTTGTCATACGCATCGCTGATCGAGACCAGCACACCATCGCGAAAATGATAGAAACGCGAGGCCTGGGCGAGGACCAGTTCATCGGGCAAATCCCCCAGATAGATAGCTGCTTCAGCCAGGCTATTGGTGATCGCCGGCCGAGAGGCCGTAGGCAAAGGGAACTCAGTGCGTCGGTTCTCATGGTCCGTCCAAACCACCGAATCACCAGAAACAGCCAGCCGCTGCGCCAGCGAATGGCTCCAGCCAAACCCCAACCCGCAATCCACTTCCACCGCACTGGTGCGGTAAAGCCGCGTCCACTCAAACGGGAACACCCCGTCCAGCGTCCCATCGGTCAGCGTCAGCAACTCCTCGCCCGTGACCATCGACACCGGGCAGCCATTGGTGGCGGTTTTATCCGCAGAAGCTGCCGCATCCCCCTTAGGATTTTTCGCCGACACGGGCACGTCATCAACGTGCTCCTGCCGCACCAACACCGTCTGCTGTGTCTTGTTGCGCACCGCCGGCACCGGGTTGGAAACCAGCTGCTCTCCAGCCTTCAACGGCGCAGCCGGCACGGTCTTGATCGCCGTCGCCGGGCTCCCAAGCAGCAAAGGTCTAGCGGCCTCCACATGTGGTTTCAGCTCAGGCCCGACCAGCTGTTTAGCCAGCAACTCCAACCAGTGCCGTGCATTACCGGACTTGATATGACTCAGCACCTGCGCGCCGAGGCGCACACCGACGCCCATCGCGCCCGCTACCCTGGCCAGCAGCAGGTTGATCAACACCTCCCCGGTGATCTCCCCCATCAACTCATTCATCTGTGGCGGCGGCAGCAATCGCATCCAGCTGACCATCGTCGACAGATAGATGAACAGCAGTGGTTCATCGCTAAGCACCAGCAAACCCAGGGCGACCTTGTCCTTACCCAGCGCCAACAGTTCATCGAGTTCGGCTTGAGAAACGTATTGCAATAGCTTGTCGCTGTTGGCCTTGAGGTCCCCCAGCAGCTCATACAGCTGTGCGATGTTGTCCCACAGGTTGTAAAGCGCTTTACCCATGCCGCTGAGAAACGCCGCTTCGACCATCCTGCGACGATCAAGCGGGGTGGCGTCGGTGTAGTCTTTCCATTGATCCTGGAAGGTGTTGTCCCACTCTTCGCGCAACCGCGCTTCCAAGTCCTGGATCACCGACTGATAAGACGCATACAGCGCCTTGACGTGATCCTTGGAAACATTGGGGTAGAAGGTGACTTGGTACTGCTGGTCGCGCGTGCAGCCCTTGATTTCAAGGATGCCGCTGGGGCCAATAGTGTGAGGGAGCGGGGGGCCTGTCGGGCGGCCATCCGCTGCAATGGCTTGCAGCATCACCGGCGTGTTGCCGATCGGCACGAACCGCGTGCTTTCAAACATATGCACCAAGGTCAGCGAACCCTGGGCCTTGCAGGTGGCAACGACAGGGCTGGGGGCCTGGGAGGAAACCGGCGTGACCAGCGCCACCTCATCCCCCACCTTGAACACCTGCTCGAGGTCCAGCGCCGAAAAGCTCCAGAAGCTTTCGGCCCACTCGTCAAAGGTGTTCAGGCATTCGCGGAAATCGCGGAAGACGCCTTCGATATCGGGCGCCTTCGCATTCATGGGGGTCAGGGCCAACCGGCCAATGGCCGGGTTCAAGAGGCGGCCCCTTTGAACAGGGCATTAACGGAGAAGTGCATCGGCGGTCCCTCGCGCTGATTGATCAGGCGAGAGACTTTGGAGAGGTTGGTAGGGAAAAGAAGTAGGTGTTATTCGACAGCAGGGCTAGGACCTTTCGCAAACGCGTCGAGCAAACGGAGGGATGGTTGTAGGTGGCGGATTACACGTTGAATCCTCCTACAACTTCAACTGCCCAATCGCCTTACTCAGTTCCCCAGCCAGGGTCGCCAACTCATTACTGGTTGTCGCCGAATCCACCGTCTGTTGTACGGTGTTTTCGGTCACGTCACGGATGCTCACCACCGCGCGGTTCATCTCTTCGGCTACGTGACTTTGTTGTTCGGCGGCGACGGCGATCTGAGTGTTGCTCTCGCGCATCTGCGCTACGGCGCCGGTGATTTCGGCGAGTGCCGCACCGGCTTCCTGGGCCTGTTGCACGCAGTCGTCGGCCTTGAACGAGCTTTCCTGCATAAAGTCCACCGCGTCGCGGGTACCGGCCTGCAGGGCTGAAACCATGCGAGTGATTTCGTCGGTGGAGTTTTGTACGCGCTTGGCGAGGTTGCGTACTTCGTCGGCGACCACGGCAAACCCACGGCCCATTTCGCCCGCGCGGGCAGCTTCGATAGCGGCGTTGAGGGCGAGCAGGTTGGTCTGTTCGGCGATGCTGTGGATCACACCGACCACGCCGTTGATTTTCTGGCTGTCTTCGGCCAGTTTCTGGATCATTTCGGCGGTCTGTTGCACGCCGGTGGACAGCCCGGCGATTGAGCGCTGCACGCGGGTGACCACTTCCTGACCGCTGCCGGCGAGGGTGTCGGCGGTCTGGGACAGGTCGCGCGTGGCGCCGGCATGTTGGGCGATATGGTAGACAGTGGCGGTCATTTCATTGATCGCGGTGGCGGCCTGGTCGGTTTCGCTTTGTTGGCCGAGCATGCCGTGCTGCACCTCGTTCATGCTGCTGGCCAGCCGCGCGGCGCCCTCATCCAGTTGCCGGGCGGTGCGTGCCACCGTGTTGACCACCCGTTGGTAGCCAGCCTGCATGGCGTTGAAGGCACTGGCCATCTGACCGACTTCGTCCTTGCAGGCCAGGGGCACGCGGGCCGACAGGTCGCCGGTTTTTTCGACGTGCAGCATCACGTCCTTGAGCGTGTTGAGTTGGCTGAGAAGAAAGCGGATCAGCAACTGCGAGGCGCCGAGCATCGCCAGCATCAAAATGGCCACGGCCACGGCATAGTTGGCGAAGCGGTCGCTGAATACCTGGCTCAAGCTGGGCGCGTAGGCAAGTACGGCGATGTATTGCCCATCGGCGCGGGCGATCACGTCCGCACCCATCAACGGGTTTTCGCCGAACAGTGGCATGGCGTCGAGTTCGACCCAACCCGTCGCGCGGCTCAGGGCTGACAGATCCTGATCAGCCAGTTGTGGGACTTGGCCCCGTGTGAACGTCAGCCATTGCTCGCCCTTGGGCAATGCTTTATCGGCGGGCCAGGCACTGAGCAATCGCCCTTGCGCCTGGGCCGAGGCCTGGGACGCAGCGCTGCGCGCCTGTTGCTCGAGCTGCACGGCGTACAGCACCAGCAGCAGGGTGGTGATGAAGGCGACCGCGTTGACCGCCCAAAATTTATATTTCAGCGAGATGTTGCTAAGCCAGGCACCCATGGAAGGTTTTCTCTGATAGCGGAAACAGCATTGGCAAGGTGCCATTATTGTGCCGCTATCCAGGGAAACGATTTTGACGTGGGTCAATGCGCCGCATCAATCCACGGCGGGTAAGCCAAAAAAGGCCCGGGCGCTGGCGCTGCTGTGCTCGGCCAGGTCCTCCACGGTTTCGTTACGGTGCAGGGCCACTTCGCGCAGCACTTCTGGCAGGTAGGCCGGTTCGTTGCGACCGTTTTTCGGCTTGGGCCGCAGGGTACGCGGCAGCAGGTAGGGCGCGTCGCTTTCCAGCATCAGACGACCACGGGGGATTTCCCTGACGAGCGGGTGCAGATGCGTCCCACGGCGTTCATCGCAGATCCAGCCCGTGATGCCGATGTGCAGGTCGAGATCGAGGTAGCTGAACAACGCGTGCTGCTCGCCGGTAAAGCAGTGCACCACGGCGGCAGTGAGGTGGTCGCGGTAATCCTTGAGGATCTCCAGCAGGCGCTGGTTGGCATCGCGCTCATGCAGGAACACCGGCAGTTTCAGCTCGACGGCCAGGGCCAGATGATGCTCCAGAACTTTTTCCTGTTGTGGGCGCGGGGAAAAGTCCCGGTTGAAATCCAGCCCACATTCGCCCACCGCACGTACGCGGCTTTCGCCGAGCAGGGCGCGCAAACGCTGGGCGCTGTCAGCGTTCCAGTCACTGGCCGAGTGGGGGTGGATGCCGGCGGTGCTGAACAGGCGTTGCTCGCTTGGATCGAGTTTTACGCAGAGTTCCAGGGCCTGTTCACTGCCGTCGACGCTGGTGCCGGTGAGCACCAATTGTTGCACGCCAGCGGCATAAGCGCGGTCGAGCACGGCCTGGTGCTTCTCGTCGAAACTGGGGTTGGTCAGGTTGACGCCGATATCAATGAGTTGCATGGTGCTATCTCCGCCTGCGGCCGGAAAGCATATCAGAGCTGTAGATTTATAAGAAAATCGAAGAACTACAACGAGTTATAGCTGTCTTTGAACGTCGCAAGTGACATTGTGGCTGGCTGTGCGCCTTGCCCTGTGCCACCGTTGCGCGCTTTGCCAGCGCATAAAGCGCTCTGTTTCTGACCTCCACCGCTTCGTTTTTCGCGACAGCGTTGGCCAGTATTCTTTCCGGAGAGCGGATGATCCGACCCTCGGCTTTGCTTATGTTGTGCCTGACGTTACTGCTGCCCATGGCGGCGGTCGCGCGTCTGGACGGGCCGCTGGAAGTTACCCGGCCCGGCAAGGTCCGCGACCTGGCGGAGATCCGCTCAAGCCGCACTTTGCGCGTATTGGTCAACCAGAGCCGCAACAGTTCCGGTGAAGTGCAAGGTCAGGCTATCGGCGTTGAATACCATCGCCTGCGCGCCTTCGAGCAATACCTCAATGGCCATGCCCGGGATGGCCAGGCAATTAACCTCAAGATCATTCCCAAGGCCAAGGACCAACTGCTGGGCGCATTGGCGCGGGGTGAAGGCGACTTGGTGGCCCCAGGGGAATTGCTCGATGTAAAGGCCATGCACAAGATTGCCACCAGCGACCCGATTAACAGCGATGTGCCGTTATGGCTGGTAGGGGTGAAAGGTGAGCGGCGGTTTACCCGGCTGGAGCAACTGTCTGGACGGACCCTGGCGCTGACCACCGGCAGCGCGGCGGCGGATGCCATCAGCCAGGTCAACCAGAAGTTGGCCCTGCACAAGCAGCCTCCGATCAAGGTGGAGTGGGTCGATCCGACCCTGGCCGTGGAGGATGTGCTGGAAATGGTGCAGGCCGGTATTTTTCACCTGACCATTGTCGAAAAGCCGATTGCCGAACGCTGGTCGAAGATTTTGCCCAAGTTGCGTTTCGATAAGCAGGTGGCCATCAGCGAACCCGGCGACGAGTACTGGTTTGTGCGCCAGGATGCTTCGATGCTGCGCGCCAGCATCGATCGATTTCTCAAGACCTACCGAACCCCCTCCGACCAGGATGTGGCGTTCCAGCGTATCTATCGCCGCCTCTATCAAGTGCGCAATCCGTTGGCGCGAGTGGACCGCCAGCGCCTGGAGAAGCTTCGCCCGGTGCTGCAAAAACATGCCCGGGAACAGGGTATGGACTGGCTGAACCTCGCAGCGCTGGCCTTCAAAGAGTCGGCGCTTGACCCCGGCGCACGCAACAGTGGCGGCCCCACCGGCCTGATGCAGATCACGCCTTCGGCGGCGCAGCGGGTGGGGGTCAACAATATCGAGAGCCTCGACAGCAATGTGCAGGCGGGTGCGCGTTATCTGTCGATGATTCGCCGCAAGTTTTTCTCCAGCCCCAAGCTCAACGAGCGCGAGCGCATGGCGTTTGTGCTGGCCGCTTACAACATGGGGCCAGAGCGGGTGCAGGGCATGCGCACCGAAGCCAAGCGCCGGGGGCTCAACCCCAATCAGTGGTTCTTCCAGGTCGAGCGCATTGCCATGGAGCAGGTGGGCATGGGCGGCGTCAGCTATGTTAATAGTGTCAACAAGTACTACCTGGCATTCGATCGCGAGCGCGAGTCCCTTGAACCACCGGCGCCGAAAATCGCCTCACGGAAGTAATCGATTTTATCGATATTAATCAGGCATTTTTTCGGCTTTTATCATTGTTTAAACTGATTAATATAGCGGCCAACCAACCCCTACTTCTAAAAGGATTAACACCATGAGCCCACTGATCAAAAGCGTCCTGTCCACCCGCGCCGGCTACGGCCTGACCATTCTGCGCATCGTTGTCGGCATCATCTTCGCCGCTCACGGTTCGCAAAAGCTGTTTGGCTGGTTCGGTGGCTACGGCCTGGCGGGCACTGCCCAGTGGATGGAGAGCATCGGCTTGGCGCCGGGTACCCTGATGGCACTGTTGTCGGGCGGTACCGAATTCTTCGCCGGCCTGGCCCTGATCATCGGTCTGCTGGTTCGCCCTGCGGCATTGGGCCTGACCATCCTGTCAGTGGTGGCGATCTTCTCGGTGCATATCCACAACGGTCTGTTCATGGCCAACAACGGTTATGAGTTCGCACTGGCCCTGCTGGGCGGCTCGCTGGCGGTGCTGCTGGAAGGTGCCGGCAAACTCTCTGCGGACCGTGCCATCGCTAACTGATCACTCGCACAAATCTCTGAAAAGGCCCACCACTGCGTGGGCCTTTTCGTTGCTCGGGATTCTTGACACCGGCCCACCGGCTTCTCTAGGATGCTGCCCATGCGCCGATTTAAACAGCTAATTGCGGGGCGCCACTGGGACTCGATGAGCCCGACAGAAGCCAGTTTCCATGACCTTTTTTTCAGGGCTGGACGGCTTCGAAATACCGCTAAAGCGCTGGTTCGGTGTTGCCTCTCACCTGCCCGCAGACTTTTGAGGCAGAGACACGACACAATGAATGCACTACGCCCCCTGATACGCCTGGCCCCGATCACTGCGGACCTCACTCAGCGCAATCCGAAAATTTTGCTTGGCGGTAAGCACCAGCCGACGCTCTTGCGTTATCTGGATGGCTGGCCGCGTCGTACCGGCCGGCCTTCGGCGTTCCTGATCCAGTTTGTCGAAGACGGCGATTCCCTTGCGCGCTTTGCCAGCAACAGCTTTGATTTGGCAGTGATCCAGGCCCCCAGCGCCTGCGACGCCGCTGAAGTGATCCAGCAACTGACCCGCATTGCCAGGCAAGGGTTGATTGCCAGGCGTTGAGCGCTTAGCGAATCACACTGCCGGCGTGCCGACGCCGCCGGCGGTTCCCCACGAAGACCAGCCCGGCCATCAGGCATAACGTCACGGGTATCGTGAAGGTCATCACCAGCTTTATCGCGATCTCCAGTCGATTGACCTGGGCGTAGGCCTCGGCCCGCACGGCATGCAACTCCATGGGTAGGCGCAGGCGCTCCTTGTTAAGTGCTTGCAGTTGGGTGGTGTCCACGGTCTGGCTGCTGAGGGTGGTGGTCGGCAGGCTCAGGTGTTGCCACTCCTGTTCCGTGCGCCGCAGCCGCCGTTCCAGTTCGCTGGCCTTCACCCGGTAGGCTTGCTCTGCGGCGGTGCGCAGGGTTGCCAGCAGCGAAGGCGGGCTTTCCTGCGCGGCGCGCGGGCGAATACTGGCGAGTGCTTCAGGAGCAGACAAGTTATCCAATGTGTTCAAGACAAACAGCGCGTTGTCGTTCTTCGCCAAATCGCTGACCTTGTCCGAGAGCAGGTCCGTATCGGCGACTACCACGACACGGATCTGCGCCGCCTTTTGCAAACCGGGTGGCTGGCCGCTGATACCGTCAGGAAATGCCGAATAACCCGGCCCCTCGATACGGGCTGCAATCACATGGCGTTTGCCTTGAGGCAGCGCTTCTTCATGCAGAGAGTCGAACTCGGTTGCACCCGCGAAGCGCTCGGTATCCAGTAGCTCGGATTGCTCTGAGCTTTGCAGCAGGGGGGTAAAGCTTGTGCGACTTTTATGCAGCCGTGAAAGGGCGCCGCTGCTCGACACCGTTACCCTGTTCACTTTCCAGGTGCTGACATCATGTGTGTTCATCGCCTGTCGGGGCAGGGTCAGTCTGCCCGGATGCTGCGCCGCACGGTTGCCAGCACTGGCTGCGTAGCCAATGTCGACCAGCCACTTGTTCGCCGGCATCTGGATGCCCCAGGCGGCAAGCAGCCCATCCAGCCGGGAGTCGGCGGGTGTGGCGTTTGAGCTTTGCTCGCTGAGCGGGTCGATGAACATCATCAATCTGCCGCCCTTCAATACAAATTGTTCAATCCCATAGAGGGTTGCTTGAGACAGCGTTCGCGGGTGAACGACCATCAGTGTCTGAATGTGCTCCGGTATGCGTTCGGTGGCCGACGTCAAGTTGACCAGGTTGAAGTGCTGCTGCAATGCCTTGAGCAGACGATCACTGGACGGCTCCATGGCCAGCCCTGGCAACAGCCCGACAATGGGGCGTTCGGGGTGTTGCAACTTGGCGATCAGGTGACTGATTTCATACTCCAGCAAAGGCTCTCGTTCGACGCTGAAGGATTCGATGCGTTGCGCACCGTGACCGGCACGGGTGCCGATCAGGCCAAGAAAGCCAGCGGTGTTGTCAAGGCCAAATAAGCCTGCTTTGTAGGCATCTTCTGAAAAAGGCGCAGGCTCGATAACGTGCAGATTAATCATGCCTTTGGCGGCTTTTTCATATTCCTTGAGCACGTCCTCAATGCGCTTGCCGTAGCGTTTTACCGTGTAGCTTCTTTGCGGGTCGCGGTTCGCGTTGAAGTAATACAAGTCCAGGGGGCTTTCCAGTGACGCGAGCGATTGTTGGACGGACGGGGATAGCGTATGGATTTTTTGCTGTGAGTAATCCCAGCGGAGAGTGGGAAGGTGCCCCACCCACACCAAGTTGAATGCCAGGAAAAGTAACAGTATGACCGTGAGTGTCATGCCGGTAAGCAGAGCGGATCGCATGCGGGGCTTCCTTTCTCAACTGTGTTTATAGTTGAGTGTGACTGTCGTGGCAGCGAGAAAGGCCAGGATCGTGCTGGTGAAGTAAAGCAGGTCGCGAAGTGTGAACTTACCCTCGTCGATAGTGCTGAACCGAGAAAAAGGACTAAGGGCGGTCAGGCTGTCGATTAACCAGATGGGTTGTTGATGTTCAAGCGCATCCAGCAAAGATGAAAGTCCACTGGCGATCAGCAGTAAGCCGATGGTCAGGATAGCGATAACGGTACGCTGCCGGACCAGGGTGAAAATAAAACAACTGGCGGACAAGTAAGTGCCCGCCAATAGCCAACTTGCGAGGAATTGCGAGGCAATAACGCCGTTGTCTGCGCTGCCCAGGTAATTGGCGATGATGACCAAGGGGAACATTAATATCAGGGCAATGCCCGCCACCACCCAGGCGGCTAAAAACTTACCGACGACCCAGTCAAAGGTTGTGATGGGGAATGTTTTCATCAGGTCGAGAAAGCCGGCATTCGATTCATCTGACCAAAGTTGTGCGGCCAGGGGCGGTATCAAAAGGAAGTAGAGCCAGGGATGAAACTGAAAAAACACCTGTAGATCGCTGCTGCCTTGCTCAAACCACGGGCTCATGTGCAGCCCCGCTACCACGGACAGGGTTAGAAAAATGGCAATACTCAGGTAGGTGCCGGGCGTGCTGGCATAACTCGCGAGCTGACGCTTGAAGATGACGGGCAGCAGTTTCAAGAGGAGGCCTCTCGGCTCAGATGATGGACCACGTCGTTTAGCCGGCCCGGTTCCAGGCTCATTGAGTTGATTTTCCAACGGCGATTGGCAACGAGCGTGTTGATGTGGGGATAGATCGCGTGCCCCGGCATGGCCAGAACGGTTACCGTGCCGGGTGCATGTCGATGTTCTTCGATGCCCGCTACACCCGGCAGGACCGCCAGGGCCAGGAGGTCCAGCGGGGCATCCGCGGTTAGGGTGACTGCTTGGAAATGCCGGGAGTCGCGTTGCAAATCGGGCAGTGGGCTATCGGCCACCAGGCGACCATTCGCGAGAATCAGTGCGCGTGTGCAGACGTGGGACAAGTCATCGCAGTGGCGGGAAGCAATGATGACCGTCATTTCCTGCGTCAGCGATTGGATGAGCGCTTTGAATCGCTGCTTCTGATCAGGCGGTAGCCCCTCGGTCGGTTCATCCAATAACAACAAGGCCGGGCCATGCAGGATGGCCTGAGCAATGGCAACTTTGCGCTTCGACCCGACGGAGAGGGCGTTGAGCGGCATGCTGAGGATTGGCCATAACTCCAGGCGCGTTGCAGCTTCCTCCACCCGCGCTCGCTTTTCGTTGCCGTGGAACCCACGAAGGGCGGCGATGAAGTTGAGAAAGTCTTTAACCGACATCGTAGGGTGATCAAGCTCTTGATCAAGTTGGTAGCCGATAAGCCTTCGCGCTTTTAGTCGTTGAGTTTGCATGTCGAACCCCTCGATACTTATATGTCCGCTGGAAGGAGGGGTAGCGCCCGAGAGCATATTTAACAGTGTTGTTTTAATTGCAGGATCTTCGCCAAACAGTCCGAGACATTCTTTTTGATTGGCATTGAACGATAGGTCGTTAATGATAGTTTTCTTGCCCAGGTGTTTCGTCAGATTATTGATTTCGATCATTTTGCTACCGGGCAAGTTTTGAATCAAAAAGTAGGAGGCGCTGAAAAAGGGTACGGATAATAGTGTCTTTTGGGAACGCCGCTCGGCATTTATAAGACAAGTCCTACGTGCTTGTTAGGTAGGGCGCTGGGACAATTGTGATGTGTTTTTAACCTTTTAATTGTCGCCCTTCGTAATGAGGCCTGATTACCATGATGCTTCTACGTACCCTTGTTCTTGAACGTAATGGTGAGGATGCTCCCGTCAACGGGGCACTGCTCTGTGGATTTGCTGTAGGTCAGATTGCCTCCAATTTTCTTGTTTACAGTCTGGATGAAGAAGTTGAACCGGGTAGTTCCAGGGTCTATATCGCGACCTTGCGCAAAAAAGCCGAACGGTATTTTCTGGACGGTGTTGAGTCCAAGGAAGACTTGCAAGTGGCCATGCATGTGTTCAAGCAAATCCTGACGTTGGCTGCGTCGGGCGCCAAGCCGGGCGCGGTAACCGACACTCAGGTGCCCTATCATTTTGTCGATCTCAAAGGCTGCAAGCTGCCGCCGGCCAAGCCTGATGATCATCACTCGATGATCATCAAAAAGGCCTTGGTAATGAAGGTGATTACCTTGGGGATGTCTGCACCGGCGTTACCGGCCATCGAAAGCGCTTCATTGATCGTGCCGTCCATTCGTTTTTCGTCGCAAATGAGCTCTGTGCCCAAGGTGGTGAGCCCCGCCGAGGCAGGCCGGGGAGCGGCGGCTGAATATCCTGTCGAAGAACCGCAACCGGTGCCGGCCGCACCGGTCATCCAGCCGGCACCAAAAGTGCTGGCACAACCTAAATTGGTGGCGCCGGTGGACGACAGCACATTGTTTGAAGTGGACACTACGCTGACCAGCCTTGCGCGCGTCGCTCAGGAACTGACCCAGCAAAAACTGGCTGCCGGCGAGCGGGAGGCCAGGCTTGAGCAATGGCAAATCCAAGTGCAGCAGCAGCAAAGCCAGCTGGATGAGAGAGCCCGAGAACTCGAGCAGCGCACCACTCAACTGCACGACCAGTCCCAGGCAGTCAGCCAAAGGACCGAAGCACTCAAGGCGATGGCGTCGCAGATGTCGGTCTTGCGTCAGAGTTTGCGAGGCATACTGCTTGAGTTGGATCAGGCGTTGGATAGCTAGACTGGCCTGGCTACTTTCCCCGGTTCATTTATCATCAACGCCAGCCAGCCGACGCCAGGGAACGATTCCCTGGCCTGTCGGCGCCTATGGACATTGCTCGGGGATGCGTGCGTTTGAGTACCAAGCTGATTACCAAAGAAGGTCATGAAGCGCTAAAGAAAGAGCTGGATTACCTGTGGCGCGAAAAGCGTCCGGACACCACGCGCAAAGTCACCTGGGCTGCGTCGCTGGGGGACCGCAGCGAAAACGCCGACTACCAGTACAACAAGAAACTGCTGCGTGAAATCGACCGCAGGGTTCGCTACCTGCGCAAGCGCCTCGAAGACATGCGTGTGGTGGAGTACATGCCCGAGCAGGAGGGCAAGGTGTTTTTCGGCGCCTGGGTCGATATTGAAAACGAGCAAGGCGAAACCAAGCGTTTTCGCATCGTCGGCTATGACGAGATTTATGATCGGATGGACTACATCTCCATCGACTCACCGATGGCTCGCGCGTTGTTGCGCAAGGAAGTCGACGATGAGGCCATCGTGCAGACGCCGGGTGGTGACGTCTGCTGGTGGATCACCGGTATCGAGTATGTGAAGTAGTTGACGCTGGCCCGCCTCTGTAAAGGACGCGGGCCAGCGAGGTTTCAGCCTTCGCGCAATACCGTCAGCGGGCTGGCGTTCAAGGCGCGGCGGGTACCAAACACCCCGGCGCCACCGATCAGTACGGCACCGATCACCGGCAGCAGCAGTAACCATGGGTGCGGCTGCCAGGCCAAGTCAAACGCATAACGGTACAGCACCCAGGTCACCAGCTCGGTGCCCAATGCCGCAAGCAACCCGCTGACTGCGCCCAGCAAGCCGAACTCGATGCGCCTGGCCTTGACCAGTAGCTTGCGTTCGGCACCGAGGGCACGCAGCAGCGCACCTTGGCGGATACGCTCGTCGAGGGTGGCTTGCAGGCCGGAGAACAACACCGCCATGCCCGCCGCAAGCACGAACAGCAGCACGTACTCTACCGCCAGGGTCACTTGGGCGAGGATGCTGCGCAACTGCTCCAGCAGCGCCTCCACCTGCAGAATGGTCACTGCGGGGAATGCCCGGGACAGATCGACGATCTGCTGGTCGTGACCTGGGGCCAGGTAGAAACTGGTCAGGTAGGTGGCGGGCAGGTCCTTCAAGGTGCCTGGTTGGAAAATCATGAAGAAGTTGGGCTGGAAGTTATCCCAGTTGATGGTCCGCAGGCTGGTGACCCGCGCTTCACGATTTTCCCCAGCCACTGTAAAGACCAGATGGTCGTTGAGTTTGAGCTTGAGGCTTTGCGCGACCTTGGCTTCTACCGAGACTCCGGGAATCTCATCGGTGGGTTGCTGCGACCACCAGCTGCCTGCAGTCAGCGCATTGCCTGGCGGCAGGTCGGCGGCCCAGGTCAGGCTCAAGTCACGCTGCACCGCGCGATCGCCACTGGAATCCTTGCTGACAATCTCCTGTACCGGTTCGCCGTTGATGCTGATCAGGCGGCCTGGCACGACCGGGTACAACGGCGCTGACTGTGCCTGCAGTTCGAGCAGGCGCGCACCAAAGGCGTCCTTGTCGGCCGGCAGGATATTCAGGGCGAAGTAGTTGGGGGCGTCCTTGGGCAACTGGTTTTGCCAGGTGTCGAGCAACTCGCCGCGCAGCAACGCGATCAACCCCATGGACAGCAGGATCAGGCCAAACGCTAGGGATTGGCCCGCCGCGGCCAGTGGGTGGCGCAACAACTGCCCCAGGCCCAGGCGCCACGGCAGGGAGGCGCGGGCCAGCAGGCGCCGCAGGCTTTGCAACAGCAGCAGGAGCAGACCGCCCAGGATCAGCGCCGCGACCACACCACCACCGAGCAACGCGAAGGTCAGCAGCAGGTCGAGGCTCAGGCGCCACATGATCAGGCCCAGCGCGAGCAGCGCGGCACCGTAGACCATCCAGGTGCTGGACGGGATCGGCAGCATGTCGCGGCGCAGTACCCGCAGCGGCGGTACACGGCCCAGTGCGGCCAAGGGCGGCAGGGCGAAGCCGGCGAGGGCGACCAGTCCGGTGCCGATCCCGGCAATCGCTGGCAACAGTCCGCCGGGGGGTACGTCCGCCGGTAGCAGGTCATGCAGGAAGTAGAACAGGCCGAACTGTGCCAGCCAGCCGAGGAGGGCGCCGGTCAAGCTCGCGAGCAGGCCCAGTACGCTCAATTGCAGGGTGAACAGCAACATGGCTTCGCGTCGCGACAGCCCCAGGCAACGCAACAACGCACTGGCGTCGAAACGTCGCGTGGCGAATCGGTTGGCCGACAAGGCTACGGCCACACCGGCCAGCAGCACCGCCACCAGACTGGCCATGTTCAGGTAGCGCTCGGCCTTGCCCAGGGCGCCACCAATCTGCTGGTTGCCGTCCCGTGAGTCCTGCAGGCGCTGGTTGGCCGCAAGCCCTGGCTTGACCAGGTCGCGATAGGTCTGCAGCGCCGTGCTCGCCTGCGGCCCACGCCACAGTTCGCGGTAGCTGACGCGGCTGCCGGGCTGGACGACGCCGGTGGCATCGAGGTCCGCCAGGTTGATCATGACCCTGGGCGTGAGGCTGTAGAAGTTACCGGCGCGGTCGGGCTCGTAGGTGAGGATGCGCGCCAGGCGCAAGGTCTTCATGCCCACGTCGATACTGTCGCCGACCTTGAGGTCGAGTGCCGTCAGCAGTCGCGCCTCCACCCAGGCTTCACCGGGCTTGGGGCCGCCGCCCGGGGTTTCATCCCCAAAAGGCGCCGCGGCGCTTTTGAGCTGGCCACGCAACGGGTACTGCTCGTTGACCGCCTTGATGCTGGAGAGCTGGATGCCGTTGTCGGTGGCTATGACGCTGGAAAACTCCACCACGCGGGCGTGATCAAGGCCCAGCTCGGTGCCGGACAGGATTTGCTCCGGGCGGGCCGGCGAGCTGCCTTCGAGCACCAGGTCGGCCCCGAGGAACTCGGTAGCACGCAACATCATGGCGCCATTGAGGCGCGCACCGAAGTAACCGATGGCAGTGCTGGCGGCCACGGCCACCAACAGGGCGAAGAACAACACGCGCAATTCACCGGCGCGGGCATCGCGCAGCAATTGGCGCATGGCAAGGCTGAACAGGCGCAACAGCGGCAAGCGTGCCATCAAGGCTCCAGGGGCGCGACCATCAGGCCGGCTTCAAGGCGGATCAGGCGTCGGCAACGGTGGGCCAGGCGCTCGTCGTGGGTGACCAGCACCAGGGTCGTGCCGCTTTCTTTATTGAGTTCGAACAGCAGGTCGCTGATGCGCTCGCCGGTGTGGCTGTCGAGGTTGCCGGTGGGTTCATCGGCAAACAGCACGTCCGGTTCTGCAGCAAATGCACGGGCAATCGCGACCCGTTGCTGCTCGCCACCGGACAGCTGGCGTGGCGAGTGGGTGAGGCGTTGGCCCAGGCCCACGCGCTCCAGCAGGTGCCTGGCGCGCTCGCGGGCGTCTTTGCGGCCGTCCAGTTCCAGCGGCAGCATGACGTTTTCGAGGGCGTTGAGGCTGTCGAGCAACTGGAAGGACTGGAAGACGAAGCCCACGTGCTCGGCACGGATGCGCGCGCGCTGGTCTTCGTCGAGGCTGCTCAGGGCTTGCCCGGCGAGGGTGACTTCGCCGCTGCTGGGCAGGTCAAGGCCGGCCAGCAGGCCCAGGAGGGTGGATTTGCCGGAACCGGAAGCACCGACGATAGCCAGGCTATCGCCCTTGTTCAGTTCCAGGCTCAGTTCGTGCAGGATAGTCAGTTCACCTTCCGCGCTGGGAACCACTTTGCTAAGGTTCCGCGCGGTGAGAATGCTTGCGCCCATGGAGAATCCGATGCGAATGTGGTTTTTGAGTGCTGGCCTGGCCTTGATGTGCATGGCCCAGAACGCAGCGGCGGGTACAGTCCTGATCGTTGGCGATAGTATCAGTGCCGGTTTCGGCCTGGATACCCGCAAAGGGTGGGTCGCGCTGCTGGAGCAACGGCTCAAGCAGGAAGGTTTCGACGATAAGGTGGTCAACGCGTCCATCAGTGGCGATACCAGTGCCGGAGGCCTGGCGCGGCTGCCGGCGGCGCTTGCAGAGCATAAACCGGACGTGGTGGTTATTGAGTTGGGTGGCAATGACGGCTTGCGCGGGCAGCCTCCGGCGCAATTGAAACAAAATCTTGCGTCGATGATTGATCAGTCCAAAGCCGGCGGTGCCAAGGTGTTATTGCTGGGCATGCAGTTGCCGCCCAATTATGGCCCGCGTTACACCACTGCGTTTGCCCAGGTCTATGGCGCGTTGGCCGAGGAAAAAAACGTCCCGCTGGTACCGTTTTTCCTTGAGGGCGTTGGCGGTAACCCGCAGCTGATGCAAGCGGATCAACTGCACCCGGCGGTCGGTGCCCAGGGCAAGTTGCTGGAAAATGTCTGGCCGACGCTAAAACCGCTGCTATGACGCTTTTCTACCGGCAGGCTTTCGGCTAAGGTGGCGCCCCCCCGATTTGGAGCCCCTGATGTCGCGTCCTGCCTGGTCCCTGTTTAACTACCAACTGATCGAGCCGGACGAGCAGCTGGATCTGTTCGCCTGCCAGGAAGTGCGGGTGCATCTGGTGACGCGTCAATTGGAACTGGGCGGCTCCATCGATCGCACGCTGTGCGGCACTTTATTGCCGGCGCAACCGCGCTGGTCGCGGGTCGACCGCTCGATCTTCCAGGACCAACGCCTGTGCCCCTTGTGCCGGGCTATTCTTGAGTCGCAGAAGCGCGGTACGCCGCCGATCTGGCCGGAGCTGCGCTTCGAGCTGTAGGTGGGCCGACAAGCTTGCAGCTAGACGCCCGCTTCACGTATACAATCGATTTTTACCTACCCGTCGTTCTGCGAAGGATTTTCCGGATGTTGTCGCGCCTTTCCGTCGTCACCCGCTGCCTGTCTCTTGCTGCGCTCTGTGCGGCCGGTTCTGCGTCAGCTTTGCAGTTGCCCTTGCCACCACCGGGTGAAGATATCGTCGGTCAGGTCCAGGTGATCAAGGCCAAGTACGAAGACACCTTTGCCGACCTGGGCACCACCTATGACCTGGGCTATTCGGAGATGGTCGCGGCCAACCCGGGCGTCGACGCCTGGTTGCCGGGCGCGGGCACCGAGATCGTGCTGCCGACGCGTTTCATCCTGCCGCCGGGGCCTCGGGAAGGCATCGTGATCAACCTGGCGGAATATCGGCTCTACTATTTCCCCAAGGGCCAGAACGTGGTCTACACCTTCCCGTTGGGGATCGGTCGTGAAGGCTGGGGCTCGCCGATTGCGCACACCAGCATTATCGCCAAGACCCCCAACCCGACCTGGACCCCGCCGGCCTCGATCAAGGCCGAGCACGCGGCCAACGGCGACCCGCTGCCCAACGTGGTGCCGGCTGGCCCGGACAACCCGCTGGGCCCGTTCAAGTTCACCCTGGGCACGCCGGGTTACCTGATCCACGGTTCCAACATGAAGTTCGGCATCGGCACACGTACCAGCCACGGCTGCTTCCGCATGTTCAACAACAACGTGCTGGAGATGGCCGGCATGGTGCCGGTGGGTACGTCGGTGCGCATCATCAACGATGCCTACAAGTTCGGCAGCAGCGGCGGCAAGGTCTATCTCGAGGCGCATACGCCGTTGAACGACGACGGCACACCGTCGGTGGTCGACAAGCACACGGCTGTGATCAACGCCTTGCTCAAGCGTGAAGACCTGGCCAATAACCTGCGGGTGAACTGGGATCAGGTGCGGGATGTGGTCGCGGCAGAAGACGGTTTGCCAACCGAGATCGGGGTGCCGGGTGCCGCGCCTATAGCGTCCAGCGCACCGATCGACCTGCAACAGTAAACCTTGTGAGAGGGGGCTTGCTCCCGATAGCGGTGTATCAGTAAACACATGAGTTACTGACCTCCGCCATCGGGGGCAAGCCCCCTCTCATATTTCAGGCAATAAAAAAGCCGACCCATAAATGGATCGGCTTGATAACAACCCCGAGGGATTATTACTTGCGGCTTGCTTTTTCAAGCATGCGCAGAGCGCGTTCGTTAGCTTCGTCAGCAGTCTGTTGTGCTTTTTGAGCAGCAGCCAGCGCTTCATCAGCTTTACGGTAGGCTTCGTCTGCACGGGCCTGGGAGCGAGCTGCTGCGTCTTCAGTTGCAGTCAGACGAGCTTCGGTTTCTTTGGAGACGCTGCTGCAACCGGTAGCCAGAACTGCGGCCAGAGCCAGAGCAGAGAATTTCAGAACGTTGTTCATCGTGTTCCCCTTCAAGGACTTTCTATTAAATGGCTACTTTCTCAGAGTGAGCTGATAGCCGGCGTACATACTACTCATTACTTGTAGTAAGTAAACTGACGTAGCGCAAGAAGCAAAAAAAATTCTTGTGCCGAATCTGTTTTGGCAAATCTGTTGACGGTTTGTATAAAAAGCGTCCAGTTTTTTGCATTGGGGTAAGAGTTGGATCCAGGCTGAAAGCGCCGCCCCGCATGCATCAGGCCTTGTAAATCAATGAAATTTTATATAACACGGCTGACACTTACGCCTCGGCTGACTTTACCGTTGTCGGCATATTTTACCCATGTAGAGTGACTTTAAGAGCGCCTGTTCGTCTCAAGGTTCAACTGCCGGCAATGTTCAGGCTTTCGGTCACCGGGTGATCGAGGCCCTTTCTATATCCACCCGCCGCAGGGGATGACGAGTGCGCCTTGAGCAATTGCAGGATTGGCGCCTACTATTCCCTACGTGCTGGTTGTAAGCGCTCAAGGTTTTCTCGTGGTCGAAACCGGCACGGGGTGGCGTAGATGTTCCTTCGCCGGAAAAACATCGGTAAGGTAGGGGTCAGAATCCAAGACCCGCGAGGAGTAGTGATGAGCGAGGCGTTGTCCATCCACCATGACCAGGCTGGTCATCAGTTCGAGACCAATGTGGACGGTCATCGTGCCTATCTGACCTATATGGACCTCGGGAAGCAGACCCTGGATATCTATCGGACCTTCGTGCCCAACGCACTGCGCGGCCGTGGTATTGCGGCGGCATTGACCGAAGAGGCCTTGAAGTTTGCCGAAGAGGCCGGCTACACGGTGATCCCGTCGTGCTCCTATGTCGAACGCTACATGGAGCGCCACCAGCGCCACGCCGCCAAACTCTGAGTGATCAGCAGACAATAAAAAACGCCGGGCTAGCCCGGCGTTTTTGTGTGCGCAATTCAGCTGCGTTTGCGTTTGGGCAATACGTCCTTGAGCTTGGCATGCATGCTGCGCAGGGTGTTTTCGGTGGCGGACCAGTCGATGCAGGCATCGGTGATCGACACGCCGTACTGCAAGTCGGCCAGGTCTTTTGGAATCGCCTGGCAGCCCCAGTTCAGGTGGCTCTCGACCATCAGGCCGATGATCGACTGGTTGCCTTCGAGGATCTGGTTGGCGACGTTTTCCATCACCAGCGGCTGCAGGGCCGGGTCCTTGTTGGAGTTGGCGTGGCTGCAGTCGACCATGATGTTTGGCTTGATCCTGGCCTTGTTCAGCGCCTGTTCACACAGCGCAACGCTGACCGAATCATAGTTGGGCTTGCCGTTGCCGCCGCGCAGTACCACGTGGCCGTAGGCGTTGCCCTTGGTGGTGACGATGGACACGCCACCTTCCTGGTTGATGCCCAGGAAGCGGTGCGGGCTGGAAACCGATTGCAGCGCGTTGATTGCAACCGTCAGGCCACCGTCGGTGCCGTTCTTGAAGCCGACGGCCGATGACAGGCCGGAGGCCATTTCGCGGTGGGTCTGGGATTCGGTGGTGCGTGCGCCGATGGCCGACCAGCTGATCAGGTCCTGCAGGTACTGCGGGGAGATCGGGTCGAGCGCTTCGGTGGCAGTGGGCAGGCCCATTTCGGCCAGGTCCAGCAGCAACTGACGACCGATGTGCAAGCCGTCCTGGATCTTGAACGAGTCGTCCAAGTACGGGTCGTTGATCAAGCCTTTCCAGCCGACGGTAGTCCGCGGTTTCTCGAAATAGACGCGCATCACCAGGTACAAAGTGTCGGACACTTCTGCCGCCAGCACCTTGAGGCGCTCGGCGTATTCGTGGGCAGCCTTGAGGTCGTGGATCGAGCAAGGCCCGATCACCACGAAGAGGCGGTGGTCAGTGCCGTCGAGAATGTCACGGATGACTTCGCGGCCCTTGGTGACGGTCTGCAGGGCAGCGTCGCTCAGGGGGATTTCGCGCTTGAGCTGATCGGGTGTGATCAGTGTCTCGTTGGATTCGACGTTAAGGTCGTTGATCGGTAAATCAGCCATCGTGTTACTCGCCAGGGTCACGGGTGCCGGCCGCCAGCCATCCCCGTGCGGCGGGCACAGCATGATTTGAATGCAGGGGGGAGGAACCTTAGCGCGTAACACGGGCCCGCGACAATGGGCAAAGCCCGGTTTAATCGAGTGCCGGGCGCACAAATGCCTCATGGGAGAACTCGCCGGCATGGCGCGCCACCCACTCACGGGCCAGGGCTTCGAGTTGTGCGGGGGTGGGCTCGGCGTCTTCATGCTGGCGGCAGTAGCGCTCTATCCGGCATGCTTGCTCACCCATGCGTGCACCGAACAGGGCATGCTCATCGGTAAACGAGATGCCGATGCGATAGCCGTTTTCGACCTTGCGGCACCATGCCACATAGCCTGGGTAGCGTGCGCTGGCGCCCAGCGACGGGATCTGCAGATCAACCGCCGTACCCGGGCGCCAGGCGCGCGGCCAATTGCAGGCGACGCCGCCCAGGCCGATAGTGTGCAGGCGTTGGCGGCGGATGGCAGGAGAGGGACGTTGGATTAACTCGACAGCGACATCATCAGGGTGAGGTAAAAAACGACCCATGTACACGGACTCCAAGCACCGTCCAGTTGACGGCGGCAGCAGCAGTATAGTGAAGGAACTGGAATTGACCGATCTGGATATTGACCAGCAATTGCTGGGATTACCAGGGGTTTCGCTGGTGGTGTTCGCAAGCGAGGGGTGTTCCAGCTGCCGTTGGGCACGCCAGCAACTGCCGGGCTGGCGCTTGCCGCTGGACCGCGTGTGCTGGGTGGATGCCGGGCAGAACGGGGGGGCGGTCGAGCGCTATCAGATCTTTCATTTGCCCGCGTTGTTCGTGGTGTGCGAGGGTCAGTTCCTCGGGCAAATACAGACACGTCTTACCCTTGCTGACCTTACCGACGCGATCAATCAAGCACTCACCCGTACACCAGAGGATCTGCCATGACCGCACACTCGCCCCGCATCGGCATTATCGGCACCGGCGCTATCGGGGGGTTCTACGGCCTGATGCTGGCGCGTGCCGGGTTCGATGTGCACTTTCTGTTGCGCAGTGAATACGCTGCCGTTAGTGAGCACGGCTTGCATCTCAACAGCACGCTGCACGGCAAGCTGCATCTGCACCCGGTGCAGGCCTACGCCAACGCCGCCGATATGCCGGCGTGCGACTGGTTGCTGGTGGGCACCAAATCCACCGGCAATGTGGACCTGGCGCCGACCATTGCCCAGGTCGCCGCACCGGATGCCAAAGTGGTGTTGCTGCAGAACGGCCTCGATGTGGAAGACAGCCTGCGTGAACACCTGCCGGCGTCGCTGCATCTGCTGGGTGGGCTGTGCTATATCGGCGTGCACCGCTCCGCGCCCGGCGTGGTCGAGCATCAGGCGCTGGGCCGGGTCAACCTGGGTTATCACAGTGGCACTGCGGCCAATGACGACGCGTTGCAGAAGGCAATTGTCGAAGCCGGCGCCGCGTTGTTTCGCCAGGCCGGCATCGAGTCCCAGGCCATGGCCAATGTGCATCAGGCGCGCTGGCACAAGCTGGTGTGGAACGTGCCCTACAACGGCCTCTCCGTCTTGCTGGGCACCGGGACTACGGCGATGATGGCGGACGAATCCAGCCGCGAGCTGATCCGGGCGCTGATGGCCGAAGTGGTGAAGGGCGCCCACGCCTGCGGCCACGAAATCCCTGCCAGCTACGCCGAGCAAATGTTCGCCATGACCGAAACCATGGACGACTACCTGCCGAGCATGTACCACGACCACGTGCACAAACGCCCGCTGGAACTGGAGGCTATCTACGCGCGCCCATTGGCTGCTGCCAGGGCCGCCGGATGCGAGTTGCCACGTATGCAGGCGCTGTATCAGGCCTTGAGTTTTATTGATCGGCACAACCGCTGATTGGGGGGAACACGATGGCGAAGGGAATGGGTGACAAGCTGGTGCTGGCAATTTCGTCGCGGGCGCTGTTTGACCTGAGCGACAGCCACAAGGTCTACCTGGCCCAAGGGGTGGAGGCCTATCGCAAATACCAGATCGAACACGAGGAAGAAATCCTCGAGCCCGGCGACGCCTTTCCGCTGGTCAAGAAATTGCTGAGCCTCAATGCCAGCCTGGGGCGTGCCCGAGTCGAAGTGGTGTTGGTGTCGCGCAACAGTGCCGACACTGGCTTGCGCGTGTTCAATTCGATCCAGCATTACGGCCTGGATATATCCCGCGCCGCGTTCGTAGGCGGTCGTAGTCCCTATCCGTATTTGGCCGCGTTCGGTTGCCACCTGTTTCTGTCGACCCATGCCGACGATGTGCGCAGCGCTCTGGACGCCGGCTTTGCGGCGGCGACCATTTTGTCGGGCGGTGCACGCCGGGCTTCCAGTGAAGAACTGCGGATCGCCTTTGACGGTGACGCGGTGCTGTTCTCCGATGAGTCGGAGCGGGTGTACCAGGCCGGTGGCCTGGCGGCGTTCCAGGCCAGCGAGCGTGAGTCGGCACGCCAGCCTTTGCATGGCGGGCCTTTCAAGGGGTTTCTGGCCGCGCTGAACCTGTTGCAGCGGGAGTTTGCGGACGAGGCTTGCCCGATCCGCACTGCCTTGGTCACTGCCCGTTCGGCGCCGTCCCATGAGCGGGTGATCCGCACTTTGCGCGAGTGGGACATCCGCCTCGACGAATCGCTGTTTCTGGGCGGCCTGGAAAAATCCGCGTTTCTGGAGGCGTTTGCCGCCGATGTGTTTTTCGATGACCAGGCCGGGCATTGCGAGAAGGCCAGGGAGGTGGTTGCCACCGGGCATGTGCCCCATGGCATCAGTAATGAGGTGAAGATCTAAGTCAATCCATGTGGCTGCGGCGCTGCTAAGCTGATTCAATCTCCGCCGTCCTGGCAGCCCAGGAGGTTCTATGATTCGTTCGATGCTGTACGCCACGGACCTTGGTCTGTACGCGCCTTATGTGATGCAACATGCGCTGGCGCTGGCGCGAACGTTCAAGGCTGACCTGTATGTGATTCATGTGGTCGAGCCCATCGGGTTGTTCGCCGAATCGGTGTTGCAGAGCTACCTTGATGAGAAGGCCTTGAGTGAATGGCAGAGCCAGGGGCTGACCACCGTGATGGCGACCATCGAGCAGCGCGTGCTGGACAGTTTTCGCGAGGAGTTGGGGGAGGGCGAGCAGGATCTCAAGTGGATCCGCTCGGTGCGGGTGATTCAGGGGGACCCGTGCGAAGTCATCCTTGAGCAATTGCGCAAACTCTCGGTAGATTTGCTGATCCTCGGCAGCCACAGCCATGCGACGGCGGCCGCCACACCGCTTGGACGCACCGTCGCTCGGGTGTTGCAGCTGTCTACGGTGCCGGTTTACCTGGTGCCCTCGTTACAACGTCGGCGCAGCGATGACGTGTGATGGGTAGAAAACGATAAAAAGTTCTAGATTTATCCATCAAACCTTTAATATAGTTATATACCGTCGCTGATACCCGTGGCGTCTATCTGCTTTGAGGGACACATATGAAGCTTCAACAACTGCGCTACATCTGGGAAGTGGCGCACCACGACCTCAACGTTTCCGCTACTGCTCAAAGCCTGTACACCTCGCAACCCGGTATCAGCAAGCAGATCCGCCTGCTCGAAGACGAGCTGGGCGTTGAAGTGTTCGCGCGCAGCGGCAAGCACCTCACCCGCGTTACCCCGGCCGGTGAGCGCATCATCACCACTGCCGGCGAAATCCTGCGCAAAGTCGAAAGCATCAAGCAGATCGCCCAGGAATTCTCCAACGAGAAGAAAGGCACCCTGTCGATCGCCACCACTCACACCCAGGCACGCTATGCACTGCCGCCGGTGATCCGCGATTTCATCAAGCAGTACCCGGATGTGGCGTTACACATGCACCAGGGCTCGCCGATGCAGATCGCCGAGATGGCTGCCGATGGCACCGTCGATTTCGCCATTGCCACCGAGGCCCTGGAGCTGTTCGGTGACCTGGTGATGATGCCGTGCTACCGCTGGAACCGTTGCGTGGTCGTGCCTCAGGGCCACCCATTGGCCAAGCTGTCGAAGCTGACCCTGGAAGCCCTGGCGGAATACCCGATCGTGACTTATGTGTTCGGTTTCACCGGCCGTTCCAAGCTCGACGAAGCCTTCAGCCATCGCGGCCTTACGCCGAAAGTGGTGTTCACTGCCGCCGACGCCGACGTGATCAAAACTTACGTTCGCCTGGGGCTGGGCGTGGGCATCGTCGCCAAGATGGCGGTCGATACCAACCTGGATAAAGACCTGGTGGTGCTCGATGCCAGCGAGCTGTTCGAGTCCAGCGTGACCAAGATCGGCTTCCGTCGTGGCACCTTCCTGCGCGGTTTCATGTGCGACTTCATCGAGAAGTTCGCACCGCACCTGACCCGCGAAGTCATGGCCAAGGCGATCCAGTGCCACAACAAGCAGGAACTGGAAGAGCTGTTCGACGGCGTAGAACTGCCGGTTCACTGATACACGTCCCAGCAGAGAAAAGCTTGTGTGGCGAGGGAGCTTGCTCCCGTTGGGCAGCGAAGCGGCCCCGAACATTTTGCGGACGCTGCGCACCCGAGCGCGAGCAAGCTCGCTCTAAAGGGATTTATTTGGCCTCGGTAACCGTGAAGAGTTGCCGAGCGCCTGCCACCAGAATCTCCACCTCATCCCCTTCGAACTTGCCCAGCAGGCTTTTGCCCAAGGGCGAGCGCGGGGTGATGACGGTCACCGGCTGGCCCACCACATCTACCTTCAACCCCGCGGCGTCCGGCGCCAGAAACAGCCATTGCTGGCGAGCGTTCTCGTCCTCCAGGCCCAATAGCGCGCCCACTTCAATACCGCGCTGATCATCGTAAGCCCGCAGTGGCATGTTCAGGCACAGCGCCAGGGCCTGCTTGATTTCCTCGACGCGTTTGGCCTGCCCGGCTGCCAGGTAAGAGGCCTCCAGCCCGAGGGTGTCGTATTTGTTTTCGGCGATATTTTCTTCGTGGGTCGCGGTTTCGTAGGCGGTTTGCGCGGCACGTTGGGCGATGCCGAGGTCGGCGCTGAGCTTCTCCAGCACAAGCTGGTGGACGGCGTGTTTATTCATGGCTGTGCTTGATCATTGGCAAAATTGCAGGACATTCGCCCGGCTCTTTTCAGAGGGCGCGTTCTGGTCCTGTTGCAGCCAGAACTGGCATTTGGGGTTGGCCAGGTTGCGCGTGTTGTTGCGCGCCTGGTCCAGGGTTTGCTGCTGTTCCTGCTTGCGAAGGTTCTCGGTGTATTGCTCGAACATCCGGTTAGGCGGCTCCGGCGCAGCCACAGCGGGCTTGCCCAATTGCTCGACCGCCTGGGCCACTGGCGCCAGGCTATGCGCGAACAGGTAGCGCGATGCCAGCCAGGTAGTCAGTGCAATGGCGATAAACCCCAGCCATACACCCAGGGCGATGGCGAGCGTGAGCTTGGGCAGCGACAACGATTGATTCGACATGATGGCCTCCTGGCAGGCATTTGCGGCGTGGCAGTGATTGTCGCACAGCCGCTGTGCAGAATAATTGTGATCAAGCCTTCTGCATCGGTGCATTTATACGGACAATCGAGCCTTTGATCGTTGGAGCCCGGGATGAAAGCCCGCTGGGATATTTTTTGCAGCGTCGTCGACAACTACGGCGACATTGGCGTGACCTGGCGCCTGGCCCGGCAATTGGTGGCGGAGCACGGCTGTGCAGTGCGCCTGTGGGTCGATGACCTGCGGGCCTTCGAGCGCATGTGCCCGGAAATCGATGTGCAGGTGCACCAGCAATGGCAGGAAGGCGTCGATGTGCGCTACTGGCCGGCCGATTGGGCAGGGGCGCCGGCGGCGGATGTGGTGATCGCCGCCTTCGCCTGCCAGTTGCCGCCTGAGTATATGGAAGCCATGGCCGCGCGCGCGCAGGTGCCCTTGTGGATGAACCTGGATTACCTGAGTGCCGAAGACTGGGTGGTGGGGTGCCACCGGCTGCCCTCGGTGAAATTCAAGGGGGTGCAGAAGTACTTCTTTTTCCCAGGGTTCAGGCCGGGCACCGGTGGCCTGTTGCGCGAGGCGGGGCTGCTCGAGCAGCGTCAGGCGTTTCAGCAGGATGGCGCTGCGCAGCGGCAATTCCTGCAGGGGCTGGGGGTTTTTGCGGCAGAGGGTGCGCGGTTGATCTCGCTGTTTGCCTATGAAAATGCCGGGCTTGCCGGTTGGCTGGACGTGTTATCGACAGACGGGCGTGCCACTCATCTACTGGTGCCGGAGGGGCGCATTCTCGGTGATGTAGCGCGCTGGCTGCAGGTAGGAGGCCTGACGCCGGGCGATGTGCATCAGCGTGAAGCGCTGACCGTGCAGGTGCTGCCGTTCGTGCGCCAGGAGCAATACGACCGGCTGCTGTGGTGCTGCGACTTCAATGCGGTGCGCGGCGAGGACTCGTTCGTGCGCGCCCAATGGGCCGGCCGGCCGCTGTTGTGGCATATCTATCGCCAGGACGAAGACATCCACCTCGACAAGCTCGACGCCTTCCTGAGCCTGTACACCGCTGCCTTACCCCCGGCGGCAGGCGCCGCGCTGGTTGCACTGTGGCAGGCCTGGAACACCGAGGGCGATATGGCTCAGCCGTGGAAAATGCTGCTGGAACACTGGCCCCAAGTCAGCCAGCACGCACAAGCGTGGTGTCTGGAACAAGGCTTGCAGGACGATCTTGCGACGGCGCTGGTACAGTTTTATGAAAGTTGGATATGATACGCCACCTTGATTTTTGTAAATCCCATCCAAATTTCGGATATATGCAATGAAAACTGGTAAAGAACTGAAACCCGGTACAGTGATCCGTCTCGAAAACGACCCTTGGCTGGTTCAGAAAGCTGAGTTCACCAAGTCTGGTCGTAACAGCGCAATCATGAAGACCAAGCTGAAGAACCTGCTGACCGGTTACAAGACCGAGATCGTCTACAGCGCCGACGACAAACTGGACGACGTAATCCTCGACCGCAAAGAAGCGACCCTGTCCTTCATCAGCGGCGACACCTACACGTTCATGGACACCACCGACTACACCATGTACGAGCTGAACGCTGAAGATATCGAAGCCGTTCTGCCGTTCATCGAAGAAGGCATGGAAGACGTCTGCGAAGCTATTTTCTTCGAAGAGCGTCTGGTTTCCGTAGAGCTGCCGACCACTATCGTGCGTAAGGTTGCCTACACCGAAGGTTCCGCTCGCGGCGACACTTCGGGCAAGGTCATGAAGCCTGCCAAGCTGAGCAACGGTACCGAACTGCAAGTTGCTGATTTCATCGAAATCGACGACCTGATCGAGATCGACACCCGTGAAGGTGGTTCGTACAAAGGTCGCGCCAAGAAGTAATTCTGGCCCCGCCGATACGAAAAAAAAGCCCGACCTTGCGTCGGGCTTTTTCATGGGCGCTGCATTTACTTGAGGTGTTGTTTCAGCTCATCCGAGGCCTGGAGCAAGGCCGAACGCACCGCAGGCACCTGGCTGACCACGTTGAGCAAACCGTAGTCGTGGATCATGCCGTTGTAGCGCACCGCGGTCACCGGCACACCGGCGGCATCCAGCTTGCGGGCATAGGCTTCGCCTTCATCGCGCAGCACGTCGGCGCCGGCGGTCTGGATCAGCGCGGGCGGCAAGCCCTTGAGCTGGTCGGTGGTTGCCCGCAGCGGCGAGGCGTAGATCTCGGCGCGTTGGTTGGCGTCGGTGGTGTAGTTGTCCCAGAACCACTTCATCATGTTCTGCGTGAGGAAGTGCCCTTGGGCGTACTGGTTGTACGACGCGGTATCAAAGTTGGCGTCGGTCACCGGCCACAGCAGCAGTTGGAACTTGATCGCCGGCGTGCCCTTGTCCTTGGCCATCAAGCTGACGACCGCTGCCATATTGCCGCCGACGCTGTTGCCCGCTACCGCCAGGCGTTTGCCGTCGACATTGATTTGCTCGCCGTGTTCAGCCACCCACTTCGTGGCGCCGTAAGCCTGGTTGATCGCCACCGGGTAGTGCGCTTCGGGTGATGGCGTGTAGTTGACGAACACCGCCACCGCCCCCGAGCCCACCACCAGGTCTCGCACCAGCCGTTCGTGCGTGGGGTAATCCCCCAGCACCCAACCGCCGCCGTGGAAGAACATGAACACCGGCAACGTGCCTTTGACCCCGGCCGGCCGCACGATGGTCAGGTTCAACGGCTGGCCATCGACCTGGATGGTCTTCTGGCTGACATCGGCCTTGGGCAGGGTCAACTTCACACCCGCCTGGGCGCCCGTCAGCACAGCGCGGGCCTCCTTGGGCGTCAGTTGTTCCATCCGTTTGCCGGTCCCGGCGTTCAATACGTCCAGAAACGCCTGGGTGGTGTGTTCCACATCGCCCGTCGCTGCGAAGGCGGTATTGATCGACAGGGCGAGCAGGGTGCCCGCAAGCGCTTTACCCATTGTGTTCATGTTCTTCTCCTGGGGCGGCAAAGGTCGTTACACGGTGACGTGCAGGCGGACGTCGACGTTGCCACGGGTGGCGTTGGAGTACGGGCACACCTGGTGGGCGGCGTCGACCAGGCTTTGCGCCTCGTCCTGGGCCAGGCCCGGCAGGCTGATGTGCAGGTCGATGTCCAGGCCGAAACCACCCGGGATCTGGCCGATGCCGACGTGGGCGGTGATCGACGCGTCATCCGGGATTTTGCGTTTGGTCTGGCTGGCGACGAACTTCAGGGCGCCGATAAAGCACGCCGAGTAGCCGGCAGCGAACAGTTGCTCAGGGTTGGTGGCTTGGCCACCGGCACCGCCCAATTCCTTGGGGGTGGAGAGTTTGACGTCGAGGATGTTGTCGCTGGAAACAGCACGACCATCACGGCCGCCGGTGGCGGTGGCTACTGCGGTGTAGAGAGTTTGCATGGTGTCGTCCTCTGGGTTGTATGCGCTAAATGTTTGCGCGCTAAGTAGTTGGTGAGGCAAATGTATAGCGCTAATGTTTAGCGCGCAAGATAAATTCACAAAATATTTTTTGGAGTACCTAAAACCAATGTGGGAGAGGGCTTGCCCCCGATGGCGGTGTATCAGTCAAAGATTCATTGGCTGATTCACCGCTATCGGAGGCAAGCCCCCTCCCACATTTCGATCCGCTTTGTGTTTTAGATGGCGTTCTGCAGGTTGCTGCGCAGTGCAACCAGGTCAGCTTGCAGCTTGCGCAATTGCTCCAGCTCCAACCCGCTGGCACCAAGGATGCACTGCGGAATATCCATGGCCTTTCCCTGCAAGGCCCGGCCGGCATCCGTCAATTCCACCACCACCACGCGCTCGTCTTCGCGGCTGCGGGTACGGCTGAGCAGGCCTTCGGCTTCCAGGCGCTTGAGCAGTGGCGTAAGGGAGCCTGGATCGGTCAGCAGCCGGCTGCTGATTTCACCGACAGTCAAACCGTCCTCTTCCCACAACACCATCATGGCCAGGTACTGCGGATAGGTCAGGCCCAGCGCCTGCAGCAGCGGCTTGTAGACCTTGGTCATCAGCAACGAGGTGGAGTGCAGGGCGAAACAAAGCTGGTTGTCCAGCAGCAGGGATTCGCAAGGGTCAGGGTTTTTGCTCATGGCGGTGCCTCGAAAAAGCGTGTCTGGGCTGGAATCTAGCGGGCAAATCTTTAATGCGCCAGATAATTCTGTCCGGGCGGTCAGACAAGCCCACTCTGCAGCGCCAGATCCCAGGGCGGCACCGGGCTGAATCGGGATTTCAGGTACTCCAGCAGCAAGCGGCTGCGGGCGTTGGCCTGTTGTTCCAGGCGCAGCGCGTAGATCCCGGAGGTTTCCGGGCTGGGCAAGCCGTCTTCGCAAAACAGCGGCAACAGTTCGCCGCGCACCAGGTACTCGCTGGCCAGCCACGTCGGCAGATGGGCAATCCCGAGCCCGGCGAGCGCGCCGGACAACAGCGCTTCGGCGTTGTTGGCACTCATGCGGATGCGCTGGGGGCGATACGTGGCGCGGCGTCCGTCCAGCTCGAAACGCCAGGCAAACATGGGCGCCAGGCCATCCCAATCCAGGCCGTCGTGCTCGCTCAGTTCGCGCGGATGGGTCGGTGTGCCACGGCTTTTAAGGTACGCCGGGCTGGCGCAGGCGATGCGCACGATGCTGGCCAGAGGGGTAGCGATCAGCCGTGTATCGACGATATGCCCGGCGCGCAGCACCAGGTCGACCTTGCCCAGGTGCGCGCCCTGCATATCGACGAAGCTGTCGATCAAATGCAGGTGCACATCCAGACCCGGGTACACCTTCAAAAAGTCGGCAATCACCGGTGCCAGGTGCCGTCGGCCGAACGCTGCTGGTGCATCCACGCGGATCAACCCCTCTGGCGCATGGCTCAGGGACACCGCTTCGGCCCGCGCCAGTTGCAACTCGCTGACAATCCGCCTGGCCCGTTCGGCAAACGCCAGGCCGGCCGAGGTCGGCACCACCGCGTGGGTGCTGCGCTGGAACAGGCGGCTGCCCACCGAGCTTTCCAGGCTGTCGATACGCCGCGCCACCGCCGACGGTGTCAGCGGATGCCGACGTGCGGCGGCGGAAAAACTGCCGGTCTCCAGCACATCGAGGAACAAGCTCAGTTGATCGGTGAGGGTATTGGGGTTCATGGGCGTGCGCTTATGCGAGATTGGCACAGCCATTGTGCGTTGCTGTGCGTTTCCGTGCCATAGCCGACTGCGTAGCATGCAAACCTTGAGAGTGTGGAGTAACGCGTGGTGTTGGATTTAGCGATGTACCTGGTATTGGGCGCGGCCCTTGGCACGGTGGGTGGCCTGTTCGGAATCGGGGGCGGGCTGATTGCCATCCCTGTGCTCGGCGTGCTGTTCGGTCTGGATCAACAATTGGCCCAAGGCACTGCGCTGGTGATGGTGGTGCCGAACGTGATGCTGGCCCTGTGGCGGTATCACCAGCGCAACCGTATTGAACTGCGCCACGCCTTGCCGCTGGGGGTGATGGGGTTCAGCTTTGCCTGGCTGGGTTCGATCTGGGCCGTGGGCCTGGATGCCGGCGCGATGCGCATCGGCTTTATCGCGTTTCTGGTGGTGCTGGCGGCCTACAACCTGTTGCGCATGTTCACCCGCAACGCCCCGCCGACGGCGCAGATGCGCTACTCCTGGCCATGGCTGGGCGTGCTGGGCGCAGCTTCCGGCTCCATGGGCGGGCTGTTTGGCGTGGGCGGCGCGGTGGTTGCCACGCCGGTGTTGACCAGCATTTTCGGCACCACCCAGGTGGTTGCCCAGGGCCTGTCGCTGGCCTTGGCGCTGCCCAGCACCGGCGTGACCCTGGTCACCTACGCCTGGCACCACGAAGTGGACTGGGCGATCGGCGTACCGCTGGCCATCGGCGGCTTGCTGAGTATCAGTTGGGGCGTGAAAGTCGCCCATGCGCTGCCGGAGCGCGTGCTGCGCGCGCTGTTCTGCGGCTTTCTGGTGGTGTGCGCGGTGATGCTGACCTTTAAAGTCTGAAGCCTTCGACGATGTACTCGGCCAGGCAGTCGGTGATCGGCGAGGTCATCTGCGGGTTGCGCAGCAAGTGCAGGTTCATCGAGGGCAGCGCAGGGAAACCCTCTTCGCTGCCCAGTACGCGCAAATCATCCGTCACCAGGCTTTCCATGCTGATCATCACCGCGAGGCCCGCGCTGACCACTGCCTGGATCGCTGCCACGTTGGTGCTGTGGTAGGCCAGGCGATAATCGCGTCCGATGGCATCCAGCGCGGTACGGGTCCACTCGGTGTACAGGCAGTCTGCGCCGGAAACTGCCAGCGGTACGGCGTCGTGTTCGTCGACGCAGAAGCACGGCGCTGCTGCCCACACCATGCGGTCGGTGCGCAGCAACTCACCGATTTCTCTACCGGGCTCGCGGCTGACCACAGTCAACGCCAAGTCCTTTCGCTGCATCAGCACGGATGAAGACTCGCAGTGCAATTCGATCTGGATCAACGGGTAGGCCTTGGAAAACTGCTTGAGAATCCCCGGCAAAAAACGCATCACGTAGTCGTCCGGCGTGCCGATGCGTACCAACCCCACCATATGCGGCTCGCGCAGGGTGTTGAACACCTCACTGTGCAGTTTCAGGATGCGTCGCGCATAGCCGAGTAACACCTGACCTTGGGGCGTGAGCCGCACCTGGCGGCCGTCGCGCTCGAACAGCTTGCGCTGCAGCACGTCTTCTTCCAGGCGTTTCATCTGCATGCTGACCGCCGACTGCGTACGGTTGACCGCCTCGCCCGCGCGGGTAAAACCGCCGTGGTCGGCGATGGCGACGAAGGTGCGCAGCACCTCGGTGTCGATGCTCGGGTAGCTGGTCAATTGATGAATCTCCGAGATGTATTGCATAAGAAACATTCGTTGGATTGATCATAAGGCCGCGCACACACTGACGTCATCCCCACAGGAGGGCGAGAAGATGAAAGGTCAAAAAGGTTTTGTAGGGTTGGCGAAACGTCCCTTTTCGGGGCTGTTACACACGATTGCGCGGTGGCAGACGGTGCATGAGGAACGCCAGAGGCTGGCGACCTTGAGTGATGATGCGCTCAAGGACATCGGCCTCAACCGCAGCAACGTAGAGCAGGAGCGTCACCTGCATTTCTGGCAAGACCCGCTGCGAAAATGAGCCGCGATGCAGTAGGGTGGTCGGCGAGCCCATCCGGAGAACCCCATGGCCGCCGACCTGTCTTTTTCACTCAAGCACGCTCGACGCATGGCGCTGGCGGCCCAGGGGTTTTCCGGGCGCCAAGCGCCTGCCTTGATCAGGGCCGCGCACCTTAACCGCATGATCGAACGCCTGGGCGTGTTGCAGATTGATTCGGTCAATGCCGTGGTGCGCTCCCATTACCTGCCGCTGTTTTCCCGCTTGGGGCATTACTCCCCGCTGCTGCTTGAGCAGGCCGCCTGGAGCCAGGGTCGGCGGCGTTCGTTGTTCGAATACTGGGGGCATGAGGCGTCGCTGCTGCCGATGGCGTTATACCCGTTGATGCGCTGGCGCATGCAGCGGGCGCAGCAGGGGCAGGGCATTTATTCGCAGATGGCGCGTTTTGGCCGCGAGCAGCAGGCGGTCATCCAGCGCGTGCTGACGACGGTAGAGCAGCAGGGCGCGCTCGGCGCGGGCAGTTTGTCGACCCGTGAGGAGCGCGCCGGCCCCTGGTGGGACTGGAGCGATGAAAAGCTCGCACTGGAATGGCTGTTTGCCGCGGGCCTGGTCACCGTGGCTGGGCGGCGTGGGTTTGAACGCCTCTATGATTTGCCGGAACGGGTGATCCCCGCTGAGACGCTGCAAACATCCGTGAACGAAGCCGAGGCCCAGCGCGGCCTGCTGCTGCACAGCGCCAGCGCATTGGGTGTCGGCACTGAAAAAGACCTGCGTGATTACTTTCGTCTCGACCCCGCCGACAGCCGTGCCCGCCTGGCCGAACTGGTCGAAGGCGGGCAACTGTTGACCTGCCAGGTGCAGGGCTGGAAGCAACCGGCATACTGCCTGCCCGAGCCGAAAGTGCCACGCAAAGTACCGGCCAGCGCCTTGCTGTCGCCGTTCGACTCACTGATCTGGGAGCGTGCCCGCACCGAGCGACTGTTCGACTTCCGCTACCGGCTGGAGATCTACACCCCGCAACACAAACGGGTGTACGGCTACTACGTGCTGCCGTTTTTGCACAACGAGCGGATCGCCGCGCGTGTCGACCTGCGTGCCGAGCGCGCCAATCGGCGCTTGGCGGTGCACGCCGTGCATGAAGAAGAGCCAGGGTTGGATGAGGAGGGGATGCAGGCGCTGGCGCAGAACCTATTGCACATGGCCGACTGGCTGGGGCTGGAAGAGGTCCAGCTCAACTGCCAGCGGCCGAGTGCTGATCGGTTGAGGGGGGCGATGCTTAGTCTGGGTATTGGTCTTTAGGGCCCCATCGGGGGCAAGCCCCCTCCCACATTTTGATCTGTGAATACATTCAAGTGTGGGAGGGGGCTTGCCCCCGATGGGGCCAGTCCAGGCAACTACAGCCTCAGCGCTTGACCTGTTTCAGCGTTTCGGCGATCAGGAACGCCAGTTCCAGCGACTGATCGGCATTCATCCGTGGGTCACAGTGGGTGTGGTAGCGGTCCGACAAGCCATCTTCGGTAATCGGCCGCGCGCCGCCGATGCATTCGGTCACGTTCTGCCCGGTCATCTCGATGTGAATCCCGCCGGCGTAGGAACCCTCGGCCTGGTGCACTTGGAAGAACTCCTTCACTTCGCCCAGGATCTGCGCAAAGTCGCGGGTCTTGTAGCCGCTGCTGGCCTTGATGGTGTTGCCATGCATCGGGTCGGAACTCCACAGCACCTGCTTGCCTTCGCGCTGCACGGCGCGGATCAGGTTGGGCAGGTGGTCGCCGACCTTGCCTGCGCCCATGCGCGCGATCAGGTTAAGGCGGCCGGGGTCGTTGTCCGGGTTGAGGATGTCGATCAGGCGGATCAGGTCGTCGGGGTTCATGCTCGGGCCGACCTTGACCCCGATCGGGTTGTTCACCCCGCGCAGGAATTCGACGTGGGCACCGTCCAACTGACGGGTGCGGTCGCCGATCCACAGCATGTGCGCGGAGCAATCGTAGTAGTCGTTGGTCAGGCTGTCGCGGCGCACGAAGGCTTGCTCGTAGTTGAGCAGCAGCGCTTCGTGGGCGGTGAAGAAGCTGGTTTCGCGCAACTGCGGCGAGCTGTCCATGCCGCAGGCGCGCATGAAGGCCAGGGTTTCGTCGATGCGGTCGGCCAGTTGGCTGTATTTTTCGGCCAGGGCGGAGTTGGCGATAAAGTCCAGGTTCCACTGGTGTACCTGGTGCAGGTCGGCAAAACCACCCTGGGCAAACGCCCGCAGCAGGTTCAGCGTGGCGGTGGACTGGTGGTAAGACTGCAACAGGCGGTCCGGGTCCGGCACGCGGCTTTTTTCATCGAAACCGATGCCGTTGACGATATCGCCACGGTAAGCGGGCAGGGTGATGCCGTCGATGGTTTCATCGTTGGATGAGCGCGGCTTGGCGAACTGGCCGGCCATGCGCCCGACCTTCACCACCGGGCAACCGGCGGCGAAGGTCATCACAATGGCCATCTGCAGCAGCACCTTGAAGGTGTCGCGGATTTTTGCCGCCGAGAACTCGGCAAAGCTTTCGGCGCAGTCGCCCCCTTGCAGCAGGAACGCGCGGCCCTGGGTCACCTCGGCAAACTGACGGCGCAACTCGCGGGCTTCCCCGGCAAACACCAGTGGCGGGTAGCTGGCCAGGTTCTGCTCCACGTGCAGCAAGTGTGCAGCGTCCGGGTACTGGGGTTGTTGCTGGATCGGCAGGGCGCGCCAGCTGTCGGGGCTCCAGGGTTGGCTCATCATGAACTCGATTGGCTGATTGACGGTGGGGCGCCAATGTTATCAGCAATTAGTGCGTGACCTGTTGCCGCCGGTTGGCTGACAATCGCGCCTTTGCCGTGCGGTAAACCCTTTAGGAGTAGTGATGAGCGAGGAGCGTGTCGAGCACCTGCTGGCCGAAGTCCATGATGATTTCGGCATGATCCGGGTGCTCGAAGTGGCCGATTACCGGTTTCTCGAGTTTGGCGACGCCATCGAGCAAAGCTGTGTGTTTACCGCCGACCCGAGCTGGCTGGAGTACGACTACACCCGCGCAATGCTGATTGGCGCGTTGTGCCATGAGCTGCCGGAGAGCGCGCTGTTCCTCGGCCTGGGCGCCGGCACGCTGACCCAGGCGTGCCTCAAGTTCTTGCCGCTGGAAGATGTTGAAGCCATCGAGCTGCGCCCCGATGTGCCGCGCCTGGCCATCGAGTACCTGGGGCTGGATGATGATCCGCGCCTCTACATCCGGATTGGCGACGCCTTGCAATTGCTCGACACCGCCGAGTCGGCCGACCTGATTTTTGTCGATCTTTATACGGACGTTGGCCCCGGCGTCGGGCATCTGGCCTGGAGCTTCCTGGAGAACTGCCAGAAGAAACTCAACCCCGGCGGCTGGCTGGTCATCAACCAGTGGGCCACCGACGATGGCAAGCCGCTGGGCGCCGCATTGCTGCGTGGCTTGTATCACCGGCACTACTGGGAGCTGCCGGTGAAGGAGGGCAATGTGATTTTGCTGGTGCCGTCGGAGCTGGATCAGGAACTGGACCTGGATGCGCTGACGGCGCGGGCCGAGGCGTTGGCGCCGCGGTTGGGGTACTCGTTGCAGCCGTTGATCAAGGCGATTCGGCCGGCGACCTGAGTTGTCTTTGCCGGCCTCATCGGGGGCAAGCCCCCTCCCACATTTGCAATGCATTCCAAGTGTGGGAGGGGGCTTGCCCCCGATGATGCCATCACTGCCAGCACTTAAATACCTTTAAACACCCCCGGCCGCTTTTCTACCATCGCCCGCACGCCTTCCTTGGCATCTTCGCTGTTGAGTAACTTCTCCACCATCGGCGCAAGCGCAACGGCCGCGACAGTTTCACCTTCCATGCGCGCCAACCGCGCCGACATCAACGTAGCCTGAACGCCCAGTGGTGCCTGGCGGGCAATGCGGCTGGCCAGCTCGATGGCGCGCGGCAGCAGGTCTTCACTGGCCATCACCTCCTGCACCAGCCCCAGGCGCAGGGCTTCATGGGCGTCGAACTCATCGCCGGTGAGCAACCAGCGCATCGCATTGCCCCAGCCCGCGATCTGATGAAAGCGCAATGTGGCACCGCCGAATGGAAAGATCCCACGCTGCACCTCCATCTGCGCGAAACGCGTGTTGCTCGCGCACAGGTTGATATCCGCCGCCAGCATCAGCTCTATGCCAATAGTCAGGCAGTAACCCTGAGCCGCGACGATCACCGGTTTATTCACCCGGGGGCCGGCAAACACGCCCCATGGGTCGCAGCCGCCCAGCGGCGGTTTCCAGCCTGCGGCCATTACGCCACTGACGCTGGCCAGGTCCAGCCCGGCGGTGAAGTGGTCGCCGTGGGCAAATACCACGGCCACTCGCGCGTCGTCGTTTCGATCAAATTCGCCATAGGCCAGGCTCAGTTCATTGAGCAAATCCAGGTCGAAGGCATTGCGCTTGGCCACCCGGTCCAGACCCAGCAGCAGGACATGGCCCCGGAGTTCACGGCTGACGCGGCTGCTGCTGGCTTGATTCATCGGGTGTGCCCTCGGGCGCGGGGAAGGGTTTCGGACTCATGGTAGGTGAACCGGTTAAGCGTTGTGACCAGCAGGGCCGGGCATTTGAAAAATAGACCCTGGCGCGCTTATCTGCAAAGCCTGTGACGCAGCGCGGTTTATCGGCTGTTTGCGATAAAAAAAGCTCCCTTTTTCAGCTATTTCCGGTATAGTGCGCGCCGGCCTTTAACCGGGCCGCGTTTAGGTAGCGCAATTCCCCGAAGTCAGCTTCGGCTGCACGTCCGCACAGCGGACTCTCCCTTGACGAATCTTTTTCATTCATTCGTTTTCGCAAATCCCCGCCGACAAAGCAGCCAGGGCGACTCTTGAGTCTCAACACGGCATGCGCAGCTTTGGAGCATGGGTCTTTGCGGATGCACTTAGAGGCAGACCCATGACCCAGGAAACCGGCGGCTTCGCCGCTTTTAATCTTAACCCGAACATTCTTGCAGCCGTCATCGCGACCGGCTACGAAGAACCTTCGGCGATTCAGCAGCAATCGATCCCGATCATCATGGCCGGCCAGGACATGATTGGCCAGGCGCAAACCGGTACCGGTAAAACCGCCGCGTTCGCCCTGCCTATCCTGCATTGCATCGATCCTGCCAAGCGCGAGCCGCAAGCCCTGATCCTGGCGCCAACCCGTGAGTTGGCGCTGCAAGTAGCAACCGCTTTCGAAACCTACGCCAAGCAAATGCCAGGCGTTACTGTTGTGGCCGTTTACGGCGGCGCGCCGATGGGCCCGCAACTGAAAGCAATCCGTAACGGCGCACAGATTGTTGTCGCCACCCCGGGCCGTCTGTGCGACCACCTGCGTCGTGACGAGAAAGTCCTGTCGACCGTGAACCACCTGGTTCTCGACGAAGCTGACGAAATGTTGAAGCTGGGCTTCATGGATGACCTGGAAGTCATCTTCAAGGCGCTGCCACCGACCCGTCAGACCGTGCTGTTCTCGGCCACCCTGCCGCAGTCGATCCGTGCCATTGCCGAACGCCACCTGCGCGATCCGCAACACGTGAAGATCCAGACCAAGACTCAGACCGTTACCGCGATCGAACAGGCTCACCTGTTGGTTCACGCTGACCAGAAGACCTCGGCTGTATTGAGCCTGCTGGAAGTCGAAGACTTCGACGCCCTGATCATGTTCGTACGCACCAAGCAAGCGACCCTGGACCTGGCCAGTGCCCTGGAAGCCAAAGGCTACAAAGCCGCTGCGCTGAACGGTGACATCGCCCAGAACCAGCGTGAGCGGGTGATCGACTCCCTCAAGGATGGCCGCCTGGACATCGTTGTAGCGACCGACGTTGCTGCTCGTGGTCTCGACGTTCCACGTATCACCCACGTGTTCAACGTTGACATGCCGTACGATCCAGAGTCCTACGTTCACCGTATCGGCCGTACCGGCCGTGCCGGTCGCGAAGGTCGTGCACTGCTGCTGGTGACTCCACGTGAGCGCCGCATGCTGCAAGTGATCGAGCGTGTGACCGGTCAGAAAGTTGCCGAAGTCCGCCTGCCGGATGCTCAGGCCGTTCTCGATGCGCGCATCAAGAAACTGACCAACAGCCTGGCGCCACTGGTGGCTGACGCTGAATCGACCCACGGCGATCTGCTGGACCGCCTGACCGCCGATATCGGTTGCACCCCACGTGCCCTGGCCGCAGCCCTGCTGCGCAAAGCGACCAACGGTCAGGCCCTGACTCTGGCTGCCATCGAGAAAGAGCGCCCACTGGTGCCGAACAACGCGCCACGCGGTGATCGTCCAGAGCGTACTGGCGACCGTCCAGACCGTGGTGATCGTGAGCGTCGTGCTCCGGTGCCATTGGCTGAAGGTCGTGCTCGTTGCCGTACCGCGCTGGGCGCGCGTGACGGTATCGCTGCCAAGAACCTGCTGGGCGCTATCCTCAACGAGGGTGGCCTGGCACGTGAAGCCATCGGTCGCATCCAGGTCCGTGACAGCTTCTCCCTGGTGGAGCTGCCGGAAGACGGTCTGGAAAAACTGCTGGCCAAGCTGAAAGACACTCGCGTTGCCGGTAAGCAGCTCAAGCTGCGTCGCTACCGCGAAGATTGATCCGCCTTTGGGCTGATTGATCGCACATAAAAAATCCCCGACTGGTTCGGGGATTTTTTTTGCCTGGGGTTTCTGGGGTGGCACTCGATGAGCTTTGGAAGCTGGCTTGTGCGGGAGCCGGGCTTGCCCGCGATGCAGGCGCCTCGGTCGTATCGTAAACCGAGGTGATGCCATCGCAGGCAAGCCAGCTCCCACACAAGCCAGCTACCACCTTTAGACTTCCGTTAGCCGAAGCGGTAGATGTCCATCCCAAGAGCGCCCATGGTGAAACCTTGGTGCGCGATGCTGAACTCGCCCCCGGCGCCGCGTGCAAAGTACAGCGGTAATAAATGCTCATCACTGGGATGGCTGCGAACGGCATGCGGTGCTTGGCGGCGATAGTCATGCAAGGCGCTTTCGTCGTTGGCCGCCAGCTTGGTCACTACCCAATCACGGAACTCGCGTGCCCAGGGCTCGATGCTCTCGGGCCCTGCGTGCCAGTCCAGCTCGCCCAGGTTGTGGGTGATGCTGCCAGAGCCGATCAGCAACACGCCTTGCTCGCGCAAGCCGGCGAGGGCATGCCCGACCCGTGTCTGCAGGGCAGGGCCCATGCGGCTGGGCAGGGAGACTTGCACCACCGGAATGTCTGCGGCGGGGTACATCAGCGACAGCGGCACCCAGGTGCCGTGGTCGAAGGGCCGTTGGTCATCGATACGCGCGTTCAGGCCATTGGCCTGCAGCCGTTGGGCAATCTCGCCGGCCAGTTGAGGGTCGCCCGGCGCCGGGTACTGCACGGCAAACAGTTCGCGCGGGAAGCCGCCGAAGTCGTGCCAGGTTTCGGGGGCGGCGCTGCCGCTGACGAGTAATTCCTGGCTTTCCCAATGTGCCGACACCACCACAATTGCCTTGGGGCGAGGCAATTGCGCTGCTAAGCGTTGCAGCGCCGGGCCGCTGGCGCCGGGCTGCAGGGCGAGCATGGGCGAACCGTGGGAGATAAACAGGCTGGGGAGCATAAGTGGGGTCCTGAGCGTTAATATGGGCCCATCTTCAATCAGATCATTGATCTAAATCTAATATAAGTTTTAGCGCAATTTGATCGATTTTTCGGGGTGATCCATGGAACCCACGTTTTGGCAGGAGCGCTGGGCGCTCAATCAGATTGGCTTTCATTTGCCGCAGGTTAATCCTTACCTGCAACGCCATTGGCCGCATTTGAGCCTGGAGGAGGGCGCCAAAGTCTTGGTGCCTCTGTGTGGCAAAAGCCTGGATTTGATGTGGCTGGCAAGCCAGGGGCTGCGGGTCATGGGGGTGGAGCTGTCGGAGCAGGCGGTTGAGGCGTTTTTCAGTGAGCAGGGGCTTGCGCCGCGCATTACCCAGCGGGGTGGGTTCAAGGTGTACCAGGCCGATTTGATCGAGTTGTGGTGTGGGGATTTTTTCGCCCTGGAGGGTGAGGTGTTAGCGGGGTGTGATGCGCTTTATGATCGCGCTGCGTTGATCGCTTTGCCGCCGTTGATGCGGGCGCGGTATGCCGAGCATTTGAATAGGCTGCTGCCGTCGGGTTGTCAGGGGCTGCTGATTACGCTTGATTATGATCAGACGCAAAAGGCGGGTCCGCCGTTTGCTGTTTGCCATGATGAGGTGGGGGTGTTGTTGGGGGCTTGCTG